>JAFZFN010000013.1 GCA_017555875.1 Bacteroidaceae bacterium
TGCAAGTTCGGGGCGTAAAGATGTGCGACTCGCAACCTCTACCATTGCTGGGCGTGTGAGTGTTTCATCTGTGAGAGGCCGTCCGATAAACACCTCCAACATTCGGCGAAAACTTGCCCGTGATGCCTCCACCTGACCGAGTGTCTGACGAGCAGTGAGTAACTCAGCCTCAATAGCATCGACATCAGATTGCATCGCTACACCATTTTTATAATAGGTATGCATACGATTTAGGTTCGCATCTAAAACTTCAATGAGTGTCTCAGTCTGTTCAACACGCTCGTCAAGCAAGAGAATGCCGAAGTAGAGATTTTGAATACGAGATTGCAGGTCGTAGAGTGAAGCATCCACTCGGCTACGCTGTTCGGCCGCCTCCGCCTCGGCAATTGCACGATTAGCCTTTGACTGACCGCCGTCCCAAATATTCTGCGAAACATCGATAGCCACTTTGTACTGGTCTTTGCGAACACCCGACATATCCAATCCACTGGCTGCAATTATCTGATTGAAAGCCTCGGGATAGGTAGGTGTCGCCGATTGATAGGTGGCTTGCCCAGAGAATACCACCTGTGGAATCCACGCACGAGCAGCATTCGATATGTTATACTGCTCCGTCTCCGCTATTAAGTCGTATTGCCTAATTTCGGGATAGTTTTCTCGTGCCAATTTGCAACACTCGTCAAGCGTTTGCGCCTGAGAGGTGAGTACCGTTAGCATCATTAACGATAATAAAACAAACCGTTTCATACTATTCTTTTTTGATTCTTCGCATAATAAGTTCTATATTTTCAGTCTTGCGTTGAGCGAGTAGCATCTCTATTGATTGCCTGTTATCACTTAATAAGTTCTCTATCATATTTGCCATTAACGAAGAGAATATGTTAAGCGATAATATGGACTGAAACAACAGTAACACATTGAATGACTCAACCTCCCCTCTTGCAGCCGCCTCGTCAACCTCTCGTTGCAAAGAGTTGAAGAGGTGGAAGTAACTTGCAATCTTTGTCTTTAAGAGGTCGCATCTATTTTTATAGGGCAACACCTCATTTATCAAGAATCGAGGTAGATCAGGATTGACTGCAACAAAATCAAAATGGACAGATATTGCCTCTTCGATACGCTTAACCAAAGGAAGGTCGCCATTACCGAAAAGATGGTGTATCAAAGGAACTATCTCCGACATCTTTTTGTCGATGAAACGCTCAAATAGTTGCTCTTTGGTACGGAAATAATAATGCAACATTGCGTGTGTTACATCTGCCGCCTTGGCTATCGATGTGGTTCTTGCACCATTATACCCCTTTTCCAAGAACTCCTTTTCAGCCGCTTCAAGTATCTGTTGCTCTTTGCTTTGCACTGTTTGCTCATTCATTTTTTGATATTAATTTTGCGGTTTAACAAAATAGTTTAACAAATCTGTTAATGCAAAGGTACGATTTGTTTTTTTAATTCGCAAAATATTTGGAGAATTTATTCAAGTTTGGTTTATTCCATTTATTATATACTCAAAATGGACAAAACTTATTTGTGTATGCTGGCTATATGACTGATAGGGAGAAGTTGAAGGTATTCTTTGAAAAAAAATCGGTGTAATCTGAATAATATTATTCGCAATAAGAAAACCCTGCAAGTATTGTTTATCAACTACTTACAGGGTTTTATCATTCGTTTCCACCTATTGTTACCAACGCTTTGTTCCAATCCTCTGGCAACTTATACTCCATTACGCCATCTCGCAGTTCCATCAGCAACTTGCCCATAAGGTTGGGTCCAACATAATTCTTCCCTTTCGAT
The DNA here is from genome assembly GCA_017555875.1 of Bacteroidaceae bacterium. Taxonomy (GTDB): domain Bacteria; phylum Bacteroidota; class Bacteroidia; order Bacteroidales; family Bacteroidaceae; genus UBA1189. Next base: position 1,795 of record JAFZFN010000013.1, read on the forward strand.
TTTACACCCCAAGCGTTTGCTCTTGTTGATTCTTTATCGTTTTTTGCGTCTTGCAATTCAACTATATGATACCCTTTGGTTCTTTCAAGTTCCTCTCTAAATTCAGGGCATTGTTCATACTTCTGCTGCAAGCAAAACTTCATTACATCCACAAGAATTTGTCCCCAGTCTTCTCTTCTATGACCATCAAGTTTTTGGTAGTGCTTTGCGGTCATCTTGGGAGTTATATAGTTGTTATAGACAGCCAAAACAGACTCTGGTGTAGCAAACTTCAATGTTTGGAATAGATGTTCTGAACTCTTAAATGGGACACCCTCTACCTCTAATGGGTAAGATGATATATTAGACAATATCCAATGATTATCTGTCTTGCTTTGGAAGAACACAGATTGTTCAATTGGATAAACTTGGTCTCCCCAATATTCGGGGTAATATTTCTTTATGAATTCTGCAATGCGGGTTGAACTCTTTTTCTTCAATTTCCCTTTCTCATCAAGTTCTACTTCTTCTATCTTCTTGATAGCAATAATACTATCATCCAATATAGCAACATTGATTTTACCGTTGTCAGGTGTTGCTTGTGAATGTGCCCAAATAAGATAAAGAACTCCTATCTCGTATAAGAACCTTGACACTTTAATCTCACCCTCTACGCTCAATGAACCTATCATCTTCTTGACGGTTCCTTTATTCCCAAGAAGGAGATTTCCTATATATTTCCTGAATAACTTCCCTGAACTTTTTGCTTCATCAGGTATCTGACCTAATTGCTCTTCTACCTTTTCAATGATGACTTGATGAGGAGGTTTGGCAGATACAATATGGTTGAAATCCGTTAGTTCTGGGACTTCAAGGGTATATACATACTTTGTTTCACCTTTGCATTTGCCTGCATAAAGTGCTGCTGTTTCAAAAACACTGCTGGCATAGTGTCCTACGCCGAACTTTGATTTTCCCTCGCCCTCTCCGAGATGGGTAAGGTCAAAGTGGTCAAATTTCTTGGTTGTTCCGTGATAGAGTATCATAGTGCAAAAATAACAAAAAAAGTGGGATAGATATAGCGAAGATTTGATATAATCTGTCGGCGAAATCTAATTTTTTTTGTTTGTTATCCTCCCTGATAGCATCTCAAAAATGAGAAATTGAGAAGAAGCGTTCAAGTTAGTAGAGCGAGTATTAGTTGGGTAATAATTATACTATTGATAATCAGTAATATATGATGGTGTAAATATGGGCGATTTTGGTGCATTTTTGCCCTAAAAAAGTTGCACCGATGTGGGACCGATAGAATGGTATGAGAAGAATGAGAAGGTGAAATGTAGATAATTTACCCCAATTTCTCATCGTGGATGCGTATTATTGGCAGTATGAAGCACATATATAAGGGGTAAGAATACTGCAAAAATTGGTCCAGAAATCCTCCCTTTCCGCTAATGAGGCGAGCAGCGAAAGTTGCTCGCCTTTTTTTATTTGCGTTGATGTGAAGAATGCTACTTGTTTTGTTTATTGTCTTTCTACTCGAGTGTGAGTTGTTGGTGTGTCTTGAAAACCTCTCTTTTCTTTAAAAATCTTCATAATGTTAACGAATTATAAATAAAAGGTGTATCTTTGCACACATTAATAATTGTATATTAAAATTTGATGTTATGAAGATTTTTAAAAGACTTGTTTTGTCTGTATTTGTTTTGGGCATTTCTTCAATGTTAAATGCTCAAAATGCTCAGAATGGCCTTTCACTCCGAGTGGGAGGTAGTTTCCCTGTTGACTTTTTTGATAAAGGTGGGGTTATGTCTGATATCACATTGGACAATGCTGCAACAACTTTTGGCGATGCTGCTACAGGATGGAATGCAGGCCTAAAGTATCAACTTGGTCTGCTGGGTAATTGGGGCCTGTTTGCGTCGGCAGATGTGTTCTATAGTGATGTACGCGGTGATTATGACGAACTCCTTTCTAAAGCCGGCCTTGATCAAAACGTAATGCTTCCTTTGTGTTTCAATGCTCCTGTGATGGTTGGTTTAAACTGGCAGGTGATTAACCTTAAAGTGTTAGCTTTGTGGGCTGAGGCTGGTGTGGGTGTAAACTTCCATAATGCTCTCTCATTGGAGGGTGCATTTGATGAATGGGATGATGTCATAGAGCGTGATATTGATACAGATGAATTGTATCGTACTGCTGCAGCTGTGGCATGGCAGGCTGGCGCCGGTATTACTTTGGGCGGTAAGGTTTCTCTTGGTGTACATTACTATGCTTTTGGTGCTGCGGATATCGAAGGTAAATTGTTTGGTGAAGAAGGGGACGCTTTTGGTGATTGGGCCGATAAGTTAGCAGGTGAGTTTGAATCAGGCAAGGTAAATCCTTCAATGCTTGTTTTGCGTTTAGGCTATTCTTTCTAAGATTAATTCATATAGAAGAAAAAGACTCGCTCCATCATAGGGCGAGTCTTTTCTTTTTACTACAAATTACTTTTTGGCTGTAGGATGTTGTGTCCTCTCAAAAACAATTTGCATAGATGAGTTTTGCTGATGCTAGGTGGGGCGAGCTACCCATTAAGGCCGCTGAGGCGCATGTCTAGTTCTATTTCATCGGCACACATTACTTGACGTGGCTTGCTGCCATTGACCGGCCCTACGATGCCTGCCTTTTCTAGCTGGTCCATAATGCGTCCTGCTCGGTTATAGCCAATCTCAAATTTGCGCTGGATGAGCGAGGTCGATCCTGACTGATGATTTACTACTAGTCTTGCTGCTTCTTCAAACAAAGAATCAAGACGTTTTAGGTCAACATCGTCCAGATTATTGCTATCTCCGCTGTTCTCGTCTATGTATTCGGGCAGGTAGAAAGCGGTGGGGTAGCCCTGCTGCTTACTGATGTGATGGCAGATACTGTCTACCTCTGGGGTATCAACGAAGGCGCACTGCACACGCACGGGGTCTATGCCTTGCAAGAATAACAAGTCTCCTCGGCCTATGAGCTGATTGGCGCCAGGTCGGTCGAGGATGGTGCGAGAGTCTATCATAGCCGTTACTCTGAAGGCGATACGTGCGGGAAAGTTATTCTTGATGTTTCCTGTAATGATATTTGTCGTAGGACGCTGCGTGGCAATAATCGCGTGTATTCCTACCGCTCGTGCCAGCTGGGCGATACGGGCTATCGGCATCTCGACTTCTTTGCCGGCAGTCATGATGAGGTCTCCAAACTCGTCAATGATGACAACGATGTAGGGCATGTATTTGTGTCCTTTTTCGGGATTTAGCTGGCGATTGATGAACTTTTCGTTGTACTCGCGTACATTACGCACACCGGCCATTTTGAGCAAGTCGTAGCGAGTGTCCATTTCTACGCAGATAGACTTGAGGGTCTGTACCACCTTTGTTACATCAGTGATGATGGCATCTTCGCCGTCAGGGAGCTTAGCGAGAAAATGCTTCTCAATGGGGGCATATACCGAGAACTCCACCTTTTTCGGGTCAACGATCACAAACTTCAGCTCTGCGGGATGCTTCTTATATAATAAGGAGGTGACGATAGCATTTAAGCCGACCGACTTACCCTGACCAGTGGCTCCTGCGACGAGCAGATGGGGCATCTTGCAGAGGTCGAACATGAATATCTCGTTCGTGATGGTTCTGCCTAGGGCTACAGGTAACTCGTAGGTGCACTCTTGGAACTTGCGACTACTGATGACCGAGTGCATTGATACTATCTGTGGATTGGCGTTGGGGATTTCTATACCGATAGTACCCTTTCCTGGCATTGGAGCGATGATACGTGTGCTCAATGCAGAGAGGTTCATTGCAATGTCATCTTCTAGGTTTTTGATTTTTGAAATACGTACTCCTGGAGCGGGTGTAATCTCATAAAGAGTAATTGTGGGGCCTACGGTAGCTTTGATAGAGCTGATTTCAATACCAAAACTACGCAAAGCTCGTATGATGCTATCTTTGTTGGCATTTTGTTCTTCTCGGTCTATGGTCAATGCCTCGTCGTTGCTCTTGTTGAGTAGATCGATTGTGGGAAATTTGTAGCGTGACAGATCCAGGCGAGGATTGTATGGTTCTACAATCTTCTTAGCCTCCTCTTCCTCGTTGACTTCGATCGTGAATTCCGTGTCTTCGGTCGTTTCATCCGAGGGGTGCTCCATGGCTTCGGTAGGCATTGATGGTTCTATGGTAGGGGCAATGATTTCTATCTCATGCTCCTCCTCGTGCTCCTCTTCTTCGTTTTCAGCAGTAGCTTCTTCTGTTGACCATATTGTTTCAACGTTTTCTTCCTCTATGGTAAAGTTGATTTCTGTCTCTGGGGCTTCATTTGGCTGTTCCTCTGGCGTAGATAAGGGAGTCGTGGTTTCCTCTTCCTTCTTTCCAGGCAATTTGATGTGGAATAGGCTACGTATGAATTCAATGGTGTTATTGCTTATGTAAAGACTAAAAAGTATAGCAGTTATCATCAAGAAGATGATGATACCTGTCAATCCGAACTGTCTTTCCATCCAAGCAGCCAGATTGTATCCGTGATAGCCTCCCCAATAAATGGCTGATGAGTCGAACCATCGATCGACAGTAACACTCAATAGTAGGGAGAACCATATTAATGCGGTGCCACAGCATACCCCCCAATATTTAAGGTCAAATTTACGGACACGCATGAGTGTCAGTCCCAATACGATAAGAAAGGCTGCAATGCTATATGAAGACAAGCCGAAGTGGTTGTTTACTAATGAGTGCGCTATTTGTGCTCCACTACGTCCTGTGGAGTTTTTTATTTCGTCAGAGTGCTTTTGGGTAGTAACAATCTGTTCGGCATTGCTCACCTGCTCTGCTATACCTGTTTGTTCTATAGCACTTTGGTCAACGCCTCCATTGAGGATGAACGAGCTTAATGCCAATATCATATAAGCTCCTATCATCACGCAAAACAATCCGGAGATGAACTGTGTTGTTTCGTTCTTTACGAACGTGCGTATATTTTCAATCCACTTAATGTCCCTTTTCTCTTTTTGTGGGGTATTTTTCTTTGTGTTCTTTTGTGTAGCCATTCTTTTATCGTGGGTTAGTGCTTGGTGTGTGCCCTTCTTTTTTTTGTCGTTGCTCTCAGCCTCGCTGCCACCACTTGCGTTTGGGCTGTTGTATGGCATTATCGGCATTGAGTTCTTCGATAAGGATGTCTCTGTAGCTCTTTTTCTCTTTAATCATGCGATATATGACGCCCCAGTCGGGAAGGCCACCGATGTTGCGGTCGTCTATGAAGAGCTCTACTTTGAGTTTGCGTGAGTAGTGGTCATGGCTGCGCTCTTCTTCTGGATAGTCTTTGTTTACTGCGTAAAATTCTAGTCCGCGCTCTCGACACCATTCTACTGCTTCGTTCAGCAGACGACCTTCACGCACGCTCCAGAGGATTAGTCTGTGTCCCTCTTGTGAGAGCATTTTGAGTGTGTCTATGGCAAAAGGAATCTCTCGTCCTATTTCGGGGTAACGGTGCTGTACGATGGTGCCGTCGAAATCTACTGCTATGGTCATATATTGAGTGTTTTTATTTATGAAAATGTGTCATTCTGAGCAAAACAAAGATTCAACTTACGCTGCGCGGCGCATTTGCTTCTTCGTTACGCTCAGAATGACAGTGAAGCGAGCTCTGTTTGTTTTGAGCTTATATTATTCCCATTCGATGGTTGCGCTAGGCTTCGGCGACATGTCGTAGCATACGCGGTTTACGGTCTTCACCTCTCGGAGAATACGGTCTGTAATCTTCATGAGGATGGCCCAGTCGACCTGCTCTATTGTGGCGGTCATTGCATCGATGGTGTTGACGGCTCTGATGATTACAGGCCAGTCGTATGAGCGAGCGTTGTCACGCACACCTACAGATTTGAAGTCGGGTACAATAGTAAAGTACTGCCAAACCTTCTTGTCGAGTCCTGCCTTGGCGAATTCTTCGCGGAGAATAGCGTCAGATTCGCGTACTGCTTCCAGACGGTCGCGAGTGATGGCTCCAAGGCAGCGTACACCGAGGCCGGGACCAGGGAATGGCTGGCGATATACCATGTTGTAGGGCAAGCCGAGCTCAAGGCCGCAAGCGCGAACCTCGTCCTTGAAGAGCTGCTTCAAGGGCTCTACGAGTTCAAATTGCAAGTCTTCGGGCAGACCACCAACGTTGTGGTGACTCTTTACCATCTTTGCGGTCTTGGTGCCGCTCTCCACGATGTCTGGGTAGATGGTGCCTTGGCCGAGGTAGCTGATACCCTCAAGCTTGCGTGCCTCTTCTTCGAATACGCGGATGAACTCACCTCCGATAATCTTGCGTTTTTCTTCGGGGTCTGCTACGTTCTCGAGCTTAGTGAGGAAGCGCTCGGTGGCGTCTACGTAGATGAGGTTTGCGTTGAGCTGGTTCTTAAACATCTCTACAACATCCTCGGATTCGCCTTTGCGCATGAGGCCATGGTTCACATGTACGCACACAAGGTTTTGGCCGATAGCCTTGAGCAGGAGTGCTGCCACTACTGAGCTGTCTACACCGCCCGAAAGTGCGAGCAACACCTTCTTGTCACCGACCTGACGGCGTACGAGCTCGATTTGGTCGGCAACGAAATTTTTCATATTCCAGTTGGCCTCAGCCTTACAAGTGTCGAATACAAATCCTTTTACTGCAGCTTTGATAGCCTCTTCGTCGTCGGTGAATTGTGCTAGTTTAACCTCACACAATGCCTTGTCGTGGCCTGCGGCCATTACGGGGAAGCCTGCCTCATAGATCTCGGGGAGAACGTCGATCTCTACACCGTCAATCACGTGGTTGGGACCACCGTTGATGATGATACCTTTCACGTTAGGCAGTGCCTTTAACTCTGCTGCTGTGATGTCGTGCGGATAGATTTCACTATACACACCCAATGCACGGATGGCTCTAGCAAGCACGGTGTTTTCGTGACTGCCGAGGTCCAAAATAACAATCATGTCTTGTTTCATAAAACAATATAATAATTAAGGATAGTTTCTTTGTCTACTGGCGTAAACTTTTCTGTTTGCAAAGGTACGAAAAAACTATTTTTCCTTTTTCATATTAGAGCTGTTTTTTTTGTTCGGTTTACAACTTTTTTTGATGTTTATTCATTTGCTTGCATTATCTTTGCACTATGAATATGAAAAAGCTGCTATTCCCCCTAGTTTTATTGCTGCTCACGGCCTGTGGTAGTAGTCGTAAGGTGAAGGTTACGGGTGTCGAAATTCCTGTGGCCCGTTATGAAATTTCTGAGATGTATCTTGAGCGTTTGGGTTACACCGTATCCTTTAATCCAGAGACCAATATTCCTAATTGGGTGGCGTGGGAGCTTAATCCCGAGCGTCTCATTGAACGTGAGAGTCGCAGCGATCGTTTTGTGCCTGATCCCGATATCTCTGTTCGTCGTGCAATTACGACCGAAGAGTACAAAGGTTCGGGATGGGATAGGGGGCACATGTGCCCTGCCGGCGACAATCGGTGGCATTGGCGTGCGATGGACGAGAGTTTTTATATGACCAATATTTGCCCTCAGAATCATAACCTCAACCGCGGAGATTGGAAGGAACTCGAGGAGGCTTGCCGTCGTTGGGCTTCGGTAGAGCCAGTCTACATCGTTTGCGGCCCCATCTTGTATGATGTGCCCAAATATGGATACATTGGGAAACAGCATCAGATACGTGTCCCCGATGCATTTTTCAAGGTGGTGTTGACAGGTGTGGAGAGCGGTCGTCCGCGAGCAGTGGGGTTTATCTATAAGAATGAATCGGGCAATTACAAACGCGACAAGTATGTCAATTCGGTCGATGAGGTAGAGCGTATCACTCGGCTCGATTTCTTCTCAGCATTGCCTGATGCGGTTGAGGAGAGGGTCGAGTCCCGTTACGTCTTGTCTGAGTGGCCCTAGTACTCGTTGTTTTGTATTGTTGATGCCTTGAGCCGAGTCATAAAGTCTATAAAAGGTCGTTTAGCGTGGCTTATTGGGCACGAATTTCCTTAAAAGTGTGTTTTGCACTTAAATTCTCACCTAAAGATTTTGTGGAATAATCTAAACTATCTATATTTGCCTATAGATTTTTCTAGATTTATTAACCTATAAAAAATAATAGGTATGAAGAAGCACAATTTCTGTGCAGGACCATCTATCCTGCCGCGTGAGGTGGTTGAGCAGACTGCTCAAGCTATCCTGGATTTTAATGGCTCAGGTCTTTCTATTCTAGAGATCAGCCATCGCTCTAAAGATTTTCAAGCTGTGCTCGACGAGGCAGTAGCTCTTTTTAAGGAGATTCTTAATATCCCTGAGGGCTATTCGGTGCTCTTCCTTGGAGGTGGTGCCAGCATGCAGTTCTGCATGATACCCTATAACTTCCTCGAGAAGAAGGCTGCTTATCTGAACACGGGTGTATGGGCAAAGAAGGCCCTCAAGGAAGCTAAGGCTTTCGGCGAGGCTGTCGAGGTGGCCTCTTCGGCTGATACTACTTTCAACTATATTCCGAAGGGATACACCATTCCTGAAGATGCCGACTATTTCCATGTCACCAGCAATAATACCATTTATGGTACTGAGATTCATGGTGATTTGGAATCACCGGTTCCTATGATTGCCGACATGTCTTCAGACATCTTCTCTCGTCCGGTTGATGTGTCTAAGTATATCTGTATCTATGGTGGTGCTCAGAAAAACTTGGCTCCTGCAGGTGCCACGTTTGTGATTGTGAAGGATGAGGCGTTGAACAAGGTTTCTCGCTATATCCCCACCATGCTCAACTATCAGACTCACATCGAGGGTGGTTCTATGTTTAATACACCTCCCGTGCTACCCATCTACTCGGCTATGCTCACTTTGCGCTGGATCAAGGCCAACGGTGGAGTAGAGGAGATGCAGCGCCGTGCCAAGGAGCGTGCCGACCTGCTCTATGGTGAGATCGACCGTAACAAGATGTTCCGTGCCACGATTGCCGATCCCGAAGACCGTTCTTACATGAACATCTGCTTCGTGATGAATGATGAATACAAGGACCTCGAGGCCGAGTTCATGAAGTTTGCTACCGAAAGAGGCATGGTGGGTATCAAGGGCCACCGCTCGGTAGGTGGTTTCCGTGCATCTTGCTACAATGCGATGCCCCTCGAGAGCGTGCAGGCATTGGTAGATTGTATGAAGGAGTTTGAAAGCCTGCACTAAGCCGGCTTTCAATTCAGAATTCATAATTCATCTTTTAGAATTAAACGACATGAAAGTATTATTATTGACAGATAAACCGTTTGCTCAGGTAGCAGTCGACGGCATTCAGGAGGTGATGACCGAAGCAGGTTACGAGCTCAAGTTGTGCGAAAAGTATGGCACAGATATGGAGCGCGTAAAGAGAACTATGTCAGACGTAGAAGCATTGATTATCCGTAGCGATAAGGTCACTCCTGAGATTATGGATGCAGCTCCGAACCTGAAGATTATCGTTCGTGCAGGTGCTGGTTATGACAATGTAGATCTCGAAGCGGCTACCGAGCGTAACATCTGCGTGATGAACACTCCGGGCCAGAACTCCAATGGTGTAGCCGAATTGGCATTTGGCATGATGGTGATGGCTGTCCGCAACATGTATAACGGCACTTCGGGCTTCGAACTCAAGGGTAAGAAACTAGGTATCCACGCCTATGGTAATGTGGGCCGCAACGTGGCACGTATCGCCAAGGGCTTCGGCATGGAAATCTATGCATACGATGCCTATTGTCCGAAAGAGGCCATCGAAGCCGATGGCGTTATCCCCGTAGCATCGGCAGAGGAGCTCTACGAGACATGTAATGTGGTTTCTATTCATATACCTGCCACTCCAGGCACACGCATGTCCATTAACTACAATTTGCTGAACCGCATGCCCAAGAATGGCTTGATTGTCAACACTGCTCGCAAGGAGGTGATCAACGAGATCGAGTTGGTCAAGGTGATGGAAGACCGTGCCGACTTGAAGTATGTGACCGACATCATGCCCGACGACCATGCCGAACTGATGGAGAAGTTTGCCGGACGCTACTTTACCACCCCCAAGAAGATGGGTGCGCAGACCGCCGAGGCCAACATCAATGCCGGTATCGCTGCAGCTCGCCAGATTGTAGGCTTCTTGAAGGATGGATGCGAGAAATTTAGAGTAAATAAGTAATAACAAAAGACCCCCTCCAACCTCCCCCTCTATGGGGAGGCTTTGCAGACAACGCTGAATTCTAACAGACATCGCGGAGCCCTACTCCCCTCCATAGAGGGAGGGGTCGGGGGAGGGTCCATTCTTTTTTTATGGCAGTTATCAAACCATTCAAAGGCATCCGCCCACCCAAAGCATTGGTGGAGAAGGTGCAGAGCCGTCCCTACGACGTGCTCAACTCGGACGAGGCACGTGCCGAAGCCGAAGGTAATGAGATGTCACTCTATCATATCATCAAGCCCGAGATAGACTTTCCCGTGGGCACCGATGAGCACGACCCCCGTGTCTATGACAAGGCAGCCGAGAACTTTGCCCGCTTCCAGGAGCAGGGCTGGCTCGTGCAGGACGAGAAGGAGCAGTACTACGTATATGCCCAGACCATGAACGGCAAGACCCAGTATGGTCTTGTCGTGTGTGCCTATGTCGACGACTATCTTAATGGCGTCATTAAGAAGCACGAGCTCACCCGTGCCGACAAGGAGGAAGACCGCATGAAGCACGTGCGTGTCAACAATGCTAACATCGAGCCCGTCTTCTTCGCTTACCCCGACAACGAGCAGCTCGATGCCCTCGTAGCCCGCTACACTGCCGAGGCCCCCGAGTATGACTATGTAGCCCAGGGCGACGGCTTCCGTCACCAGCTATGGGTCATTGATGATGAGGCCGACATGGCCGCCATCACCGCCGCCTTTGCCCAGATGCCCGCCCTCTACATTGCCGACGGCCATCATCGCTCAGCAGCTGCAGCCCTCGTAGGAGCCGAGAAGGCACGTCAGAACCCCGACCATCGTGGCGACGAGGAGTACAACTACTTCATGGCCGTATGCTTCCCTGCAGGCCAGCTCACCATCATCGACTACAACCGCGTGGTGAAAGACCTCAATGGCCTCACCCCCGAGCAGCTGCTCAGTAAGCTCGAAGAGAGCTTTATCGTCGAACCCAAGGGTGAAGAGATCTACAAACCTTGTGCTCTGCACAACTTCTCCCTCTACGTCGACGGCCAGTGGTATAGCCTCACCGCTAAGGAGGGCACCTATGACGATGCTGACCCCATCGGTGTGCTCGATGTCACCATCTCGTCCAACCTCATCCTTCACGATATCCTCGGCTTGGGCGACCTGCGCAAGGACAAGCGCATCGACTTCGTTGGAGGCATCCGTGGCCTCGGCGAGCTCAAGCGCCGTGTTGATAGCGGAGAGATGAAGATGGCCCTCGCCCTCTATCCCGTGTCGATGAAGCAGCTCATGGACATTGCCGACACCGGCAATATCATGCCTCCCAAGACTACATGGTTTGAACCTAAACTCCGCTCAGGACTCGTGATACATAAGTTGAGCTAAGTCCATTGGATAGCATAAATAAGAAGGGGCTGCATCATGATGCAACCCCTTCTTATTTGGGTGATTCCGCCGCGACTCGAACGCGGGACCTACTGCTTAGAAGGCAGTTGCTCTATCCAGCTGAGCTACGGAACCGACCTTGTGCTCTTAAAAAGCGGTGCAAAGTTACGTGGTTTAATTGGTTTTTCCAAGAAAAAGGGTGAATATTTGTTACTTTGTTGTACCTTTGTGCCCGATTTGTAGTAAAAGCATATAATAAATATAGGAGTGGTATGTCATTTTTAGGAAACCTTCTCTGGATTGTATTGGGCGGTTTGCTCTTTTCGTTGGCCTATCTTTGTCTCGGTTTGGCCTATTGTGTCACTATTATCGGTATTCCCATAGGATTGCAGATGTTCAAGATGGCAGGGTTGTCTCTATGTCCATTTGGTCGTGATGTGGTCGATCGTGGTGGACAGATGAGCGTTTGGTCGCTCTTCCTCAATATCCTTTGGATTGTGTTTGGAGGTATCGAGATGGCCGTTTTTCATGCAGCGTGGGGTTTGACGTTGTGTGTGACCATCGTCGGCATCCCCTTTGGCGTGCAGCATTTCAAGTTGGCACTGTTGGCCTTGATGCCTTTCGGTAAGGAGATACGATGATGTTGGTATAAGTAGTGTTACATATAAATAATAAGTATATTAAGTAGTATCATGTTTTTTGACATTCTTTGGATAGTAGCAGGCTTGGTGATGATCCTTGTAGGCTCTGATTGGTTAGTTGAGGGAGCTTCGGGCATAGCTCGCAAGTACGGATTGAGTGAGTTTATCATCGGTATGACGATTGTGGGCATCGGCACCTCCATGCCCGAGTTAGTCTCCAGTGCTCTCTCTGCTGTGGGGGGACATGGTGATATGGCTCTGGGTAATGTTACGGGATCGAACATCTGCAACATCTTGCTCATCTTAGGTGTGACTGCATTGATTTCTCCTATTGCTTATACGCGCAGCAATATACGCAAGGATCTGCCGATGGCTATTGCCGTATCTGTAGCTTTGTTGGTCTTCCTTTACAATGGCTTCGGTCTGTTTGGCGATGTGCCTGGCATTTCGCGTGTCGATGCTTCGTACTTGCTGTCGTTCTTTGCGATTTTCATGATTGATTCGTTCCGCTCGTCGAAGGGTGGGGCAGAGGAGCCTACCGAGAAGGCGGAGCCCATGCCTATGGGCAAAGCTGTGGTGCTCATCGTGTTGGGGTTGGCCGGTCTTATCTTCGGTGGTCGCTTCTTTGTGGATCACACGGTGAACATTGCCGAGAGCTTCAACGTATCCGAGGCCTTCATCTCTATCACACTCATGGCTGTTGGTACCTCGTTGCCCGAGCTGGCAACCTGTGTGGTAGCAGCCTTGAAGGGTAAGAACCAGTTAGCTTTGGGCAATATTATCGGGTCCAACATCTTCAACATCCTGCTTATCATCGGTGCCAGTGCTGCCATCTCTCCGTTTGAGATACAGAGCATCTCTGCTGTAGACATGGGTATGGTGCTTGCAAGTGTGGTGATGCTTTGGCTAGCTGCCTTCACTGTGAAGCGCGGCAAGCTCGACCGTATCGAGGGTGCCATCTTTTTGGCCGTCTATATCGGGTATGTCGTTTATTTGACCACCCACATGGGATGAGGCTCACGGAGTGTTTTGTGTCGTGGCTTTTTTGTGGGCAGTCTCGAATTAAGTGTGAAACTATTGCAAAATCCAACCTTTCGTTGTATTTTTGTTCCTTGTAAACCATAACTCATTGAAACATCTATGGCAAAAGACATTATTTTACGCATTGAAGAAAGTATCAAGAAGAATTGGGATCGCGATGCGCTGACCGACTATAAGGGCTGCACCCTGCAGTACAAGGATGTGGCTCGCCGTATAGAGAAACTTCATATCATGTTCCGCGAGGTGGGCATAGTGCCTGGAGACAAGATCTCGCTCTGTGGCCGCAACTCTTCCAATTGGGGTGTAGCCTTCCTTGCTACTCTTACCTATGGTGCAGTGCCTGTGCCCATCCTTCATGAGTTCAAGGCCGACAACGTACACAACATTATCAATCACTCCGACTCGAAGCTGGCCTTCATCGGCGAGAACAACTGGGAAAACCTCAATGAGGACGAGATTCCCAATGTGTTGGGTGTCATTAGCTTGGAGAACTATGACCTTCGCGTCAGCCGAGACGAGCGCTTGACCTATGCTCGCGAGCATCTCAATGAGCTCTTTGGAAAGAAGTTCCCCAACCGTTTTGAGAAGAGCATGATAGGCTACTACCACGAACATCACGAGGATGACTTGGCCATCATCAACTACACCAGTGGCTCTACGGGCTTCTCCAAGGGTGTGATGATTCCCTATCGTGCAGTGACCAATAATATGGAGTTTGGCAATCAGGTGCTCAATCTTAAGGCTGGCATGACCATCGTCTCCATGCTCCCCATGGCTCACATGTATGGCATGGCCTTCGAGTTCCTTTACGAGCTTACCGTGGGTATGCATATCTATTTCCTCACACGCATCCCTTCTCCCAAGATTATCTTCCAGGCACTCAATGAGATCAAGCCCTCGGTGATTGTGGCCGTGCCCCTCATTATCGAGAAGATTATCAAGAAGAACGTGTTGCCCAAGCTCGAGACCCCGAGCATGCGTCTCTTGCTCAAGGTGCCCATCGTGAACGAAGCCATCTTGGCCAAGGTGCGCGAGACGATGATCAGTTCGTTCGGAGGCAACTTCTACGAGGTGATTGTCGGTGGTGCAGCTTTCAATCAGGAGGTCGAGACACTGCTTCACCAGCTCAAGTTCCCCTACACCGTGGGCTACGGCGCCACCGAGTGTGCTCCCATCATCTGCTATGAGGATTGGAAGAAGTTTGTGCCCGGTTCATGCGGTAAGGCAGCCTATGGTATGGAGGTGCGTATCGACTCCATTGATCCCGCTAACATTGCAGGTGAGATTCTTGTCAAGGGCCCCAACGTGATGCTCGGATACTACAAGAATGAGGAGGCCACAGCCGAGACCATCGATGCCGACGGCTGGTACCACACGGGCGACCTTGGCGTGATGGATGCCGAGGGCAACGTGTTCATCAAGGGCCGCTCCAAGAATATGCTTCTCGGCCCCTCAGGTCAGAATATCTATCCCGAGGAGATCGAGGACCAGCTCAATAGTCTTCCCTATGTGGCAGAGTCGCTCGTCGTGCACCGCAATGGTAAACTCGTGGCCCTCGTCTTCCCCGACTACGACACCGCCAATAAGGAGGGCAAGACCGAGCAGGAGGTGGCAGCTCAGATGGATGTCAATCGCGTAGAGCTCAACAAGAACCTTGCTGCCTATTGCCAGATCTCCTCTGTGCAGATTCAGAGCGAGGAGTTTGAGAAGACTCCCAAGAAGAGCATCAAGCGCTACCTGTATCAGTAATCAGCTACAGAATCATAAGAGAGAAGGAGAACCCCGTTGGAGTTCTCCTTCTTTTTGTCTATTTAAGGAACTGCTTAATGGCGTCCCACTATCTCGAAGCGGTCCGAGTCGGCCAGCGAGGGGAACTTGTCGCGGTAGTGGCGCAGCTCGTCCATCTTCACCTCGTAGGTGATGACCTGTTCGGCATGGTCGTCACAGCGTGCGGCCACGAAGCCAAAGAAGTCGATGGCTGTCGTGCCTCCATCGTAGATACACATGGGGTCGGTGCCCACGCGGTTCACACCGATGACCACCGCTTGGTTCTCTATGGCGCGTGCTCGCAGTAGGGCATCCCATGCCATGCGTCGCTTGTCGGGCCAGTTGGCTACGTAGATGGCCACGTCGTAGTCGTCGCAGTTGCGAGCAAAGACGGGGAACCTGAGGTCGTAGCATACCTGCAGGAGGAACCTCACGCCTCTAAACTCTACGATTACTCTCTTCTCGCCAGCCTCGTAGTGCTTGTCTTCGCCCGAGTAGCTGAAGAGGTGGCGCTTGTCATAGTGTGTCACCCGTCCGCAGGGCTCCACGAAGTACATGCGGTTTTTGTATCCTCCCTCGGGGGCAATGGTGGCCACGCTGCCCACGATGGCAGCGTCGGCCTGGCTTGCCATGCGGCGCATCCACTGTAGTGCAGGACCCTCCATGGGTTCGGCTATGCGCTCGGGCTCCATGCAGAATCCGGTGGTAAACATCTCGGGCAATACGTACACGTCGGCTCCGGGATTACTTGTCACGACATCCTCGGCGCGACTCAGGTTGGCGGCAGGGTCACACCAGCCGAGATCCATTTGGATAAGTGCTATTTTCATTGTTCAGTATGTGCGTTTAAAAAAAATCTCGCATCAGCGATGCTATGTTTGAGAAAAATGTCGTACCTTCGCAGACGGAAAGATGCCGGAGTGGTCGATCGGGCCGCACTCGAAATGCGGTGAACGGGCAACTGTTCCCAGGGTTCGAATCCCTGTCTTTCCGCTTTTGAGCGAGAGCGATGCCATCTGGCGTCGCTCTCGTTTTGTTCTCTTAGTCGAGGTTGTAGAATGTGGTGAACGCCTTACATGCATACTCGTGGTCGGCCACTGCTGCGGTCTCGCGCACCGAGTGCATACCCCACATGGGACCTCCCATGTCGACACCGCGCATGGGGAGCTGCGAGGTGAGGATGTTGCCCAGTGTCGATCCACCGGCCATGTCGGAGTGGTTCACGAAGTACTGGCAGGGCACCTCGGCTAGTCGGCATATCTCGGCGAAGATGGCGGCGCTCTCAGCGTCGGTGACATACTTCTGGTTGGCATTGATCTTGATCACAGGGCCGCCACCCATCACGGGATGGTTGGTGGGGTCGTGCTTGCCGGGGTAGTTGGGGTGCAAGGCGTGAGCCATGTCGGCCGACACCATGAACGAGTGCTCCAGGGCACGATACAGGCCGTCGCTTGCGCTGCCATCGTTGGTCACCACGCGCTCCAGCAGGTTGCGCAGCACAGGTGAGGCTGCTCCCTGCTTGGTGCCGCTGCCCGTCTCCTCGTTGTCAAACACGGCCAGCACCTGCGTCATCGGTGTGGCATGGCTGTGGAGCAGTGCATAGAGGCCGGCGTGCACCATGGCGAGGTCGTCGAGACGGCCCGCAGAGATGAACTCCTCGTTGAGGCCCACGAGCGAGGCCTTCTGTGTGTCATAGAGCGAGAGGTCAAAGTCGATGATGTCGCCCATCGCCACGTCCAGCTCCTCTGCCACGACCTTGAGGAGGAGGTTGTTCGCCTCGAGCTTGTCGTTGATGATGCCGATGACGGGCAGCATGTCCACCTGCTTGCTCAGGTGATTGCCCTCGTTGACCTGTCGGTTAAAGTGGATGGCGATGTGGGGTATCACGAGCAGTGGGCGCTCTATCTTGATGCGGCGCACCTCGGGCTTCAGCGGATTGGCACTGCGCAGGATCACGCGGCCGGCGAGCGACAAGGGGCGGTCAAACCACGTGTACAGGATGGGGCCTCCGTAGACCTCGGTGTTGAGCTTCACCACGCCCCCTTCGGTGTGCATCTCCGCGGCAGGCTTCACACGGAAGCAGGGCGAGTCGCTATGGGCGCAGATGAGCTTGAATCCCGCCTCGGCAGGATGTGCCGTGCCCATGCGGAAGGCAAACACGGCCGAGTTGTTCTTGGTCACATAATACCCCTTGCCTGGGATGAGCATGGGGAAGGGCTTGCCCATGTCGAGGTATGTGAAGCCCGCTGCCTTGAGCTGCTCTTCGACGTAGCCTGCAGCGAGGAAGTTGACGGGCGATGCGTCGAGCATCTCCATCAGTTGTTGTGCAATGTTCTCGTTCATCATGTCTATTGTTTTTTTAATGTAAGTCATTATTGTTATGCAAATATAGTGTATGCAAGGGAAAGATGCAAGGAAGAAGGGTACTTTTTCCTTCTGTTAACAGTAAACCCCAAGCCATTCAGTTTGTTTTCGAGGCTCTAGGGGAACGTAGTGCCGATGTGTCGCCGCGATGGGCCAATGCTCAGAGTCTCAGCAATGTAGTGGCGACACTTCTGTACAAATCGACACATCATGAGTGCTGCCGCGCCCATACGCACTATCCCCCTCCACGCTGAGGCTCTCGTGTCAGTATGCATCAACATGATTCTACAAAGGCTTTTTCCCTATTCTACATAAGTAATATCAAGCGTCACCGCGGTGAAACCATCACACCACCGCGGTGACGTGTACGTACCATCGCGGTGACACTTTGGCGCCACCGCGGAGACGCGAACTTTTCTCTTTGTAGAAAATGATTTGTCTAGCTGTAAGTCGTAGGAAATGAGTATATTGATTCGTAAACTCCTATACGGCGTTGCCATAAAGGTCGCTCACATCCCCTTGCCAGGCCAAAAATCAAACTTCATTACTCACCGTAAAGCACCAAAGCGCATGTAAATCCGTACAAAGTGTCGCCACTACTGCATTGACTGATAGCGTATTGACCCGCCTTGGCGACACTTCGGCAGATGGTTTCGGGTAAGAGGGCGATAATAAGCCGTTTTTGTAAATATGACTATCCGCAACCCCAGGGTTTTCAATACATTATTATTCATGGAAATTTGTGTGGTAGTTTGTGATAATTGTCTTAAGCCCCTACGGGCGGCGAACTTCGTTTTATGTTCCCTCTTTTTCTTTTAGACATGAATTTCCGTGAATTATCCATGAATTATCAAGAATAATTCGTATATTCGCAGCGACTTAGCCAGTCCGCAAGGGGTGGGTGGGTCAAGACATATTGGATTAAGCCATGAAGAAACAAAGTATTCAAATAGACAATGCTGTCATTTCACTTCTTCCGCAGGGTGCAGAAGATTATATTTCATTGACAGATATGGCTCATAGTCAAATGCAGGAACATATTATCTTACGTTGGCTTAGCCTAAAAAGCACGATTGAATATATAGGAGAGTGGGAGGCCCTATATAATCCGAATTTTAATTATACCGAATTCGGTACAATTAGAGATGCTGCAGGTAGCAATAACTTCGTCTTATCGGTAAAAACATGGATTGAAAGAACAAACGCAATCGGTATCATAGCTAAGGCTGGTCGATATGGGGGGACATATGCCCACAAAGATATTGCTTATCATTTTGGTATGTGGATAAGCCCCCGTTTCCAATTGCTCTTGGTTAAAGAGTATCAGCGTCTTCAAGAAGAGAAACAAAAGCTATTAGGTTGGACCGCAAAACGCGAATTGTCTAAAATCAACTACCATATCCATACAGATGCAATCAAGCAGCATCTTATTCCCCAAGAGCTTACTCCTCAACAGGTGTCGTATGTATATGCCAATGAGGCAGACGTGTTGAATGTCGCTTTATTTGGAATGACAGCCAAACAATGGCGTGATGCCAATCCTGAGTTGAAAGGCAATATTCGAGACTATGCTACCATTAATGAACTCATTTGTCTATCGAATATGGAAAATCTGAATGCTGTCTTTATTAATGACAATATACCTCAACGCGAGAGGCTGATAAGATTAAACCAAATAGCAATCCAACAAATGAAAGTTCTTGAAGAAGCCAACAGCAGAAAGCTCTTAAAGTAGATACCTCTCAATTCAGACTATTTCTATTGCAGCCACCCCACTTCCGCGGTGGCTGTTTTTTGTGGAGACAGATATCCGCAACCCCTGGGTTGTCAACACATTATTGTTCATGGAAATTTCTCAGTAGTTTGTGATAATTGCCTTAAGCCCCTACGGGCGGCGAACTTCGTTTTATGTCCCCTATTTTTCTTGTAGACATGAATTTCCGTGAATTATCCGTGAATTATCAAGAATAATTCGTATATTCGCAGCGACTTAGCCAGTCCGCAAGGGGTGGGTGGGTCAAGACATATTGGATTTCGTGTTTCTCGCGTGCCGTTCGTTATGGGTTTCATCCCATGAAGAAGCCCCACCGAGGAGCAGGAAAAGGACGTTTTCTGAACGTTATCTTCTACTGACTCAACTTCGCAACTTGATTTTACCAGAAGATACCGCAACGAAGCGTCCACGTTGGGTGTATTATACCCGTATGCCATTAGTGTACCCTATTGTTGGGTGAACTCTTTTGTGGTATACATTTTATATAATACGCGATGGCGTGGGCTGGCTGAGTTGCTTATCTCGGTAAAAGGGCAATGCGAAGGCCAGTCAGTGGGATAAGCAAGGAAGTTTCTCCCACGTCTTTTTTGTATCCATAACCAAACAGAATTAATGCCGAGGTGGGAGAACGATAGGCAAAAGAAAAGAATCTAATCATAAAACATAGGACTATGTGGAAAAAAACATTAATTACGTCGATGTTTATCGCGGCAAGTTGTATCAATGTATGGAGTACCGAAGAAACCACATCAGATACAATCATCGATTTTGCAGATTCGAAGGTTAAATCCATTTGTGTGAAATATTGGGACACAAATGGTGATGGTGAGTTAAGCATGAATGAGGCTGCTGCGGTTACAACGTTGAACAGCCGATTCGAAAATGCGAAAACAATAACATCATTTGATGAACTTAGATATTTTTCAAATCTGAAAATTATAAATAAAAAAGACTTTTATTCTTGTATAAGTCTTATTTCTATAACCATACCAGAAAATGTTACTACTATCAGTGATTATGCGTTTAATTTATGTCTTAGTTTGGATTCTATAACTATCCCTAATAGCGTAACTAAAATTAGGAAATATGCATTTTATGGATGTAGCAAGTTGAATTATGTAACTTTGCCCCAAAGTAATTTGATTATTGAAGAGTTCGCATTTGGCCAATGTGAAAATCTCCAGACAGTTATTATAAATGAGGGAATTACTAGTTTATATTTCGTTTTTAGCGAATGTGAAACTCTTGAAACTATCAATATTCCTGAAAGTGTCGTAAACCTAGAAGGGACATTTCGTGAGTGTTCAAATCTCAAGTCCATAGTGATTCCTAAAAATGTAAAAAAAATATCGGCAACCACATTTGAAGGATGTTATGCTCTTGAAAATATTGTTGTTGATACAGAAAATCCAGTTTACGATTCAAGAAATAATTGTAATGCTATTATTGAAAAGGGAACCAATAATCTATTGTTCGGTTCTAACAACACGACCGTTGTTCCGGATGATGTTACGAGTATAGCTGATAAGGCTTTTTATAAGAGAGAGGGGCTAAAAGAAATTACATTATCTTCGAGACTTACCTCTATCGGAAATCAAGCCTTCTATAATTGCGAAGGATTGAAAGAAATAACTCTACCTTCAGAAGTCACATTCATTGGGAACAATGCGTTTTATGGATGTAATGGACTGATCAAGATAGTGTCAGAGATAGAGGAGCCACGGGCCATCACAGCATTCACTAGCACTGTGAAGAAAAATGCAATTCTAGTGGTGCCTCAAGAGTCTAAATCAAAATATGAAACTCTATCTGGTTGGAGCGATTTTCTTATATATGGCGATGAAGAGGCGGCTTACTTGAAAAAATACACAGATAATCAAGGTGTGTCGTATAAACTCGAAGAAGACGACTCTGTCTATTTCTATAGTGTGTCAGGGTATGATGCGGAAAGTTTATTGCCAGATGTTTCTATTCCAGAAAACATTCAGGGATGTGTGGTACGAAAAATTTATGCTTTTAATGGAGCAGAGAAATTACGCTCAGTCACTCTTCCCACTACGTTGAACTATATTGGGAACAAAGCTTTTCAAGATTGTTCAAATCTGAAACGGGTATATTCATTGTTGGAAAAGCCTATTGCGATAAGTTCTTCTGCAACATTTCCCTGGAGCAACGCGGTCTTGATAGTCCCCAGAGGGGCGCTAACAGATTATAAGAATGCAAGCTATTGGAAAAGTGCCATAATTTTTGAAGAAGGAGACACCATCTATGAAAAGATATATACGGACGCTCAAGGTGTAAAATATACGCTCAACGAAGGGAATGACGGATTTTATTATAGCGTAACGGGGAACTCAGGCCAACTTCCAATGGAGGTTGTTATTCCTACAAATATTGAAGGATGTCCTGTGACAGCGATTGCATCTTCGGCATTTAAGAATTGTGCAGAATTGGAGAAGGTGGTACTTCCCGAATCCCTGACAAGCCTTTATGTCAACGCTTTTATTGGTTGTACGTCCTTGAAAGAAATAGTATCTCGAATAAATGATCCGTCTCAGTTATATGTCAATGAAATAAAGCAGGAAGTATATGAACGCGCCATTCTTAGAATCCCAGAAGGAACAAAAGCTGCCTATTTGAACAGTGGCTTGAAATATTTCTTTGTTTATGAGGAAGGAGAGGAAGTAATCAACCACGAGCGTTATCCCATAGATGGCCAAGGCGTAAAATATCAACTCGCACAAACGACCTCAACATTTTATTATAAGGTAATAGGGTATACGGATGAGTTGGTGGAACGTGTCACTATACCAGAAGAGATTGATGGAGTTCCAGTAAATGCTCTGAGTGGTAACGCTTTTAAGGATTGTACGGGCCTGAAATGGATTTCTCTACCACCGAATATCTCAAATCGTTATGATGCTAAAAAAGCCTTTGTTGGTTGTTCGTTGGCCCTTGCTCTGAATGGCGAAAGAATTCGTGATATATGGTATAATTCCGATTTTATAAATGAGTTAGAGTTGGGCAACGATGTTGATACTTTATGGAGCAGTGCTTTTAAAGATTGCGTAAATCTTACAAAAGTCACTTTCCCCGAAGGCTTAAAGTTAATTGGCGAATCTGCATTTTCGGGTTGTACTAATTTGAAATACGCAAATCTTCCTCGAGGTTTGACAACCATTAATCGTAGAGCATTCTATAATTGTAAGAATCTCGAATTATCAATGTTGCCTGACAGCCTGGAAACATTGGGTGATGAGGCATTCGCTTATTGCACAAACATTGACTCTGTAATCGTATCGGAAAAACTGACAATGAGCGGATCTCCGTTCGAAAAATGCACAGGCGTAAAATACATCGAGATACATTCCTTGAATTTCGGATCTTGGTTTAAAAACCTTCCTAATATTAACAAAGTGTATGTAGGAGGTGAAGTGGAAACATATAACAATGGTTTAGCAGGTTGTTCAGGAGTGGAAATTATTGAGGTGTCCCCAGCTAATAAAGTATTTGATTCGCGTAATGGATGTAATGCCATTATAAGAACAGCTACGAACGGGCTTGTGCGCGGTTGTAATTCTACAATAATACCAGAAAGTGTTACAAGTGTTGCAGAAAGTGCTTTTTCTGGTTGTACCGGATTAGTTGAGATAAATATCCCAAAGTCTATTACAAGTCTTGGAAGATGGGCTTTTTCTGGTTGTTCTAAATTATGCAATGTCGTTTCGTACATAAAGAGACCTTTTGCTGTAGCTTCTGTGTTTGACAGCAGTACGCTTGAAACTGCAACTCTCACAATACCATATGGATGTGCTAAACTATATCAAAAAGCTCAGGGATGGGAATTCCAAACTATAAAGGAAATGGAAGGAGCCGAGGAGGACATTACATATATACAGTTTGCTGATTCCTTGACCAAGGATGTGTGTGTTAAAAGATGGGATATTACTGGAGATGGAGAAATAAGCCTTTATGAAGCGAGCTTGGTTACTTCCGTAAACTTTGAAGGGAATAGTAGTATCATTAGTTTTGATGAGTTGCAATATTTTACAAACATTACAAGCATCAAAGATTATGCATTCCGAAATTGTACTGCACTTTCTTCCATCACATTGCCCTGTAATATTATGTCTATAGGAGAGCGGGCCTTTGAGAACTGCAACTCTCTAAAGACGATTACTATGGCTGATAGTGTAACGACAATTGGCGAGAGAGCTTTCCTGGGTTGTGCCTCTTTGAAATCTGTTTATATTCCAGATAATATTTCAAGTATTGGCGAATATGCATTTGCTGTATGCACCTCTTTAGAACTATTTGATATTCCCCGAAATGTAAAGACAATATCCGAAGGACTCCTTCGCGATTGCTCGAGCTTGAAGGCTGTTTTGTTGCCTGAAGGTGTTATCTCCATTGATCAATATGCATTTGCTGGATGCTCTAGTTTAACATCCATTTCGTTGCCGGAAGGACTGAAAAGTATCGGCGCTTATGCATTTAAAGGAAGCGGACTGTCGGAAATCGTATTACCTTCTAGTCTAACAAGTATTGGATATTATGCTTTGGCGGGTAAAACAATTTATTGTAAGTTGACCGAACCAATAAGTGTCGGTACAGACATTGCTTATAATGCTAGTGATGTAGTACTCTATGTGCCACAAGGATGTGAACAGGCGTTCCAAAATGCTGAGGGGTGGAAGAATTTCATCATAATGGCTGAAAATACAGGAAATACCGATTGGAATGAAGGACAGATAGAGGTAACTGTAGAAAGTCCAGGGCAATTGCGTTTGGCTTTGATAGAACTAGATGAAGAAGAAATTTATAGATTGAAAATATGCGGTAGTTTGAATAGTACAGATATTGCATATCTTATTGAAGGAAAAGGTAAGATAGCACGATTAGAATCACTTGACCTTAGTGATGTAACTTTGACTTATGATGGTGGATGTTACAGGAGTGATGTGTTTGATGGTATAAGCGATACAGGTTTTGAGTCTGAAACTTACTATTTTTATTTGACAGAGGAAAGCAGTGAAAAACATAATAAAATCCTAGGTATTGCTCCTGCTTATTATCACTATTATTATGGCCCAAATTTAGCTGGAGCCTTTAAAGGACTTCCATACAAACATATAGTAATGCCCCGTAATATCGATAAGGCAGCACACTCCACATTCCGCCAGTGCCCCAATCTGCAAAGCGTTGAATTTCCCGCAGGATTGACGACTATTGATGCACAGGCATTCATGGGTTGTGAAAGGCTAATGTCTATAGACTTGAGTCAGGTCGACACAATCGGGGAATCAGCGTTTAGAGACTGCAAAGTGCTGACTACAGTGAATTTAGAAAATGTTAAAAGTTTAAAGGGATCGGCATTTTATAGATGCAGCCACTTGATAGGTGAAAATGATGTGTTGTCGTTACCACTTATTGATTCTATTCCTCGTCAAGCATTCCTTGGATGTTCAAGTTTGAAACAAGTGCATTTTTCGGAGAACCTCTATTATTTGGGAGATGATGCATTCTATTATTGCGAACATTTATCTTCAGTTGATTTGCCTAGTACTTTGCGATGTCTTTCAGAGGAGACTTTTGCAGGTTGTGGCTTGTTGAAAGAAGTAACGCATTCCGATGATTTATTGAAGGTTCATTATACATCGTTTGATGGAACACCATGGAAGAATAATTTGCCGATAGAAGGTGGAGTTAAATATATGGGCAATATTGCACTGTGTGTTGACAATATAAGTGATTTTACGTCTTTACGGGATGGAACAACATCTATTGCAGACTGTTTTATGAAATCTGGAAGTGCTGGGTTGACGAGCCTATCTTTTCCGGTATCCTTGCGTCGTATAGGAGACAAAGCTTTTAGTAACAATAATTTGGAATCTCTCATTCTTCCGATAGGGTTAGAGCAGATTGGCGAAGAGGCTTTTTATGGTTCAAAGCAACTGATGAAAGTAACGCTGAACGAGTTTTTGACGGAAGTGGGTAATTCTGCATTTGGCAATTGTAATCTATTGAGCGTTGTTAACTATAATACAGTTGAGCTAAAAGCGGAAAAGATTTTTGAGGACTGCGAGTCATTGGAGAAAGTAAATATTGGTGCTCAAGTTAAAGAATTGCCAGAAAGCATATTTGAAGGTTGTTCTAATTTGACAATTGTAAAGTTTGCAGAACGAACAGATGGAACGCCGTTAGCTATTGGGCCATCTGCTTTTTCTGACTGTAGCAATTTGCTAAAAATAGACTTACCTGCGGCAACTACAGAAATAGGGCAAGAGGCATTCCAAGGTTGTACAAGTTTGAATTCGTTCGTTGTCCCTCTGAATGTTGAGACATTAAATGAAAGAGTTTTCTCTAATTGTACTGCATTAAATTCATTACAGTTACACGATAATATTAAGATTATCGGTGATGGTGCTTTTTATGGATGTTATCAGATTCCTTCATTTGATTTACCTGAAGGACTTGATAGCATTGGTCAAAATGCTTTCAATAGCTGCTATCTCTTAAAAGAATTGACAATACCTGGTTCCGTTACTCGTTTGGGGGACGCTTTTGTTGGTGACTGCTATAATTTAACGAAACTGGTTAGTCGCATTAAGCATCCTAATGGTCTTTCATCTATTATACCTATGAGTAATACAATAATACAGGAAGTGTTCGGATACTATTATAATTGGAGTGCATATAGGGACATTCATTATGATAATGTAACCCTTACAGTGCCTGCTGGGAGTAGAACGCATTATCGTCAAGCTGATGGGTGGAAGAAATTTGCAAACATAATACAGGATGGTGTGGATATAACAGAGAACAATAGATTATTTGTTCTAGGCGATACCATCAACAAAGGAGAATCAGCAAAACTGGCCATATCGTTGTCAAATGATATCGAAAATTTCACAGCTTATCAATTTGATCTTATAGTTCCATTAAGTTTCACGATAGAAACAGATGTGGATGGGATTTATAAAGTAATCAAAGGTAATCGCTATGATGAATCTCATGCCATAATAATCGAAAAACTTGCAGATCATCAATATGCAGAAGTTAATACGTATCGAGTTGTTTGCATATCTAGCCAGAATGCTCCAATAAAAGGAACTGAGGGGAATCTATTGGAGGTTCTTTTGCACGCTCATGAGAACTCTGAGGTCGGTGACTATGATGCAGAGTTGGCAAATATTATATTTACACAGACTAATGGGCAAGAAAACGAATTGCTACAAGTAAAATTTGACATTACGGTAACCCTGCCAACTATAATCACATACGGAGACACTAATGGAGATGGAATAATCAATGTGAGCGATATCGTTAGTGTGATTAACTATATAATGGAACAACCTGAAGGCGCCTTTAACAAGGAAGCTGCGGATGTTAACCAAGACGGAGATATCAATGTGTCAGATGTGGTTGAAATGATTAATCTAATCATGAAAAATGGAATTTGAATTTAATGCATTTAGGGGCAAAGCCAGTTATTCTTTAATTTTTTAAAATAGGAAAAATGAAAAAGATAATATTTTCAGTTATCACTTTTTGGTTGACGGTTGTAAACGGAATCGCTCAAATAGATGATAGAGTTTATGTAAGTGACTTCAATATTACTCCCATTGGTTCTCAAGATATTGCGATACAATTGGAAAATCCTGAAAATGACTTTTGTGCATTTCAATTTGATTTATCTCTTCCTCAAGGTATTGCAATAGCATTGGATGAGGACGGTATGCTAGATGTAAATTTAAATGAGAACAGAAAGAACAATCATATACTTTCGGCAAAGAGGATTAATGAAGAATGCTATCGGTTTGTTTGTTACTCTATGACCAATGCTGTTTTTAACGGGAATATTGGAGCTATTATAGATGTCAAAATAGAGGCAGTTGCTGCAGTAACTGATGTCACAACAATGATGGGGAGTGTGCGAAACATAGTTTTAACAAAAGTGGATGGAAGCGATCTTCGACTTGACAATACTTCGTTTAATATATTTGTGTCAGAACCGAAATATGTATTAACCTATGTTATTGATGGAGTAGTGTATAAAACTATCGAAAAAACTATCGGCGAAACTATTGCAACAGAAAGCGTTCCTGTAAAGGAGGGATATACCTTTAGCGGATGGAGCAAAGCTCCAGATGTTATGCCAGCTGAAGATGTGACAATTTATGGCAGTTTCGCAGTAAACAAATACCTCGTAACTTTCAAGATTGGCGATGAGGTAATTGCATCTGACTCGCTTGAATATGGTGTCACAATTGTGGCTCCCGAAGCTCCTGAGAAGGAAGGATACACCTTCAATGCTTGGGAGAATATGCCTCAAACAGTGCCCGCAAACGATGTCGTTATAAAAGGCCTGTATACTGCAAATGAATATTTGCTTGCATTTGTCATTGATGGTGCACTCTACGAGATGCACAAAGTCAAATGTGATGAAAAGATTGAGGCATTTGAAACAGAGGAAAGAGAAGGCTATACTTTTATATGGGAAAATTGGATAGACAAGATGCCCGCTAAGGACTATACGATAAGAGGTAAGTATGTGCCTAATAAATATGGAATAACCTACATTGTTGATGGCGAGACCATACAGAACGACTCCGTGGAGTATGGCACAGTAATCGTCCTACCTGGAGAACCTATTAAGGAAGGCTACACCTTTAGCGGATGGAGTGAAGCGCCTGAAACCATGCCTGCCGAGGATGTGACCATTAGTGGCTTCTTTACCGTCAATAAATATCTCGTGACCTTTGTGATTGACGACGAGGTCATCGCATCTGACTCACTCGAATATGGCGCATCAATCGTTGCTCCCATAGCTCCCGAAAAGGAGGGCCACACGTTCAATGGTTGGGGCGAAGTAGCCGAGACGGTACCTGCCGAGGATGTCACTTACTATGGTAGCTATTCAGTGAACTCTTATCTATTGACCTATGTGGTGGATGGGGAAACTGTTCAGAGCGACTCTGTTGCTTATGGCTCTACCATCGTAGCACTCGAAGAGCCCACCAAGGAGGGACACACCTTCAGCGGCTGGAGCGAAATTCCTGAAACCATGCCTGCCGAGGATGTGACCATCAGTGGCTTCTTCACCGTCAATAAATATCTCGTGACCTTTGTGATTGACGACGAGGTCATCGCATCTGACTCACTCGAATATGGCGCATCAATCGTAGCTCCCATAGCTCCCGAAAAGGAGGGCCACACGTTCAATGGTTGGGGCGAAGTAGCCGAGACGGTGCCTGCTGAGGATATCACCTACTATGGTAGCTACTCGGTGAACTCCTATCTATTGAGCTATGTGGTGGATGGGGAAACTGTTCAGAGCGACTCTGTTGCTTATGGCTCTACCATCGTAGCACTCGAAGAGCCCACCAAGGAGGGACACACCTTCAGCGGCTGGGGCGAAGTTCCAGAAACCATGCCTGCCGAGGATGTGGTCATCAGTGGATTCTTCACTGTCAATACATATAAGGTGTACTACTACGTCGGTGACGAACTGGTGCATACAGCCGAGGTGGCCTATGGAGAGGCTATCCCTGAATATGCATATGAGCCTACGGCAGAGGGTGATGTGTTCGTTGGATGGGTAGGCGAGACCTACGAGACGATGCCTGCACACGACGTGACCTACACGGCAAACATCGAAAGCGGCATTGAGGAAATTGAAAATTCAAAATTGGGAATTGAAAGTTCAGTCATATATGACCTCCATGGTCGCAAGATACAGGTCGATGACCTGCGTGAGCTGGAGAGGGGCGTATACATCATCGACAATAAAAAGGTGGTGATTAAGTAGTCTCCATAACCTCAATAGCAAGCCCCCATCTCTCGAGAGGTGGGGGCTTGTGTCGTCTCTTGGTTTGACTTAGGATCTCTTGCCATTGATGATCTCTATCTGCTGGCGCACCGACTCCTCGTGAATGGCCTCGAAGATTTTCTTCACGAAGTCGCTGCTCATGTCGTGCTGCTCGCCCTGCAAGGCACGCTGCTCGAGGATCTCGTTGTAGCGGCTGCTCTGGTACACGGTGACGGCATGCTCGCGCTTGAACTGACCTATCTCGCGAGCCACGCTCATGCGTCGGGCCAGCTCGTGGATGATGCCCTCGTCGCACTCATCGATCTGTTTGCGCAGGAGGGTGAGGCGCTCGGCCGAGGGAGTGGTGTCGCGAATGATGAGTTCCTTGAGGAGGTGGCTGAGCTGCAGAGGGGTGACCTGCTGTGAGGCGTCGCTCCATGCGGCATCGGGGCGGCAGTGGCTCTCGATGATGAGTCCGTCGAAGCTGAGGTCCATGGCTTGCTGACACAGGGGAGCGATGAGTTCGCGACGGCCACCGATGTGGCTGGGGTCGCAGAGGATGGGCAGGGCAGGGTGGCGGCGACGTAGCTCGAGGGGGATGTTCCACTGGGGCGGGTTGCGGTAGAGCGTCTGGCCATAGGTGCCGAAGCCGCGGTGTATGGCGCCGAGGCGGGTGATGCCGGCGCGGTTGAGTCGCTCCATGCCGCCTATCCAGAGCTCAAGGTCGGGGTTCACGGGGTTCTTGACCCACACGGGGATGTCCACTCCTTGCAGCGCGTCGGCCAGCTCTTGCATGGCGAAGGGGTTGGCCGAGGTGCGGGCACCTATCCACAACATGTCGATGTCTGCCGCAAGTGCTGCCTCGACATGCTTGGCGGTGGCTACCTCAGTGGCGACATACATGCCCAGCTCGCTCCGCACGCGGCGTAGCCAGGCGAGGCCCTCACTGCCTATGCCCTCGAAGCCTCCGGGCTTGGTGCGCGGCTTCCAGATACCGGCACGAAAAATCTTCACGCCACTGGCGGCTAGCTGGGTGGCGGTGTGCATGACTTGCTCTTCGGTCTCGGCACTGCAGGGACCGGCTATCACGAGGGGGCGGCGCTCCTCGACGCCTGGGAGGTGGATGGGCTGTAGGTTCATATGTAGGGTGCAAAGGTAGTCGTTTTTTTCTTAACTGCGATGGGGTGGGCTGGCTTTTTTGCCAATTATGTTGCGGTGAGCGTGTGTGGCTACGTCTACATTATCTCTTAAAAAATTGCACGTCTCGATTTATTTAGCTAATTTTGCGGCCTGTTGTATGCTGGCGCTACACGCTCTGACGGTGGCAGCCATATATATAAATAGGTATAAGAAAGGAATAATATAAAAAACATATAAGACAATGGTTAAAATTACTTTCCCTGATGGCTCGGTAAGAGAGTACGAAGCTGGCGTTACCGGCTTGCAGATCGCAGAGAGCATCAGTAGCCGCTTGGCACAGGATGTGCTGGCGTGCAGCGTGAATGACGAAATCGTGGAGCTCAACCGCCCCATCCATGAGGATGCCTCTATCCGTCTCC
The DNA here is from genome assembly GCA_017555875.1 of Bacteroidaceae bacterium. Lineage (GTDB taxonomy): Bacteria > Bacteroidota > Bacteroidia > Bacteroidales > Bacteroidaceae > UBA1189. Next base: position 32,279 of record JAFZFN010000013.1, read on the forward strand.
ATAAGTGGGACGACGCTGAGGCTAAGCATGCCTTCTGGCACACATCGGCTCACCTCTTGGCCGAGGCATTGCAGGAGCTCTATCCCAATATCCAGTTTGGTATCGGTCCCGCTATCGAGAGCGGTTTCTACTATGATGTAGATCCGGGCGAGGGTGTGACTATCAAGGAGGGCGACCTCGTGAACATCGAGAAGAAGATGGCCGAGCTCGTGGCTAAGAACGAGAGCGTGGTACGCAACGAGATCTCTAAGGACGAGGTGCTCAAGATGTTCTCAGAGCGTGGCGAGACTTACAAGTGTGAACTGATCTCTGAGCTCGAGGATGGTACTATCACCACCTACACTCAGGGTGCCTTCACCGACCTCTGCCGTGGCCCGCACTTGCTCTCTACAGCTCCCATCAAGGCTATCAAGCTCACCTCTGTGGCTGGTGCCTACTGGCGTGGCGACGAGAAGCGCAAGATGATGACCCGTATCTATGGTATCTCATTCCCTAAGAAGAAGATGCTCGATGAGTATCTCGTGATGATGGAGGAGGCCAAGAAGCGCGACCACCGTAAGATAGGTAAGGAGCTCGAGCTCTTCATGTTCTCTGAGACCGTAGGTAAGGGCTTGCCCATGTGGTTGCCCCGTGGTACAGCTCTCCGCTTGCGCCTCGAGGACTTCCTCAAGCGCATCCAGAAGCGTTTCGGTTACCAACAGGTGATGACTCCCCATATCGGTAACAAGAATCTCTATGTAACCTCTGGTCACTGGGATCACTATGGTAAGGATAGCTTCCAGCCTATCACCACTCCTGAGGAGGGTGAGGTATACTTGCTGAAGCCTATGAACTGCCCTCACCACTGTATGATCTACAAGCACCAGCCCCGCTCATACAAGGATCTGCCTATCCGCTTGGCAGAGTTCGGTACCGTATACCGCTACGAGCAGAGCGGTGAGCTTCATGGCTTGACCCGCGTACGCAGCTTCACACAGGACGATGCACACATTTTCTGCCGTCCCGATCAGGTGAAGGAGGAGTTTACTCGCGTAATGGATATCATCGAGATCATCTTCAAGGCGCTCAACTTTGAGAACTACGAGGCGCAGATTTCACTCCGCGACCCCAACAACACTACTAAGTACGTAGGAACTGACGACAACTGGGCACGTGCCGAGCAGGCTATCGTGGAGGCTTGTCAGGAGAAGGGACTCAATGCTCGCGTAGAGACTGGCGAGGCTGCCTTCTATGGTCCCAAGCTCGACTTCATGGTGAAGGATGCCATCGGCCGTCGTTGGCAGTTGGGTACCATTCAGGTTGACTACAACTTGCCCGAGCGCTTCAACCTCGAGTATACCGGTTCGGACAACCAGAAGTACCAGCCCGTGATGATTCACCGTGCACCCTTCGGCTCTATGGAGCGCTTCGTGGCTGTGCTCATCGAGCACACTGGCGGTAAGTTCCCTCTCTGGCTCACACCCGACCAGGTGGCTATCCTCCCCATCTCAGAGAAGTTCAACGACTATGCTGAGCAGGTGAAGAAGGAACTCGAGAAGTATGACGTGCGCTGCATCATCGATGACCGCAGCGAGAAGATTACTCGTAAGATTCGCGACAACGAGATGAAGCATATCCCTTACATGCTCGTTGTTGGCGAAAAAGAGCAGGCCGAGGGTACAGTTACAGTGCGTAAACAGGGTGGAATCAACGAAGGAAGCCTAAAAATTGAAGATTTTGGTAAAAAAATCGAAGAAGAAGTTAATAATATGATAAATAAATGGTAACTTTGCGCCCGCATTTGATAGTGTGGGCGGCAAAAGTGCCGTACGCCATGTTGAGTACAGAACTTTTTGTAATATAAAACAGTAAAAAAGACAGCAGAACAAACCTATTTCATCTGAATGAAAAAAGACAACCTGAAAGGCCAACATCGTATCAACGAACAGATACGCGCCAAAGAAGTCCGTATTGTCGGTGACAACATTGAACCTACCGTAGTTTCTATCCATGAAGCGCTGAGAATAGCCGAAGAGAATGAGGCTGACCTCGTGGAGATCTCACCGAACGCCGTTCCGCCTGTTTGCAGAATTATTGATTACTCAAAGTTCCTGTATCAGCTTAAGAAGAAACAGAAAGAACTCAAAGCAAAGCAAGTCAAGGTCGAAGTGAAGGAAATCCGTTTCGGACCCCAGACCGATGATCACGACTACAACTTCAAGCTGAAGCACGCGATTGGTTTCCTCCAAGATGGTGATAAGGTGAAGGCTTATGTGTTCTTCAAGGGTCGTTCAATCCTCTTCAAGGAACAGGGCGAGGTGTTGCTCCTCCGTTTTGCCAACGACCTCGAAGAGTATGGTAAGGTAGACCAGATGCCCGTACTCGAGGGTAAGCGCATGACTATCTTCATCTCACCGAAGAAGGCAGGTGCTCCCAAGAAGGACAAACCCGCGGCTCCTAAGGCTGAAGAGTAAAAAGAAAAAAGCGGCTGCGCAGGCTAGTACGCACCGTTTATATATTAATAATTAATTAACAATTAACAAACATGCCAAAAGTTAAGACTAATTCCGGTTCAAAGAAGCGTTTTACACTCACCGGAACAGGTAAAATCAAGAGAAAACACGCTTTCCACAGTCACATCTTGACTAAGAAGACTAAGAAGCAGAAGCGCAACCTCGACCACTTCACACTCGTGCACAGCGCAAATGTGAATTCAGTTAAGGAACTTCTCTGCTTGAAGTAATCTTAAAAAAGTTAAGCGAGTTAATCTACATCACAATTATTAATCGGATGGTTAGCAACTAAAGTCTGCACAGAACAGCAGCGCTAACATCTAAAAAAAGAAACAAAACTATGCCAAGATCAGTAAATCATGTTGCTTCAAGAGCAAAGAGAAAGAAAATTTTAGGTTTGACCCGTGGTTACTTCGGTGCCCGTAAGAACGTGTGGACCGTAGCCAAGAATACTTGGGAGAAGGGTCTCACTTACGCTTACCGCGACCGTAAGAATAAGAAACGCAACTTCCGTGCGTTGTGGATCCAGCGTATCAACGCTGCCGCTCGCCTCGAGGGTATGTCTTATTCTCAGCTCATGGGTGCATTGCACAAGGCTGGTATCGAGATCAACCGTAAGGTGCTCGCAGACCTCGCAATGAATCATCCTGAGGCTTTCAAGGCTATCGTAGCTAAGGCTAAGGCTGCTTAATAAAGCACCTAAAGCGGATTAGATAGCAACCCGCAAAAGGGATGTTATTTAACATGATAACGAAAAAAGAGGCTCCGGCCTCTTTTTTTTATGGAAAATAGTTTCTATATTTGCAGAAGAAAAAGGAGGGTATGTCATCTGTAAACGATGAACAAAAACCTCCAGAATAGCGTTCTTTGAAGTGTATTTGAAATGAGAAATGGAGAATTGGATGTAAACGCATGCAAACCTCAATAACGGAGTTGCTCTTTCTCAATTCTCAATTTTTAATTTTAATTTAACATAGTCGTGTCGGTATAGACTGGGAAACTCATCAAACAATTCTGAAAACCGAGGAAAGCTTCGACTTCCAATGGCGGGCCACGCCCCGTAAGGGGTAACCTTGAGTCGGTGGATTACAAAGGGGGCGAGCACTCAAATCCTATCTCTCGGAGTTTCATCGCATCATTCCGGCACGACTCTTTTTATAACAAAAAAGCACTGAGAAAACTCAGTGCTTTTTGTATTTTGGATAGGTGTTATCCTTACTTCTTCTGTGCGCGAGCGTAGCGGCTCATGAACTTGTCTACGCGACCAGCGGTGTCAACGAGCTTAGACTTACCAGTGTAGAAGGGGTGAGAAGTGTTAGAGATTTCGAGCTTGATCAAGGGATAAGTCTCGCCTTCAAATTCGATAGTTTCCTTTGTTGCGCAAGTTGAACGTGAAAGGAAGCAGTCGCCGTTTGACATGTCTTTGAATACTACGGGACGATAGTTCTCAGGATGAATACCTTTTTTCATTGTTTTATTTCGTTTAAAATAGTTATTACTTCTGTTTATTGCTGGTAACAATAAGGTGTAATGGTTTTCGGACGGCAAAGGTACAACTTTAATCTTGAATGACAAAGTTTTTCACCCTTTTTTATGCTTTAAAATAGGGCTTTTGTCATGTTCCCTTGGCCATGACGGAGATTATGACTAAATTTGTCTTCTTTATTAAAGAAATGTTTGATGATATGACAAAAGAAAGTTTGCGAATCGTATATATGGGTACTCCCGACTTTGCAGTGGAGAGTTTGCGCTGCCTCGTTGAGGGCGGATATAATGTCGTGGGTGTTGTGACTGGACCTGATAAAGCCGTGGGACGCCATGGTAGCGTATTGCAACCTACACCCGTAAAACAGTATGCCGTGGAGCATGGATTGCGTGTGCTGCAGCCCGAGAGGTTGAAGGATGAGGCTTTCATCGAGGAGTTACGTTCTCTTGAGGCGGACCTTCAGATTGTTGTGGCCTTCCGTATGCTACCTGAAGTGGTGTGGAGCATGCCTCGTCTCGGCACTTTCAATCTGCACGCATCGCTACTCCCTCAGTATCGCGGTGCAGCCCCCATCAACTGGGCTGTCATCAATGGCGACACAGAGACGGGCGTGACCACCTTTTTCCTCAAACACGAGATAGACACCGGGGCCGTAATACGCCAAGTACGTGTGCCCATCAGTGACACAGACTGCGTAGGAGATGTGCATGACCGACTCATGCTGCTCGGAGGCCGTGTGGTGTGTGACACTGTGGATGCTATCATCGACGGATCTGCTACCTCAACACCGCAAGAGGAGATGATTACCGAAGAGCTGCGTCCTGCTCCAAAGATATTCAAGGATACTTGCCGTATTGATTGGAGTTGCTCAGCCAAGCAGGTCTACGACTTCATCCGTGGTCTCTCTCCCTATCCTGCAGCGTGGACTGCTTTGGTGGCTCCCGATGGAGTGGAGACGGTGCTAAAGATCTATGAAACGGAAAAGGTCGGTAAGGTTGTGGCGGGTCATCCATGTGGCTCGATAGAGACCGACGGCAAATCATACCTCTATGTATATGCAGCCGATGGAGTGCTCAGCATTCGCACTCTTCAGCTGGCAGGAAAGAAGCGTATGGGGGTAGGGGACTTCCTCCGTGGCTCGCGCCTTGGTGAAGGGTATATGGTGAAGTAGGGTAGCGGTGTTCGTTCCCTTACGTAAGTACAATAATAGCCGACTCGCATGTGTGGTCGGCTATTTATTTAGGAACAAACGGCTTTGGGCAACGTCACTTCTTTCTTTTCTGAGAGAATGAGGCGCTGAAACTGGCCGATGCTGTGGTGGTATAAAAGGCGCTAAACTTAAGTTCGGTGTCGGTCAACTCAAAATTGGCGCTAAAGGAGATGTATCTACAGCTTCGCAGATTGCCCTCTGTTGCTTTTGCTTTGCCATTACGCAGTTGCAAGGGGAGGTATTTGTTTGAGAACGACACACCATTGCCTGTGTTGCCAGTGACGCCTATGACAAGCTGGTTGTCATCATTAATCTTGACGACGAATGTGGTGGACCCATCGTTGCTTATGGCCGTTCGGCTAGCGCTGAAATAGAGAGGTCCGTACTTTTTTATGTAGTCGAAGATTCTCTTGTCGTTTCTCCATATCTGCAACTCCTCCTCGGTGGGTAAGAGTTGTGAAGGCTCACTAATGGGATATATCCACAATGTGGCTTTTGTGATAGGGGGGTGGTTATAGTGTCTGTTAGTGCAGTAGCCAGCCTCAAACATTTTGTACGTAGGCAACTGTGTTTTATCATACACCTGCGTTGCTGTCGGCAGTTTTGATACCGCTTTTATGATTTTCTTGGCATAGTTTGGCGAATAGCTTGGCGTGTGTTTGATGATGTAGCTCACCACGTCGGCATCCCAGGTCATTCCCTTGTGTTCGCGCAAGAATTTCTTAAAATCCTTATAACTATATTTCCCCATATCGCACAGCGCATACCTGAGCAGCTTCATGTGTGGGTCGAGGTACGAGAATATATAGCCCAAGTCGCTCCATTCGCTTACCTCCAGCTCCCCCTTGTCGAGATACTTGATGAAGCAGTCATATGCACTCTTCACTTTGTCGTCGGTGGAGGCGAATGTCTCTTCATATAGCTCGAAGGCGCGCTTTTCTTCCACCGATAGTCCCCTTGCTGCGCCACCAATCCAGTTCACTGCGAGCACATTGCCTCGTGTAGCGGCTACCTCCATCATGGGGGCCATGTCTGTCTTGGTGAGTTTATACAGTATCAATGCGTATTGCACAATCAGATTATCGTCGTCCCACGCTTGCTGCTTGTCAAAGGCGGGCAGCTGACTGGCAATCTCTTTCCAATCCAACTCGGCTATGCCCCCATAGAAATCCTTGTTGACATAGGCATATACGAAGTCGGTAGGCGAGGTGCGGCAGTGCTTCAGTGCTTTGTACAGTTCCTTTGCTACCGAGAGGTCTATAGCCCATTTGGCCACCTCGCACAGCTTGTCCTTCGCAGGTTCGTACCCTCCGGCATAGGCCATGGCCAGCATGGCGTTGGGGTATTGCTTGTTCAGGTCGGGATAGGTCAGTGCCAATCGATAGAGTCCTTCGGACGAAGCTAATGAAGCAGCCTTTCCATACCATTTGCGGGCATGGTCACTATTCTTCAATTTCGAGTATAGGTTGCCTATCTCAAGATAGCTTTCCACCAAGCTGTCATTGGGCACTTCATCTGCGAGTATCATGCTTGCCAGTGCGGCCTCGTCGCTGTTAGGGAATTGTTTGATATAGCTATTCAGAGCCTCTTCGCTGTTGCTACGGAGTGCTTCCACGAGCTTTTCTTGCTGCTGTTTCTTGCTTTGTGCTTGCGCCACATACCTATTACATATAGGTAGTCGCTGCTTGGCTACGGGATCTGTGGGGTTGTACTTGAGCAATGCCTGATATCGCTTTTGTGCTTCGCCATAGCGTTTGGCAGCATAGGCGCTATTGCCTTGGCTGAGCAGGGTCTCGCAGTTTTTGGCACGCTGTAATCCTTCAGACACACGGGTGTAGTCACCGCCCGCTGCTGTAGTCATGGCTGCTTGGTACAAAGCCACCGAGGCGGCATAGTCTCCTTCCTCGAAGGCTGCCTTTGCCGATGCCTCTTGCGCTATGCCTTGTGTCACTAATGCGATGAGCAGTGCCAAGGCTAAGAATATACGTTTCATTATCGTAGAGGTTGTTGTGTGTGTTTACAGTTTAAAGTGCTTTTTCAGCATGTCCACTCTGCGGAAGTTGTCATCGCGTTCCATTTGGTCATCTGTGAGCACATACAATTGGTACACCTTCTTCTCAAGGTTATCAATGATGGGTGCGATGTCCTCTTTCTTCACGTACTTCAGCACCCTGGTGTTCAGTTTTTCGGTGATGGTGCCGTTGCTGCTTACTACAAAATAGGATTTCCACACACCGGCGATGTCGACCCTCATCGTTGCCGCCTTTTTGTTGCGCTCCTCTCTCACGCGGTCGAGCTCCCAGCTCAGTTTGCGGCTCAAGTCATCGTTCGATGCATCATCGATGGCCTCTCTCAATGTTTTCAATGCTTGAGGATAATCGCCCTTTTCTATGATTTGCTCCACCTTGTCCATGGTCTTGTCAAACTTGTGCTCTGCAACCATGTCGGGCACTTTCCATCCAAAGAACCACACCAGCACCACTATGCCAATCAATACGAGGCAGCCAAAACACCCGTCTACATCATCTGACGATGATGATGACGATGAAGAAGATTTCGACGACGTAGAGGATGATGACGACGATGCATTTCCCTTCACGAGTCCGCAGATGGCATATGCTGTAAATGTCTCCTGGTCATCGCTGTAGCGTGCACACATCTTCGCATCTTCGTTTGAACGTTGCAGCAACAGTCCGCGCGAGCGGTTCAGCTTGCCATCGCGAAACTCACCCACGAAATAGCGTTTAATCGTGTCGCCATCCTCATCTTTCATCGGACAGTAGCTGTAGAACCCTACGCCGTTGGGTATTCCCTTGCTGTCCACCTCGCCGTAGAAGTAGTCATATTGATACTTGCTCTTCTCGGCGCATACGATTAGCTTCATCGGTTTTCTCTCGCTGCGTTCTTGGAATTCCTTCAGGTATAGCCTCAGACGCAACTTGTCGCAGTCGTCCAGCTTACGCAGATTAGGCAGTTCCTCTAATACTTTTGACAGATACGTCATGTTCATGCGAGCTTGCTGCAATGCATTTTCTTCAGAGAACGAGTCTTTGCTGTAGTCACGGTCCGTCGTTGGCATATCCCATTGGTCAATCAATCCTTTCAACTTATTCAATTCCATAAAATGTTATCGTGTTATGTTTTTAATATTCGTTTTCTCGACTACAAAGTTAGTCAATATATTGACAAGTTGCAAATCGGCCGAAGGCAATGAGAGGGTGCGCCACTTACGACACACCCTTCCACATCTGCTCACGGTTAACAGCCAACTTCTTGTTGATACCAAAGATACCAGTTGTTTTCTATAGGAGTAGCTGTGTTATGTATAATTAAATAAGCAGTAAACTACCGAGGTAATTAATTATTTTTTTTCTATATACTCTATAGAGTTAGTATGGTATCAATGGTATCACTTGGCTCAACCGCAATCTGGAGTTATACCTTGTAATAAAGTTCATCACATCGGTGTTTGGAAGAACTGCCCTCTCTCGTCATTGTTTGGTTGACTGAAATAGGTCTTGACAAGTTCCTTTTCGATACTACTTTCATAGGTGTGTTCATCGGCACGCAACTTGGCCAGTACCTCCTCCAAAATCTCGTCAGCGAATAGGTCGTTTTGCGTCTTATAGCTGCAGAAAATCTAGGGCTAGACGAGCGCTCGTCTCTTCATAGATCAGATTTAATCTATACCTAGATTTCATCGACTACCCTTCGTTGCCATACGGCTCGCCAAGATACATCAAGACGAACGCCAACTGCTTAGGGGTGAATGCCTCGCCGAACGTGAGTAACCAGTGGCCTCCAAGGCCGGTAGCAATCCATCAGCTCGATGGATGTATTGGTTGAACAAACGCAATGCCGACTTACGGATCAAGTGCGGGCTATACAGAAGGGCGAGATCACCTTTGTTATTCGGGTAGTTACCCAATCGTTGTACAATCTTTATATCCATTCTCTTATACCTAATTTATATGTTGTTAATACTCTATGGTAGGTCTGCCACTCGTCGGCTTCCAACCACGCCAGCAAAGGTACTACACGGCCTTGACGCTTTAGGGATAAGCCTGTTTCGGCCTCTGCGTACACAAAATTACTGCTTATCGTATCCGTTGTCAAGGACACATTTTTTTTACACCTCATTTCGCTGCTTTCTATCTCAAGGTACGGCCGATTGCAACGCCGATTGCAAATCTGCCGTAACGAGCTTTTGGCTGTTTCAGACATCAACCATTTGTGCTGAGGTGATTTTTTTACACGCTCTAGTTGCTTTTCTCAGTCCTTCAACGTATATTTGCACAGTAGTAGTAAGATGATGAAACCGTTTGGGGACGTCAAAACAAACCATTCACAATACCATGATAAGATTCTATAACGGTGAAATGTGCAGATCCATCTCGCAGGACGAGGTGGAGGGTATCAGAGTGTTGGCCCAGAGTGGCGATGCGGTGGCTTGCTTCAAGATGGGGCGCCTGGTCCATTCCGCTCATGACCTGTCGGCCAGTGAGGACTATCTCATCACAGCACAGCGCTGGCTCACCAAAGCACAGCAGGGTGGGGTGGTGGAGGCCGATGTGGCCTTGGCCATAATGATGCTTAATGGCGAGATAGAGCCCTATAACCCCAGAAAGGCCATCGGCATGCTTGAGGAAGCCTTGAAGAAGGAGAACGAATTTGCTGCCTATCAACAACTGGTCAACCTGATATACGGACGCTTCGGCTACAAAAAGGATATTGACTTGGCCGAGCATATACTTGACCAACTGCTCGAACGGAGCACCAATCCATGGTTCTACGACCTCAAGGGCGAGGTGCTGCAGGAGAGAGGGAGGTTCGCCGACTCTGAGCCGTGGTTAATCAAGGCCATAGAGGGTGGGGTGACCTACTCGTATTTCAGCCTGGCTCTCGCGCAAGGATATGACAACAATTTCGAGCTGAGAGACTGGGATGCCATGATAGAAACCTTTCGCAAAGGGGCCGACGAGGGCAACACCTCGTGCTTGTGCTATTTTGCCTACAACCAAATGGATTGGTATAAGACCCTCGGCCAAGAGCAGACCGAAGAGCGCGATGAGTGCCGAAGCAACATCGTGCAGGTCTTGGAAGAGTGTGTCGATGGCTTCAACGGCACCGCGGCCGAACTGCTCGGCGACATTTACCGCGAGGGCCTCTGCGATGTCCCCGTCGACTACGAGTCGGCGTGGCAATGCTACCTAAGAGGTGCTGACTATTATTGCTTGGGCAGCTGCTATGCCAAGATGTACGACATGGTGTTGCAGGGGCAGGTGGACAGGGGTGCCAACCGCCAGGAATACCTGGAGCAGTTTGCCGTCTTTGGTGCCCGAATGCGCGACGCCCACATGCAGGACGAGACGGTGCGCATGTATCGCAATGGTCGCCTGACGCGCTATGCCGCCGAGATAGAGATGTTTCACCTACCCGAGGTCGAGAGGCGGAGTCCGGAAAACGGAACGCTTGACTGAACGCTAACGCCAAACCCTTCACTCATATGATAAAAATAAACATACAACCAACGCAAGATAGCCTCGTAGGCCAAAGCCACTGGTGGGGATTCCCCGACCTGCCAGTGGATGTAGAATGGCCCGAGAACGAGGAGGGCAACTTGCTCACCTTCATCTGCCAGGTGCGATTGGAGGAGATAGCCGCCTTAGACCCCGAGGGACTGCTGCCTCATGAGGGGATGATGTGGTTCTTTGCCGATATGGACTACTTCTTGGGTGACGACGAGGCACCGTGTCATGGCATGGGTGAGTGGGAGCCTGGCACCTACAGGGTGATATATGCAAAGGATACGGCCCAGCTGCAAACCCACGAATACTATTGGGAAGACGGCGCGTTGGCTGTGCTTGAGGCCGAGGGGATGACGTTTGAACCGTCGGAGAGTGAAGAGGAGTTTGGTTTCAAGCTCTTGGGCATGCCAGCCATGACCGAGGGCTATGAGAATGAGAACGAGGGTTTGGTATCGCTCCTTCAGCTCGACGAGGAGGAGCGATGGACGATGCGCTTCTTTGATTGTGGTACGATAAACTTTATGATTCCCCACGAAGCCCTGCTCAAACGACGTTTCGATGAGTGCTCGCTGGTGCTGCATTCGTCTTAACTCCTTTAACTACTAAGAGTTGAGCTTGCAAAACTTAAGTAACTAAAAAACATGAATTATGATTCTTAAAATAAATCTATACACAAGAGCCGACCGTAACGAAACGTATGACGGCTATTACGCCTCGCCCGATGAGGTGCAGATGGGGGTGTACGTAGACTGGAAGCTACCCTCAAGCTATCGAGAGTATGTGAAGAAAATCTATGTGAAGGCCTGTTCTGATGGGAAGCACGTGGAGGTGAAGAGCCCGTACGGCTCGGCCAAGTACTCCATAGATAAGGAGAGCACCTGGGACTCGGGGAGCATAGGACTGAGTTATGCCAGTTGCGAAGTGAGAATCACCTTCGTGCCGCATCAGCGAGAATATTGGGATGTGCTACTCGTTACGCATGGTGGAGCAACGTCGATGATTGCCCGTGATGAGCTGCAGAAGGGGACAAACCTATCGGGACTGCGCCCTGCCTTGGATGGAACGCCTATGCCGGGCATGGACCTCGAGGTGTGCTATATGACCCACAACTACTTGGGGCTGTATGGTGGCGCAAACCACACTGACTTCTTCTCTTTGAGCCTGGAGAAGGGGCCCGTGGAGAGACCCGACGTCACCCTATGTCTGGAGAGCTACTCGACACTTGTTACCGAGTGGGACGAGATAGAGGAGAAGCCCGCGGAGTTTGTCGTCGACACCAAGGACTTGGCGAACTGCCACACCGATGCAGAGGCTGCCATGAGCGTGGCTCGTGCAGTGGCTGAGCAACTCCCCGAGATGGAAGAGCTCATGGCCAAATATGTGGGGTTCGCTGCCGACTTGGGACACCAACTTGCCATCGACCTGCTTAAGGACTATTATGAAGAGAGCGACGAGCGTTACCAGGCTCACGATTAGCAATATTATTTCACGGAAATTATTGTTTTTTGACATTTTGGTTCTATCTTTGCAAGTCGTAAACCATAATGTAATGGGTAGATTATGAAAAAGATACTTACCTGGGGAGTCATTGTCCTGTGTGTGCTCCTCCTGGCCATATTGATTATTTTCCTTGAGAATGTGACGATACCTTCTCACGGAAGCCTATCGGACGGACTCGTAGCCATCGTGAGCACCTTCATCGGCATCGTGGTGACCATGGCTATTACCGCCATCCTACTCGATGCGCAGAGCAAAAGCGAAAGTGAGAAAGAAATCAGCATTATCTACTTCCAAAAGAAACAGGAAACCTATCAGCGATTCCTTGAGAGCCTTGGCGAAATCGTGGTGTCGCTCACCGAGAGCAACCTAAAGGGTAATGAGAAAACTCCCTATCAGAACTTTGTGAAGCTTGAAGAGCTCATCTTTCAGTTTAGCTACCTGAGAGCTCACATGAACGATGACACCTTCCGCAAAATCATTGACTCGGTGGCCGAAATCTTTGCTACCTACCGAGAGATACGAATCTATGAAAACTACAAGAAGGACATCGAGACCCTGAAGCGCACCCGCTCGCCACACCTGAACAAGGGTTTCTATGACCTCTCGAGCCAATTGTCTGATAAGATGTTTTACATCGCATCGATATTGCACAATGACCTGTATGGACATAATGGGAGCGGGCAGACCGATAGTCAGGTGGAGGCATCCATCAGGTCGCTGCTTGAGAAATGCGGACTCAATGACCCCAAGGTGATAGCCGGCATTACGGAAGCACAGTAAAAACTACATATTAACATATTAATCAACTAAGACTTATGAAGAAGATTTTGTTTGGCGCATTGCTTGCCGCCATGGCAACTGGAGCTAATGCCAATGACCAGCTGGACTCGCTGTCGTATGAGATCCCTGAGGTTCAGGTAGCAGCTAAGTATATCTCTCCCGTATCAATAGGTGGAGAGACGCTGCAGATGAGACGTATGCCCCAGTCGGTGTCGGTGGTTAACCCTACTCGCATCAAGGAGATGAATATTACCACCATAGACCAAGCTATGCAGCAGGTGACGGGCGTTACCGTGATTGCCAACGACAACATGCGCAGTCAGTATCGCTCGCGTGGTTATAGCATGAGCATCATGACCGATGGTATGCCTGCTTACAACTCGCTTGCGCTCTCACAGCAGTTTGACCTCTCGTTCTTTGAACAGGTCGAGGTGTTGCGTGGAGTGTCGAGCATCCTACAAGGTGTTCCCGACGGACAATCATTGGGCGGTGTCATTAACCTCGTGAAGAAGAAAACACACAAGGATTGGGCATTGGTGACATCGGCCAACATGGGCTCGTGGAATAATGTTCGTGCTGAGATTGACCTGAACGCTCCCCTCACCAGTGATGGCCGCCTGAGAAGCCGTTGGGTGGTGTTCCTCAACAACAGGGATTTCTTCTATGAGCGTTCGAGCATGTATAAGAATGGTGCCTATGGCGTCATCGACTGGGATGCTACACGCACCACCCAGCTGTCGCTCTCGTATGCCTACCAGCATGCCTATGGCGATGTGCTCTACAATGGCTTGCCTGCGCTGCGTGCCACTAAGGAGGACCAAAGCCGTAACCATCTCCCCGTGGACCGCACCTTCAACCCCACACCCGATTGGGACAACACCGAGTGGGAAACTCAGGAACTTATGCTGAGCCTCAATCAGCAAATCACCGACATGTGGAGCGTGAAGGCCAAGTCGGGCATGCGCTGGCAACATCAGGAGAACAAGTATGCATCGGCTGGTACGGTCACCGCTGCCGACAGCTCATCAAACTACTTGCGCGGATATAATAATGAATACTTGCCTCGCTTCGTGTCGGCAGTCGACGTGACGGGTAAGTTCTTCCTGTTTGATCGTGTGCAACGTGTCTTTGTGGGTGCCAACTATGAGAACTTTGTCGACGACAAGCAATACCTCAGTGCTTACTATATGGTTAAGTTTGGCAATCCCTTCCAAGTGCCCGACTTCGAGGTGCCCTACCACATGTTAAACAAGTCCAAGATGCGCGTTCGTCAGAGTGGTGTCTATGGTCAGCTTCGCTTGGCTCTTCTCGACAACCTGAACGTGCAGGTGGGTACCCGCATGAGCTCTGTCACAGCAAGCTTGTATGACTTCAACAACAACGTGTGGAACGAGGCCATCAGCGAGAAGTACAAGTTTACTCCCTTCGCAGGCATCACCTACGACCCCGTAGATGCCATGACCATGTATGCCAGCTACTCAAGCATCTTCGTGCCTCAGACCGAGCGCAAAGAGGACGGCTCTATGCTCGACCCCCGCACAGGACATCAGGCCGAGGTGGGCGTGAAGTCGGAGTTCTGGAATGGTAAGCTGGCCATGAACGGAGCACTCTTCTACCTGCTCGACGATGGTCGTGCCTATCGCGTAAACCCCGCAGCCAATGCTTATGTCAATGGTGGACGTGTTGAGAACAAGGGTGCCGAGATTGAAATAAACGCATTCCCCTACAAGGGTCTGGAACTCTCGACCAGCTACACCTATCTCGATACCAAGATTACGAAGTCATCAAGTGGTGATGAGGGATTGGCCTTCAGTCCCATCGAACCTAAGCACTCATTCAAGTTCTTCGCAGCATGGCGTTTCGAGAATGGACTCAGCCTTGGTGCTAACCTCATGGCCTACAGCACCAGTTATGCTTCGGTATTGACCCCCGAGCGTAGCCAGCCATCCTATGCATTGCTCAATGCATTCGTCTCTTATGACATGAAGAATAACGTATCACTCTATCTTAACTGCAACAACATCACTGATCAGGTATACTACTCACGCGTGGGTGGCAATGGCGATTTCTTCGGTGACCCCAGAAACGTGATGCTGGGTGTGCGTTGCGCCTTTTAAGTTAGCTGATGAACAGAACTCAGGATCGAAAGCTGTCTAAGTCGGAGTTTCTAGATAGCTGGCAACTGATAAAGCCTTGGTGGGTATCTGAGGAGAAATGGGTCGCGCGCGGCCTGTTTCTCCTTGTCTTCCTGCTCGACATGGCTATCGTGGGGGTAGGAGCTTGGCTGACCTATTGGAATAAGAATTTCTTCAATGCCTTCACTGCCTACGACCAACCCTTGGTGTGGAAACTCATGGGTGAGGCCCTCATCATCGCCATCTGCGGCATCAGTGCCGATGCCATGCGCACATGGTTCTATCAAACCCTTCAGATGCGGTGGAGAAAGTGGATTACTAACGTCTACCTGAAGAAGTGGCTCCATGGCAGCACATTCTACCGCATCGAGGCAAGTCGCAATATTGATAATGCCGATCAGCGTATCTCCGAAGACCTTAAGGATATGACCGAGATAGCGCTGCACTTGAGTCTAGGCTTCTTCTCCAATCTGGTGAAGCTCATCACCTTCTCAAGCATTATATGGGGCATCTCGGGGACGCTCAGCTTTATGCTCTTCGGTGTGCAAATCAATATCCCTGGTTACATGCTGTGGGTGTCAATCATCTATGCGCTTGCAGCCTCTATCTTGCTCGAGAAGCGTGGTAGGAAGATGGTCGATGTGGAGTATGAGCAACAGATGCGCGAGTCGGACTTCCGTTTCCAGATGATGCGAATCCGCGAGAATAGTGCACAGATTGCCATTAGCAATGGCGGTGAGTCTGAGCAGTGGCTGCTGAAACGCCTCTTTGCTAAGATTGAGGCCAATTGGGAGTACTTCAAGCTCTACACACGCCGCATCACCATCATCGAGAAGGGCTACACCGAGTTTGGCATCTTGTTGGCCTATCTCATCATCATCCCTCGCTACTTTGCTAAGGAGATCATGCTCGGGTCAATCATGCAGCTCACGATGTGTTTCACCAACGTGCGTGTCGGATTCGCGTGGTTTGTGTTCCAATACAAGCGTTTGGCATCGTTGCGATCGATGTGTTACCGTCTGAGCGAACTGTATCACCATATTAATATGGACACCAAGCAGGATATCCAGTTTGTGAAGAGTAGCGATGGAACTCTGCGTGTTGAGCACTTGCAGCTCTCTTTGGTGACGGGTAGAGTGATTACAAATATCGATGAGCTCGAGATTCTTCCTGCTTCAAGGTGGCTCATACGAGGTGAGTCGGGTGCTGGCAAGTCCACCTTTCTCAAGGCCTTGGCTGGTATCTGGCAATATGGCGAAGGTACTATCCGTGTTCCCGAGCGCAAGATGCTATTCTTGCCTCAAGAAAGCTACCTCCCTCTGGGTACGTTGCGTACCGCGCTGTGCTACCCCGAGGCCGCCAGCCTATTCGATGATGCTGCTTGTGCTCGTGTGTTGACCCTGTGTGGCTTGCGCCAATACATTGAGCATCTCGATGATGATGACATCACCTGGAGCCGAAAGATGTCTCCCGGTGAGAAACAGCGACTGGCATTTGCCAAGAGCCTCCTCTTGCGCCCCGACTACCTGTTCTTAGATGAAGCTACCTCAGCACTTGACAATGCGATGGAGCAGCACCTCTATTCGTGCTTGCTCGACGAACTGCCTGAGACTACCATCGTCAGCGTGGCTCATCGACTCACCATCGATAAGTATCATGATCATGTGCTTGTCATCTGAGAAGCGTAAACTCTAGAGATTAGCCCGCTAAAAAACATTAATCGTGTGAGTTGGCCTAGAATTTGATGTAGAGCCATCTGCCCTCCTCAAACAAGTTTTTGTCGAGGTCACAAAGGTGCTTGCCGCCTAGCTCTTCCATCTTGCGATAAAAGTCCCTTCCATGGCCCAGAACAAAGTCGTGAGTGATTTCGTGGATAAGCAGCGAGTCGAGGCTATCGACGAGGAGTTTTATGTGACAACGCAAAGATACGCAACTTTTGGGGCGCGAAACTAGAAAAACGGATAAATGTTTGCAAAATCAAAAAGAATGGCATACATTTGCCATGTGTAATGCGGAAACGCAGTCTTTAACAATGAATCAAAACTTCGATTTACAGTACTCAAAGATGACTATCGTAGCATGCGACATGGTGACATGACGAGTGTCGCTCTGTTTGTATGTCTATGTAGCGTTGTTCTTTGAGCGACTGGACACCCTCCGACGGCTCGTTAGGTTCGGAGTAACCACGAGTGATGGGGTCGGGAGATTTGCACAGGAGTCTATTCTGTGCATGAGAGTTTTTTTTATTTTATTCATTCTTAAAGATTATACAATATGAAGACAAACATAGATTTTTCAAACAATATGTCTATTCATCCTCGATTGGGGGATGGAGAGGTACGCCGCAAGGCGGATGATGTACGTGCGGGGCGCTTCACCTCAGGAGCGCTCTGCTTATACTGTGAGCTGGAGAGCCGCCTTCCAGAGGATAGCATGATAAATGCTGTGTGCTACTCTGAAGATTGGCAACTGATGGCTGAGGGAATGTGTGTGCATCCTCGTGGTCGTGAGGCTCATCGTCGGGTAGGGGTAACGCTTCGAAGCAAGCGGATATGGATGGAGGGGATGTTTCATGTGTTGCTATCACACAACGGTGAGCCCTTTGCCGTGGCGGAGTTTCGGTACGACGGGGCCTCCTCGATGCCTTGCAGGGTGCGTAGCTTAGGCGTCTCGGATGTGGAGTATCAGCTGCTGACGCGAGTGGTGACGGACGACGACTTGCGTTGGTCTGACGTGCACCGCTTCGATGGAGTGGGGGAGGTGAAGTTGGACCTCGTAAGACACTTCTGTCGCAGAGACTTCTATGCTCTGTGTCGCGAGAATGAGCTGTCGCTGCGTGGGGTACATCGTTATGCTGTGATCACCGCACCGACGACATGTTCGGCCTATCGCCTGGCAGAGGTGTTGCCGCGCTATTTGCACTTTCCCTGCGTGGGGGTGGACCTCATCTCGTGTAGGAAGTACAAGCCCGATGACCTAAACAGTGCATTCTCATTCTCCTACATAGAAGATAAGGTGGTGGTGCTCACCGACCTGGTATCGCTGACAGCACGACAGGGACGAGAGAAACTCAATGAGGTAGAGCAAGCTATCGAGAATGCGGAACACGCATGTTATATCTTCTTCGTGGGCAAGCAGGATGAGGTGGAGCAGCTTTGCCAACACTCGCCCATCGTGGCCAAGGCACTGACAGGAGCACCGCGATTTGACCTTGCCCACCCGTCGGTGGCCGAGAGGGTAGAGATGCTGCGCAGTTACGTGAGCGAGGAGGACCTTGTATTGTCACCCAAGGTCGAAGATGCCTTGGCTAGGCAGGTGATGGAGCATGCCGACGAGCTGCTCGACTGGGAACCCGATGACTATCAGCACTATGTGCGAACTGACCTTTTCGAGCGACTGCACCATCGTGTGCAGCGAGCTATCGATGAGGGTCGCGAGCCGAAGCCCGAGCAGCTGCTTGCTCTGCAGGTGGAGGACTTTAATATAGCATCCTATGTCACTATGCATGAGGAGGGGGAGAAGGAGAAGCCCTCAAGCAATGAGGCCCTCTATCGCAAGAGCATGGCCGAATTGGAGGCCTTAGTAGGACTTTATTCGTTGAAAGCGCAAATAGTCAAAGACTTAGCTATGATGCGGTTTTATGAAGAACGTCGTCGCATGGGGCTTCCTTACGAGAATGGGGCAACGCATCATATGCTCTTTACAGGTAATCCAGGAACAGGAAAAACTACCGTGGCGCGACTTATCGGGAAGATATATCATGCCATGGGGTATCTTACAAAGGGAGAGGTTATATCGGTTGATCGTACTCAGCTGGTAGGAGCTCACATCGGTGAGACAGAGGAAAATATGATCAATGTGTTGAAGCGTGCCAAGGGTAATGTTCTCTTCATTGACGAAGCTTATACGCTATGTGATACTACCCATGACCGCCGCGATTTTGGCTATCATGTCGTCGAGGCTCTACTCCCCGTCATGGCAGACCCTCATCCTGATATGATTATCATCTTTGCTGGCTATGCCAATGAGATGGAGCGTCTCATGCAAGTCAATCAAGGATTGAAGGGACGCTTTACTCACCATTTGCATTTCGATGACTATACAGCCGACGAGTTGATGCAGATATGTGACAATCTATTTGTGGAGCATCAATATACACTGACTGATGAGGCTCGCACTTTGCTAATCAGCATCATAAAACGTATGGTGCAGCATAAAGACCGTTATTTCTGCAATGCGCGATGGATGAAGCAGTTTGTAGAGTCGGGTATACTACCTGCTATGGCAAGCCGTGTGATGCAATTGCCACATGTCTCCTTGGATCATGCGTTGTTGACTATCATTGAGGTGACGGATGTGGAGGCTGCAGAGTGTCTCTACGCTCCTTGTCAGGTGGAAGTAAACTTTAGACCACGCATCGGTTTTGTGGCATGAGGTTGCAGAGCGATTCGCTTCTTTAGAAGGATATCAGAGAAGTGTATGTAGGCATATTATGTAATCAGAGAGGGAACTATGCCGTTCCCTCTCTGATTTTTTTTTGATTGTTCATGTAGTTATCGCTTGCCTACGATCTCAGCAATCTTGACGATGGTCATCATAGCCTTCTTCATCGAGCCTACGGGTACGAACTCGTAGCGGCTGTGGAAGTTGACGCCACCTGCAAAGATGTTGGGGCAGGGGAGACCCTTGAAGGAGAGCTGAGCGCCGTCGGTGCCTCCACGGATGGGTTTTATCTTGGGCTCTACGCCAGCCTCGCGCATGGCTTGGCAGGCAATGTCGATGACATACATCATGGGTTCTATCACCTCGCGCATGTTCTTGTATTGGTCGGCAAGTTCGATGGTGACGATGTCGTTGCCGTACTTCTCGTTCAATGTCTTTACGCAACGCTGAAGCAGTTCCTTGCGCTTAGCCATAATCTCAGCACTGTGGTCGCGAATGATGTAGGTGAGTGTGGTCTGCTCCACACCGCCCTTGATGCTCATGAGGTGGAAGAAGCCTTCGTAGCCGTCGGTGCACTCGGGTACCTCATTTTTGGGGAGCATGCTCATGAACTCTGCTGCCACGCGCATCGAGTTGAGCATTTTACCCTTGGCATAGCCGGGGTGTACATTGCGCCCGTTAATGGTGATGCGTGCCGATGAGGCATTGAAGTTTTCGTACTCGAGTTCGCCCACTTCGCCACCATCCATGGTGTAGGCCCAGTCGCATCCGAAGAGGTCTACGTCGAACTTGTGTGCACCAAGGCCAATTTCTTCATCGGGGTTGAAGCCGATGCGTATCTTGCCATGCTCAATCTCAGGATGTGCCTGTAGGTAGGCGATGGCGGAGATGATCTCGGCTATGCCGGCCTTGTCGTCGGCTCCGAGCAGAGTGCGTCCGTCAGTCACGATGAGATCATCGCCTACGTAGCGCAGCAGCTCGGGAAACTCGGTGGTGGAGAGCACTGTGCGGTCCTCGGCAGAGAGCACGATGTTGGTTCCGTTATAGTTCTCCACGATGCGGGGATTGACATCCTTTCCTGTCACGTCGGGGCTGGTGTCAACGTGGGCAATGAAGCCCACTGTGGGCACCGTGCGTGTGGTGTTGGCAGGTAGTGTTGCAAAGAGGTAGCCATGCTCGTCGAGGCTTATCTCCTCAAGTCCCATCTCCTCCAGTTCAGTGCGAAGCATCTTGACGAACTCCATCTGCCCCAGAGTGCTAGGTGTCACGTTGGCATCTTCTGCCGACTGGGTGTCGATGCGCACATAGCGCAAAAATCTATTGACTATATCCATATGTCGTTTGATGTGTTATAAATCTTTTAGCAATATCTCGTTGGTCTTGGCGTACATCTCCTGCTTATGTCCTATGAAGGCATCCCACTGGTTGCTGAACTCCTTGGTGTGGTCAATCTTGAAGTCCTCGCAGCCGTGGCTCTCGAGTGTGGAGAGCAGTCGGCCCACAGAGAGCTGGCTGATGGCTATGGCAGGGAGGTAATGCTCGGTGTCGCTCTTGGCATCGTTGCTGAAACCATGGATGAGACCCACGTTTTCCAACTCATCGAGCAGGCGTCCCATGAGTCGGATGGGTATCTCTCCTGCGTCAGACAGCTCGCTTGCCGTATAGGGTTTCTCGCCCTTCTCAAAACGCTTGCAGATGAGCGACATCACCACCACGCAAAGGAAGTCGTGGTAGCGGCGACTCACGTTGTCGGCCTCCTGTCCGAAGTTGTATAGCTCGATGTTTTGGCTCACATAGCTCATCTCCACTCCGAAGAGGATGATGCTCCACGAGATGTCTGCCCATAGCATAAACATCGGTATGATGGCAAACGAACCGTAGATGGCGTTGTAGCTCGATACCGACATCTGTATCTCGATATATATATAAAGGAAAGCCTGGAAGACGATACCGGTGATCATGCCTGGGATGAAGGCATTCTTGAACCTCACCTTCGTGTTGGGAATGAAGAGGAACAACCCCGTCATGATGATTCCAGAGAGTGCGTAAGGCGCTAGCTTGACGCAGATGTGTACGAATGAACTGATGAGGTAGTACTCGGCAATGCGCTGATAGATGGTGGTCATGAAGATGCTCACACCGGCATACAAGATGATGATGATGGGGAATACGATGAACAATGCCATGTAGTCGGTGAGTTTGCGGAAGTAGGAGCGCTGCTTCTTGACATCCCAGATGGCGTTCATGTTGCTCTCTATGCTGTCGGCCAGATTGATGATAGCCCAGAGCAGCATTGCCACGCCGATACCGATGAACACGCCGCTCTTGGCATACTCGAGGTAGTTGTCGATGAAGTTCATCACTGTGTCTACAGTACCATTCTGCACCATGCCATCTCGCAAGAAATGCTCCATGAGGTTAGAGAACCCGAATCCCTTGGCGATGGCAAAGAGCAATGCCAAGATGGGGATGATGGAGAATAGGGTGGTGTAAGAGAGGGCAGCTGCACGTATCCACACGCGGTCTTTGATGAAGCACTTGACGGTTTGGATCGTAATCTTTAGCAGGTTGTAGCCGGTGTAGCGGCTGCGGCTAACATCGCGCTCTGTCACTCGCCAGAGTGAGCGAGTGAAGAAATGGACGAGTTGTCTGAACTTTTCTTTCATGTCCTTTTTGTGTGTCATGCTCAACGCGGTGAAGCATCTTAAAAAAATAAAAAGAAAGCAGTTGGCCTGTAAGCCGGGTTCTGTACTCCAGGGAGAGCATCCCTGTAGCGTCTGTCATTTATCTGTGCCTACTGTTGCCAGCAGGCTATAGCGGTCTACCCTCCGGCTCGGGCGAGCAGCCCTCAAGCACCGGTATACATGACCTTGCAACTCCCGGAACGCACAGCTCAGGATGTCACCATCCCGACTGGTGGGCTCTTACCCCACCTTCTCACCCTTACCTCGCCTGAACGGGGCGGTTATTTTCTTCTACGTCGACCCTGCCGTCACCGACACCTTGCATATTAACAAGCGGGATGCTCTGTGTTGCCCGGACTTTCCTCATACCCCTCATGGGGGCAAGCGACAGACCGTCCAACTGCTTTCGGATGACAAAGATAGTGCAAGCCGAATGGAAAAGCAAATTTTATTTGTTTTTCCTGAGGCGCAGCCTATCTTCAAGCTGCGTAGCAGATTAAAATTAGTGCAAAATGGGCAAAAAAGTTGTGAAGCAGATTAAAGTAGTGCGAATGGAAAAGCAAATTTTATTTGTTTTTCCTGAGCCGCAGCCTAATTTCAAGCTGCGAAGCAGATTAAAGTAGTGCAAGCAAGAAAGCTGCGTAGCAGATTAAAATTAGTGCAAAATGGGCGAAAAAGCTGCGAAGCAGATTAAAGTTAGTGCGAGCGGAAAACAAAAAGATAAAGGTAATCCCCAGTTTTTGACATATCTTAGGTGTTGTCCGAAAAATATTGTACCTTTGCCCTATGTGTCGCATGAACGTGCACTTCAGTGACAGTAAGAACGGACAACTATACCTATTTTTATAATAAGATGAAAAAGACAGTCGCATCATTATTGATTTGTATGCTATGTGGAGTATCTGCCGCTTGGGCTGAGACGATCAATAATCCTCAGGCAGTGGTAGACCTCATGACTCGTATCGGTGGCAAGGGCGCTCCTGGCAAGTTCCTCTTTGTGCTCGACAATGAGCAAGACCCCCGACTCTGTACGGAGGAGGAGACCTTCGTTCTCGGTGCTGAAGGGGGCAAGGTGCTCATCAAGGGTAACACCCTCAGCGCCATCACCACGGGCATCGGATGGTATCTCAACCACCATGCCCACATCAACATCTCGTGGAATGCACTCAATGAGACTACCGCCAAGGGAGGTGCATACGCCAAACTTAATAAGCTGCCTCTTCCTGCCGAGGAGGAGGTGCGCACCTCGGATGCCAAGTACCGCTACTTCCTCAACTACTGCACCTTCGGCTACTCGATGACTACGTGGACCTGGCGACGTTGGCAACAGGAGATAGACTGGATGGCGCTCCACGGCATCAACATGCCCCTGCAGATCGTGGGTCTCGAAGAGGTGTGGCGCCTATTGCTCACCATGGAGACTCCCGATGGTCAGCGCAAATACAACTACACCGATGCCGAGGCCAAGGCCTTCGTGCCCGGACCCGCCTTCACCGCTTGGTGGGGTATGAACAACCTCGAGGGATGGGGAGGCACCGAGCCTGGTACCCTGAATGGAGCCACATGGGACGGAGCTGGTGGTGTGCAGGACGATGCGTGGTATGCGCGTCAGTTGGCATTGGCAAAGCGTATCCTTGCTCGTCAGCGCGAGCTGGGCATACATCCCGTGCTTCCGGGCTTCTCAGGCATGGTACCCACAAACTTTACCGACAAGACGGGCGTGCCCACCGATGCCAATGGTGGTAGATGGGCAGGAGGGTTTCAGCGTCCACGCATCATTGACCCTACCGACCCGCGCTTTGCCGACATCGCAGCCGACTACTACGCTTGCCTCGAGGCAGTGATGGGCAAGAGCCCCTACTACTCTATGGACCCCTTCCACGAGGGCGGTGCTATCAGCAGCGGGGCCTATGCCGAAGCCTATCGCGCCATCTATGATGCCATGGAGGCGGCCATGCCTGGCTCGCAGTGGGTCATCCAGCAGTGGCAGTGGAACAACAGTCAGCGCCTCTCCATCGGTGCAGTCCCTGAGGGACGTCTCATCGTGCTCGACCTCTTCTCCGACGGCTCTCCCACCTTTGACCGTTACAATGGTTATGCTCCCCAAGAGGGTGTCTTCTGTGCTATCCCCAACTTTGGCGGTCGTTCAGGACTTATGGGACGCCTCAACAATGTCACCGACAACTACTTCCACTATAAAGCCAAGTACCCAAGCATCAAGGGCATAGGCACTGCCCCCGAGGCTATCGAGCAGACTCCCGTCACCTATGACCTCATCTATCAGCTGCCCTGGATGGGCACGAAGCCCGACGTGAAGGCTTGGGTAGAGAGCTATGCCGTGGCACGCTATGGCAAGGACAATGCCGTGGTGAAGGAGGCGTGGGAGCTGCTGCGCCAGGGCGTGCTCAACTATGGCGCCGATGCCATACAAGGCCCTGTGGAGGATGTGTGGGCCGCGCGTCCCAACTTACACGCCTATCCAGCCAGCACCTGGGGCCGCACCCTCAATCATGCTGGTGGTACCTATACCCCCGTGCGTCGTCAGATGCTCATCGATGCCACCTACAAGCTGCTCAGCCAACACAAGGCACTGAAGCTCAAGCGTGGATCCATCCATGAGAGCAACTACATGTACGACCTCGTCGAGTTTGGCGGAGGCGTGATGGCCGACTATGCCTACGACCTCTTGCTCGGCATACGCGAGGCCAAGGCAATGAAGGATAGCGGTAAGCAGCCGGCCGACGGCTCGGGATTATCGGCTGGTGCCCTCTACGAGATTCGCCGCGACGCTTTCCTCGCACTGATTGCCGATGTGGACCGCTTCAAGGGTACCAACCTCAACTTCCGTCTCGGCAAGTGGACCGAAGAGGCTCGCGACGCAGCCGTAGAGATTGCCGGTGCCACCACGGCCACGGCCGACTGGTATGAGCTCAGCAACGCTCGCACCATCCTCACCACCTGGTCGTCGCCAGGCACCAACCTCAACGACTACTCCTACCGCTCATGGCAAGGACTCATGAAGGACTTCTACCTGCCTCGCTGGCAACACTTCTTCGACAACGACTGCCGCCGCGACGACTATAGCTGCTTCGAGTGGAACTGGGCCCATGGCATGGAGCATCATCCCGCGCAGACCGCCATCAGCACCACGCGCCTCACCAAGAAGCAGACGGGCTATCGCTACAGCCGTGAGCCTGAGGGCAACACCGTGGACGAGGCACAGCAGCTGTTGGGCAAATATATCCTCCCCGTATCGACCTCGCAGGCTACCCACTATGCCTATCGTCACTTGATCAACGACCTCACCGCGCAGCTCTGCATCGTAGCCAAGGCAGGCAAGAGGGTCGACCTCACGCCCTACTTCGGCAACCTCACTGGCGCCATCGTGAGCGGCGACTGCATACGCAAGGTCGAGGATCTCAGTCACATCACGCTCCAGCGCCAGGCCAGTGAGGGCACACACACCGTAGCGCTCTCCTTGCCCGATGGCACAGTGATCACCTTCTGCATCGCTATAGAGAAGCGATAGCTAGCTACTGTGTCAAACGTCACTAGTCACGGATGTGTATGAAATATGTAACATTTGTGTACAAATTTGTGTACAAATCTTTGACTTAAGTCTGCGAATATCAAGAGATTGCTCCGTTCAATGTGTACAATTGTTTTTCCTGCAAGATTCCTTTACTCTTTCTCATATCTAATTCCTAATTCCTATGTCCTTCGTGTGTCTTCTTCTTCCTATCCGTAATTGATGTTTCTGACATTCTCCTTGTTCTATAGAAGTACAAGTTTTTCTGACTGCGAATAGAAATGTTTCTGTTCGCGAGTAGAAATGCTTCTGACCGCGGGTAGAAAAGTTTCTGACCGCGAGTAGAAAAAGTCGTGTCCTGCTGCAAGTAGATGACTATCAGGCCATGGTTATCAGCTTTAGATAAAAGAAAAGAATAGGTGCGAAGAGAGCTGTACTTGTCAAGTTTCAGCTGTAGAGTCCCCCAAGTATGTGTAAAGACTCCGTTCTGTGCACTTCGACGGAAAGTCTATTGCAGGAAATATGTAAAAAGATGCTCGAAAATAGAATGTACATATTTTGATGCTTAATTTTATGGTTTACTAACGGTTACGCCAAATAATTGTACACATTTTTGTACACTTTTTATACACTATTCTTACATAATTGGGGGATTGTCTTGGCCGCTCCACCGATGCCGAGAACAGCTCCTAAGGTCTATCCCAATGTGTGTCATCAAAAAACGCCCCTATCATAGTGATTTGTAGAAAAATAATGCGTACCTTTGCGAACTAATAAGGACTATTGTACACAAACCTGTATCAAACCTGCGTGAAAACACATTATAAACCTACAAATAAATCATTTATGAAAAAGAAACTAACGATGCTTTTAGCCTCGCTCTTCCTCGTCTTGGGAACGGCGTGGGCGGATGCTCCTACCCCAGGACAGCGTTACCGCCTAAGGAATGTGATGACGGGCTTGTATATGCAAGCTAACGGCTCAAGTAACTTGCAATTGCAAGAGCAGAAGTACAGTGTGCTGCAGTTCTTCAGTGTAGAAGAAGCAGGTGACGGCAAGTTCTATCTGAAGAGCGAGTCGGGTGCAAACCTGTATGTCAATGCAAGCGGTTGGGATGCTGTAGTTGGCAGCGGTGATAGTAAAACCCCGTATACCATTGCTCTTGTTAGTGGAGAGACTGATGTGTACACCTTGGATCAGACAGTTGCTTCGTTTACCGGAAAAATCGGAGCCGATGACAATACATCAGGCGCTTCATTGTACTGTAACAAGGGTGAGGGAAATAATGGTAAATGGCAATTCGAGGCTGTACCAAGTCCTGAAGTTTGCACTTTTGACCCTGCTAAGACCTACCGCATCAAGAGTGAGTATAGCGGTTTGTACATGCAGGTAATGAACTATAACACTTCGGGTGAAACAGAAGGTGCCTTTCAGTTGAAAGATAAGTCTGTTGTTGCAGAGGGGCAGAAATTTATGTTCGAAGCAGCTGGTGATGGAAAGTATTATCTGAAGACCGTAAAGGAAGGTACTACATACTATGTAAACCAAGGCTCTTGGAACTTCCATGCAGGTGCCGAAGCTACTACTCCGTTTACTATTGCAGTCGTAGATGGGCATACAGCAGTATATAGTCTTCATCAGACAGCGGATGAATGGAATTCACAGATGCATGGCTATGCTGGTAATACCACAACATCTGCAACTGACGGAACAACAATCTATTGTAACGCCGCATTTGAAGGTAACACCGTTTGGTCATTTGAAGAGGTTAAGACAGAAGAACTTGAACCCACTGACCTCTATGCACTGAAGAGTCCTACGGGAACATACTTCAGCTTTGTTGCGCCTACTGATGGTACATCGTCAGCTGCTTCTTTCCGAGATACTCCAACTTTCTTTTATAAGGAGGTGTCTGGCACTGGTTATACTTTTGAAGACTTGAGCACTCCCGGTAGATTCATAGGACTCAATGGAAACTTTAATGTAGGAACTTCAAGTGCTGTATGGAATATCTCTGCAGAAGATGCTGATGGTTATGTGACCATAAGTAGAAATTCCGGTTCAGGAAATCTCGGTCATGACACAAATTGGAGTGTTGGTGGTGGTATTTTCACTGATGTAGGTGCCAATTGCAACAAATGGCAGCTCATCCCCGCATATCCTGTTACCATTATATACAAGCAGAATGGTAGCGAGATTGACCGAGTGAAGGCTGGCGTATTCGTAGGTGGTGCTTATACAATCGATACCAAGGGGCAGACCGTCGTATCATGCGAGACTGATAAGGGAGAGGTGGTAGTGACCGATGGTGTCTACACAATCCCTGCAGTCAATGGAGCTACCACGGTGACCGTGACATTTGCTGAAGTTGATAAGTACATGGGTAGTAAACCTACAATTACCGATGATGAGATTAGTACTCTCAAAGATTATGGTCAATACTTGAATGCCTTGACTTTGGGTAGCACATCCCTGCTTTCTAATGGAACTCAACCCTCATCTGCAAGTGATATGCATGTGCAGATTTTAGGTAAGTCGGTAAATCTTTTCCAAGGAACAGAGTATACATTTACACTTACCTTCCCTAAAAACCAAAACAGTCAAGCACTTGTGGCAAGAGTTTGGATGGATAAAGATGGAGATGGCACATATGAGTCTCTTCTTAGCACTACAGGTGTTGCAGAGAAGTATACTGACTTGACAACAGTAAAGTTCGCTGTTCCGTATGATGCCACTCCTGGCATAACTCGTATTCGCCTTCGTTTGGATGGCGCTTGGGCTATCTCACAAACCGCAGATGGTGCTACAAAGCGAATGGTATATGACATAGAAGTTAATGTTGTAGAAGCTCCTAAAACGGATATTACTTACAATCTCATTTATAAGGGACAGAAGATTGCTACTGAAAATATTAGAGCCGTCATAGGAGCTAACTTCCCTGTTCCTACAACAGCATTTAAGATTGATACTCAATACCTCTCTTTCGCTCTTCCCGAGGGAACTATTGGGGAAAATCCAGCAACTTACGATGTTGAAGTGGCTATTATTGCAAAAGGATTCCCCATACCTACAACAATTGTCGATGGTGCGTTTGCTGAGGATACCCAGTGGTATCTCGCTACCTTGCGCAACGCGCGCGTTAAGTATAACGGTAGCACTGAGGTTGTAACCACAACCGATAAGGTATTTAGTGATGCACACCTCTTTGCTCTTACAGGTGACCCAGTAAATGGTTTCCAATTCTACAATAAGGCGCTTGGAACAAGTAAGGCTATTTATAGTAATAATCCTGTAAATTTGGATAATAATAATCCTACTCCTGTGGAGCTCACAGAGAATCCTGATGGTACATGGTCGGTGACAAGCAACTCGCATGGAGGTTTCTCTTTTGTAATTGAAAACAATAGCACAAACTATTATCTGCATGAGAAATTAACTAAACTCTCATTCTGGCAAAGTTCAAGCGCAAAAACCGATGCTGGTTCATCACTAATCTTCAAAGAGGCATACGATTTCACATTCTTTATCACAGGAGTTCCTGAAGGTGAGGATGCAGGTGCTACCTTCAGTGGAAATAGTATTGTGAATGGTGCAAAAGTCGTTGAAACGGAATATGTAAGCAAAGACCTTTTCGATGCGAATGATATTGAGGGCTATAGCTGGAGTATTACGGTTGATAAGAATGCTAAGACCATCACCCTCGCATATCAGCAGGCAGTGGTGGAGGAGAACCCCGAAGCCGTCGTTGCTCTTGTGAAGCGTATTGGTGGTGATAGTGCTGCTGATAAGTTTAAGTTTGTTCTCGATCCCTCTATCAACTCCAAGCAGGAGACCTTCGTTATTGGTTCTGAAAATAACCTTATCTTGATTAAGGGTTCTACCCTCAGTGCATTGACCACAGGTCTCGGCTGGTACTTGAACAATATCGCGCACATTAACATCGCTTGGAACTCACTCAATGAGAAGACGGTGAGTGGTGCTGCATACGCCGACCTCTCTAATCTCCCTCTGCCTTCTCAGACAGAGACTCACACCTCAGATGCAAAGTATCGCTACTACCTCAATACCTGTACCTTCGGTTACTCTATGACCTCATGGACATGGAAGCGTTGGCAGCAGGAGATCGACTGGATGGCACTCCACGGTATCAACATGCCGCTCCAGCTCGTAGGTCTTGAGGAGGTATGGCGTACATTCCTCACTATGGAGGACGCTAATGGTAACCGCAAGTATGGCTACTCCGACGAGGAGGCTAAGGCTTTCGTAGCTGGTCCTGCCTTTATCGCATGGTGGGCGATGAACAACCTCGAAGGCTGGGGTGGTACTGCCGCAGGTTCAAAGAGTGGCTATAACAACCTAGCTGGTGCCGGTGGCGTGCAGGACGATGCATGGTATGCTCGCCAGAAGAAGCTCGCTAAGCAGATTGTAGAAGCACAGCGTGCCCTCGGTATGCAGCCTGTTATTCCCGGCTGGTCAGGTATGGTTCCCACTAACTTTGCCTCTAAGTCAAAATATGCTACTCGTGGTAATGGTGGCAACTGGGCAGGTGACTTTGTGCGTCCGCTCCTCCTCAGCGTGAATAACAAGAAATATGCTGAGATTGCTGCCGACTACTATGAGTGCTTGCACGCCGTGATGGGCGAGAGCCAGTACTACTCTATGGACCCCTTCCACGAAGGTGGTGGTGCAGGTACTATGGAGGATTACGAGGCCCTCTATGCTGCTATGGAGGCTGCGAAGGCTGGTTCGCAGTGGGTTATCCAGCAGTGGCAGTGGAGCGCTACTCAGAAGTACTCTTTGACTGCTGTTCCCGAGGGCCGTCTCATCGTGCTCGACCTCTTCTCTGACGGCTCACCCGCATTTGACAGCTACAACGGCTATGCTCCTCAGGATGCAGTATTCTGCGCTATCCCCAACTTTGGTGGTCGCTCAGGATTGATGGGCCGCTTGCAGAATGTAACTGACAACTACTTCAAGTTTAAGACAAAGTATACAAGCATCAAGGGTATCGGTACTGCACCTGAGGCTATCGAGCAGACTCCCGTTACCTATGACTTGATCTATCAGCTCCCCTGGATGAATGGTGTGAAGCCCGATGTGGCTGCATGGGTAGATAACTATGCTGTTGCCCGTTATGGTAAGAACAACAGCGTAGTGAAGGAGGCTTGGAGCCTGCTTCGTCAAGGTCCGCTCAACTATGGTGCCGACGGTATCCAAGGTCCTGTAGAAGATGTATGGGCTGCTCGTCCTAACCTCAATGCTAGCGCAGCAAGTTACTGGGGTAAGACGCTTAATTATGATAAAGCAATTGCGACCTATACTAAGGAGCGTCACCAGATGTTGATTGATGCGGTATACAAACTCATCGATCAGGAAGACGAACTCGCTTTAGCTGATGGCTCTACCTATAAGAGCAACTACCTCTACGATATCGTCGAGTTTGGTGGTGCCGTGATGGCCGACTATGCTTACTATCTGTTAAAGGGTATTGCAGCAGCAAAGGGTGTTGATGAAAATCTCTATCAGGCTCGCAAGAATGCCTTCCTCCAACTCATCTTGGATATGGATGCCTTCAGAGGTACTAACCTCAACTTCCGTCTCGGTAAGTGGACTCAGGAGGCTCGTGATGCTGCAGGTGAAGTAGAGAATGCTACTACAGCCACCCCCGACTGGTATGAGTACAACAACGCCCGTACCATCGTGTCTACCTGGTCATCACCCGGTACCAACCTCAACGATTACTCATACCGCTCATGGCAGGGTCTCTTGAAGGACTACTACTACAAGCGTTGGAAGTATTTCTTCGATAATAACTGTACTAATGGTGAGTATAAGTTCTTCGAGTGGAACTGGGCACATGGTATGAAGCACGAGGTAGGACAGACTGCTGTAAGCGATGTAGAGCTTACTGCAGATCAGGATGGTCATACCTCTAAGTACACTCGCGAACCTGAGGGTAACACCGTAGAGGAGGCTGTGAAGATGCTCGGTAAGTACATCATCCCCATCGCAATGGACGATGGTACTACCTACTATGCTTACCGTACCTTCACCTATGACCTTACAGACAAGGCTACCGTGCGTGTTGCTGCAGGTGGAAATGTAGACTTTACTAAATTGTTCAATATCCCTGATGATGCCGAGGTCTCAGGCACTGTGGTTAAGGGTGACTCTCCTGCGCAAGCGACTGCGGTTCCTGTTAAGGAGGATGCAGAAGGTAATTATACCGCGACCATAACTTTGGCCGACGGTACTGAACTTTCTAATATTACCGTAGTATTGGTTGCTATGAATGACTTTGAGGAGGGTGTATATACTATTGCACTTCACCATGGTAACACCTCATATGATACCTATATCGCGAACAATGGTGGAAGGTATGAGTTGACGGCTGGGCAGAATGTCTCTCCTGCTGATGCTGATAAGATGTTTACCATCGCTCCTTCAAGTCTTGGTTACACATTCTCAGCACAAGGACAGTATTTGAAGACACCTAAAGCCAACTCACTTACATTCTCAAGTAGTGAAAAAGATATGGGTGCCTATATCATAGAGAAGCTCGGTGGCGATAATGAGTATAAGTTGAGGACGAGCAACAAATATCTGAATGCAGACGACGATTTCCTCTTTGCAAGCAGCAATGATGCTTCGACCTTTACTATCACCTCAGTATCTTCGTACCCCCTCACCGTCACTGCAGCTGGTATGGCTACTCTCTGTCTCCCGTTCAATGTAGAGTTGCCTCAAGGTATGGTGGCCTACGACCTTGTAGAGGAAAAGATTGTGAAGGAGGATAGCAAGGCTTATGCTTACATGCAAGTCATTGCCGAGACTGGAGATGTCTTGAAGGCTGGTACTCCTGTAATCGTGAAGGCTTACCCAGGTGATTATGCTTTGGACATCACCATGAGCAATGAGAATGCTGTAAGCTCTCTCGCCAATTCGCTCCTGGAGGGTAACTTCGTAAGTCAAACCTTGACGCAGGGTACAGATGTGAAGAAGTTCATCTTTGCCAATGGCACTCAGGGTGTGGGCTTCTACATCATGGATCCTGAGGGCACTATCGGTGCCAACAAGTGCTGGATGGAGTGGGCAATGCCTGCAGATGCTAACGTACGTTCACTCGTGATTCGCTTTGCCGACACTACTGATATCGAGAATGTGGAGGTGGCTCCTGAGCGTCCCGCTCAGCAAGGTATCTATAACCTTGCAGGACAGCGTCTTGAGGCTCCGCAGAAGGGTATCAATATCATTAATGGACGTAAGGTAATCGTTAAGTAAGTTAAGACTATGAAAAAGAATTATATAGCTCCCCAGATGGAGCAGGTGACCATAGAGCTTAGCAATATGCTCGCCGCATCGGAGAAGGTAGGCGTGTTCGCTAGCGACGATGATAAGGTGAATGCTTCTGAATCGCTCTCCAACGAACGCCGTGGATGGGGCGACCTGTGGAACTAACACTGACGATGAAGACTTGATGCTCATCGCTCGTGTGAAGTGATGAAGAGGCTGGCACAAGATGTGTCGGCCTCTTTTTGTGTGAAATAACTTGCTGATGTGTGGGGAAAAGTGTACTTTTGTCTGTGTAGAGAATATAACGAACAAATATATAGAATAAATTATGACTCCAAACGAAAAGATCCAAGCATTGCGTCAGCTGATGCAGGCCGAAGGGTGGGATGCCGTCATCATCTCGGGCACCGACCCTCATAGCAGTGAATATCTCCCTCAGCGCTGGCAGGTACGCCAGTGGGTGTCGGGCTTTACCGGCTCGGCAGGCACCGTAGTCGTCACACATGACTATGCAGGGCTGTGGACCGACTCGCGCTACTTCATCCAAGCTGCCGCACAGCTCGAGGGCTCGGGCATGGAGTTGCACAAGCTGGGCACGCCTGGCGTGCTTGACTATCCCGAGTGGATGGCTGAGAACCTGCCCGCAAATAGTAACGTATGCGTGGATGGCCTCTGCATGCCGCTTGCTACGGTTCGCTCAATGCAAACGGGGTTTGCATCCAAAGGCATCTCCATCGTGAGCCGCCCCGACCTTATCGATGCGCTCTGGGCTGACCGCCCTGCGCTGCCCGATGCGCCTGCTTATGAACTGGGTATGGAATATACGGGGCGCTCCCGTGCCGATAAGCTCGCTTGGTTGCGCGATGCCATCGCTGCCGAAGAGTGTGGGTCGATACTCCTCAGTAGCCTTGATGAGATCGCTTGGGTGCTCAACATACGCAGCAGTGACATTGCTCACACACCCGTAGTCATTGCCTACCTTTGGGTGGGTAGTGATCGTGCCGTGCTCTACACCACGGAGAGTAAGTTTGATGCTGAGCTCACCGCAGCCCTCGCGGCTGATGGCGTGGAACTGGCTCCTTATGGCAGCATCGTGGCGAGCATCGCTACGTGGCCCAATGATACACCTATATATATAGATGGCGCGATGCTCAACTATGCCCTCTATGAAGAGGTAATCGCCCGCTTTGGTGAGGATGTGCATGACAGGACTTCACCAGTGAAGTTGGAGAAAGCGCTGAAGAACGAGACGGAGATACAGGGCTTCCGCGAGGCTTACCGCAAGGATGGTATCGTGCAGACCCGCTTCTTCCGTTGGCTCGAAGGGGCACTTGCCGAGGGCGAGCGCATCACCGAGATTGATGCTGCGAACAAGCTCATCAGTCTGCGCAAGGAGATGGATGGCTACATCGACGAGAGCTTTGCGCCCATCTCGGCCTATGGCGAGAATGCAGCCTTGCCTCACTACTCGGCTACGCCCGAGCAGTGCAGTGTGCTCGAGCCGCGCGGACTCTATCTGCTCGACTCGGGTGCTCACTACCTGGATGGTACGACCGACATCACGCGCACCATTCCGCTCGGTCCGCTCACCGAGGATGAGGCTTTCGACTACACCTGTGTGCTTCAGGGTATGATAGCCCTCTCGATGGCTTCGTTCCCCCGTGGCACCCGTGGCTGCCAGCTCGATGTGTTGGCCCGCATGCCGCTATGGAAGTATAACCGCAACTATGGTCATGGCACGGGTCACGGCGTGGGCCACGTGCTCTGTGTGCACGAGGGTCCGCAGGGTATGCGTCAGAACCTCCTCGACCAACCCATCCTTCCGGGCATGGTGACCTCTTGTGAGCCAGGTATGTATTGCGAAGGGCAGTATGGCATACGCCATGAGAATATGTTGCTATGCTATGAGGATGAGGCCAATGAGTTTGGCGACTGGCTAGCTTTCATGACGCTCACCTGCACCTATATCGACACCACACCGCTTGTGGAGGAGCTGCTCACCGAAGATGAGAAGATGTTTATCGACTGCTTCAACACCAGCGTTTACGAAACCCTCGCACCCGACCTCACGCCCGAGGAGGCTGCATGGCTGAAGACGAAGACCATCGACCGCCTGTTTGACCCAGAGGAGTTGTGATTGTCTGGCAAATATAGTTGACGTGAGTTCAATATAAGGCCATGCTTCCCTAAAAGCCCTTCATGGTTAGGAAGCAATTCCCTAAAAAACCTTATGTTGAACTCACGTTATTGTTAAAAAAATATAGTTTGTTTTTGTTCTCTATGGGGTTTTTACTAATTTTGTGGGTTGAAGAATAAATTTTACATTATAATATGGCAGAAAATAATTTGCTTACACGGCTCGACGGGCTCGTGGGGAAGTATGAGGAGATCGAACTCCTTATCACCGACCCTGCGGTGATTGCCGACATGCGTCGATTCGTGAAGCTCAACAAGGAATACAAAGAACTGGGTGCATTGATGGAGGCGCGTGCCCGCTACATGCAGCTCATCCGCCAGCTCGACGAGGCGAAGGAGCTCTTTGCTACGGAGAGTGATGCTGACATGCGTGAGATGGCACGCGAGGAAATCGATGTTTGCGAAGCGCAGATACCCGCCCTGGAAGAAGAGATCAAGCTACTGCTCGTGCCTGCCGACCCCGAGGACGACAAAAACGTCATCATGGAGATCCGTGGCGGTACGGGTGGCGACGAGGCGGCCCTCTTTGCGGGCGACCTCTTCAAGATGTACATGAAGTACTGCGAGCAGAAGGGGTGGCGCGTCGAAGTATCGAGCTTCAACGAGGGCACTGCGGGCGGATACAAGGAAATCATCTTCAGCGTCAGCGGCGAGAAGGTGTATGGCACACTCAAGTATGAGTCGGGCGTGCACCGCGTGCAGCGCGTGCCTGCCACCGAGACGCAGGGCCGTGTGCACACCTCGGCTGCTACCGTGGCCTGTCTGCCCCAAGCCGAGGCCTTCGAGGTGGAGATTAACGAGGGCGAGATCAAGTGGGACACCTTCCGCTCATCGGGTGCCGGCGGACAGAATGTGAACAAGGTGGAGTCGGGCGTACGTCTCCGCTACAACTGGAAGAACCCCCTCACGGGCGAAGTGGAGGAGATCCTCATCGAGTGTACCGAGACGCGCGACCAGCCGAAGAACAAGGAACGCGCCTTGGCCCGCCTGCGCACCTTCATCTACGACAAGGAGCACCAGAAGTACATAGACGACATTGCCTCGAAACGCAAGACGATGGTGTCCACCGGCGACCGCTCGGCCAAGATACGCACCTATAACTATCCCCAGGGGCGCATCACCGACCACCGCATCAACTACACCATCTACAACCTCGCGGCCTTCATGAACGGAGATATCCAGGACTGCATCGACCAACTCATGGTGGCCGAGAATGCGGAGCGACTGAAGGAGAGCGAACTCTGATTTACAATTTGACAATTTACAAATTACAATTTATTGGGCGATTTGGAAATTTAATAATTTCATCTCCGCGAGCTATGCAAAATTGTTAAATAGCGCAATTGTAAATCAATGGTAAATGGTCAAATGGTAAATAAATAGTAAATAGTAAATTTGTAAATAGTAAATTGAAGTTATGAACAAACAACAACTTATCCAGAACATCAAGGCACGCAAGTCATTCCTCTGCGTAGGCCTCGACACCGACACCAAGAAGATCCCCGCTCACCTCTTGAACGAGGAGGATCCCATCTTTGCCTTCAACAAGGCTATCATCGACGCTACGGCCGACTACTGCGTGGCCTACAAGCCCAA
This sequence comes from Bacteroidaceae bacterium, assembly GCA_017555875.1. Lineage (GTDB taxonomy): Bacteria > Bacteroidota > Bacteroidia > Bacteroidales > Bacteroidaceae > UBA1189. Next base: position 69,151 of record JAFZFN010000013.1, read on the forward strand.
CCTCGCCTTCTACGAGTGCGACGGACTCAAGGGCTACGAGGCTTATGAGAAGACCATCGCCTACCTCAAGGCCAACTACCCCGACCACTTCATCATCGCTGACGCCAAGCGTGGTGACATCGGCAACACCTCATCGATGTATGCCCGCTCATTCTTCGAGGAGCAGGACGTACACGCCCTCACCGTGGCACCCTACATGGGCGAAGACAGCGTGAAGCCCTTCCTCGCCTACGAAGGCAAGTGGGTGATACTGTTGGCCTTGACATCTAACAAAGGTTCGCTCGACTTCCAGCTCATGGAGGACAAGGAGACTGGCGAACGCCTCTTCGAGAAGGTGCTCCGTCGCTCACAGGAGTGGGGCAACGACGAGAACATGATGTACGTCGTAGGTGCCACCCGTGGCCAGCTCTTCGAGGACATCCGTAAGATTGTCCCCAACCACTTCCTCCTCGTGCCTGGTGTAGGCGCTCAGGGCGGTTCGCTCAGCGAGGTGTGCAAGTATGGCATCACCAAGGACTGTGGCCTGCTCGTCAACTCAAGCCGCGCCATCATCTACGCTGACAACACCGAGAACTTCGCCGCTGTGGCTCGCGAAGAGGCTCGCAAGGTGCAGGAAGAGATGGCTGCAGAGCTCGTGAAGTACGGCGTCCTCTAAAGCATAGGCAATGAAGTCGGGCAAGATTATCAACGACCCGGTGTTCGGGTTCATCAACATCCCTAAGGGGCTCATCATGGAGGTGGTGACACACCCCATGGTGCAGCGCCTGCATCGCATCAAGCAGCTGGGACTCTCGTGCATGGTGTATCCCGGTGCGCAGCACACGCGATTCCAGCATTCGCTGGGTGCCTTCTTCTTGATGACGGAGGCCATCAACTCGCTGCGTGGCAAGGGTGTGGAGATTACCGATCACGAGGCCGAGTCGGTGAAGATTGCCATCTTGCTTCACGACGTGGGGCACGGCCCCTTCTCGCATGTGCTGGAGAACACCATCGTATCGGGCGTACACCACGAGGAGATATCGCTGCTCCTCATGGAGCGGATGAACCGCGAGCTGGGCGGACGCCTCGACCTCGCCATACGCATCTACAAGGATGAGTACGAGAAGCGCTTCCTGCACCAGCTGGTGAGTAGCCAGCTCGACATGGACCGCCTCGACTACCTCCGTCGCGACAGCTTCTATACGGGAGTTACCGAAGGCAACATCGGCTCGGCACGCATCATCAAGATGCTCGGTGTCAAGGACGACCACCTCGTGGTGGAGTCGAAAGGGATCTACTCCATCGAGAACTTCCTCACTGCCCGCCGCCTGATGTACTGGCAGGTGTACCTGCACAAGACCTCGGTCGTGTGTGAGAAGATGCTCATCAACACGCTCACTCGTGCCAAGGAGCTGGCCAAGAGGGGCGAGGACCTCTATGTGACTCCTGCCCTGCGCTATTTCCTATATCGGGACATCACGCGTGAGGCATTCTTCAATGACGAGGTGTGTCTCGACACCTTCCTGCAGCTCGACGACAACGACATCTGGTGTGCCCTCAAGTGTTGGGTGACTCACCCCGACAAGGTGCTCTCGACCCTCAGCAGCGGATTGGTCAACCGCCGTCTCTTCAAGGTAGAGATTTCGACCAAGCCCTTCAGCCGCGAGTATAAGTCTGAAATCACCGAGCGCATATGCAGCACCTTCGGTGTGAATAAGCGCGAGGCTGTCCACCTCATCTGTGCCACCACGCAGGAGAAGGATATGTACAGCCCCTTCGACGACCACATCGAGATACTCTACAACGATGGCACCACGTGCGACATCGCCGAGGCATCGGACATGTTCAACCTCTCGCTGCTGCAGAAGAAGGTGAAGAAGTACTTCCTCTGCTATCAGCGGATAGATGAAAGTGTAAAGATAAGGAAAGACGAAAACTGTTCGCGATGTGTCATCCCGAGCGTAGAGAGGGATCCCGCGCAGGGACTATGAAACCTTGCGTGAGACTCTGCGAGATCCCTCGGCGCTTCGCTTTGTCGGGATGACAGAGACGCGCCCCCTACTCAACACACATAACACTACACACTAATCAAAATAAACAACTATGGCAACAAAGAAACACGTATGGAACTACGACAATGTCGGTGGTTCTACTCGAGTGAAGATCACTACAGGAGCCGATATCGCTCACCTTGGCGAGCTCGACCCCAAGAAATGGACCGTCCTCTCGTGCCCCTCGACAGGTCTCGAGATCGATGAGAAGAGTCTGAAGTATATCGATGCTGACAAGGATGGTCGCATCCGTGTGAACGACATCGTCATCACTGCGCAGTGGATGACCGCTGCCATCAAGAATGCCGACCTGCTCATCAAGGGCGAGGACCACATCGACATCGAGCAGTTCAATCAGGAGGATGCCAACGGTAAGCGCCTCTACGCCTCGGCCAAGCAGATCCTCGCCAACCTTGGCAAGGAGGGCACCGTCATCTCGCTCGCCGAGACCAAGGACAGCACCGCCATCTTCGCAAAGACAGCCTTCAATGGCGACGGTATCATCACTGACTTCACCACTGCCGACCTCGACGAGAAGGCCGCCATCGCAGCTGCTGTGAAGTCACTTGGTGGCGTGGCCGACCGCTGTGGCGAGCTGGGTGTCAATGCCGAGCTCATCGAGAAGTTCTACCAGGCCTTGGCCGACTATGCCGCATGGCAGGCAGCAGCCGTCGAGGCTCCCTATGGTGCCGACACCGACAAGGCCATCGCAGCCTACAACGCCCTCGACGCTAAGGTGAAGGACTATTTTGTGCGTGCCAAGCTCGCCTCGTTCTCTCCCGAGAGTGCAGCCAAGCTCGACGTGCAGACCGCCCTCATCGAGACCATCAGTGCCGACAACCTCACCGGCAAGACCGACGACATCGCTGCTTATCCTATCGCCCGCATCACCGGCAAGGCCGAGCTCGCTCTCGACGCCACCATCAACCCCGCATGGGCTGCGCAGTTTGCCACGCTCATGGGCATCGTGAAGCCCACGGGCAAGGTGATTACCGAGGCCGACTGGGCCGCTATCGGAGCAGCCTTTGCTGCATACAACGGTTGGAAGGCCGCCAAGAAGGGCGCTGAGGTAGAGGCCTTGGGCTTTGACACTATCAAGAAGCTCCTTGCCGACGACAAGAAGCAGGCGTTGCTCGACCTCGTGGCTCAGGACGCTGCGCTCAAGGAGGCAGCCGAAGGCATCGACATGGTGGACAAGTTCCTCCACATCTACCGCGACTTCTACCACCTGTTGCGCAACTTCGTCACCTTCCAGGACTTCTACACCAAGAACAAGAATGTGCGTGCCGTGTTCCAGTGTGGCCGTCTGCTCATCGACCAGCGCGAGTGCCGCATGTGTATGAAGGTGGTCGACATGGGCAAGCACAACACCATGGCTGCCGCCAGCGGCATGTACCTCGTCTACTGCGACTGCGTCACCCCCACCAAGCCTAGCAAGCTCGCCATCGTGGCTGCTGTCACCGTGGGTGAGATCGGTGACCTCACCGTGGGCAAGAACGCCATCTTCTACGACAACGATGGTGTGGTGTGGGATGCCGTTATCACCAAGATCATCGACAACCCCATCAGCGTGGGTCAGGCCTTCTGGTCACCTTACCGCCGCTTGGCCACCACCATCGAGAACCTCATCAACAAGAGCGCAGCCGACAAGGATGCAGCCATGATGAAGGACCTCAACACCAAGGTCAACTCCGTGCCCGCCTCGGCTCCCGCCGCTGCCGATGCCAAGGCCGCTCCTGCGCAACCCTTCGACATAGGTAAGTTTGCCGGTATCTTTGCCGCCTTCGGTATGGCTCTCGGCATGATCGGCACCGCCCTCGTCAGCCTTGCCAAGGGCATCTTCGCCCTCAAGTGGTGGCAGCTCATCGCCGCCTTCGTGGGCATCATGCTCGTCATCTCTGGTCCTGCCATGGTGATGGCATGGATGAAGCTCCGTCGTCGCAACATCGCCCCCTTGCTCAATGCCAACGGCTGGGCCATCAACGCCGCATCGAAGATCAGCATCCCCTTCGGCGAGACCTTGACCGACATTGTCAAGTTCCCCAAGCTCAAGCTCAAGGATCCCTATGCCAAGAAGGGCCTCCCCACATGGAAGAAGTGGCTCATCTCTCTGTCAGCCCTCGTGGTTGTCATCGCTGGCCTCTGGCTCGGCAATCTGCTGCAGTGGGCTGGTGCTCCCTCACCCCTCTTCAAGAAGGCCAGTGTCGAGGTTGTCGAGGCTGCTGAGTCTGCCGACGTGGCCGTAGCCGACAGCGTAGCTGCCGCACCTGCTATGTAAGTCTTCAGTTGACACAAACAAATCGTTCGGAAACGATGTTATGGGTACATGATGACCCGTGACATCGTTTTCTTTATGAAGAGCATTACCCCCGTCCTATGCTTCTTGGCATCTGTCCCGCTCACAGCACAGGTGCATTGCAGCTTCGAGGAGGCCCGCGGACTGATGCTACAGCACAATGCTGCTCTGAGGGCAGCCGATGCCGAGGTGCAAATCGCCCGCAAGGAGCGTGATCGGGCGAATGCGCTATGGTGGCCCCACGTGCAGGCCGAAGGAACATATGTGCATCTCTCCGAGCGGGTAGAGGTGCGCCAGCCGTTGTCCTACTACACCGACCCGCTCAAGGCCGATGTGCAGCGTATTGTCCCAGGCGAGGAGTTGGTGACGGGGCTGCTCGACAGGGTGGGGGACTACACCCTTACCTTCCCCCTATTGCCGCAGGATATAGCCTCGGTGGGGCTCACAGCCGAGTGGGTGGCCTTCAGTGGTGGCCAGCGCATCTTTGCCGACAGGGTGGCGCGGCATATGGTCGATGTGGCTCAGATTGGTCGCGAGCGTGTGGAGTCTGCCGAGCAGGTGCTGCTCGTGGAGCGCTACTATGGGTTGGCATTGGCCCGACAAGCTGCCGAGGTCTGTCGTCAACGGTATGAGGCACAGCAGCGTCACTATGCCGATGCCATGCGCATGGAGCAGGTGGGCCTGGCTGACAAGGCAGCCCGACTGGCCTGTCAGGTGGCCATGGAGGAGGCCCAGCGCGAGTGGCTCCATGCCGAGAGTGAGGAACAACTGAGGCAAACGGCACTGAAGCAGCTCTTGGGCATCGTGTCCGACGAGGCAGAGATTGTGCCCACATCGCCCCTGTCTGTCCCCGAGGAGCTCCCTGCTGAACAGGTGTTCTTGGAGTCGATGTTGCGGGACAACTATGCGCTCGCCTCACTCTCCTTGGAGGAGCAGATGGCCAGCGACAAGCTCCGCGCCGACCTTGGTGGTTACCTGCCGAGCATTGCACTCTTTGGCAAGCAGACACTCTGGGCCCATGGCCTACCGAGCAACCTCATGCCGCGCACCGTGGTGGGCGTGGGCTTCGCATGGAATCTCTTTGACGGTCTCGACCGCGAGCGCAAAGTGGCACAGACCAAGCTCACCCAGCAAGCCTTGGCATGGAGCCGTGAGGATGCCGAGGCCGAGCTCACGGTGGTGGTCTCGGAGCTTTATGCTACCCTGCAGCACACGATGGCCGATATCCGTGTGCTCGACTCCACCATCACCCTCGGCGAGGAGCTGCTCCGCATGCGCCGTGCCGCCTTTGCTGAGGGTATGGCTACCTCGACCGAGCTCATCGATGCCGAGGATGCGCTAGCCACCGCCCGCCTAGCCCGCCTCACCGCCCAGTATGCCTACCACGTGGCAATGGCTAATCTACAGGCCGTGTGTGGGAGGGGAGACCCACCCTAACCCTCCCTCTATGGAGGGAACTCAGAGTCCGCGTGAAATGTAAAAAAATAGGCAATAATATAGATGTTTACCCAGCGTATTGTGTCATCCTGAACGTAGTGAAGGATCCCGCGCAAGGACTTTGCTGGATCCCTTGGCACTTCGCTTTGTCTGCACTGGCCGAGGTCGTCGAGCACTACTACCTGCCCCTCGGTGAGGGCACGAACTTTGACTTCGTCGAAGTTGCTACGCTCGGCAGAGCCTGCAAGCAGTCTTTGCCCTCGCTCACCCGCAACTTTCCACTTTCATCTTTCCACTAACAAATGAATCGCAAATCCCTCTCCCTCGCCTTCATCGTGCTACTTGCAGCAGTCGTCGTCATCACCCTTGTCGGGCTGCTTACCGCTCGCAAGCCACCCATCACCCTGCAGGGGCAGGTCGAGGCCACCGAGATACGTATCAGTGGCAAGCTCCTCGGGCGCATCGACTCGCTGCTCGTACGCGAGGGCGATGCCGTACGTGAGGGCGACACGCTGGTCGTCATCAACAGCCCCATCGTGGAGGCCCAGTACCGCAAGAGCGAGGCGCTACACCAGGTGGCGATGGAGGAGAGCCGCAAGGTCCTCCGTGGCACCCGTCCCCAGGTGGTCGAGTCGGCCTATCAGGTGTGGCAGGCCGCCAAGAGCCAGGCCACGTTGGCCGCGAAGACCTACGAACGCATACACCAGCTCTATGCAGACAGTGTGGTGCCACGCCAGCGCTACGATGAGGCCGAGGCCGCCATGCTCTCGGCCCGTGCAGCCGAGCGCTCTGCCTATGAGCAGTACCGCTTGGCTCAGGAGGGATTGCAGCGCGAGGATCGTGAGGCGAGCCGCAACCTCGTGGATGCCTCGGCCAGCAGTGTCGATGAGGTGGGCGCCCTCCTCGTCGATGCCCGCCTCACGGCCCCAGCCGACGGACAGATTGCCGGCATCTACCCCAAGCGGGGCGAGCTCGTGGCTCCCGGTGCCCCCATCATGACCCTCGTCACGCTCGACGACAGCTACGTCATCTTCAACGTGCGCGAAGACCTCATGCCCCATTTCCGCATGGGAGGGCAGTTCGCCGTGTCGGTGCCCGCTCTGGCTCGCACCGATGTGCCGATGACGGTCTACTACATCAGTCCTCTCGGCAGCTTTGCCACGTGGGAGTCCACCAAGGAGGTGGGCAGCTACGACATGCGCACCTTCGAGATACGCCTGCGTCCCGACCTTCCCGTCGAGGGCCTCCGCCCAGGGATGACGGTGCTCCTGGAGATAGAGAAACGGCAAAAGATTAGGTAAAGATTTAGGCAAAGTTTTTGTATGTAATGCATGTGATAATCAGTTGGTAACGTGGTGATTTAGGCAAACCCCTGCCATTGCCATGTTTTCATGGATTATCTGCCTACTGGCAACCTTTCAACCAATGGACACCGATGGACACGAATAGCTTATTATTCATGAAAATTGCCTTTGGCCCCTGCGGGCGGCGAACACGTTTCATGGGTAATTTATGGCAATTCGTGTCCAAAATAAAAAAGGAACATCAAGGAAAGCGCATTATAAAATAGTTGAATCTTACGCTGTTTCCCAAATTCCCTTTGTCCGCCTCGAAAATCGCCTTTGTCTGATAATTTTATTGGAGCCTTCCAATAGAAAAAAACTCTTTGTCCGTTTCAGAAATTGCCTATATCCGTTTCAGAAAATCTCTTTACTCATTTCGAGAGTTCACTAAAGAGAAAAATCCCCGTCTCTTAAGAGAAAAATTTCTGTCTGTAAAGAGACCATTTCCCGTCTAGCCCTAGACGAGTTTTTCTCTAGCCCTAGATGAGATTTTTTCTAGCCCTACAAAAATTTTCGTCTAGCCCTAGACGAGAAAAAATCTACAAAGGCTTTTTTCAAGTTGTAGGAAACGCAAAAATATTACCCCAATTGCCGCTTTGCCTAAATAAGTACCTTACGCGCTGATAATCATAGGCGTTATACACGCAAACTTTGCCTAAATCTTTGCCTAAAATATACACAAAACTGGCCACACACTAAATTTATACTGCATTCAGAATCGGTAATTCAGAATTATTTACTACTTTTGCATTAATATGAATGTGGATAGACTCATAAAACGCTATTCTGTGGAGAAGACGATTTGGATAACCTTTGGTAAAGATAAAAGATAGGAGACTATGTCTTATGGTGACATTTAAGTTCAGAGAAATAGGCGAGGCACTTGGCACCCGACAGTTGGGAGCACAGGTACGCGAACGCTTGTTGCCGCTCATTGAGAGCAACGACAAGGTCGTGCTCGACTTTGAGGGAGTAAGCGTTGTATCAAACTCGTTCGCAGACGAATGTCTGGCCAAGCTCCTTTTGGTGATGTCGTTCGAAGATTTGAAGAAACGCACCACCTTTGCTTCGGTCAACGACTTTGCCCGTCGCAATATTGCCATAGCCTTCCGCAGAAGGATGGCACAAGGTTGAATACTTTTGACGTTACAATGCAGATACTCCCGACTTCATCCGAGGTCGGGAGTATCTGTTCATTGCCATCAAAGTTTTTCGTCATCGTTATCGTCTTCGTACAACCTTGATTGTTTATTTATTCAGGATTATTTACTACTTTTAGTGCTACGCACTGAAGGATACACTGCGCCTTGGAATAAAAAATATATGAAATTATTTTGTTCTCCGCTCGGCTTGTTGTATCTTTGTCGTATCGCTCGCGCCGACAGGGATCGGGGTGGGCGATGACATAATGGAAAAGGCGTTTACTTGGCGCTTTGGTTTTGACTCGTCGGAATCTCGCAAGTTCTAAACTCTGTTAAAAGCAAAGCAGCGGTGAATGTCTCAGTGGGTATGTTTACATGCTCCTTTGTTATATTGGTCGTGATGATTGGTATGATGTAGGTAGTATATGCATATCGGCGTGAGGCTTTCGCGTTGCTCGTTTCGACAGAGTTGGGCAATGCGAGAGCCTCGATGGGTGGGACGGGCAACAGGTACAGGTTCTCACGCTTTTTTTATGGGGTATGATAGCCGAATCTGGAGAATCTATAAGCAATAAGAACGTAAAATACACGTATGATGAAAACTACATTTTTACAGACGTTGCGCATCGTTGCGCTGTTGGCTATGCTATGGGTGTTGCCGCAGTCGCACATCTCAGCACAGGGGTTTGAGGTGGATGGAATCTGGTATTCTGTCCTTAGTGAAAGTGGGGTGAAGGTGATAGCCAACCCCGACAACTCGGTGTATACACATTCTGAGGTTATCTTGCCTGAAAAGGTCTCGTATGAAGGCGTGGAATATGCCGTGACGGAGATTGGTGCTTCGGCATTCAATCAATGTGCGGATTTGGTTTCTGTGACGATACCCAAGAGCGTTACCGATGTTGCAAGCAGGGCTTTCTACGAGTGCAGCGGCTTGAAATATGTGGAGATTGCCGATGGCAGCACTCCGCTGTCGTTTACGGATAACTATCAGTTCTGGACCTCGCCATTGGATTCTGCCTATATCGGGCGTGACTTGGAGTATAGAAGTGGTTCGAGAAATGGTGGAATTAGTCCATTTGTAGGCAGGAACAGTTGGCAATTTACTCCTATAAGGAAAGTAGAGTTTGGAGATTCCGTAACTGTTGTTGGTAAGACGTTGTTTCAGTATAGTGCATCTTTAGAGAGTGTTGTCTTGGGTAAAAACGTAACGGAAATTGGCAGTGGTGCGTTTAGAGACTGCACGAGCTTGAAGACAGTAGTGTGCAATGCGGTGACGCCTCCGACGTGCAAAAATACTGAGTTTGAGAATACCTCTGCTGCGCTGTATGTACCCGAGGGAACTCTTGAGGCTTACCAAGCAGCTGCTGGCTGGACATACTTTACGAAAATCATAGATTCGCCTTACATACCCGACTTCGTTGTCGATGGCATCAAGTATACGTTGCTGGGAAAAGGGGAAGTCGGTGTGGTTGCCATCAATGAGGTGACTAAGTACGAGGGTGACATTGTACTCCCTGAGACTGTCACATTCGAGGGCATTAGCTATACGTTGACTACAATATGCAGCGGTGCATTCGAGCAGTGCTATAATTTGACTTCTGTGTCGATTCCCGCTACAATCACTGCCATTGAGAAAGAGGCATTCTATAACTGTAGTCCACGTATCGAGTGCAAGGCGATGACACCTCCAGCTTGTGTTAGCGGCTCTTTCTCTTCAGACAAAGTGTACATCCCGGAAGGAACGCTTGAACTCTATCGCGCTGCAACCGGATGGAAGGATATCACCTATCTCATTGATGCGGCTTACGTGCCCGACTTTACGGTCGATGGTGTTACATATACTCAATTGGGCAAAGAGTCGGTGGGAGTAAGAGGTCTTCAGCCTGTTTTTATCGATGAGTACAGCATAATCAACGAGGTGGTATTGCCCGAGACCGTAGAGCATGAGGGCATTACCTATCGCTTGACGGAGATATGGAGCACAAACACTAGTGGCTCATCATGGCTGAGAAGCATTGTGATACCCGAGGGTGTGGAAGTCGTTAGGGGTGGCGCGTTTCAATATAACGGAGGACTGGAAACTGTTGTGTTCCCAACAAGTCTTACTGCCATTGGAGAACTTGCCTTCAGTCAGTGTGAAAAGTTGGAATCCGTGGAGCTTCCCGAGGGCTTGACTTCACTTGGCCGGTACGCTTTCGAGTGGTGCCGCAGTTTGCGTAAAATTACCATCCCTGCAAGTGTTACTGTAATAGAAGAAGGCACATTCCGTTATTGTCCGGCCGATACGATTATAGTCAAAAGTATGACCCCGCCGACCTTAGGGGAAAGAGCATACCATGATGATTTAGGACAAAAACACAATCTCCTTATCGTCCCCACGGGTTCTTGGGAAACCTATATGAGTACCACGCCTTGGAAGTCTTTCCTTGAGATAAGGGAGGCGGGCGGTCGCTCTAATGTGTTTGAAGTGGATGGCATACGTTACAGGTTGCTGTTGATAGAATCAAACGAAGTGGAAGTGACCGCAGGAGGCGACTACCGAGGCGATATGGTAATTCCTGGCTCTGTGGTATATGAAGGCAAGGAATATTCGGTTACCTCTATTAGAGGTGAAGCATTCAGAGAATGTACAGACCTTACCTCGGTAGTCATCTCTGAGGGAGTGAGATATTTGTATAATTACGCTTTCCAGCAATGCACAAACCTGAAGTCTGTCTCTATACCGAGTACTTTGGAGGAAACAGCATTCTATAACGCATTTTACTTCTGTAAGGGATTGGAGAATATCGTAGTAGCAGATAATCATCCCACCCTTGAGAGTCGTGGTGATGCTATCATTCGTAAAGAATCCTTGGAATTGATATTTGGTTGCCAGGGTACGGTTATTCAGGATGATGTGAAGAGCATCGCACCTTTTGCTTTTTCTTATACGGACATCAAAGAGGTTAAGATTCCCAACAGTGTCATTCGCATCGGAGAATATGCGTTTACAGCTTGTGACAGTTTAGTGTCATTACATGTGGGAAGTGGTGCAGTGGAGTTTGCTTATAATTCGTATGGGCGGCCTGAAGGCTTGGGAAACCAAGTTCGCAATGTTTTTGCTGACTGTAATAATCTACGCACAATAGTAATTGATGAAGGCAACCCGTTGATAGATAGCCGTAATGGGTGCAATGCCATCGTGGAAACGGCTACCAACACGATATTATTAGGAAGCAACGGAACGACCATTCCTGAGGGAATCGGTGCGATTGAGCAGGAGGCATTTGCTTTGTGTGAGAAGTTGGAAGCATTGCACATCCCCTCAAGCCTTGATACTATCCCCTTGGGGACATTCTCCTACTGTCCGAATCTTACCACTATCACCGTAGATGAGGAAAATACCAAATTTGATAGCCGCAGCAATTGCAATGCCATCATTGAGACTGCTACCAACACCTTGCTGCTCGGTTGTGTGAATACAGCGATACCTCAAGATGTGGAGCATATAGCCACGAGAGCATTCTATAGCTGTCAGGGTTGGGAAGAGTTGGTTATCCCCGATGCGGTACAGACTGTGGGTGATGAGGCTTTCTATAACTGTCGTTTACTCACGTCCATGACGTTTGGCGAAGGTGTCAGAGAGTTGGGGAATAACATTTTCCCCTGGCAATATCCTTCTTTAGATTCACCGTATTTGGAAACTATCGTGTTTAGAGGTGCTACCCCTCCTACGTTTACTTCTCACAATCTGGAGTACGAGCTTTCACACTATCGTATGTGCACTCAATTGCTCGTACCCGAAGGCTCCCTTGCCGCTTATCAATCGGCTGACGTATGGAAAGATTTTGTCTTCATTACAGAGGGAGAAGAGATGGTGGAGTTCGAGTCTGACGGTATTCTCTATAGAGTTGTAGTAGGAGATGACTATGCCATGGTAAGACCGCGCCCTGGCAAGGAATCTGCATCCGAAGGGGATGTTTTTGTGTCTGCAGGAATGATTTCTGTCTATCCCGACAGCATTGTAATCCCCGAAACCGTATGGTATGACAATAAGGAGTATGTGGTAAATGCTATCGGTGAATTTGCTTTCTACAGATGTGAACTGCGCTATCTGAGTATTCCCGCTACAGTGGAGGAAGTCGGCTATTGTGGTTTGGGAGCAAGCTTTAAAGGAGTTGTGATATGTCATGCTACCACTCCTCTCTACTATGATTCCTATTGTGACGTTTCTCACGATGCTGTCCTGCGTGTTCCAAGAAAAAGCATGGAACTATATGAACAAGCTCCATTCTGGAGGATTTTCTTCGAATATGCCGACGTTGAAGCCATAGAAGACGCCACTGATATCGAGAATGTAGAAATCAATGTGCCTCGTATGCATACAGGCGCTATATATGACCTTAGTGGCCGATGCATCACTGATGTCGAGAATCTGAAGAGCGGTATTTATATCGTGAATGGGAAGAAAGTTGTGATTAAGTGAGCGCAGAAGCATAGTTTACTTTGGTTATGCCGAGCGTGAACAACTAAAACGAAGTTAAAGGTGGTGATAGATAGTTCCCACTTATATAGCAAAGAGGAGTCAGCGAAAGTTGTCTCCTCTTTGCTTGTCGCAATGAATACTCCTTTAGCCCTCTTTCCACCCAATCCTCAAGCCAGACGAAAAGAACGCAGCCACGGGCGATTAGGAAAATTCAAAGTGTTAGCGGAACGTGAGTTTTTGAGTTTATATGTTATTGAGTTTGCTAAGTCTATACTTCCTATTTCTGTGGCGCGTAAGCAAATCGTAGGATTTTTCTATCAATATGCTACGAAATTTCTGTACAGGATTCCCGGGCGTTTCGTGAAAAAGAAGAATGAAAAATGGTAAAAATAGGGTGGCGGGATGAGAAAATGTTCTATAGTCTTCTGAATTTTACGATACAATCAATACAGATAGGGGTGTTGGAAATAGTATCGATGAACACATTGGCTGGATGCATATCTTCTAAATGAAGATGTTCGTTGATGTAGTTTACCCCCCTGTCCATCGTGATTGTCTGTGAATCCCTTGGTGGCTACCATAGAATCTATCTCCTGCTTGGTGGCTAGTCGGAGACATCCAACATAAGGTTGGGTGAGTATGGCGCGAAATAGTCCGTCGGCATCGCGAGTGAAGCCTATCACATGCATAAGGGTTTCAGGGAACAGCGCGTTGTGAAGTACGATAGACTCTAGCGCTCTGCCCAATGTGGCATAAATGGAGGTGCGGGCTTTGATTACCGACGTGTCTCCTTCTCTGTAGTAGACTTTTGCCTCTGCTCCTTGGGCTATCATAGGCCCAAACACCGATTCTATATCTTGCTCGGCATTAGGGAACCAACATCGTTTGGCTTCTGCCCATTGTTGCACAGACTTTTCTTGAAGAGCGTCTATCTCCCAGTTTGCTGGGCCTCCTTCGCCTGCTGCAGCATCTGTACCTGCTTCAAGGCTTGCTCGCGCGTAGTTGCATACGAGGTACGCCCCGATGAGCATCTCACCTGCCAAGCAGAGACCTGCATGCTCTGGCTGATTGAATTGAGTAAGGTTTGTCTTTCCATTGAGTATATTGCTGATGAAGTTATCCATTAACCGAAGCGTAGGCTCCGAAAAACCATTGTCGCGAATAGAACTATAGATATGCTCTAAACTCATCGTTAACTGATTGCCTGTATCCATATCTATTAATAGGTTTTATTATATTCGCAAATGTACGCATTTTTTCTGAACCATACAATCGCTTAACAAAATTATAGGGGAATAAGTTGGAAAATGTCATCATCAAAGCATTGTCCTTTCCCTCTCTCCCGGCTCTGGGTGTTTCGTCTTGTGGCGTTTCATGGGGTAGGGGAGGAAACAAAACGACGGCATGCGGTGTTGGTCTCTTTGACCTGATGTAGTGTGTATGAACGTACTCCTTCGCGAATGGCGTCGCATGACCTCGCGCCGCATCTATCTGGGGGCGGCGGTGGTGCTTCCGCTGTTCTTGATTTTCTTCATGGCCACCATCTTTGGTGACGGACAGATGCGCCATCTGCCCATCGGCATCGTGGATGGTGACAATACGGCCACGTCGCGCAGCATTGTGAGAAGCATCGCTGCGGTGCCTACGTTCGATGTGGTGGCCCACTATGCCGACGATGCCGAGGCACGGGCAGCGGTGAGGAGGAGAGAGGTGTATGGCTACCTCTCCATCCCGCCACGCTTCGAGGAGGCGATGGTGAGCGGCACGGGGGCTACGCTGTGCTACTATTACCACTATGCCCTGCTGGCGGTGGGTGGGGAGGTGATGGGCGCGTTCGAGAAGGCGCTCATCCCCGTGCGCATGGCTCCCATCGTGGACGAGGCCATCGCGCTGGGAGACACGGAGGCGAACATCGAGACTTTCCTCCTGCCCATGACCGCGGACGACCATGCGCTGTATAATCCCTCGCTCGACTATGCCGTGTATCTGGCCGTGCCCATCTACTTCATCATGTTTCAAATATTGGTGTTGCTGGTGACGCTCTATGCTGTGGGGAGTGAACGCAAGCAGGGAACGAGTACGGTGTGGCTTGCATCGGCCCGTGGCAACATGCTGTGGGCTGTCGTGGGCAAGCTGCTGCCCTATACGCTGATGTTCATCCTTGAGGCCATGTTGGCGGGTGTGGTGTTCTTCCGTTGGGAACATATCCCCATGGCAGGCAACGTGGGGTTGCTTGCCCTGACGACGGTGCTCTTCATCATCGCCACGCAGTCGGTGGCGGTCATCCTGTATACGTTGTTCCCGATGTTGTCGCTAGTCATCAGTGTGGTCTCCATGGTGGGTTCGCTGGGGGCTACGCTCTCGGGGCTCACCTTTCCGCTCAGTGCGATGTCACCCGTGGTGGGGTGGGTGGCGCGGCTTTTCCCTGTGCGTCACTTCACGGAGGCCATGCAGTGTGTGGTCTACTTCGATGGCGGATTCGCAGAGTGCTGGCCTCAGCTGGCTGTGCTTTGCTTGTTCCCTCTAGTGGCAGTAGCGCTGTTGCCCAGGTTGAAAAGAATACTAAATTCATAATTCACAATTCCTAATTCCTAATTCCTAATTTAAAATGATACGGTGGAGTAGGTGTCCTATGGTCTTGTACGTCGCATGGCGTGAGTTTTGCGCCATCGCCACGAGCTACTCGGTGCTGCTGGTGCTCGTGGGCGGTGTGTTTGTCTATGGACTCCTCTATAACTATATGTATGCTCCCAACGTGGTGCGCGAGGTGGCCATAGCCGTGGTGGACCACTCTCACACGGCTCTGAGCCGCCGATACGCTCGCCTGCTCGATGCCACGCCCGAGGTGGCGGTCGCTCGTCATGCTCAAGACATGGCGGAGGCGAAGCGTTTGATGCGAGGCGCCGAGGTCTATGGCATCCTGTATCTCCCGCGCGACTTTGAGGAGCGCATGCTACGTGGCGAACTCTCGGTATACCCCTTCTATGCGTCTACCGATGCCTTCCTCTACTATGAGGCGATGGAGCGAGCCAACCTCGAGGTGATGGAGGCCATGGATGGTGATTACCGCACTCAGCTGATAGGGGACCTCTCGCCTGGCGGACTTGCTGCCGTGGCTACCGAGAGTCCTGTCACGGTGGTGGGCACGGCGCTCTACAACCCTACAGAGGGGTATGGGATATACCTCATCCCCTCGGTGCTGATGGTGATCATCTTCCAGACATTGATGATGCTCGTGGCCATGACGTCACATCGCGGGAGAGAGCGCACCTTGCACGTCTCCTATGTGCAGAAGAAGGTGGGGCGCACTCGACTTGCCCTGTCGGTTGTTTGTGGCAAGACGCTCACCTATGCTGTGCTCTATGGTATCTTTGCCTTCTTCCTTGTGGGGCTGTTGCCGCTCCTCTTTGACATCCCTCATTGCGCCTCGTGGGGCTCATTGGCGGTGCTGCTTGTCCCCTACGTGCTAGGCACCAGTTTTTTTGGCCTTGCCCTCTCGCGATGGTATGCCGATGCCGAGGCGCCCATCCTGCTCATCGCCTTCTTCTCCATCGGGCTGATCTTCCTCTCGGGCGTGTCGTATCCGCTCGAGCTCATCCCCTGGTATTGGCAGGTGGTGCACTACCTCATCCCTGCTGCTCCAGCCACGCTGGCTTATGTGCAGCTCAGCAGCATGGGAGCTACGCTCGGTGATGTGTGGCCACAACTGTTGGCCCTGTGGGGGCAGATGGCGATTTACTTCGTCTTGGCTGTGCAGCGGTATCGTAGGTTGTGAGGGATGTGTCATCTGCAAGCGATGGATGTGCTCTTGTCCTCTGGCTTGTGACTTTAGAAACAGCGAGAGGGAGCGTCTCTCGACACTCCCTCTCGCTCTGTTCTCGCTTGCACGGGGTCACTTCACCACACCCTGTGCGATGAGGTACTCGGCAATCTGTACGGCATTGAGCGCTGCTCCCTTCTTGATCTGGTCGCCCACGATCCAGAAGGTGAGTCCACACTCGTTGGTGAGGTCCTTGCGGATGCGGCCCACATAGACGGGGTCCTTGCCAGCGAGGAAGAGGGGCATGGGGTACTCCTTCTCGGCGGGGTTGTCCATGAGCACGAGTCCGTCGCCCTTGGCAAAGGCTTCGCGGGCCTCGGCCACGCTGATGGGGCGCTCGGTCTCGACCCAGATGCTCTCAGAGTGGGAGCGGAGGGCGGGGACGCGCACGCAGGTGGCGCTGACGTTGACGTCGGAGTGCATGATCTTCTTGGTCTCATGATACATCTTCATCTCCTCCTTGGTGTAGCCGTTGTCGGTGAACACGTCGATCTGCGGGATGAGGTTGAAGGCGAGCTGGTAGGCAAACTTCTCCACAGTGACCTCCTCACCTGCCAACACCTGACGGTACTGCTCATAGAGCTCGGCCATGGCAGCTGCGCCGGCACCGCTGGCGGCCTGGTAGGTCGATACGTGTACGGTCTTGATATGGGAGAGCTGCTCGATGGCCTTCAGTGCCACGACCATCTGTATGGTGGTGCAGTTGGGGTTGGCGATGATGCCACGGGGACGTACGAGGGCGTCCTCGGCATTGACCTCGGGAACGACGAGGGGCACGTCACTGTCCATGCGGAAGGCGCTGCTGTTGTCGATCATGATGGCGCCATGCTTGGTGATGGTCTCGGCATACTCGATGGAGGTGCCGCCACCAGCGGAGGTGAAGGCGATGTCGACGCCCTTGAAGTCGTCGTTGTGCTGCAACAGCTTTACGGTAATCTCCTTGCCTCGGAAGGTGTATGTGCTACCAGCACTGCGGGGCGAACCGAACAGGACGAGTTCGTCGATGGGGAAGTTTCTCTCTTCGAGCACGCGGAGGAACTCTTGTCCTACCGCTCCGCTAGCTCCTACAATTGCTACTTTCATGTCGTATTTCTTTTTAGGCTTTGGGTTGTTATTAGTCGTAGGGATTGATACCTCGATATTTTGTCGGTGCAAAATTAGATAAAAAACTTGAATACTCGATGATTGCTATGCAAATATTACAGGATTATGCCAGAGGAGGGTGGGGCAGATGCTATGAAAAATGGAAAAAATAAGGTGTTTCGTAATATTTACTCGCTTTTTGTGTACGACTTAACAAACCTTTTCTTAACTTTGCAGAGAACTGCGATGAAAGAATTCATAAATCATAAATCACAATTCATAAATCACAAATCGTAACGTTATGCAAAACATTGACAATTTCAACTTTGCCGGTAAGAAGGCAATCGTGCGTGTAGACTTCAATGTACCCTTGAACGAAGAGGGCAAGATTACTGACGACACCCGTATCCGTGGTGCTCTCCCCACCTTGAAGAAGGTGTTGGCCGAGGGTGGCGCACTCATCATCATGTCACACATGGGTAAGCCCAAAGGCAAGGTGAACGCTAAGTACTCTCTCTCACAGATTGTTGACGCTGTGTCTGAGAAGCTCGGTGTACCCGTACAGTTTGCCCCCGACTGCGCTAAGGCTGCCGAGGCTGCTGCTGCCCTCAAGGCTGGTGAGGTGTTGTTGCTCGAGAACCTCCGTTTCTATCCCGAGGAGGAGGGCAAGCCCGTAGGTATCGACAAGGCTGATCCCGCTTACGAGGAGGCTAAGAAGGCTATGAAGGCATCGCAGAAGGAGTTTGCCAAGACACTCGCTTCGTATGCTGACTGCTACATCAACGACGCTTTCGGTACCGCTCACCGCAAGCACGCTTCTACTGCCGTTATCGCTGACTACTTCGATGCTGACAACAAGATGCTCGGCTACCTCATGCAGAAGGAGGTACAGGCAGTAGACAACGTATTGTCAAACATCAAGCGTCCCTTCGTAGCTATCATGGGTGGCTCAAAGGTATCTTCTAAGATCGGTATCATCGAGAACTTGTTGGGTAAGGTTGATAAGCTCATCCTCTGTGGCGGTATGACCTATACCTTCGCTAAGGCTCACGGTGGTGAGATCGGTGACTCAATCGTTGAGATGGACAAGCTCGACGTAGCTCTCGGCGTAGAGGAGTTGGCCAAGAAGAATGGCGTAGAGCTCGTGCTCGGCACAGACTGCACAGCTACCAACGGCCTCGACTTCGGCACGATGAGTGTCAAGGAGGGTGCTGAGATTATCACCTGTCCTTCTGATAAGGTGCCCGCAGGCTTCGAGGGTGTCGACGCTGGTGTGGAGAGCCAGAAGGCATTTGCTGCTGCTATCGAGGGTGCCAAGACCATCCTCTGGAACGGTCCTGCTGGTGTATTTGAGTGCGACGCTTTCACAGCTGGTTCACGCGCTATCGGTGAGGCTATCGCCAAGGCTACTGCTGAGGGTGCCTTCTCACTCATCGGTGGTGGTGACTCTGTAGCTTGTGTCAACAAGTTCGGATTGGCTGACCAGGTATCATACATCTCTACTGGTGGTGGCGCATTGCTCGAGGCTATCGAGGGTAAGGTGCTCCCCGGTGTAGCTGCTATCCAGGGCTAATCTTGATAAAGTGATATGTAAAAATAGGTCGAGGTTTCTCGGCCTATTTTTTGTACATCTATAAAATTGTTGTTGTTTGAGGCTATAGGAAACAAAAAAAGAGCGAAACCTCGCTCTTTCTTGTCGGGACGACACGACTCGAACGTGCGACCCCTTGGTCCCAAACCAAGTATACTACCAACTGTACTACGTCCCGAATGCTTTCGTGAAAGCGAGCGCAAAGTTACGGCAAGCCTAGCGGAATTCCAAATTTTTGAATGATAATTTAAGCGTCTATCCCTTTTTTCTCTTGTGTGGCTATCAGAAATAGGGTGGATTTAGTGCTCTGAACAGGAAAAAATCAATATAATTTGCTTTTTCGCTCACCTTGCACTAATTTTGTACGATATTTCGTTTTGACTAGGATAATATAAAAAAACAACAATATGAATATTTCGTATAATTGGCTGAAAGAGTATGTAGATTTTAGCCTTACTCCTGACGAAGTTGCTGCAGCGCTCACTTCTATAGGATTGGAGACGGGTAGTGTCGAGGAGGTGCAGACCATCAAGGGCGGCCTCGAGGGTATCGTTATCGGCGAGGTGCTCACCTGTGAGCCTCACCCCAACTCTGACCACATGCATGTGACCACCGTCAACCTCGGTGCGGGCGACCCCGTACAGATTGTGTGTGGCGCTGCCAATGTAGCTGCCGGACAGAAGGTGGTTGTAGCCACCCTCGGCACCAAGCTCTACGATGGCGACGAGTGCTTCACCATCAAGAAGTCAAAGCTCCGTGGCATAGAGTCCAACGGTATGATCTGTGCTGAAGACGAGATCGGTATAGGCACCAGCCACGAGGGCATCATCGTGCTTCCCGCCGATGCAGTGCCCGGCACACCTGCCAAGGACTACTATAACATCAAGAGCGACTATGTGCTCGAGGTCGACATCACCCCCAACCGTGCTGATGCCTGCTCACACTACGGTGTAGCTCGCGACCTCTATGCCTACCTCAAGCAGAATGGCTATGAGACCTCGCTCCGCCGCCCCTCTGACGAGGCCTTTGCGGTCGACAACCATGAGCTCCCCATCGCCATCGAGGTGAAGGATGCCGCGCTATGTCCCCGCTATGCCGGTGTTAGTGTCAAGGGCGTCACCGTGAAGGAGAGCCCCGAGTGGTTGAAGGACAAGCTCAGCACCATCGGTCTGCGTCCCATCAACAACATCGTCGACATCACCAACTATATCCTTCATGCCTATGGACAACCCCTCCACTGCTTCGATGCCGATAAGGTCAAGGGCGGTAAGGTCATCGTGCAGACCCTGGCGGAGGGTACACCCTTCGTCACCCTTGACGAGGTAGAGCGCAAGCTCTCTGACAAGGATCTCATGATCTGCAATGCCGAGGAGCCCATGTGCTTGGCCGGTGTGTTCGGAGGTTTGGAGTCTGGTACCACCGAGGCTACCAAGAATGTCTTCATCGAGAGTGCCTACTTCAACCCCACCTCTATCCGCAAGAGCGCACGCCGTCATGGCTTGAACACCGATGCCTCGTTCCGCTTCGAGCGTGGTATCGACCCCAATATCACCATCTATGCCCTCAAGCAGGCAGCCCTCCTCATCAAGGAGCTCGCTGGTGGTACCATCGCTATGGACATCTGCGATGTATATCCTGCTCCCATCGAGGACTTCAAGGTAGAGCTCAAGTACGACTATGTGAATTCACTCATCGGTAAGGAGATCCCTGCCGATACCGTGAAGAGCATCGTCACCAGCCTCGAGATGAAGATTGAGGATGAGAATGCCGAGGGCATCACCCTCAGCATTCCTCCCTACCGTGTCGATGTGCAGCGTCCCTGCGATGTAGTCGAGGACATCCTCCGCATCTATGGCTACAACAATGTAGAGATCCCCACCGCGCTCAAGTCGAGCCTCACTACCAAGGGTAAGGAAGACCGCTCACACCGCCTCCAGCAGCTCGTAGCCGAGCAGCTCGTAGGTTGTGGCTTCAATGAGATACTCAACAACTCGCTCACCAAGGCCGCCTACTACGATGGCAACGAGACCTTCAAGTCAGAGAACCTGGTGAACCTCATGAACCCCCTGAGCAACGACCTCAACGTGATGCGTCAGACCCTCCTCTTCGGTGGTCTCGAGAGCATCGCACATAACGCCAACCGTAAGAGTGCCGACCTCCGCTTCTTCGAGTACGGCAACTGCTACTATTATAATAAGGAGAGAAAAGACGCCGAGAAGGTGCTCGCTTGCTATAGCGAAGACTACCACCTTGGACTTTGGCTCACCGGAAAGCGCGTGAGTGGCTCATGGGCCCATGCCGACGAAGACGCTTCGGTATACGAGCTCAAGGCATACGTAGAGAACATCTTCGCTCGCCTTGGTCTCAATATGCGCAGCATCGTTGTGGGCAACCTCACCGATGGTATCTACTCTGCCGCACTCAGCTACAATACCCGTGGCGGCAAGCTCTTGGCTACCGTAGGTATCGTGAGCAAGAAGATCACCAAGGCCTTCGACATCGACAACGAGGTGTACTATGCCGATATCAACTGGAAGAATCTCCTCCAGGCCATCAAGTCTGTGAAGGTAAGCTACACCGAGCTCTCTAAGTTCCCCTCAGTGAAGCGCGACCTCGCCCTCCTGCTCGACAAGAACGTACAGTTTGCCGACATCGAGCGCATCGCCTACGAGTGTGAGCGCAAGCTGCTCAAGGCCGTCGAACTGTTCGATGTATACGAAGGCAAGAACCTCGAACCCGGCAAGAAGAGCTACGCCGTGAGCTTCATCCTCCAGGACGAGGAGAAGACCCTCAACGACAAGCAGATCGACAAGATCATGAGCAAGCTCATCGCCTCATACGAGAAGCAGCTCGGTGCTAAGTTGAGATAAAGGGGCCCCCTCTAACTCCCCCTCCTAGGGGGAGGACTTGTGCATCGCGGCTTTAATGGCCCTTAAACCCCTTAATGGCCTTTAATAGCCCTTAATAGCAAACAATAATAACTAAATAAACTAAAATCACACAATGGGAAGAGCGTTTGAATTTCGCAAAGCGAGAAAATTGAAGAGATGGGGCAACATGGCCCGTACATTTACACGTATCGGTAAGCAGATTGCCATTGCTGTTAAGGCAGGTGGTCCCGACCCCGACAACAACTCAGCACTCCGTGCTATCATCGCCACAGCGCGTCACGAGAACATGCCGAAGGACAACATCGAGCGTGCCATCAAGAACGCCTGCGGTAAGGATCAGAAGGACTATAAGGAGATGAACTACGAAGGCTACGGCCCCCACGGTGTAGCCATCTATGTAGAGACCTTGACCGACAACACCACCCGTACTGTAGCCAACGTACGTAGCGTGTTCACCAAGTTTGGCGGTACCCTCGGCACCTCAGGCTCACTCGACTTCATCTTCACACACAAGTCAATGTTCACCTTTGCTAAGAAGGACGATGTGGATATGGACGAGCTCATCCTCGAGCTCATCGACTTCGGTGTAGAAGACGAGTACGATGAGGAAGAGAAGGAAGAGGGCGGCTCTGAGATCACCATCTACGGCGATCCCAAGTCATTCTCACAGATCCAGAAGCACCTTGAGGAGTGTGGTTTCGAGGTACGCAGTGCCGAGTTCACCCGCATCCCCAACGACCTCAAGGATGTTACCGAAGAGCAGCGTGCTACCATCGACAAGATCGTAGAGCGTCTCGAGGAGGACGAGGACGTACAGAACGTATACACCAACATGAAGCCTGAGGAATAATTTTCCTAAGTGCAATTTGTGGATGAATGTAGAGGGGGCGATTTCGTCCCCTCTATGTTGTAATTTTCCTTCATTTTGGCTGCAATGCCAAATATTTCATTTAAATTTGCACTAACTATTGTCAAAAGGTAGCGCGTATGTATAGTGTGATCATTGTAGAAGACGTAAAGCTGGAACTGAAAGGCACAGAAGAGATTTTTCGTAACGAGATTCCCGAAGTGGAGGTTATCGGTACGGCGATGTCTGAGGAGGAGTTTTGGCCTTTGATGGAAGAGCGACAACCCGATATGGTATTGCTTGATTTAGGGCTTGGAGGAGCCACGACAATAGGAGTGTCTATTTGCCGTGCAGTCAAGCTTCGCTATCCGCAGGTACGCGTACTCATATTCACTGGAGAGATACTCAACGAAAAACTATGGGTAGATGTGCTCGATGCCGGAGCTAGTGGTATAGTACTCAAGACCGGTGAGCTCCTCACTCGCACTGAGGTACAGGGAGTGATGGAGGGTAAGCGGTATGTGTTTAATCAGCCTATATTGGAAAAGATTGTCGCTCGCTTTTGTCAGTCTGTTGAAGCTGAGGTGAAACGACAACGTGCTATTATTGCTTACGATATCGATGAATATGATGAACGATTCTTGCGCCACTTGGCCTTAGGTTACACAAAAGAGATGATAGCGTCGTTGCGCACGATGCCCTTTAGTCCTAAGTCGTTGGAAAAGCGTCAGGCTGATCTCATAGCACGTCTTTTCTCTGAGAGCGAACAGCGTGGTGTCAATGTGACTCGTCTCGTCGTACGTGCTATTGAACTGGATATTATTGATCCTAACAATCTAGAGGCCGATGATTAGCATGCTCTATCTCCTCTTGTTTGTTGCTCTTGTAGTGTTTTCTTGGGTGGCCAATATCTATGGATTGACACTTCCTAGTGGCAGCCTTGTGCCTAGTCTGTTCAGTGAGGAGAGTGTGAGGTGGTTCGTTCGACATGGTGTAGATAATGTGTCTGCAGCTCCATTGGGTCAAGTACTTCTTGTGTTGTTGGCTATGGGCGCTCTGCGCGGTTCAGGATTGATGACATCTCTACGAAAAGGGGCTATTCTTGATCAGCGTCAGCGTCATGCGCGTCGTGTGTCGCTGATTGTGTGCTCTATTTGCATACTCTTTGTTGTATTGGGTATTCTTCCTGGAGGTAATTTGCTTGGTGTGACAGGGCACATCACTGGGGGACCTTTTGCGGCGGGGTGGCTTTTTATTTCGTCTCTCATTGTTGTGCTATCCAGTATTGTTTATGGTGTAATGTGTGAGCATTGGCATTTCGGGGCGGATTTGTTTACGGATATAGCCGTAGGTATGGGAGTGTATTCTAACTACTTCTTTGTCCTGGTGGTGGCTTCACAATTGGTTGCTGCCGTTGGTTATGTGCAGTTGTTTGATTTGTTGAGGATGTCTCCCGTGGCTCAGAATATATTGGTTGCCTTGGTTTATGTGCTCCCTCTCGTTTTATTAATAATAAAGAATGAATTCTTGTATGAATCATCTGCAACTTAATGAATATCAGTGTTGCGCAATCGATAGATTGGGGATAGCTTCACTTACTCCAATGCAGGAGGAAGCTTTATTTGCAGCTCGTCAAACGAATAGTATCGTTTTGCTCTCGCCTACCGGTACAGGAAAGACTTTGGCTTTTTTGCTTCCTCTTATCGAACGATTACAGTTGAAAGCTGTCCCCTGTGTGCAAGCCATGATAGTTGTTCCTTCACGTGAGTTGGCTATACAGATAGAGAATGTAATTAAGTCTATGGGGCTTCCATGGCGTGCGATGAGTGTCTATGGTGGACGCGCCGCAATGGATGAGCATCGCACGATGCGAGGTGTGCAGCCTACAGTAATAATAGGTACTCCTGGTCGTTTGAATGATCATCTGGAAAAAGGGAATATTGATGCGTCTACCATCGAAAGTCTTGTTATAGATGAATTTGATAAGTGCCTCGAATTGGGCTTTCAAGGCGAGATGCAGCAGGTAGTTGACAAGCTACCTCGGATTAGTTTCCGTTTCCTTACCTCGGCTACTGATATGGATGAATTGCCGCAGTTTGTAGCCATGTCCAGTGCCACTCGGCTCAGCTATCTCAAAGCCTTAGATTCCGACGAAAAGGTGATTACCTATGCGGTGCATTCTGAGAGTAAAGATAAGCTGCACACTCTCTATAAGCTACTATGTACACTAGAGGAGGGGCAGTCGATAGTATTTCTTAATCATCGTGAAGCTGTAGATCGTGTAGCGGAATATCTTCGAGAACAAAAGATTTGTTTTGAAGCTTATCATGGAGGTATGGATCAAGAACTACGTGAGCGCGCTCTCTATAAATTCCGTTGCGGTAGTAGCAATGTGCTGATTAGCACTGATCTGGCGGCTCGTGGTCTTGACATTCCTGAGGTGCGACATATCATACATTATCATCTTCCTAGTGGTGAAGAGGGGTACATACATCGTACGGGACGTACTGCTCGTTGGAATGCTGAGGGCTGCTCCTATCTCATTCTTCATAGCGAGGAGGTTGTTCCAGCCTATATTGCTTCGCCTGTGAAGGATTATGAACTTCCTGAACGAGTTGGGCGTCCTGCATTACCTATGTGGACCACGCTTTATGTGGGTAAGGGTAAGAAGGACAAGATCAATAAGGTGGATATCGCAGGGTTTCTCTATAAGAAAGGCGGTCTGACGCGCGATGATGTGGGTCCCATTGACGTGCATGATTACTATGCTTATGTGTCTGTAGCTCGTGGTAAGGTGCGTCAGTTGCTTTCGCTGATCTCTGGCGAGAAGATTAAGGGTATGAAGACTCGTATTGAAATTGCTAAATAATGGTTTATTAATTTGTTCAAATTTTACTATGAATAAGA
Organism: Bacteroidaceae bacterium; assembly: GCA_017555875.1. GTDB lineage: Bacteria > Bacteroidota > Bacteroidia > Bacteroidales > Bacteroidaceae > UBA1189. Next base: position 95,006 of record JAFZFN010000013.1, read on the forward strand.
AGATAATACTCTTTTCCCTATTTTGCTTTATTGTTTTTGGTTTATCAGCGCAGATAGCCACAGAGACTGATCATATTCGTCGTGGCAATCGGCTCTATGTAGATAGTCTTTTCGAACGGGCTGAGGTGGAGTATCGCAAAGCGCTTGAGATTAATGCAGAGTCTGTAGATGCGATGTATAACTTGGGCAATGCTCTTTTTAATCAAATACCCCAGGCTGGAGACAAGGCAGAGGAGAGAGGTAAAGAGGCAATGAAGCTTTATCTCACAGCTTCTCAGCTGGAGACGGATAAGTCGCGTTTGGCTCATATATACCATAATATGGGGACGTTGATGTATATGGCACAGCAGTATCCTCAAAGCGTTGAGGCTTATAAGATGTCATTGCGTAATAACCCAAGTGATGATGAGACACGTTATAATCTTGCAAAGGCTATGCACATGTTGAAACAACAACAGCAAGACCCACAAGAACAGCAGGAGGAGCAGCAACAAGATCAACAAGACCAGCAACAGCAAGATCAGCAGCAAGAACAGCAACAGGAGAGTCAACAAAATCAGCAGGAGCAGAATCAGAATCAAGAAGAAAATCAGCAACAACATCAGCAGGAGCAATCGGAACAAAGCGAGGAGCAAATCTCCAAAGAGAATGCAGAGCAGATTCTCAATGCTCTAATGCAAGATGAAAAAGATATTCAAGAACGCCAGAAGCAGATGATGCAACAACGTCAAGGGAAATCTTTTGACAAGGATTGGTAATGATGTGAATTTGTACAGAATAGTTTAGTTTGTATAATAACATACCAGGTTCTTTTTGACGCTCCATTGATGATGCTTGATATCATATTACTACGTATATTATTGTACGAAAATATGGGAATATCATTTTGTCTTATGGCTTTTAATATACTGTAAAACAAATAAATATTAAGAAGTATTAGAGTAGATTATTGTACGTTTGTATTGAATGATTATAACGTCTGGATAATTGAGGATTGGTATGCGTTTTGTGAATAAATTTACATGCCTAAAAATTAGCATAGAGTGATTAAGTCTTAGCGTTGAGATTGGGCTAAACCAATTTTGTGTGTCGAGGATTTTCGATAAAATACGATTGGAAGTCAAGTTTTTTATGTATCTTCGCAGACCAATTCAAAAATAAACAGACCAACTCAAAAACAAATTAGAATCGTTGTTTCGTTTTATGAAGTATAGAGTGCTATATGTTCTGCTTTTCTTGACCACTTTTGCTGTCTCTGCAGTAAAGGCAGAGGAGTTGTCGTTCAAGGCTTCTGCTCCTCATGCTGTGGTTATGGGTGAGACCTTCCGTTTGTCATATACGATCAACACACATGGGGCAAAGGGATTTCGTGTGGGGAATATCGAGGATTTTGATGTACTCTCAGGTCCTAATCAATCAAGTTCGTCTAGCACTTCAATCATTAATGGTGTGCGAACTTCGTCAAAGACGTTGACATATACATGTATTTTGAGACCTAAAAGTGAAGGCACCTTTACTATTCCTGCAGCAGTGATTACCGTTGATGGCAAACAACTGCAGTCTGAGGAGCTTACCGTGAAGGTCCTGCCTCCCGGTCAGCATGGATCACAAGGGCAGAAGAGTACTCAGCAGGGGAAGGGTAGTGCTTCTCAATCTGGGCAGATAGGTGCAGATGATCTCTTTATCACCGCTACGGTGAACAAAAAGAAGGTCTATGAACAGGAGGCCATATTGTTGACCTATAAAATATATACGACGGTAAACCTGACGAATGTGACTGGTAAGATGCCTGATCTTAAGGGATTCCATACACAGGAGATGGAAATGCCTAAGGGTAATCGTGAATTTGAGCCGGAGCATTATAACGGACGCAACTACCGAACCATCGTGTGGAGTCAGTATGTATTGTTCCCTCAGCAGAGTGGTAAATTGGAGATTCCTTCCATCACCTTCGAGGGTACTGTGGCTCAGCGTGTGCAGAGCTATGACCCGTTTGATGCCTTCTTTAACGGTGGTAGCAGCTATGTCAACATACAGAAACCTCTAGTTACCCCCAAACTCACGATTGATGTCAGTCCACTCCCTGCGGGTAAGCCTGCAACGTATTATGGTGGTGTGGGAGACTTTAGCATTTCATCTTCGATTAGTGCAACAGAGTTGAAGGAGGATGAGGCTTTGACGCTGAAACTAGTCATTTCAGGTACGGGAAATATGAAGCTTCTTAGGACTCCAGAGGTAAAGTTCCCTGCAGATTTTGAGGTGTATGATCCTAAGGTGGACAATAAGTTTACGCTCAAGGCAAGTGGTCTTTCGGGTAATAAGGTGATAGAATATCTGGCTATACCGCGTCATGGAGGCAATTATACCATCCCCTCGGTAGAGTTTTCATATTTTGATGTCAAGAGTGGTGCATATAAGACATTGTCGACACCAGAGTATGTGGTCCATGTGGCTAAGGGTGATGGTTCGACGGGTAGTGCCCCCACGGGCTATGTCAGCAAGGAAGAGTTGCGTCTTTTGGGGCAAGATATTCGTTACATCCAGCTTGGAGAGGTACGGTATAGTGCCAAGGATGACTATCTCTATGGTACGATGAACTATTGGTTGTGGTTTGTGTGTCCCTTTGCAGCGTTCTTGGTGATAGTCGTTGTATATCGCAAGCAGGCTGTGGAGAGTGCCAATGTGGCCAAGCAGAAGACCAAGAAGGCCAGTAAGGTTGCGACGCGCCGCCTTAAGATTGCCAAGCAAAAGATGCGCGAGGGGGACAAGGCCGGTTTCTATGATGAGGTGCTCAAGGCTCTATGGGGTTATCTGAGTGATAAGTTGAACATGCCCGTGTCGGAACTGTCGAAGGACAATGTGTCGGTCAAGCTTGCAGAGTGTCACGTACCAGAGGCGCTTGTCGCGGAGTGTATGGAGCTTATCGGTGAGTGTGAGTTTGCTCGCTACGCTCCTTCATTGTCTTCAGTTTCAGAGTCGCAGTTGTATGATAAGGCAGATGCGCTGATGGATAGCTTAGAGAATGCAATCAAGCGCTGATGTGGAGATGAGGTAGTGTTCGGTACGGAGATGCGGATAGGCACTGCTATGAGATTGAACGTAAAAATTATTGAAAGAATATCGTAAATAGTCAAAATAAAGAAAATGATGAGACGTTTTTCCTTATATATAATAGGTGTGGCGTTGTGTTGTGTCTGCACGTGTCGTGTGCAGGCTATGACTTTTTCGGATAGTACGGTCGTATATACCAAGGCCATGGCGGATAGTGCCTATGCCGAAGCAGACTACATCACTGCTGCATACATCTACGAACGTCTGATTGCTGAGCAGGGTGAGTCGGCAGCGGTGTACTACAATCTTGGTGGTGCTTACTATAGGCTTGATGACATAGCTCGCTCGATACTCAATTATGAGCGTGCATTGCTGCTCGAACCATCCCACGCGGATGCACGGTTTAATCTGGAGTTGGCGCGAGCGAAAGCCGTCGACAAGAATGCGATGGTGACAGAGTTTTTCTTTACACGCTGGTATCGCTCGTTTGCGGCGATTATGAGTGCTGACAGCTGGGCAAAAGCCTCTATTTTATGTTTTATAATATGTATTTCGTGTTTTGTGATATTTATTTTTAGCAAAAAGCGAAAAACTAAAAAAATTATCTTTATATTTGCATTACTCTCGCTACTTGGCAGTGTGTTGGCAGGTGTGATAGCCTCGGGTCAGACACGCAGATTGCAGCAGCGTGACCATGCTATTGTGATGGAGCCCAGCGTCACCGTGCGCAGCACTCCGAGCGAATCAGGGACGGAGTTGTTTGTACTGCACGAGGGCAAGAAGGTGAAGATAAAGGACGATAGCCTGAGTGCGTGGAAAGAGGTGGAACTTGAGGATGGTCACATCGGATGGCTACCTGCAGCAGCGATAGAGAAGATATAAGATAAAGAGTAAGCGATCGGAAGACGGAATGTCGAGAGGTGTTTGGTGTCGTACATCGCGGATTAGATAAAGTAAGTTGAAGCACGATGAACCTACGGTGGCTGATAGACCTTGACAGGCGTATGTTGCTTGCCCTCAATGGCAGCGACTCGCTATTCTTAGATGGTGTGATGAAGATTTACACCACCACGGTGGTGTGGGTGCCCGTAGCGCTGGTGCTTCTGTTCATTGTATTGAAGAACAACACTCCCCGTACGGCCCTTCTTACCGTGATTGCCGTGGCTTTAGCCATCGTCGCCACTGATCAGGTGTCTTCGCACCTCATCAAGCCGCTCGTGGGGCGCTTGCGTCCCTGCAATGACCCTGCGATCATGCACTTGATTGACACCGCCAATGGTTATCGCAGTGGTGGGTATAGCTTCACGTCGAGCCATGCTTGCAACTCGTTTGGCATATTTGCCATCGTCTCTCTCATCATCCGTCATCGCGGTCTCAGCCTCACACTGCTGTTGTGGGCAATCATCAACAGTTTTTCGCGCATATACCTCGGTGTACACTATCCAGGCGATATCCTCTGTGGAGCCATTTTGGGTGCGTCCATAGGTGCAGTGGTCTATCTTGGCTATCGTTATGTGTATCGGCGCATAGACCAGCCTATGGCCCGTATCACCGACAACTACACCTTGTCAGGCTATCAGTCGAGTGATGCTCAGCTGATGTGTCTGTCGATATACGCAGTGTTTGCCCTCATCTGTATCGGTGCGCTTATATACATAAACAACAATATACTTTAACAAATAAACTTATTAGTAATAATAAAAAAAATTACGATTATGAGCAAGTTAATGACATTCAACGAACTGCGCAATCTTAAAGATTCATTGCCCGATGGTAGCATGCACCGTATTGCTGACGAGCTTGGTGTAAGTGTAGAGACCGTACGTAACTTCTTCGGTGGTCAGAATTTCCAGGCTGGTCAGAGCGTGGGTATCCACCTCGAGCCCGGTCCCGATGGAGGTCTTGTGCGCATCGATGACACTACAGTGCTCGACAAGGCGCTTGCTATCCTTGAAGAGTTGAAGGCAGCTGAGGCTCCTGCCGAGGAGGCTGCAGAGTAAGCACTTTTTGTTTTCATTTTTCATTTGTTTGTTGAGTCCGTAACTGCAATTCTGCGGGATTGTGTGACGGACTTTTTTGTTCATAGCCTTTATGCACATTTACAACCTTTGTGTACTAAAAAGGTAAAAAGAGAACAAGTCAACCTATCATCCCATGAAACTGACAATTACCTTGCATTATGACACCCGTTGGGGCGAAGATGTCCGTCTAGTGTTCGACACGGTCAACAACGTCGATTTGGCTTCGGCTCATCCTATGCAGACAGACGGTAAGGGGCATTGGTTCGTCACGCTCGAAGGAGACTTCAAGCCCTCGGATCCCTACACGTTTGTAGTGGTTGAGAACGATGCTGTCCAGCGGACTGAGTGGCGTCATCACATGCTCCCCGACACACTACACGGACATGTCTGTGTCAATGACCGCTGGCATGAGCGTTCGTCACTGGCTCCGTTCTATTCTTCAGCATTCACAAAGGCAATCTTTGCTCACGATGTTCACAGCTATAAGCCTAAGGGTAACGCATCGGTATGCGTTTGCTGCGAAGCGCCTACATTGCGAAAAAATCAGGTGCTTGCACTTTGTGGCGATAGAGCATCTCTAGGTGCATGGAATCCCGACCATGCCCTCCTCATGGAGCCTCATGGCACCGAGTGGCAGTTGTGGCTGGATAAGGAGGAGCTGGGCGAGCAGTCCGAGTTTAAGTTTATCATCCTCGAGAAGACTACCGACAAAGCTCAGCCCTCGGCACTCCAGCTAGCCTATTGGGAGCCAGGCGAGAATCGCACCCTTTACGTAGATCCCTATAGCGATGTTACATTGCGTGTGTTGCGCACCTACAGCTTGCGCGACCCTCAAGAGCATTGGCGTGGCGCGGGTGTGGCCATCCCTGTTTTCTCGCTCCGCTCAGAGCAAAGCTTCGGCATAGGCGAGTTTTCTGACATCCCCCTTATGGTCGACTGGGCAGCCAAGACAGGGCAGTGCTTCCTGCAGTTGCTCCCTGTCAATGATACTACGATGAACCGCAACTGGCACGAGTCGTATCCCTATAACGCCATCTCATGCTTTGCGCTCAATCCTGCCTACATTCGCCTCGAGGAGGTCGGCACGCTCTCCGATAAGGAGGCCATGAAGCAGTTCCGCACCCGCCAGCGCGAGCTCAACCAGCTTCCTCAGGTCGACTACGATGCTGTCATCGCGGCCAAGTGGGACTACTTGCATCGCATCTTCGCTCAGGAGGGTGAGCGTACACTCGCCTCGGCATCCTTCAAGCTCTTCTATGAGGACAACGCCTCATGGCTGCGCCCCTATGCCGCATTCTGCTACCTGAGAGACAAGTATGGCACGCCCGACTACACGCAGTGGGGTGACGACAGTGTTTACAATGCCGACCACGAGGAGGCTGTAGGACCCATATATCTGTACATACAGTATCATCTGCACCTGCAGCTCAAGCGTGCTGCAGACTATGCGCACCGTCATGGCGTGGTGCTCAAGGGCGACATCCCCATCGGCATCAGCCGCACGAGTGTGGAGGCATGGTGTCACCCTGGGCTCTTCTGCCTAGAGAGCCAGGCGGGCGCTCCGCCCGATGCCTTTGCCCGCGACGGACAGAACTGGGGATTCCCTACTTACAACTGGCGTGCTATGGCTGAGGAACGCTACCATTGGTTTGCCCAGCGCTTCACCAAGATGGCCGACTACTTCGATGCCTATCGTATCGACCACCTGTTGGGCTTCTTCCGCATATGGGAGATACCTGGCTACACCAAGAGTGGACTCCTCGGACACTTCAACCCCGCCATGCCACTTACAGTAGAGGAAATCAATGCTGCAGGCATGAACTTTTACAAGGAACGTTATGCCATGCCCTTCTCTCCTGATGATGAGACCGATGTGCTCTTTGTTGAGGATCCCTATCAGGCTGGATGTTATCATCCTCGCATCAATGGTTTTGATACCGAGTCTTTCAAGGCACTCCCAGAGAATGAGCGTAGGGCATTCTATGCTCTGCACGATAACTTCTACTATCATCGCCACAATGACTTCTGGCATGCTGAGGCGATGAAGAAGTTGCCCGCCTTAGTCGACAGCACCGACATGCTCGTCTGTGGTGAGGACCTCGGCATGATACCCGCCTGCGTGCCTGCCGTAATGGACGAGCTACGCATCCTTTCGCTCGAGATACAACGTATGCCCAAGGGGTATGGCTGTAGTGTGGATAACCCTGCAAACTATCCCTACTATGCTGTGTGCACTACCTCTACTCATGATATGAGTGGTATTCGTGGATGGTGGACCGAAGATCCTTCGCTCACGCAGTACTACTGGACCGAGTTATTGCGTCAGCGTGGCAAGGCACCTGCCGACTGCGAAGCTTGGGCTTGCGAGTGCATCGTTCGTCAACACCTCGATTCGCCTGCCATGCTCACCATCCTTCCTCTTCAAGACTGGATGGCTATCGATGAGCACTTGCGCAGTGCTGACTATGAATCCGAGCGCATCAATGTGCCTGCCAATCCTCATCACTATTGGCGTTATCGCATGCACCTCACCTTAGAGGAGCTACTCAAAGCCGACGACTTCAATCGCACGGTGAGTCGCCTCGTGGCGCAGAGCGGGAGATAACACTATTCGTCTTTCCAAACTCAAAGCAATAGGGCATCCTTTCGGGGTGCCCTATTGCTTCGATATACATGTTGTAATTATTAATTCATGACATCACTTCCCTTGTATATAAAGCCTTCTTTATGATTCTATGGTGATGATACACTTGTGTTTCTTCGATTGGGTCATCGTTCCAGCCACGACATGAAGTCGTCCACTCGTGAGCGGCTCACGGTGAGCTCCTCTGCTGTGTCCACGAAGGGGATGATTCTGAGTCGCCCTCCTTGCTTTACGATACTCTTGATTCCCCTTGATGCCATGATGCAGCTTCGTGAGATTTTGAAGAATTTTTCGGGGTCGAGCACATCGGCCACCACGTCGAGCGAGGCGTCGAGGATATACCGACATCCAGTCGATGTGACTACGTAGTTGCACTTTTCCTCAGAGCAAATGTAGGCAATGTCTGTTGTTGGTACTGGCACTATGCGGTCATTGAACTTCACCACCAATCGTTCCCTATAGCGTCTAGCCTCTGTGGATGTTTTTATCGTGGCTTCTATGTTTGGCTTATCTGTTCGCGTACAGCAGCGTGACACAGCACGCAGCAGCGCCTCTGGTGCTATGGGCTTGAGCAGATAGTCTACGCTTCCTGCCTCGAAGGCTTTGATGGCATAGGTGTCATAGGCTGTGGTCATGATGACCTTGCCCTTGACATCTGTCTTCCTGAAAATTTCAAAGCACACACCATCTGCCAGCTCCACATCCATGAACAGTATGTCTGCCCTGTGTGTGGGTTCCTGTAGCCATTCCACAGTGCCAGCTACTGAGGTGGTCGTACCCACCACTTCAATGTCTGTGCAGTATTGTCGCAACATTCTCGTCAGATTGTTTTGAGCCATTATCTCATCTTCAATAATCAGTGCAGTCATATTGTTCGTGCGTGAAAATAGGAGTTAATTGTTTGCTTGTCAGAGGAGAGGTATCGTCACCCTATACTTGTTATCAGTGTTGTCGATGACAATCTTTTTATCGGAGAGGGAGCGATAGTGTTCTCGTATGTACTTCTGTCCCAGTTTGGTCGAGGTGGTGTGTGTATACTTTGGTTGTACGTTGTTTTCTACCGTGAGTCGCTCCATGTCTGCAGCTATGCAGATGCGTAGGGGATTGGCGGTGCTTACTGTATTGTGCTTGAAGGCATTTTCCACGAGCAACTGCACTGTGCAAGGCACCACCATGCGTTGCATGGCCTCGTCGGAGATGTCGAACTCGACTTCAAATCCTTCGGCGAATCTCACTTTCAGGAGCGATACGTATTCCTGTATGAACTCAATCTCCTCGCGCAGCGAGACCAAGGCTTCTTCTTCGCATCGCAACATGTAGCGGTACATGTGAGCGAGTTTGTGGATGTAGTCACTGGCTTGCTCTGTGCGCTGCTCACACACTAGTCCGTCGAGTGTATTGAGCGAGTTGAATAGGAAGTGTGGGTTGACCTGTTGCTTGAGTGTGGCGTATCGGTATTGGGCTTGTGCCGCTCTCACTCGCTCGAGCTGCATGGCCTTGCGTGTTGCGAAGATGCTATTGACCAGCACCATCATGCAATAGATGGTGGTCTCTACGAGCACTGCTGCTACGAGACATCTCAGATATTCTTGGATGTCTATTTCCCACACGAGGGTCCCTTCTTGTATGACACAGAAACTCCATGCCCCCACTGCCGACACGACCGTGGTGAAGAGGAGGTAGTCTAACCATATTAGTGCTGTACTTTTCTTATTTCGGTGCAGACGTCTCACGAAGATGATGGTAAGACACATATAGGTGATGAGCGCTGGCGAACTTGACAGTATGTCCCAAGCATACGCCATGACGCTAGTATCTGCATATAGGGGCGATGCGAAGAGCATAGCAGCTCCTTTGCGCAATGCCAATATGGCTCCTACTATGACCAGTACCCAGCGCAGTTTGGCACTTGACTGTGCGAGGTCTGCTCTCGTCCTATTGGTCATATAGGTAAGTCGCGACAGCCCGATGAGTGTCCATCCCAACAGCTCGGTGGTGAGTATCGTGGCTACAATCCTGGCTGCCGCTTCCACATGGATGATCCTATGGATGAAGGCCGCTCCTAATGTGCCGACCACGAACCCCACCACATTGGCCACGATCACCATGATGGCGATGATGTCTATGGTCATACCTTTCTTAATGCATAGTATCACCGTCATGGTCATGGTCAGGATTGTGAGTGTGAGTGCGTCATCCACCTCATACTTCCAGCAGACCAGCACGACAAGTGCGTGTAGCAAGGCAAACAAGTGTACCGTATTGGGTGATTTTATCGCTCTCAGCATAGTCCAATCCTCTTTTTCGACATCAAAGGTAAAGCTTTTTTCTGACATCAGCGATACCAAAAGCCAATAATCTGTGATTTGCCTAAAATCGTCAGTTTATCTCAGTCTCCATTCATCAATCCGACATTTCCATTCGTCGCGGTAAAATTACCGTTCGTCGGTAATGCTACTTTTCGGTACATGTGCATACGAAAAAGATTACTATTTTTGCATTGGCAACTATGCCTTTTGGGGCTAGGTTGCTACTGACTAGCGAACAATAAAAGTATATACCATGAACTCTCATCGCCTTCCTTTTTGGCAGTTATGGAACCTCAGCCTCGGCTTCTTTGGGGTGCAGATAGCATACTCTTTGCAAAGTGCAAATATCAGTCGAATATTTGCAACACTGGGTGCAGACCCTCACGACTTGAGCTATTTTTGGATACTTCCCCCGCTCATGGGCATGATAGTTCAGCCTCTAGTTGGTAAGTATAGTGATAAGACGTGGTGTCGCTTGGGCCGTCGTATCCCTTATTTGTTGGTAGGTTCGTTTGTTGCTATTCTTGTCATGTGTTTGTTGCCCAATGCGGGTAGTTTCGGCTTCGCTGTGGGTGGTGCCATGATATTTGGGCTTGTGGCACTCATGTTGCTCGACACCTCTATCAATATGGCCATGCAGCCATTCAAGATGCTCGTAGGCGATATGGTCAATGAGGAGCAGAAGGGCCAGGCCTATTCCATCCAGAGCTTCCTCTGCAATGCTGGTAGCTTGGTGGGTTATATCTTCCCCTTCTTATTTGCTTGGATAGGATTGTCTAATACGGCACCAGAAGGAGAGATTCCCGATACGGTGAAGTATGCCTTCTACATCGGTGCAGCCATTCTTATCCTTTGTGTACTCTTTACAAGTGTCAAGGTGAAGGAGATGCCTCCAAAAGAGTATGCCGAATTTCATGGTATCGACCCCAATGTAACCACAGCTGAGGCTCCTAGTATGTTTGCTCTGCTTAAAAATGCTCCTAACGCATTCTGGACAGTAGGCTTGGTGCAATTCTTCTGTTGGGCAGCCTTCATGTATATGTGGACCTATACCAATGGTGCCATCGCCGATACCGTATGGGACGTCACAGATGTTCGTTCCGAGGGATATCAGGCTGCAGGCAACTGGGTTGGTATCCTGTTTGCCGTGCAAGCAGTAGGCTCCATGTTGTGGGCATTGCTCATCCCTAAGTTCAAGAATATCAAGACGGCATACGTCGTGAGTCTCCTCTTGGGAGCTGTTGGTTTTGCTTCGGTGTATTTCATTCATGACCAGTATCTACTATTTGTCTCATTCCTTCTCATTGGAGCTGCTTGGGCAGCCATGTTGGCTATACCTTTCACTTTGTTGACCAATTCCTTGTCTGGTGAGCATATTGGAACCTATTTGGGCCTGTTCAACGGAACTATCTGTCTGCCTCAGATTGTAGCAGCCGCTTGTGGAGGACTATTGCTGAAGGCTGTAGGAGGAAGTCAGGTAAATATGTTTGTCGTGGCAGGAGTGCTGCTTGTGTTAGGTGCTGTTGCGGTAGGTCTTATAAAGGAGAAGAAAGCAAAATAAAAAATCATCTTTAGTATAATACCATGAAAAGGGTTACTTTATTTTTTGTTGGACTGGTGGCGTCTTTTTTGATGTCCACACAAGTATTTGCCCAAGGCAAGTACAAGGTCGATGGTGTCGTATATGACGATATGGGCCCCGCTATGGGTGTCACTGTTGTGGAGAAGGGCACTGTGAATGGTGTTGCTACAGGTTTGGACGGCGAGTTCTCGCTTTCCGTATCGGGACCTAATGCCATCATTGAGATTAGTTATGTGGGATACACAACGCAGAGCTTCAAGGCTTCGGCTTTGCCCAAGCAGATCATGTTGAGCGAAGATGCAGTGTCGCTGAGCGACGTTGTTGTCATTGGCTACGGCTCACAGAAGAAGAAGGAGGTGACGGGTTCGGTTGCTTCGATCAAGTCAGAGGACTTCAATGCGGGTGTCAAGTCGAGCCCCGTAGGTCTGCTTCAGGGAAAAGTGGCAGGTCTCAATGTGATACGTACGACGTCAGATCCTACTTCAACAGGATATAACATCCAGATTCGTGGTTTCTCTACCCTTGACAAGGGCGCTGGTACATCGCCCCTCTTCATTGTAGATGGAGTGCCTGTAAGCAATATCGACAACATCTCGCCCAATGAGATTGCCTCTATGGATGTACTCAAGGACGGTTCGGCTGCTGCTATTTATGGTACCCGCGGTACGAATGGTGTAATCATCATCACCACAAAGCGTGGTGAGGCCTTCTCCGACGTTGCCACCACGCGAGTGGAGTATGATGGATACGTATCCACTTCAGTGCGCAATGGCGATATGGGTATGGCTACGGCAGAGGAGTTCCGCGATTTGGGTACACTCTCAGATGGAGCTATCAGCCCTGTCATCCAATCCGATGCTAATACAGACTGGATGGGTGCCTTGTGTCGCGATGCAGCCATTGCTCACAATCACAATGTGGCTATCGTGGGCTCATCTAGCAAGTTTAACTATCGTTCATCGATAACCTATAAGAATGCTCAAGGTATAGCCCTCAACTCCAATCGTGAGGAACTTATTGGTAAATTAGCCGCTTCGCAGAAGGCACTCGATGGTTGGTTGGAGTTGCAGTATGACCTCTCATACATGCACTACCGCAACGACTATTTCTGTGGCGACTTCAAGCAGGCAGCGACCATGAATCCTACCTATCCTATTTATGATGCTTCTACTCCTAACGGCTTCTTCATGCCACAAGGTACGGGTCAATCCAACCCCGTGGAACAGATGATGCAGAAGGAATCATACAAGGATGGCAACTACTTCCGTGGTTCTGTAAAGGGAACCATCAACGTCAAGTCTGTCGAAGGCATGCTTCGTATCAATGGATTCGCTGCTATTGAGGAAGGTGACAATCGTGCTTATTGGTACAATAACACCATCAATACCGACATTGCAGGGTCGGGCAAGGCTGGTCGTGAGAATGACATGAGTTATAGCAAGCTCTTCGAACTTACTGCTGACTACATGCGTACCTTTGGTCGTCATAGCATTACCTCAGTCGCAGGTCTGTCATACCAACAATTCCTCTATGATGGAAGTTCTATTTCGAACAAGGGTTTCCCCACTGATGATGCCAAATACTATCAGATTGGTAATGGCGATGCTTCGAAGGAGTACCTTGAGGTTTCATCGTACCGCAACTCCAATGCATTGGCTGCCGCTTTCGTTCGTACGAATTACAATTTTGCAGACAAGTATCTTGTATCTGCTTCGGTTCGTCGCGAAGGCTCTTCTCGCTTTGGTGTCAACAATAAGTGGGGTTGGTTCCCCGCTGTCAGCTTGGGATGGAGAATTAGCGGAGAGGACTTTATGCGTAGTCAGCACTGGTGCAATGACCTCAAGCTGCGTGCTGGTTTCGGTGTGACGGGTAATAACTTAGGTTCAGACCTCCGTTCTGTAGCCATGCTCTCCAATGGCGGTACCTTCTGGTACAACGGTAAGTATGTCTATACCTATGGCGTGAGTCAGAATGTCAATCCCGATTTGCGTTGGGAAAAGAAGTACGAGTATAACCTCGGTCTCGACTATTCGCTTTTCGACAATCGTGTCTATGGTAGTCTCGATACCTACTATCGTCAGACACGCGATCTTTTGTGGGACTATGAGGTACCTACACCTCCCTACCAGTACACCACACTTTTGGCCAATGCAGGACAGATGGATAGCTATGGTGCAGAACTTGCAGTGAGTGTGTTGCCTTTGCGTTCAAGAAATGTCACTTGGATCACTACTCCCACTATTTCGTTCAACAAGAACTATATCACCAAGCTCTCTGACCCCTCGAAGGGTTTCAATTACAAGGAGACTACATCGGGTGGAGTAGGAGAGAATGGCATCATGAATACCAACACACAGATTCTTACTGAAGGACAGACCGTGGGAGCGTTCTATGGATATAAGTTTGTCGGATTCAGACCCTCCGATGGTGCGTGGATGTTTATGACTCCTGCAGGTGGATACAAGGATGGAGGCACAGTGTCTGAGACTGACCGTCAGGTTATCGGTAATGCACAGCCATGGTTCACATTTGGATGGAACAACTCTGTACGTTACAAGAACTTCGATCTCTCGGTGTTCTTCCGTGGTGTCGTGGGTAACAAGATCCTCAATCTCACCCGCTGGGCCTATGGACCTCAGCAGTCACAGTCTTCGAACGTGTTTATCAAGGATGCAGTGGGCAGCAATGTGGTGTACTCTGACAAGGGACACTTCTCTGACTACTATCTTGAGGACGGCTCGTACATGAAGCTCGATAATGTGACTCTCGGCTATAATTTCAAGCCCCAGGGCAATAAGTATGTCGAGAACATGAGAGTTTATTTTACAGGACAGAACTTGCTGACACTCACAAAGTACAGCGGACAAGATCCTGAGGTGAACACCACTAGTGTGTGGAACGCAGGTATTGACTATTGCGACTTCTATCCCACGGTAGCCAATTTCCTTATCGGTGTCAATATTAGCTTAAAATAAGAAATTTAAGAATCATACCATTATGAAAAAGATATTCACTATCATAGCAGCGAGTGCACTCACGCTGGGAGCGTTGACCTCATGCGAAGACTTGCTGGAGGAGAAGAACTATGGTAATCCTACCGTAGAGTCGATGATGAGTGCCGAAGAGAATGTGGTGCTTCTCGTTGGTCAGGCCTATGCCGACATCAAGTGGCTCCACGACCATTGGGGCTACTGGGGTGTTGCTTCGTTGACCTCAGACGAGTGTGTGTGCCCTGTACGTATGCCTGGTGAGCATTGGAAGGACAATTACTATTGGACTCGCTTGAACAACCACAATTGGAACTGGATGGGCGATGCGTTCAAGAACATCTGGAACACGACAATCTCTGGCGCTGTGCTTTGCAATAAGTTGCTGACTACGTTAGCTGATGCCGAGGAGTCGATGAGCGCAGAGGTGTATGCCCAGTATGTGGGTGAGCTTGAGGTGCTCCGTTCATACTATTATTACATGTTGTTCGACTGCTTCGGACGTATTCCGTATCTTGAGGAGTTTGTCGACAAGACCGAGCCCCTCATGGAGCCCGAGCAGGTGTGGTCACATCTGGTCAACTGTCTTGAGCGCAATGCGCCCAACATGGCCGTAGTCAATGATGGTAATCGTGCGGCCAACTATGGACGTGTGACTCAGGGCTTCGCCTATGCTCTCTTGGCCCGATTGTACCTCAACGCAGAATCTTTCGGGTGTACGCCGAAGAATATCAGCCTGAATGATAATGGGGTCTACAGAGAGGGATTCGTAGAAGTGAAGTCAGAAACTGACTTCTACACCAATGCAGTGGCTTGCTGTGATATGGTAATCAATGCTGGCTCTTATAGTATCGAAGAGGACTGGTTTGCCAATTTCAAGATTGACAATAGTGCTTCCAAGGAAAACATCTTCGTTATCGTAGAGAATGGTAATGGTGAGTTTGATCATCGCTATATTGGTAGCATGTCCAATAAGTTGCGTGTCCCCATCCTTACACTCCACTACTCACACCAGTCGGTGTATGGCATGGTGGAGAAGCCTTGGAATGGCTTTGCCGCCCGCCCCAGCTTCATGGAGCGCTACAACGAGAAGGACCTCCGTGGCCCTGGCCCCATCCCTCCTGCTGCTCCCGAGCCTCCTGCCCGTCCGGCCAAGATGACCGATGCAGAGTTGGCTGCATATAACAAGAAGCTGGAGGAGGAGTATCATGGTCCGCTCAAGGAGTATGCCAAAACCGTACAGGAGTATGGTACCCAAAGCGCCAAGCGGTGGGGATGGTTCATTGGCCCAGTCTTCGATAAGAAGGGTGAGATCATCCTCGATGAGAATAAGATTGGTTCTATCTGTCGCATCGAGATTGCTTCGCTTGAGGCCGCCAACTGGTACGACGGCGCACGTTGCACCAAGTATGAGGTCGACAAGGCAGGTCAGTACCAATATGCGGAGAACGACTTCGTGCTGATGCGCTATGCCGATGTGCTGTGGATGAAGGAGGAGGCCATCCTGCGTGGTGGACAAGGAACGTCGGGTGTTAGCACTGCGGACTTCCAGCGGATGCTTCATCGCGCTATGGCCTACGAAGCCAAGCCTGCCGAGGCCTATGCGGCGGCTTATCCTGGTGTGGTGGCCCTCAATCTCGACGACATCCTCGACGAGCGTGGACGTGAGTTCGCATGGGAGTGTGTCCGTCGTCGCGACCTCATCCGTTTCGGTAAGTTTGCCGATAGCGACTATGTGGACTACGTCAGTGCAAAGCAGAAGTTCCGCGAGTGGTTCCCCATCCCTTATTCAGTGTTGGAGAAGTCAAAGATCAATGAGGAGACTGGCGAGCGCTACTGGAAGCAGAACGAAGGCTACGATGATATCTAATCGATAAATGTAAAACTATAATTTATTTATTCACTTTTTGTTAAACTTTAATATCAGTTATTATGAAAAAAGTTTTGATGAGTATTGGTGCTGTTGCACTGATGTTTGCCGCTACTTCATGTGAACCTGAGAATCAGGGCGGCGTAAACTTTGACGAGATCACTCTCGATGGTTTCTATGTGTATGGTGATGCTACAGGTTCTGAGGACATCACTGCCGACTATGGTATGGCTGCAGGCTTGAACGAGGTTACTGCTGAAAAACGCGGTGGCATGTACGAGAAGTACATCGTTCTTGAGGGTGGTAAAGAGTTCTTCCTCGTGCTCAATGAGGCTGGTAAGTACACCAACTATGGTGCAGAGTTGAAGGACTATGACGTGAAGGAACTTGCTGACAATCCTACTCTTGCAACAGTTAAGCGTGGTGAGTTGGTAATTGGTGAGAATGCTCCTGCGATGCAGGTAGACCAGACTGGTCTCTACCACATCGTGCTCGACCTCAACCTCGAGGGTGACCTCCTGTATCCGCAGATCATCGTTTCTAATGTTCAGTGGGGTGTTCGTGGCGCTATGAATGGCTGGGGCTTCACCGCATTTGACTCGATTGCTGTAAATGCTAAGACCATGACATGGAAGATGGAGAATGTCGACATGCCTGCTAACGGTGAGTTCAAGTTCGCTTATGGCCATGGCTGGAAGATTCAGCTCGACGATGCTGGTAATGTAAAGGCTAATACTAACCTCGGTATGGAGTCTCTTCCCAACGGCGCTAACATCAAGGTGGAGAAGGCTGGTCTCTACACTATCACATTGACCTATAACCTCAAGGGTGGTGATATCGCTGCTGGCTATACCTTCACAACAGAGTGCACTAAGGAGTCTACCTTGCCTACCGAACTTTATATGATCGGTCAGGACTTTGGTGGTTGGGATTGGGCTTCTGAAGGCGTTGTAGCTCTTACTCCCGTACACAGCCACTCAGGTGCTTTCTGGACCACACGTTACATCACTGCCGCTAACGGCTTCAAGTTCTGCCCCAAGAAGGAATGGAGCGGTGACTTCACTGGTCTTGAAAATAATAGCGGTTATGAGATTAAGGACAACAACTGCTTCGTTGCAGTTGATGGTTTCTACACAATCTACATTGACCTTGCAAACAACATCGTAGCCATGGAGCCTGCTGCCGTTTATGGTATGGGTGACTGCTTCGGTGGTTGGGATGCTGGTAAGGAAGAGAACAAGTTTGTTGCTGAGGGTACTACACTCGTATCTCCTGTTGTTGTAGCTGATGGTAACATCCGCATGTACACAGCTGCTCCTGCAGCAATCACAGGCGTTGACTGGTGGCAGATGGAGTACAACGTATTCGATGGTGCTATCGTATACCGTGCTGCTGGTGGTGATCAGGCTGCTGTTGCTGCTACTGCAGGTCAGAAGGTAACTCTCGACTTCAACGCAGGCACTGGTTCTATCAACTAATAACCAATAATTAATTCTCATAGGGGTACCCTCATTGGGGTGCCCCTTTTGGCCTAAGGCCTTTGATCGGGCCTTAGGTCGCTAATCGCGAAAAACAGCTTTGGCTGTAACGATAACGATGACGAAGACGATAACAGCCTGCCGGCAGCAGGCAACTCATAACTCATGAAACGATATATCCTACTTGCTCTTGAATTGTGCTTCTTGGCATTCCTGTCCAGTTGCGAACCACAAAATCCAGTTACACCCGAGGAAGAGATCGACCTAAGTAGTCTACCCTACGGACTGTCGGGCTATTCGCTTAGAGACAATAGCATACCCAAGGCCGATGAGCCTTGTGTGCTCTACTATAGGGCTGGAGGCGAGTATCCTTTCAGTGGATTCACTGCACCGCTCTATGTGCACATTGGTATCGTCGCCCATGAGTGGGTGCATGTGCAGGCCGATTGGACTACCAATCTGGACAAGTGCCGCCTCGTCCCTACCGATGAACCCGATGTGTGGAGGCTGGAGATTACTCCCTCCATCCGCCAGTGGTTCGGGGCTGCTGCCGATGAGGTGATAAGCAAGATAGGTGTCGTGGTGCGCAATGCCGATGGCACGCGGCAGACCATAGACCTCTTCTGCACCGTAGAGGATGACGCGAATGAGGTAACTTATGACAAAGTAGAGATGGCTCCCCTCCCGGCAGGAGTGGTGCCGGGCATCAACTACATCAATGACTCCACGGTGACCCTCGTACTCAAGGAGCAGGATGCCAAGGGAGAGTGCTACGACTATGCCTATGTCATCGGTGACCATAGCGACTGGGAGTGCCAGAGCGCCTACGCCATGAAGCGCGACGAGGAGGCTGGTTGCTGGTGGTGTACGCTCGAGGGATTGACCCCTGGCAAGGAGTATCGATTCCAGTATCACCTCTACGACGAGGCATGGGGCACTACCCGCATAGCCGACCCCTATACAGAGGTGGTGTACACGACCGATGACAAGTGGATCCCCTCGGCCACCTATCCCGACATGCCTGCCTATCCCACAAAGACCTCGGGTAACGTGGCTGCCTTCCAGACGCAGCGAACTGCCTACGCGTGGGCGATCGAGGAGTTCGAGGTCAGCGATGCCGATGACCTCATCATCTACGAACTGCTTCTGCGTGATTTCTCTACGACCAAGGACCTCAAGGGTGCATGGGCCAAGCTCGACTATCTGGAGGAGTTGGGTGTCGATGCCATCGAGCTGATGCCTACGCAGGAGTTTGACGGTAACCTCAGCTGGGGATACAACCCCTGTGCCTACTTTGCCATGGACAAGGCCTATGGCACGCGCGAGATGTACAAGCAGTTCATCGACGAGTGTCACCGCCGCGGCATAGCGGTCATCCTCGATGTGGTGTACAATCATGTTACGGGTGCTCACCCCATGGCACACCTCTATTGGGATGCCGCAAATAATTGCACTGCAGCGAACAACCCATGGTTCAACGTGTCGGCTCCGCATCCCTATAGCGTGTTCCACGACTGGAACCACGAGAATCCCGAGGTACGCGACCATGTGAAGCGCAACTTGGAATATCTGCTCCGTGAATACCACGTTGATGGCTTCCGCTTCGACCTCACCAAGGGGCTCACCCAGCGCAAGTGTACTGAGCAGACGGCATCGAACTACGACAAGGCCCGTATCGCCATCCTTACCGACTACTACGAGGCCATCAAGGCCGTGCATCCCGAGGCGGTGGTCATCCTGGAGCATTTCTGTTGCGATGCCGAGGAGCGCGAGCTCACCGAGCAGGGGATGAGGGTGTGGCGCAATGCCAACAATGCCTATTGCCAGACGGCTATGGGATATGTCGAATACAGCGACTTCTCTTCACTATGGACTGGTACGAACGCGATGCCTTTTGGCGGATACGTGGGCTTCATGGAGAGCCACGACGAAGAGCGCACGGGCTATAAGGCCAAGACGTGGGGCTACGGAGAGGTGTCCGATTCGCTTGCGGTACGAATGCAGCGTGCAGAGCTCAATGCGGCCTTCTTCTTCACCGTCCCTGGACCTAAGATGATATGGCAGTTTGGCGAGTTGGGCTACGACTACTCCATCGATGAGAATGGCCGTACGGGCGAGAAGCCCCTCCGTTGGGACTACTTTGAGGTGCCCGAGCGTCGTGCCTTGTACGACACCTATGCCCAGCTCATAGCTTTCCGCAAGGCGCATCCCCAGTTCTTTGCCGCAGAAGCAGACTTCTCTTGGCGGGTGTCAACAAGCTATTGGAGCACAGGGCGCTACATCCAGTCCATCGCAGGCGATGAGGCTTTTGTCTTAGTGGGCAACTTTGACACCCGTGAGCAGACGCTGACCGTGGAGTTCCCCATCAAGGGCACCTGGCGCAACTACTTTGATGACACAGAGACCAGCACTGACACCCACACGACGGTGACTCTTGGGGCAGGAGAGTACAGACTATACCTGATGGATAATGGAGAATAGGATTCATCTCAGAGTTTTCTGAGTCCTCCGAGTCCTCCGCGAACTCCGAGCTCTCCGAGAACTCCGAGTCCTCCGAAGAAATAAATCATAAATCACAAATCATAAATCATGAAACGACTATTTGGAATCTTCTTGGCGTTGGCACTCCTGACGGCCTGCTCCGGAGACAAGCAAAGGATGGATGCCCCGACCGACTGGGCAAACACCGTAGTGTATGAGATGAACGTGCGTCAGTATACCCCCGAGGGCACCTTTGCCGCAGCGCAGCGTGAGTTGCCGCGTTTGCAGGAGTTGGGTGTCGATGTCGTGTGGCTCATGCCCATCTATCCCATTGGCGTGGAGGGGCGCAAGGGTACACTGGGTTCCTACTATGCCATCAAGGACTATACGGACATCAATCTTGAGTTTGGCACCTTGGCCGACTTTGACCGTTTTCTTGCCGAGGCCCATCGCTTGGGGCTCAAGGTCATCATCGACTGGGTGGCCAATCATACCTCGCCCGATGCACGCTGGGTGACCGAGTCGCCCGCTTCGTGGTATGAGCGCGACGAAAAGGGCGAGCTCACCTACACCGCCGACTGGAGCGACACGGCCAACCTCAACTATGCCGACGAGGGTATGGTGCGTGCCATGCAGGAGGCTATGCTCTTCTGGCTCAAGCGTGGTGTCGACGGCTTCCGTTGCGACATGGCTTGCGAGGTGCCCCTCACCTTCTGGGAGCAGACCATCGAGGTGCTCAAGGGCGAGCGCCCCGACCTCTTCATGTTGGCTGAGGGCGAGGAGCCTCTCTTGCAGAGCCAGTGCGGATTCCACTCCTCCTACTCGTGGGAGCTCCACCATATGATGAATGCCATCGCGCAAGGCAAGCAGGGTATCGATGACCTTGTGGCCTATATCAATAAGGACACCGAGCGTCATCCCCAAGGTGCCTATCGCCTGATGTTCACCTCCAACCACGACGAGAACTCTTGGGCAGGCACCGAGTTTGAGCGCATGGGCGATGCGGCCAAGGCCATGGCAGTGCTCACCTTCACGCTTCCTGGTGGTCAGCCCCTCATCTATACAGGTCAGGAGATGGGGTGGGACCATCGCTTCCAGTTCTTCGAGAAGGACCCCATCCCTGCGTGGGAGGAGAACTCCTATACCGAGTTTTATCGTGACCTCATCGCCTTCAAGCACAACAATCCCGCACTGGCTGCTGGGGTAGGAGAAGGCGAGTTCCGTATCGTCAGCACTACGGACAACACACTCGTGTTCACCCGCTCAGTACCGGGCAACACGGTCGAGGTGTCGGTGCAGCTCGAGGCTCCTTGGCACTGGGAATACAAGACCATCGACACGCCCATCGAGCACGTCGAGCCCCTCTCATGGTGGGTGGGGATGACCACACCGTTGCAGCTGATGATTCATGGCATCGACATCGCCTCCTATGACCTCACCATCGAGGGCGGCAAGGGAGTGAGCGTGGGCAAGGTGCACAAGGCCGAGAGCCCCAACTACCTGTTTGCCGACATCACCATCGCCTCCAATGCCCAGCCTGGTACCTATTGGCTTGTGTTTACTAAGGGCGACACGACCTATAAGTACCCCTACGAGCTGCAGGCGCGTCGCGATGGCTCTGCCGAGCGCACCAGCTTCACCACGGCCGACATGATTTATCTCCTCATGCCCGACCGCTTTGCCAATGGCGACCCCTCGAACGACTCCACCCCCGACACCGAGGAGAAGGCCGACCGCGATGCCTTCTTTGGCCGTCACGGTGGCGACCTGCAGGGCATGATCGACCATCTGGACTACATCGCCGACCTAGGCGCTACGACCATTTGGCCCACACCGCTGTTGCTGGATAATGCCCCCGAGGGCTCATACCACGGCTATGCCGCCGCCGACTACTACCACATAGACCCCCGCTTCGGTAGCAACGCGCTCTACAGAGAGTTTGTCAGCGAGGCTCACAAGCGCGACCTTAAGGTCATCATGGACATCGTCACCAACCACTGCGGCACCGAGCATTGGTGGATGCAGGACCTCCCCTTTGCTGACTGGATTCACCAGTTTGATACCTACACGGGCACCAACATCTGCTTCTCTACCAACATGGACCCCAATGCCTCGAGCAAGGACCTCTACATCCAGGAGAGCGGCTGGTTTGTCCCCTCTATGGTCGACATGAACCTCGACAACGAGTACACCCTGCGCTACTTCATCCAGTGGGCCATCTGGTGGATTGAGTATGCCGACCTCGATGGCTTCCGTGTCGACACCTATCCCTACAATGAGAAGGTGCCCATGAGTCGTTGGTGCGAGGCAGTGATGAAGGAGTATCCGCAGTTCAATATCGTCGGTGAGTGCTGGACCTCCTCTGTTCCCCAGCTCGCCTACTGGCAGGGCGGCAATGCCAACAAGGATGGCTTCGACTCTCACTTGCCCGCTATCATGGACTTCCCCCTCCACGATGCCATGCGTGCCGGTCTTTCTGAGACCAACCCTGGCTGGGGACAGGGCATGACACGCGTCTACGATTGCTTGTCTCATGACTTCCTCTATCACGACCTCTCCAATATGATGATCTTTGCCGGCAACCATGACACCGACCGCCTCGGCGATGTCGTGGGGCGCAACCCCAATAAGGCCAAGCTGGCCCTCACCATGATGGCTACTATGCGTGGTCTGCCTCAGGTGTTCGTGGGCGATGAGATGATGTTTGTCTCCAAGGACCTCAGCCAGGGTCATGGTGGCTTGCGCGTCGACTTCCCCGGTGGATGGGAGGGCGACAAGGTCAACCTCTTCACTGCCGAAGGTCGTGCTCAGCATGCGCAGGCAGCCGAGCTATATGACTACTCGCGCACCCTCTTCCAGTGGCGCAAGACCAAGGAGGTCATCCACCATGGCAAGACCCTCCACTTCATGACGCGCGACAACACCTACGGCTACTTCCGCTACGATGACGACGACGTCGTGTTCGTTTATATCAACAATTCACAAGAGCCCAAGCACCTCCCCTGGAGCTACTATGCAGAGATCACCGAAGGCCTCTCTGCTGGGCGCAATGTCATCACGGGCGAGACGGTTACCCTCTCCGATGACACTGTGGTAGCTCCCGAGCAGGCGTTGGTGGTCGAGTTTTCGAGATAGATGTTAGCTTAGCTTGAGAGCTTCTAGGTAGTCCTAGATTCTAGGACATCTTAGGACAATCCTAGGACATCCTAGGAGCTCCTAGGCTATCCTAGAAAAATCATAAATCAAAAAATCATAAATCATGAAACCCCTTACCCTCCTTGCCCTCGCCACAGCCCTCCTCGTGGGCTGCGATAGCAAGACAACCCAAGAGAGCGCATGGGTGGGCGAGCACGTGCTCACCTCACCAAGTAACACACTCACCCTGCAGTTTGGCGTCACCCCCGAGAGCGGCACGCCCACCTATAGCCTGCAGTTTGGCGACAAGGCCGCCATCCTCCCCAGTGCCATGGGATTTGAGCTCCGTGGCGACACCCGCAAGAAAGAGTTCTGGACCGATGATGCTGAGGCAGGCGATGCCAATGCAGTATGTCCCTTGAACACTGGCTTCGTCGTGAAAGAGGTGCTGACCGACACCTTCGACGAGACTTGGCACCCCGTGTGGGGCGAAGAGTCGGCCATCCGCAACCACTACAACGAGCTCCTCGTGTGCATGGAGCAGGAGGACACGGGCTACCTGATGAACATCCGCTTCCGCCTCTACGACGATGGCCTCGGCTTCCGCTATGAGTTCCCCAAGCAGCGCGGCCTTGCCTATTTCGTTATCAAGGAAGAGCTCACCGAGTTTGCCATGACGGGCGACCACCATGCCCTCTGGATCCCTGGCGACTATGACACCCAGGAGTATGACTACGTGGAGTCGCGCCTCTCTGAGATCGGTTCACTGATGACCAAGGCCATCACCCCCAACTCATCGCAGACCCCCTTCTCGATGACAGGCGTGCAGACCTCCCTGCAGATGAAGACCGACGAGGGCCTCTACATCAATCTGCACGAGGCTGCTCTCGTGGACTATCCCTGCATGCATCTCGAGCTCAACCCCGAGACCAACACCTTCGTGTCGCACCTCACCCCCGACGCTACGGGATGGAAGGGCTACATGCAGACCCCTTGCCACACCCCCTGGCGCACCATACAGGTCACCGACGATGCCCGCAA
This sequence comes from Bacteroidaceae bacterium, assembly GCA_017555875.1. Lineage (GTDB taxonomy): Bacteria > Bacteroidota > Bacteroidia > Bacteroidales > Bacteroidaceae > UBA1189. The sequence goes on from JAFZFN010000013.1 coordinate 119,605, forward strand.
GCAGCTCGCTTCGCGCCTCGTGCTCAACCTCAATGAGCCTTGTGCCTACGACGATGTGTCGTGGATCAAGCCTGTAAAATATGTAGGCGTGTGGTGGGAGATGATCTCGGGCAAGGGCAGCTGGGCCTACACCGAGGACTACCCCACGGTGAAGCTCGGCCACACCGACTATGCCTCGGCTACCCCCAGCCCCAAGCATTGTGCCAACACGGCTAATGTGCGTCGCTACATCGACTTTGCCGCCGAGCATGGCTTCGACCAAGTGCTCGTCGAGGGCTGGAACGAAGGCTGGGAAGACTGGGCTGGCAACTCCAAGGACTATGTCTTCGACTTCGTCACCCCTTATCCCGACTTCGACATCGAGGGGCTCAACGCCTATGCCCACAAGAAGGGCGTGCGCCTCATGATGCACCACGAGACCTCCTCATCGGTGCGCAACTATGAGCGTCACATGAAGGAGGCCTATGAGCTGATGAACCGCTACGGCTACACCTCTGTGAAGAGCGGCTACGTGGGCGACATCATCCCCCGTGGCGAGTACCACTACGGGCAGTGGATGGTCAACCACTACCTCTATGCCGTGACCGAGGCTGCCAAGCACCACATCTGTGTCAATGCCCACGAGGCCGTGCGCCCCACAGGTCTGTGCCGTACCTATCCCAACCTCATCGGCAACGAGAGCGCCCGCGGCACCGAGTACCAGTCGTTTGGTGGATCCAAGCCCAACCTCGTCACCATCCTTCCCTTCACCCGTCTCAATGGTGGTCCCATGGACTACACTCCCGGCATCTTCGAGATGGACCTCGGCCCCGTCACGGGTGGCAACAACAACTCCAAGGTCAACTCCACCCTTGCCAACCAGCTCGCTCTCTATGTCACCCTCTACTCGCCCCTGCAGATGGCGGCCGACTTCCCCGAGCACTATGAGAAGCGCATGGATGCCTTCCAGTTTATCAAGGACGTGGCCGTCGACTGGCAGCGCTCCGAGTACCTCTTGGCCGAGCCCGGCGACTACCTCGTGATAGCCCGCCAAGCCAAGGAGAGCGGACAGTGGTTTGTGGGTGGCGTCACCGACGAGCAGAAGCGCACCGTCGAGGTGCCCCTCAGTTTTCTTGACGAGGGCCGCACCTACGAGGCCACCATCTATGCCGATGCGCCCGATGCCGACTATGCCACCAATCCGCAGGCCTACACCATCACCCGCAAGCAGGTGACCGCAGCCGACACGCTCACCCTCGACATGGCCCGCGCCGGAGGCTTTGCCATCAGCTTCAAGTAAGCCCTCAACGAAGTGACGTTGTCGTTGCCGCACGAGCAACTTTTAGGATGCACCGATCGTCCTGAGCAAAAAGAGACGAAGCCCGCCACACGACGGTGAGCTTCGTCTCTTTCTCTTTGCTCACGAAACGGCAACAGGTTAGGCAAAGATTAGGCAAAATTTTAGGCAAAGTTTTCGTGCGTAACGTCTATGATAATCAGTCGGTAACGTGGCGTTTAGGCAAACACCTGCCATTGCCATATATTGGAGCCTTCCGATAGAAAAAATCTCTTTGTCCGTTTCAGAAATTGCCTATATCCGTTTCAGAAAATCTCTTTACTCATTTCCAAAAATCACTAAAGAGAAAAAATCTCGTCTCTTAAGAGAAAATTTCCCGTCTCTTAATAGACCGTTTCCCGTCTAGCCCTAGATGAGATTTTTTCTAGCCCTACAAAAATTTTCGTCTAGCCCTAGACGAAGAAAAATCTACAAAGGCTTTTTTCAAGTTGTAGAAAACGCAAAAATGTTACCCCAATTGCCGCTTTGCCTAAATATGTGCCTTACACACTGATTATCATAGGTGTTACACGCGCAAACTTTGCCTAAATCTTTGCCTAAATATATATACAAACGGGCCACATACTAAATAAATACTTAATCCAGAATCGGTAATTCATAATTATTTACAACCTTTAGTGCTACGCACTGAAGGATACACTGCGCCTTGGGATAAAAAAAATATGAAATTATTTTGTTCTCCGCTCGGCTTGTTGTACCTTTGCCACATCTTCACGCCGAAACCTTACTAAGTTAAGGAGGTAGGGTGGGGATGACATTGTGGAAAGGCGTTTACTTGACGCTTTGGTTTTGACTCTTTGAAACTTCGCAAACTTCAATTTGTTCGTCAAAAACAAAGCAACAGTAGATGCCACGGGATATGTAAAGGTATCCAAATGCTATGCTAGTGCTACCAGAGAGTGGTGGAGAGTGTAGCAATTGATTCGTATATACATATCGGCGTGGGGTCTGCGTTGCTCGTTTCGACGAACAGGGCAATGCGAAGGCCTCAAAGAGTGAGACGAGTAACAGGTACAGGTTCTCACGCTTTTCTTTTATATATAGGTTAAACCATTGCCGAATCTGGAGAACTTATAGGCAAATGAAATGATACTATTATTGTTTTATTAATTTTATAAGTTCTACAAAATGAAACACATTAAACATTGGCTGGCTACAATAGCTGTGCTATTGTGCAGCATCGCGGTGAGTGCCCACGACTTTGAGGTGGGTGGCATTTATTACAACATCAACTCTAGGGAGAACAACACTGTAGAAGTAACCTATCGAGGGGAATATACTTCCAGTTACTCTAACGAATACGTAGGGACGATAACTATCCCTGAGACCGTAACATATAATGACAAAACGTATCGGGTGACTCTGATTAGCGAATATGCCTTTTCATACTGTAGCAACCTTACCGGCATCAACATCCCAGAGAGCGTGACAAGCATTGGATGGAACGCTTTCGATGGTTGCACCAACATTACCAATATCAATATTCCTGAAAGTGTGCTGAGCATTAGAGATTTTGTTTTCTATAATTGCAGTAGTCTTACAAACGTCACCATCTCTGGAGGAGTAAAGAGTATTGGATATTGTGCTTTCTCAGGCTGCAGCAGTCTCACCAATATCACCATCCCTGAAGGAGTGACTACTATTGGAGAGAGTGCTTTCTCTGGTTGCAAGAAACTTACCAATATCAATATTCCCAAGAGCGTGGTGTCCATTGGAAATTGGGCATTTTCTAATTGCAGTAATTTTACTTCCGTCACAATCCCTGAGAACGTGACTAGTATTGGAAACGGGGCTTTCTCTGGTTGCACTGGGGAGCTCTTTGTAAATTGTAATATTACAGCATCAGGAAATGAAACGGGTAGTGGCGCATTCTATAATAGTAATTTTACAAGTGTGATAATTGGAGACAACGTAACGAATATCGGAAACTATACTTTCGAGAAATGTAAAAACCTTACCTCCGTCACTATTCCCCAAGGAGTGACGAGCATTGGAAATAGTGTTTTCGGTGGTTGCACTAGCCTCACCAATATTACCATCCCCAAGGGAGTGGCTAGCATTGGAAAATATGCCTTCTCAGGTTGCAGCAATCTTACTAACCTCACCATCCCAGAGGGAGTGACAAGTATTGGGGAAGGAGCTTTCTACAACTGTAGCAGTATCTCCGACATTTTCGTCCCCGAAAGTGTGACACATGTTGGAGAGAATGCTTTCAATGGTACAGCATGGTATAATTATCAACCCGAGGGGATGGTATATGTCGATAAGGTTATATACAAATATAAGGGGACAATACCTGCAAATGTCCCCATTGTAATAAAAGATGGAACGAAAGTCGTTGCAGATGGAGCCTTCTCTTATTGTAACAACCTTACCGACATTATTATGCCTAAGAGCCTAACGGGCATTGGTAATAAATCTTTTAGGGGTTGCAGCAGCCTCACCAACATCATAATCCCCGAGAGTGTGACAAGCATTGGATGGAACGCTTTCGATGGTTGCAGCAGCCTCACCAACATCATAATCCCTGAGAGTGTGACGAATATTGGAGTGCAAGCTTTCGATGGTTGCTGCAGCCTCACCTCCATCACCCTCCCTGAGAACGTGTCGAGTATCGGAGACTATGCTTTCCGTAATTGTAGTAGTCTCACCTCCATCACTTGCGAAGCTATCAATCCCCCTACAATAGGAGGAAGTTATACATTCTATGGAGTAAACAAATCAATCTCTATCTATGTTCCAGAATCTTCTGTGTCAGCATATCAGTCAGCAAGCTATTGGAAAGACTTTGCCAATATCATCGGTGTTCTTCTTAAAGAACTGATTCTCACTATCAGTGAGTACGGCAGCGGCACCTACTGCTCGGAATATGCACTTGACTTCAGCGAGGTGGAGGGACTGAAGGCATATGCAGCCACAGGATATGATTCGGAGACAGGAGTTGTGACACTCACTCGCGTAATGACTGCTAAGGCTGGCATGGGACTCTTCGTTAAGGGCGAGCCAGGCGACTATGTAGTACCTACATTGGAGAGCACCAGTTTCAATACACTGAACATGCTTGTAGGTACGTTGGAAGATGTCATCGTGAACGGAACTGATGGCCTCTATACAAACTACAAATATGCTGCCCCCGATGGCGAGCCTCTGTTCTATCAGTTTGCCGATGGCTCAACACAAAAGGCCGGACGTGCATACTTGCAGATACCTACCAGCTGGCTTACTACGACAGCGGCCAAGTCTATCAGCTATCGCTTCGATGATGGAGAAACAACAGACATTGAGAACTCAGAAATCACAACTCCGAATTCAGAGTTCATCTACGACCTCTATGGTCGTCGTGTAGAGAATCCCGTCAAAGGCGGTGTCTACATCGTGAAAGGAAAGAAGATTGTATATTAACCAACAAGAAACAGTTATCAATATGAAAAAGCAATATGTGAAGCCTGCCATCGAGGCTATCGAGGTGGAATATGAATCGCTGATGACAACAGCGTCAACAGAAACAGGTGAGACCGGCACTGGAGATGGCACAGTTGGTGACGAGATTCCAGGCCTCTCTAATGGCCGTCGCGGCGGCTGGGGTAGCCTGTGGGATTAGCTCGGAAATTTAATGCAGAGATTTGCGGTGGGCCAGATTAGGCTCACCGCTTTTTTCTACTCATTTTCAGTATTGGTTTTTCGTAATCCCCTGACCTCGAATATCCCGATACTATAACCTTTCTGGCCCGAGAGATGTCGAACCTTCATAAGCCTTCTGCAAGGTTTTCGAGGAATAGACGTAGGCGTACCTCGAAGGCCTTGCAGAAGGATTGTTCCATTGCTCGGCTTAACTTCGTTTTCTTCCTTTTCGCTCGTTGAAAGAGCACAAGCAAGCTTGACTCTCACTCGCTCATGCGTCAGTTGTACTAATTTTAATCTGTTGCACAGCTTGAAATTAGACGTCGGCTCGGAAATACCCAAATAAATTTAACTTAGTTGAATTTCTGCCTCTCTCAGTAAAGAAAAAGCAAGACTTTTCTCTACATTCGCTCGTTGAAATTTGCGTTTTCGCTCGCCTTGTACTAATTTTAGCCGATTTCATAGTCTTTAATTAGGCTTCGCCTCGGAAAAATGCAAGTAAACTTGCTTTTTCGCTCGGCTTGTACTAATTTTGTAGCTAATTTTGAAAATAATATATCTATTATGATAAGCAAGATACAAGCACTGATGGCTGAGGTGGAAAACCTCACCGCAAATAGCGCAGAGGAGCTCGAAGCACTGCGCATCAAATATCTGAGCAAGAAGGGCGCAATCAATGACCTGATGGCCGACTTCCGTAATGTGCCTGCAGAGCAGAAGAAAGAGGTGGGCATGCAGCTCAATGCCCTCAAGACTCGCGCTACTGAACGTATTGCCGAACTGAAAGAGGCTTTCGAGACCAATGATAGTGGTGCAGCAGAGATGGACCTCACACGCACTGCCTATCCCATGGAACTGGGCACACGCCATCCGCTCTCTATCGTGAAGAACGAGATCATCGATATCTTTGCTCGCATGGGATTTGCGCTGGCCGATGGTCCCGAGGTGGAGGACGATTGGCACGTGTTCTCATCAATGAACTTTGCTGAGGACCACCCCGCACGCGACATGCAGGATACCTTCTTCATCGAGGCACACCCCGACATCATCCTCCGCACACACACCTCATCGGTGCAGAGCCGCGTGATGGAGAATGCTCAGCCTCCCATCCGCATCATCTGCCCCGGACGCGTATACCGTAACGAGGCCATCAGCTACCGCGCTCACTGCTTCTTCCATCAGGTGGAGGCTCTCTATGTAGACAAGAACGTGTCGTTCACCGACCTCAAGCAGGCACTCTTGCTCTTTGCCAAGGAGATGTTCGGCGAGGAGACCAAGATACGTCTGCGCCCCTCATACTTCCCCTTCACCGAGCCTTCGGCAGAGATGGACATCAGCTGTAACATCTGTGGCGGCAAGGGCTGTCCCTTCTGTAAGGGTACCGGTTGGGTAGAGATCTTGGGCTGCGGTATGGTGGACCCCAACGTGCTTGAGCTCAACGGTATCGATAGCAAGGTGTACTCAGGCTATGCCCTCGGTATGGGTATCGAGCGTATCACCAACCTCAAGTACCAGGTGAAGGACCTCCGCATGTTCTCCGAGAACGACGTGCGCTTCCTCAAGGAATTCGAGGCGGCAAACTGATAAGTTGCTAGGAAGATATTTCGAGTTTAGTTGGTTCTAGATCTGCGGCCAACAGTTGGCACCCCTCTGGATGGCATCTGTTGGCCGTTGTCTATTGATACTAAGAGAATGCGCAAGAAGGAACTGTACGAGAAGGTGGTCGACTACTTCAAGGTGGCCATGCCGGTGGCAGAGACTGAGCTGGACTATGACTCTCCGTTTGGGCTGCTGGTGGCTGTCATCCTCTCGGCTCAATGTACCGACAAGCGGGTCAATATGGTGACTCCGCGTCTCATGCACGACTATCCCACGGCCGAAGCCATGGCGTTGGCCACGCCTGAGGTCATCTTCGAATATGTCAAGAGTGTGTCGTATCCCAACAACAAGGCACGCCACCTCGTGGGCATGGCCAAGATGCTGGTGAGCGACTTTGGGGGCGAGGTGCCCGACACGCTGGAGGAGCTGGTGCGCTTGCCTGGTGTGGGGCGCAAGACGGCAAACGTCATCCAGTCTGTCGTGTGGGGTAAGGCGGCCTTTGCGGTCGACACGCATGTGTTTCGTGTGAGCCATCGCATCGGCCTGGTGCCTCAGCGATGCACTACGCCATATAGTGTGGAGAAGGAGCTCACACGATATATCCCCGACGAACTGATTCCCATAGCTCATCATTGGCTCATCTTGCATGGCCGATACACCTGCATCGCTCGCAAGCCGAAATGCGAGGCATGTGGGCTGCAAGCCTTGTGCAAGCATTTCAAGAAGGGTGGGGGACTGGGATAACCAAACAATAAGAAGCCTGTTCTCATGACACACATTGCTAGAGCTACACTTGCCGATATCCCCGCGATAAGGGCTATGGCCGAGGTGGTGTTTCCCGCGACATACAGGGATATACTATCGCAAGAGCAGATAGCCTACATGATGGAGTGGATGTATTCGGCAGAGAACCTCCGCAAGCAGATGGCCGAGGAGGGACACATCTATTACATCGCCTATCAGGAGGGTGAGCCTGTGGGCTATCTCTCTATCCAGCAGGAGGGGAAGGATGTGTTTCACTTGCAGAAAATCTATGTGCTCCCTCACTTCCAAGGTATGCAATGGGGAGCGCGACTATTTGAGCATGCCATCGTCTCTATCAAGGAACTCCATCCCGAGTCTTGTCAGATGCGGCTCAACGTGAATCGTCACAACAAGGCGCTCAACTTCTATCTCAAGATGGGAATGAAAAAAGTTGCCGAAGGAGATTTCCCCATCGGCAACGGTTACTTCATGAATGATTTTATCATGGGCTTGGACGTGTGAGCATCTCCGTAGCACGTCTATAGTGTATAGCTCCACACACAGCTTCCACGTCCCACAATGTGATGCAGCTCAGCAGAGCTCCTCGCTCAAGTAGCCCTTGGGGAGCTCGTGGCAGTTGTACTGTGATGCCATGATCTCGCCATAGGCACCAGCCGAGCGGATGGCGATGAAGTCGCCACGTCGGGTCGCATTGAGGTCTACGGCCTTGCCGAAGACGTCGGAACTCTCACACACAGGTCCCACGACATCGTAGGTCATCTCGGGCTCGTCGGACGTGATGTTCTCGATGCGGTGATAGGCTTGGTATAGGGCGGGGCGTATGAGCTCGGTCATGCTGCCATCGATGATGGCAAAGCGCTTGCAGGTGCCCTCCTTGATATATAGCACGCGCGAGATGAGGCTACCGCACTGGCCCACTATGCTGCGGCCCAGCTCGAAGTGGAGCGTCTGGCCAGCACGAAGGTGCAAGTGCTTACGGAACACCTCGAAGTAGCTGTGGAAGTCGGGGATGTACTTGTGGTTGGGGTGCCCGTAGTCGATGCCGAGGCCTCCGCCCACGTTGATGCTGCGGATGGGGTACTTGCGGCGCTCGAAGAGCTCGGTGAGCTCATTTACACGGTTGCACAATGCCACGAAGTCTATCATGTCGAGTATCTGCGACCCGATGTGGAAGTGTATGCCCTCGAAGTCGATGTGGGGTAGGGCGAGGGCCTGCTCGATGACTCCTTCAATCTGCTCGAGGTTGATGCCAAACTTGTTCTCGGCAAGTCCTGTCGTGATGTTGCTATGGGTGTGTGCTCCTACGTTGGGGTTGATGCGCAGGGCGATGCGAGCCACTTTGCCTTTGAGTCCGGCGAGCTCGTTGATAATGAGTAGCTCGGCTTCAGACTCTACGTTGAAGCAGTGGATGCCATAGTCGAGGGCGAGGTTGATCTCGCGGTCGCTCTTGCCTACTCCGGCAAACACCACCTTATGGGCAGGGAAACCTGCCTCGATGGCTGCACGTACCTCGCCTCCGCTCACGCAGTCGGCACCGAAGCCTGCTGCGCTGATGATGCGTAGCACTTTGGGGTTGGCATTGGCCTTGATGGCATAGTGTACCTCATACTCGGGATTGTGGCGCAGCTCCTCACGGATGGTGTCGAGGGTCTCGCGCAACACCTTGGTGTCGTAATAGTAGAAGGGCGTGTCAATATCCTTGAAACGCTCGATGGGGAAGGTTCCTTTGATCATGTCTTTAGTTAGGAATGAGGAGTTAGGAATGAGGAATTAGGAATTTGCCGTCCGCAAGGACACGCATCGCGGAGCTACAACTCCTAATTCCTAACTCCTACTTCCTAATTGTTAAAAAGTTTGTCCTGCAACGCCTGCAACGCACGCTTCTTGTCGCTCTCCTTGATGAGGAACGAGATGTTGTAGTTGCTACCACCAAATGAAATCATACGTACGGGGATGTCGCGCATGGCATCCATGGCACGAGCTTCGAAGCCGATGTTCTCCCAATCCATGTCGCCCACCACGCAGATGATACACATGTTGTGGTCGATGGTCACGGTGCCATATTTCTTGAGGTCGTGCACGATCTCGTTGAGGTGCTTGGTGTTGTCGATACTCATGGATACGCCCACCTCAGAGGTGCAGATCATGTCGATGGAGGTCTGGTAGCTCTCGAAGATCTCAAACACCTTGCGCAAGAAACCATGGGCGAGGAGCATGCGGCTCGACTTGATCTTGATGGCGGTGATGTTCTCCTTGGCTGCTACGGCCTTGATGGTGCCAGGGTCGGCATCGTTGTTGATGGTGGTGCCAGGTGCCTCGGGCTCCATCGTATTGAGGAGCTTCACGGGGATGTTGGCAAACTTGGCGGGCTGTATGCATGTGGGGTGGAGGATCTTGGCTCCGAAGTAACCCAGCTCGGCGGCCTCCTCAAAGTGGAGGTGGCGTACGGCTGTGGTACCCTCGACGATGCGGGGATCGTTGTTGTGCATGCCATCGATGTCGGTCCATATCTGTATCTCGCTAGCGCCCACGGCTGCACCGATGAGCGATGCGGTGTAGTCGCTGCCTCCACGCTGCAAGTTGTCGATCTCGCCGTTGATGTTACGGCAGATGAAGCCTTGGGTGATGTATATCTGTACCTTGGGACTGTTGGCAAGCACATCGGTCAGCTTCTCCTTGATGTAGGCGCTGTCGGGCTCGCCATTCTTGTCGGTACGCATATAGTCGAGGGCAGCGATGAGGTGAGTGCTCACACCCTGCTCCTTGAGGTAATTGGTAACCATGTTGGTTGAGATGATCTCGCCCTGAGCAAGGATGATGCGTTCCTCGATGGAGGTGAATAGCTGCTTGGTGAATGAGCGGAGGTAGTTGAACACATCCTTTACCAACTCGATGGTCTGTTGCTTATATTGTTCGGTGCTGTAGAGCTCGTTGATGTGTTTTCTGTAGAGCCCTTCGAGCTTGTTGATAACCTCGTTGGCGCCCTCAGGGTTGTTGTTGGCGAGGTAACCACAGATCTCGACTAGGGAGTTAGTGGTTCCCGACATGGCTGAGAGTACTACTATCTTGTCTTCGCCATCGTTGATGAGCGAAGCTACGTTCTTCATTCTTGCTGCGGACCCCACGGAGGTGCCGCCAAATTTCATTACTTTCATTATCGTAAGGTTTTATTGATTGTTTTCTTGAATCTCGGGATGGAGGGACTCAGCAGGGCTGTTCAGTTTCTCTAGATCTTCTAGAACTTCTATATCTTCTGGATTTTCTATATCTTCTGGATTTTCTAGGTTCTCTATGCTTGCTTTGTCTACTTGAGGCTGCTCCACGATATGGTGGTTCTCACAACGGAACACCTTGCCGGGGAACTCCTCGAGCAACTGCAGGTTGTGGGTGGTCATAATCACGGTGGAACCATTGGCGCGAATCTTGCGCAGCAACTCCACGATCTGTCGTCCTGTCTCGGGGTCGAGGTTGCCCGTGGGCTCATCGGCGAGGATGATGTCTGGGGTGTTGAGGATGGCTCGTGCGATGACGATGCGTTGTTGCTCTCCGCCCGAGAGCTCATGAGGCATCTTGTATCCCTTGGTCTGCATGCCTACCTGCTCCAGCACCTCTTCGATGCGGAACTGTCGCTTGCGCTTGTCGTTGCATCCGGTTGCCTTGAGCACAAAGTCGAGGTTGTCGCGTACGTTGCGGTCGGTGAGTAGCTGAAAGTCCTGGAAAACGATGCCGATGCGTTTGCGTAGCGCAGGGATCTGCTTGCGACGGATGCGAGCCATGTCGTAGCCCAGCACTTCGGCACTGCCGTTGTGCACGTCGAGCTCGCCATACATGGTCTTGAGTAGGCTCGACTTGCCCGAACCTACCTTGCCGATGAGGTATACGAACTCTCCTTTTTCGATCTTCAGGTCCACATTCTCCAGCACGATCATCTCTTGCTGGCGTACCTCGACGTTATGATAGTTGATTTGCGTCATTGTCGTTGGGTGTTGTTTCTTGTTTGCCGTAATATTCCTCCCACTGTCGCTGCACCTCTTGCCAGTCCACCACTTCGCCCTCTGCTACCGCTTCGGCTTGGCGCAGTGCTTCGTCGCGTTGCTTGCGTTCGGCATAGCGCTCCTTCATGGTCTCTATGGTGGCATCGTCGAGTACGTGGATGACGCCTCGGCGCAGGCATTCGTCCAATTCTTTGGGACCGTATGCTTTGCCCTGTACGTTGAAGTCCGCAATGTTGAACTCGAATACCGTGCGCAAGGTATGGCGCACCAGCTTCTGTTGGTTGCGGTTGCCAGCCATCTTGCGGCCTAGCAATTTACGGATGATAGTGATTTCTCGTTCCGAGAATTTGTTTCTTCCCATTAGGGTTTATTCTTAATGAGAGATTCTTCACTTCGTCTAGAATGACAAGGGGCAATGATGCTCCATAGTCATTCTAAGCGTAGCGAAGAACCTCATAATACGAAATAGATTGTATTACTTCTGATGTTGGTCGCGCAACAGGTCGTTCACCGTCTTCACGGGGTTGAAGGTGGTGAGGGGCACCTCTACGAAGACTGTGTTCCAGTCGCTCATGGCACCATTCCAAAGACCGGGCAACTCGAGCGCCTTGAGTGAGCGTCCGCCCTTAGACTTAGAAGAGATGAAGCCTGTAGACTTGTCTACATACTTGGGCAGATTAAACTTCTCACCCTTGTAGTTCTTGATGGCGCATACGAGGTCTACGGGGTTGAAGTGTGTGCCACCGAGGAACATCTCCTTCTTCACGGGGTTGTCCATGTCGATCTGTGAACTTTCGAGTATCTGTGCCGATACGGTGCCGTCAGCATTGTATGCGAGGAAGGGGCCACCGCCAGGCTCGCCCACATTCTGTACCATACCGCAAACGCGCATGGGGCGATTGAGCTTCTTCTTCAGGTAGGTCACGAGCACTTCACCCTTGAGGGTCTCTATTGCGGGGTGCTTGCAATAGAGCTTGTGCTCGAGGAAGTCTACCATCTCCTGCAGCTCTTCGTCGGTGCAGTTGCCTTCGTCCAAGCGGCGTAGGTAATCGAATGCCTGTGCTTGGAGCGATACGAGTATGCCAGCAAGGAGCTTCTTATAGGTTACGGTATCCTCCTTGAGACGGTCGGGTACCACGTTGTCGATATTCTTGACAAACACAATGTCGGCATCGAGGTCGTTGAGGTTCTCGATGAGTGCGCCATGGCCACCGGGACGGAAGACTAGGCTGCCATCGGTGTCGCGGAAGGGGTTGTTGTCCTTGTCTGCCGCAATGGTATCGGTACTTGCCTTCTGCTCTGAGAAGGTGATGTCATACTTCACGCCATACTTCTCCTCGTAGCGGTCTACTACGCTATCTACCAATGCCTTGAAGAGCTCGCGGTGCTCGGGCGATACGGTGAAGTGTACGTGTACGTTCTTATTTTCGTCCTGTGCATAGAGAGCACCTTCGACGAGATGCTCCTCGAGCGGTGTGCGCACGGTCTGGTCTTCGTAGAGGTGGAAGAGCAGGAGACCCTTGGGGAGCTGACCGAAGTTGAGACCTTCGGGATTGAGGAGCGCTGCCACCACTTGGCGATGCTTGCCTTCCTCCATGAGGGCCTTGATGTCCTTGCCATACAGCTCAGCGCACTTGTCGTTGAGCGCAGCATAGAATCCGAAGAACTCGATGTGATCGAAGAATACGTGTTCGAAGTCGGTTACAGGTTCATCATGACCACCTGTGAGAAACTCGAAGAGGTTCTTGAACATGCGGCTCGCTGCACCTGATGCGGGTACAAACTTTACGATGCGGTGATTTGATTGTAAGTATTCGTTCCACTCTGATGCAGCCTCTTCCAAGGCCTTCTCGTCGGCTTTCACTATTCCGTTCTTAACTGAGGCTGCTCCGTCGAGTGACAAGTAGGGGAATCCTTTTTTGAATGACTCCAGTTGTTCCATCACTTGCGCTGTTGTAACGCCTCTCTTAGCAAATAATAATTCGTCTTCTTGGGTAAACATAACTATCCATATTACAATGATTGGACAAAGATACGGCTAAGTGAGCAAAAATGCAAACTTGTTTTAATTTTTTCATTGAGCGTGAGCATCTTCGCATTTTCTCTAAAGAATAATCGAACAACTTAGCTAATAATTTTCAATAAATTTGGCATTTCGCTCGTCTTACATTAATTTTGCCTTAAAATATATATAAGATATGCAACACGGATTTATTAAAGTGGGTGCCGCTGTGCCCCTCGTCAGCGTGGCTGACCCCTCATATAATGTCGAGCAACTCATCGCCTTGGCTCATCGCGCTCATGAAGAGGGTGCCGAGGTGACCGTATTCCCCGAGCTGTGCATCACGGGTTACACGTGTGGTGACTTGTTTACCCAGCAGACTCTCTTGCAGGAGGCCGAGTCGGCCATTGCCCGTTTTGCCGAGGCTACGAAGGTCTATGATGATATATATATAATAGGTGCTCCTATCTATGTGTGTGGAGCCTTGTATAACTGCGCGCTTGTGCTTCAGCAGGGTAACATCTTGGGCATTGTCCCCAAGTGTTATATCCCGAACTATGGTGAGTTTAATGAGCGCCGCTGGTTCTCTACTGGCTATAACTTGCGTCTTGAGGACAACATTACCTATGCTGGTCAGTCGGTACACATCGGTTCGTATCAGATTTTCCATACGGGGCGCTATGCCTTTGGTGTGGAGATTTGTGAGGACCTCTGGAGTGTGACTCCACCCAGCTCGGCATTAGCCTTGCAGGGAGCTGAAATCATCTTCAACCTCTCGGCATCTGATGAGGTGACGGGCAAGCATGACTACTTGCGCTCGCTCCTCAAGCAGCAGTCGGCACGTTGCATGGCAGGCTATGTGTACACCAGTAGCGGCTATGGTGAGTCGACCACCGACCTTGTATTTGCCGGTAAGGCCTTCGTGGCCGAGAATGGTGCGGTGCTTGCCGAGGGTGAGCGCTTCTGCTTCGATGCTCAGCTCATCTGCTCTGAGGTGGACCTCGACAAGTTGCGTATGGAGCGCCGTGGCAACACCACGTTTGCTACTGCCCAGGCCGACCTTTTCCCCAAGGCTACGCATATCCATACGGCACCCATCACCGAGCGTGAGGGTGTGCTCACTCGCCACTTTGCCCAGCAACCCTTCGTGCCGCAGGGTGTCGAGCTTGACGTTCACTGCAACGAGGTGTTCAACATACAATCCGTTGCTTTGGCCAAGCGCCTCACCCACATCCACTGCTCTAAGGTGGTGATAGGTGTCTCGGGTGGCCTTGACTCTACGTTGGCCCTATTGGCTACGGTTCGCACCTTCGACCGCCTTGGCTTGCCACGCACTGGTATCATCGGTGTCACCATGCCTGGCTTTGGCACCACCGACCGCACCTATCAGAATGCGCTCGACCTCATGCGCTACTTAGGAGTAGAGCAGAGGGAAATCAGCATCAAAAATGCGTGCATTCAGCACTTTAAAGATATAGAGCACGATATTGACGTACACGACACCACTTACGAAAACAGTCAGGCACGTGAGCGTACACAACTGCTCATGGACGTGGCTAATCGCGAGAATGCCATCGTCATCGGTACGGGCGACCTCTCAGAACTGGCGCTCGGATGGGCCACCTACAATGGTGACCACATGTCGATGTATGGCATGAATGCCGGTATCCCCAAGACCCTTGTGCGTCATCTTGTGCAGTGGGAGGCCTTGAATAACTATGAGGCTCCCATCAGCGATATCTTGCTCGATATTGTGAACACTCCCATCAGCCCCGAGCTCATTCCTGCCAAGGCCGATGGCACGATCAAGCAGAAGACTGAGGACCTCGTGGGCCCCTATGAGTTGCACGACTTCTTCATCTACCATTTCTTGCGTTCGGGCTATCGTCCCCGAAAGATTTACTACCTTGCTTGCCTCACCTTTGAGGGGCAGTATGATAAGGCTGTCATCAAGAAGTGGCTCACCACGTTCTTCCGTCGTTTCTTCCAGCAACAGTTCAAGCGTTCATGCCTTCCCGATGGTCCCAAGGTGGGCAGTGTGTCGCTCAGCCCTCGTGGCGACTGGCGCATGCCGAGCGACGCCAGTGCGGCAAGCTGGCTCACTGAGTGTGAAGCATTGTAGGAAGTCGGTTCCGAACCACAGTCTTCGTCCATTATAAAAAGCTAAACCACACTCGATGCGTAAACGTGAAAAGGTAGCCTATATTCTCGGCATAGCAGCCGCTACGGCTCTCTTTACGTGGGTCATACCTCCCACACCTCAGCCTCCCGTTGAGGTGGAGGCTGATACTCTTGTGGTCGAACCCATCGAGCCTGTGTTTCGCATCTCACCCTATGACAGCCTTTTCCGTGAGTATGCCGACACCTTGGGATGGGACTGGAAGTTGCTTGCGGCCGTCGCTTATGTAGAGTCCAAGTTTGACACCGCAGCTGTCTCCTCCGTCGGGGCCCGAGGTTTGATGCAGATGATGCCCCAGACGGCCCGTGCTATGGGTGTACCTGAGGGCATGGAGAGCAACCCCGACGAGAGTGTGCGTGCGGCCTCAGCCTACTTTGCGTACCTCTCCCATCTGTTTCGTCGCGTGCCTGAGGCCGAACGCACCCATTTCGTGCTTGCTGCTTACAATGCTGGCTTCGGCCACATCTACGATGCCATGCGCCTAGCTCACAAGTACGGAGGCGACCGCCACGTGTGGAACGACAATGTCGAGATCTACCTTCGTCTCAAGAATGACTCCATCTACTACACCGACTCGGTCTGTCGCAATGGTCGTTTCAGCGGTATCGAGACTACACTGTTCGTACGCAAGGTGCAGCACAAGCACAGCGAGTACCGCCTGCGCGAGGAGGCATTCTTGCAAGAGCATCTGCAGAGTGGGGTATAGCCTTTGCCCCTCAGCGAAAATCATTTCATACACTCATCCCAGCATTTCATACATTCTCCCGACTATCATTTGGCAAAATAAGAGCTGCGTGTTACCTTTGCATCACAAAAGTCAACGAACACCATTATCACAGAAACCTCAGAGCGTATGAACTCACCGATGCGACAACTCATCTTCCCTACCTCTATAGACCTGGTGCGCATAGCTCCAGAGCGCATCGTCTACATCTCTTCCGACGGCAACTACTCCACTCTCGTGCAGGCCGATGGTGAGGTGCGCATGCTCTCCTTTCAGCTAGGGCAGATCGAGAAAATGATTGCCGACCAGCTAGGCAGTGCAGGCAATCGTTTCATCCGTATCGGTAAGAGTCTCATCATCAATCGTTCCTATATATACTACATCAATGTGCCCAAGCAGAAGCTTGTGTTGTCCGATGTGGCTACCTTCAGTCACACCATGTCGGCATCCAAGGAGGCACTGAAATCGTTGAAAGACCTAATGGAAAAGGAGATTACACTATGATACAATTTGAGAAAGACATAGAAGACAGTGAGATCCGCATTATCGGTCACGACCTTGTTCCCGTGCCCGACGGTCCTCAGCCGCCTCGCAAGCCCCGTAGGGTTTGGCGTTGGGTGATAGGCCTCGCGCTACTCATCGTGTCTGCCCTCATCATTGATTTGATAGCTGATAGGGTAGCGTCGCGTAGGACACAGAATCTCTACATCGACGAGCCCTCATACTTTGAGCCGTTGATGGAGTCGGAGCCGCTTGTCAAGGTGCAGCAAATCGTAGATCATCCCTATGACTCCGTCTTTGTGGGGTACACTGAGATACGCGACACGATGGTCAATGATATCCCCATCCGCATCTACACTCCCCATCATGCAGAGATGACGCTCCACCTCGGGCGCATCAATCGTCAGGACACCACCATCGTCTACGTAGCCCAAGCAGCCGATGTGAGGGCCGACAATGGTGGCATCGTAGGTGCCTTCGTCCTGAGGGGCGAGCCCAAGGCATGGGGCCTCTCCAAGAAGGGTTTCTGTGCCTCCATCGATGGCAAGGTCACCATTGGTGTGGCCGACAATTCGCCCCTCTTCGAGCGGGCTACTGAGCGGGGCGGCGACTTCTTCCGTCAATACCCCCTCGTTGATCGGGGTACTCCAATCTTCAATGAGCCCAAGGGTAAGGCGATCCGTCGAGCCATCTGTGAGCGTGGTGGCACCATCTTCATGGTCGAGACTCTTGCCAAGGAGTCCTTCTACGACTTTGCCCAAGCCTTGGCCGACATGGGAGTCTACAATGCCATCTATCTCGTTGGCTCCACTGCCTATGGCTGGGCTGTCGACCATCAGGGCATAGCGCATGAGTTTGGTGAGGATGACTGCTATGCCGGTCGCCGCCGTATGCCCAAGAATACCAGCTACATCGTGTGGCGACGCAAGTGACATGCGTGTCCATTATAAATGCAAATGCCGTCCTGCTTCTGCAAGGCGGCATTTTTCAAACGTATTAATCAGAGGACTAGTTGCTTAGAACCCATTCTTTCACCTCTTGTGACTCGAGCGAGCGCTTCACGTCGATGAGGCGTTGGTTGCGGCTACCTCGAAAGTGGAGTGTGAGGTCACGCTCAGCTTCGATGTAGGGGCCGTCGACAAGGACGTCGCATAGCTCCACGAGTTGTCGTCGGGTGGGGTGGAGTAGGAGTTCTTCGTAGCGGTATCCCGTGTAGCACCAGATGGTCTTGTCGGTCTGTTGGCGTATCTTTTGTGCTAGGGCAATGAAGCCTTCGGGGTGTAGCATGGGGTCGCCTCCGGTGAAGGTGACGTTCATGTCGGCGTCGATGATGAGCCGCAGCAGTTCGTCTACGTCAATGGGCTGTCCGCCCTGCTCATCCCACGACTGGGGGTTGTGGCATCCGGGGCAACGATTGACGCACCCCGCGCAGTAGAGCGAGGTGCGTAGTCCGATACCGTCGACCGATGTGCCGTACTTGATGTCGAGGATGCGTATCGACAGGTTATTTGTGTATGACGCGGTCATTGAGCTCGGCCAGTTTAGAGCGGTTCCAACGCTCGGTGGTTCCCACGAGGTATCCCGTGATGCGTTGCAGCTTGTCGATGTGTGTGCTACCACACTTGGGACATGATGTGAGCTCCTGCTGAGCGTCCTCGTAGCCGCAGTTCATGCATCGGTTGCGGTTGTGGTTCACCGAGCAGTAGCCTATGTCGTTCTTGTCCATGAGGTCCACGATGTCCATGATGGCTTGTGGGTTGTGTGTGGCATCGCCGTCGATTTCGATGTAGAAGATGTGTCCGCCTCGTGTGAGGTTGTGGTAGGGGGCCTCGATCTCTGCCTTGTGCTTTGGCGAGCAGTGGTAGTAGACGGGTATGTGATTAGAGTTGGTGTAGTATATCTTGTCGGTCACGCCCGGTATCTCGCCAAACTGCTTGCGGTCGATGCGGGTAAACTTACCCGAGAGTCCCTCAGCGGGTGTGGCCAAGATGCTGAAGTTGTGCTGATAGCGCTCCGAGAACTCGTCGGCACGGTCGCGCATGTAGGTGATGATGCGCAGTCCCAATGCTTGCGACTCTTCGCTCTCTCCATGGTGCTTGCCGGTGAGTGCAATGAGGCACTCGGCCAGTCCGATAAATCCGATACCCAGTGTGCCTTGATTGATGACGCGCCCTACGGTGTCGTTGGGTGTGAGGTTGTCGCATCCCGTCCACAGTGACGACATGAGCAGCGGGAACTGCTTGGCCAGTGCGGTCTTCTGGAAGTCGTAGCGGTCACACAGCTGGCTTGCGGTGATCTCGAGCAGTTCGTCCAACTTGGCAAAGAAGGCTTCGATACGGCTTGTCTGATCCTCAATCTCCATGCACTCGATGGCGAGGCGCACGATGTTGATGGTCGAGAAGGAGAGGTTGCCGCGAGCGATGGATGTCTTCTCACCGAAGCGGTTCTCGAAGACGCGTGTGCGGCATCCCATGGTGGCCACCTCATATTGGTAGCGCTTGGGGTCGTCGGCACGCCATTTCTCGTGTTGGTTATATGTGGCGTCGAGGTTGACAAAGTTGGGGAAGAAGCGTCGTGCTGCCACCTTGCAGGCCATCAAGTAGAGGTCGTAGTTGCGGTCTTCTGGCAGGTAGCTCACGCCTCTCTTCTTCTTCCATATCTGTATGGGGAAGATGGCTGTGGATCCTCCTCCTACGCCCTCGTAGGTCGACTGTAGAAGTTCGCGTATGATGCATCGTCCCTCGGCCGAGGTGTCGGTGCCGTAGTTGATTGATGAGAACACCACTTGGTTGCCTCCGCGTGAGTGTATGGTGTTCATGTTGTGTATGAATGCCTCCATGGACTGGTGTACGCGGTTGACTGTGCGGTTGATGGCGTGTTGCTTGAATCGCTCATCGCCTTGCAAGAAGAGCAGGTCGCCTGCGACGTAGTCCTCGATCTGCGCGTCGTAGAGGTGCTTGAGGTCCATGCCAGTGAGGTTCTCGATGTTCTTCACCTCTTCTATATAGCTGCGTCTTACGTAGGGTGCGAGATAGAAGTCGAATGCGGGTATGGCCTGTCCGCCGTGCATCTCGTTCTGTACGGTCTCCATCGATATGCAGGCCATGATAGATGCTGTCTCGATGCGCTTGGTGGGTCGGCTCTCTCCGTGTCCGGCCTGTATGCCGTGCTCGAGCACCTTGTCCAAGGGATGTTGGATGCAGGTGAGCGACTTGGTGGGGTAGTAGTCCTTGTCGTGTATGTGGAGATAGTTGTTGCGTAGCGCCCACAGTGTCTGGTCAGATAGCAGGTAGTCGTCTACGAAGGGTTTTGTGGTTTCAGAGGCAAACTTCATCATCATGCCTGCCGGTGTGTCGGCATTCATGTTGGCGTTCTCTCGTGTCACGTCGTTGGACTTGGCGTCTACGATTTCGAGGAACATCTCTCTGGTCTTGGCTTTTCGTGCGATGCTTCGCTTGTTGCGGTATGCTATATAGCTCTTGGCCACCTCCTTGCGGGGCGATGCCATGAGCTGCACCTCCACCATGTCTTGGATCTCCTCGACCGACGACTGTTCCTTGCCGCGAAACTCGATGCGGTCTACAATCTTGGCTACCAATGCTTCGTCTTCTCCACGCTCGGTGGTGAGCATTGCCTTACGTATGGCTGCAGCAATTTTCTCGCGGTTGAACCCCACGATTCGTCCGTCTCTTTTCTTTACTGTCTGTATCACAATACTATCCCTTTTTATTGTTTGTCATTACTTTTTTCCGAGCCACAAAGGTAGTAAAAAGTCTCTACACTTGTCAACAAAATCGTCGAATTATTTTTGTGTCTTCTTCTTTTTCGTCATTCATACAATAATCGTCCCATTGCTCCGTTTTATGATATAACGTGCGTGAGGTATCCTTGCCACGATAGCCCCTTCCGCCCTATGGGCTAGCTTCCCTTAAAGAGGTTCAGCGACGGGTGGATGGCATAACGATATTAGAGAGTGAAGCACGATATATATAGACATATCATCATACTGCTGCTGCTATTGGTGGCCCCCTTCTTATCCCCCCAAGGGGGAAAGGCTGTGGCTGCTGCGACCAGTTACCTCCCCCTTGGGGGAGGACAGGTGGGGGCCGATACCATCCGCTACGCCGTGCAGAAGACCGCGCCCGACAATGAGGAGGACCTGGAGCAGAAGCCTGTGGACCTGCGCAACCCCGAGAACCTCACCACCGAGACCACCTATGATGAGCGCACCCACATGTACATCGTGGGCAACAAGATAGGCGACTCGTACCTCTCGGTGCCGCTCCTGATGACGCCCGAGGAGTATGCCGCGTGGAGTATGCAGCGCTCGCTCGATGCCTACTTCCGTGCCAAGAACCAGGAGGAGTTTGACAGGGAGGGCAAGAAGGAGAAGTTCGACTTCACCGACATGCACTTCGACCTCGGCCCGGCGGAGAAGATCTTCGGCCCCGGTGGCGTGCAGATCAAGACGCAGGGATCGGCCGAGCTCAAGTTTGGCTTCAACCAGAAGAGCATCGACAACCCCTCGCTGCCCATGCGCAGCCGCAACACCTTCGGCTTCGACTTCGACGAGAAGATTAACCTCAGCATCAACGGTAAGGTGGGCGACAAGGTGAACCTCAACATGAACTACAACACCGAGGCCACCTTCGACTTCGACTCCAAGAAGATGAAGCTCAAGTATGACGGTAAGGAGGACGAGATCATCAAGCTCCTCGAGGCGGGTAACGTGAGCTTCCCCACCAACTCATCGCTCATCTCGGGTGCCACCTCGCTCTTCGGTATCCGTGCCGACCTGCAGTTTGGCAAGCTCTCACTACAGACTGTGGTGTCGCAGAAGACCTCCGAGTCCACCTCTGTGAGCACCAAGGGCGGCAGCCAGCTCACCGAGTTTGAGGTCGACGTAGCCGACTACGACGAGAACCGCCACTTCTTCCTCGCCCACTACTTCCGCGACACCTACGACCGCAACATGGCGCAGCTGCCCACCATCATGTCGGGCGTGGTCATCACGCGTGTAGAGCTGTGGGTGACCAACAAGACCAGCAGCTACGACAGTCCGCGCAACGTCATCGCCTTCACCGACCTGGGTGAGCCCTCGCGCATCAGCAATCCCCTGTGGACGGCCACTGGCGAGCGCATGCCCAGCAACACCGCCAACAGCCTCTACTACCAGATGGTGAACACCTACAGCGACATCCGCGACATCGACCGCGTGGGAGCCGTCCTGGGCGAGATGCTCTCGGGCAGCACCGACTATGAGAAGGTGGCCAATGCCCGCCTCTTGACGCAGAGTGAGTATACGCTGAACAAATCCTTGGGCTACGTATCGCTCAAGTCGACCCTTAAGTCCGACGAGGTGCTGGCCGTAGCCTTCGAGTACACCTATGCCGGCAAGACCTATCAGGTGGGCGAGTTCTCCACCGACAAGAAGGAGGGCGACGATGCGCTGTATGTGAAGCTCTTGAAGTCGAACAGCTCATCGCCCATGAACGCTACGTGGGACCTCATGATGAAGAACGTCTACTACCTCGGGGCCAACAGCATCACCTCCAAGGACTTCAAGCTCAACATCGAGTATGAGAGCGACAGCACCGGCACCAACCTCACCTACCTGCCCGAGGCCAATCTGAAGAGCAAGACCATCCTCCAACTCATGAACCTCGACCGCCTCGATGCCAAGCAGAATGCCAACCCCAACGGCTTCTACGACTACGTCGAGGGCTACACCGTGCAGTCCTCTACGGGCCGCATCATCTTCCCCGTCATCGAGCCCTTCGGCCAGCACCTGCGCGGGGTGATAGGCAACGATGCCGTAGCCGACAAGTACGTGTTCGAGGAGCTCTACGACTCCACCAAGACCATCGCCAAGCAGATAGCCGAGAAGAACAAGTTCCTCCTCAGGGGCGAGCATGCCGGCTCGGGCGGCAATGTCATCCAGCTGGGTGCCTACAATGTGCCTCGCGGCTCGGTGAAGGTCACTGCAGGCGGCGTCACGCTCACCGAGAACAGCGACTACACCGTGGACTACACCATGGGCACGGTGACCATCATCAACCAGAGCATCCTCGATGCGGGCACTCCGGTGAACGTGTCGATGGAGAGCAACACCGTATTTAATATGCAGCGCAAGACCATGCTCGGCATGAACTGGGCCTACGACTTTACCAAGGACTTCCAGCTGGGCGGTACGCTCATGTACCTCAACGAGAAGCCCCTCACGAGCAAGGTGTCGATGGGCGACGAGCCCTTGAAGAACACCCTCTGGGGACTCAACATGGCGTGGAAGCACGAGAGCCAGTGGCTCACCAACATGCTCGACTACCTGCCGGGCCTCCACGTGACACAGCCCTCGCGCATCAACTTCACCGCCGAGTTTGCCCAGCTCATCGCAGGCGTATCTCATCAGGTGCAGGGCAGCGCCTCGTACATCGACGACTTCGAGAGCAGCGAGAGTGGCATCGACATCAAGTCGCCCTCGGCTTGGATGCTCGCGGGCATACCCTCATCGCAGCCCTATGCCAACCTCACCGACGACATCCGCACGGGCATGAACCGCGCGCTGATCAACTGGTACACCATAGACCCGCTCTTCACGCGCCGCAACTCATCGCTCACGCCGGCCCACATCAAGAGCGACCTCGACCAGCTGTCAAACCACTACGTGCGTGAGGTCTACGAGCGCGAGCTCTACCCCAACAAGGAGAGCACCTACGGCGAGTCGTCGACCCTCTCGGTGCTCAACCTCGCCTACTACCCCGACGAGCGTGGCCCCTACAACCTCGACACCAACCTCACCCCCGAGGGCAAGCTCACCAATCCCGAGCAGCGCTGGGGCGGCATCATGCGCCAGCTCACGACGACCGACTTTGAGAGCTCCAACATCGAGTACATCGAGTTCTGGATGCTCGACCCCTTCATCTACAACCCCGAGGCCCGCGGTGGCGACATGTACATCAACCTCGGTGAGGTGAGCGAGGACGTGCTCAAGGACGGCAAGAAGTTCTACGAGAACGGCATGCCCGTGACCGACGTGCAGGGCAGCTATGTGGAGACCCAGTGGGGCCGTGTGCCCACGGCGGCCAGCCTCGTCTATGCCTTCGACAACACCAGCGCCAGCCGTGCTAGGCAGGATGTAGGTCTCAACGGACTGAGCAGCGAGGAGGAGCTGTCGTTCCCCACCTACAAGAACTACCTCGCCGACATCCAGGGCCGCGTCAGCGCCGAGGCCTACGAGCGCATCAAGGCCGACCCTGCGGGCGACACCTACCACTACTTCCGTGGCGACGACTACGATGCCGAGCAGCTCTCCATCCTCGAGCGCTACAAGCGGTTCAACAATACCGAGGGCAACTCCCCCTCGTCGGAGGCCAGCACCAACAACTACGACAAGAGTGCCAAGACCACGCCCGACGTGGAGGACATCAACCAGGACTACACGCTCGACGAGTATGAGAAGTACTTCGAGTACCGCGTGTCGCTGCGCCCGCAGGACATGGTCGTGGGCCGCAACCACATCACCGACATGCGCACCTACCGCACCAAGCTGCGCAATGGCAATACCGAGAGCGTCAACTGGTACAAGTTTCGCGTACCTATAGATAAGTATGAGAAGGCCGTGGGCAGCATCCGCGACTTCACCTCGCTGCGCTTCATGCGCATCTACATGACCGGCTTCAGCGAACCCATCATCGTGCGCCTAGCCACCATGGAGCTCATCCGCGGCACCTGGCGCAGCTACGACCAGCCCATCTACTCGGCCCTCAACAAGGCCCCCAAGATGAGCGGCAACATGGTCGTGGCATCAGTCAATATCGAGGAGAATGGCGACCGCAAGCCGGTAAACTACACCATGCCTCCCGGCATCTCGCGTGTGCTCGACCCCTCGCAGCCCCAGCTCCGTCAGGACAACGAGCAGGCCATGAGCCTGCAGGTCACCGGCCTCGAGCCCAATGAGGCGCGTGCCGTGTACAACAAGACCAACCTCGACCTGCGCAAGTATGAGCATGTGCAGATGTATATCCATGCCGAGAACCTCGTCGAGTCCGTCTCCGATGTCGAGGATGGCGAGATGTCGGTCTTCGTGCGCCTGGGCTCCGACTACAAGAGCAACTACTACGAGTATGAGATACCCCTCACCATCACCCCCGAGGGCTACTACGATGGCAACACCACGAGCGGCTGCAAGGCCGTGTGGCCCGAGGACAACATGCTCGACATCGACTTTGCCAAGCTCACCGAGCTCAAGCGCCAACGCAACATCGAGAGCAACACCAACCCCGAGGTATCGAAGACCCGCATCTACTCGCAGTTCGACGAGGACAACCCCAAGAACCGCATCAGCGTCATCGGCAACCCCACGGTGGGCAAGATCAAGACCATCATGATCGGTGTGCGCAACAACTCGCGCTCGACCAAGGACATCGAGGTATGGCTCAACGAGCTGCGCCTCACGGGCTTCAACAACCAGGGTGGCTGGGCCGCGCAGAGTGCCCTCAACGTGCAGCTCTCCGATGCCGGTAGCGTCAACATGACGGGCCATGCCGAGACGGCAGGCTTCGGCGGTCTCGAGGAGGGTGTGAGCCAGCGTCGCCTCGACGACTACTACCAGTATGCTGTGACCACCAACTTTGACCTTGGCCGCTTCTTCCCCGAGAAGCTCAAGCTCAACCTCCCGCTCTACTATTCCTTCCAGCAGGAGAGGACCTCGCCCCTGTATAGCCCCTTCGACACCGACCTCTACCTCGACGACATGCTCGAGACCCTGCCCACCGACTATGAGCGCGACTCGCTGGCCTCGATAGCCAACCTCGTCACCACGTCGAAGAACTTCAGCCTGAGCAACGTGAAGATAAACATCACCAGCAAGAAGCCCATGCCCTACGACCCGTCGAACTTCAGCTTCGGCTTTTCACACAGCGTCAAGGACAACTCGGGCAACACCACGCAGTACCAGCACCAGCTCACGTGGCGTGCCATCGCAGGCTACACCTATGCTCCGGCGATGAAGCCGTGGGAGCCCTTCAAGGGGCTCAAGGGCAAGTCCAAGTGGCTCGACATGTTCAAGCAGATCGGCATCAGCCCCCTGCCACAGAGCTTTGCCTTCAACACCGAGATGAATCGCAGCTACTTTGAGCTGCAGACGCGCGACCTCCAGGGCTCGTTCGGCGCGGGCGGCATCCCCGTCACCTTCTCGCAGGAGTTCCTGTGGAACCGCAATATGGACATCCGCTGGGACCTCCTCAAGTCGCTCAAGATGAGCCTCAACACCCGCACCAATGCCGAGATCGAGGAGCCCTACATGCCGGTGAACAAGGCCCTCTACCCCGACGAGTATGCCTTCTGGAAAGACTCCGTGCAGCACAGCCTCGCCCAGATGGGTCGTGCGCTCGACTACCAGCAGTCCTTCAGCGCATCGTACCAGCTCCCTCTGAGCAAGCTGCCTCTGCTCGACTGGACACTGATGGATGCCAACTTCAGCTCCTCCTACAGTTGGAACCGCGGAGCCACCCTTGCCGACGGCACCACCTATGGCAACACCGTGGCCAACCAGCGCTCGCTCACCGTGAACGGCAAGCTCAACCTCGAGACATTATATAATAAGGTGGACTTCCTCAAGGAGACCAACAAGAAGTTTGCCTCCTCGAAGGGCAACACCAAGAAGCCCGCCACGAAGAAGCCCGCCACGAAGCCCAAGAAGTTTACCCAAGAGCTCAAGGTCCTCCCCGACAGCACCTACACCATCAAGCATGGGCAGAAGAGCAAGCGCCCCGAGGTAGCCTCGCGCACCAAGGACGGCCGCCCCTACAAGGTCAAGTACAAGGTCATCGATGAGAACACCATCGCCCTCACTGGCCCCGACACCGCCATGGTGAAGCTCACCATCGGCCCCGGCCCCGACCTCACCGAGCTGCCTTGGTACAAGGCTGCGCAGTACACCACGCGCGGACTCATGCTCGTGCGCAACGTGTCGGCCTCCTACAAGAACGTCTCCTCCATGGGTCTCCCCGGCTTCATGCCCGATGCGGGCCGTCTGCTCGGTCAGAGTCAGCAGGGTGGCCTCTACGCCCCCGGCTGGGACTTTGCCTTCGGCCTCACGGGCGAGGACTACTTGCAGCGTGCCTTCGACAACGGCTGGCTGCTCGACAATGACAGCGTAGCCTATGCCGCCACCTCCAACGCTACCGAGGAGCTGCAGCTCAAGGCCACCCTCGAGCCTGCCCGTGACTTCAAGATCGACCTCAACGCCTCGTGGGTCAAGACCGATGCCCGCAACGTGCAGTTCATGTATGCCGGCATGCCCGAGACGCGCACCGGCACGTTCAACATGACCACCATCACCATCGGCTCGGCCTTTGAGCGCCGCAAGGCCAGCAATGGCTACCACTCGGAGCGCTTTGCCGACTTCGTGCAGAGCCTCGAGACCGTGCAGCGCCGTGTGCAGGGCCAGTACAGCGGAGCCGTCTACCCCGAGGGCACCTCCCTTGCAGGCCGTCCCTTCGACGCAGCCAACGGTGGGGTAGGGCGCTACTCCCCCGACGTGATGATCCCCGCCTTCCTCTCCACCTACGCTGGCGGCGATGCCCACACCACGAGCCTGGGCCTCTTCCCCTCGATGCTGTCGATGCTCCCCAACTGGAAGCTCACCTATAGCGGCCTGGGCAAGCTGGAGATGTTCAAGAAGCACTTCAAGAGTGTCAACATCAACCACTCCTACAAGAGCGTCTACTCCGTGGGCTCGTTCAACACCTACAGCACCTACATGGAGTACATGAACGGCCTCGGCTTCATCTCCGACGTCACCACCGGCAGCCCCATCCCCTCGTCGATGTTTGACATCTCGGCCGTGAGTATCAACGAGCAGTTCTCGCCCCTCATCGGCATGGATGTCACCCTGCACAACAACATGACCATGAAGCTGCAGTACAACAAGAGCCGCGTGATGAACCTCAGCATGTCGTCTGTGCAGCTCGTCGAGACCAACTCTGACGATATCGTCCTCGGTGTAGGCTACAAGATGACTAACGTGAAGCTCTTCGGCGTAGGCAAGCGCCCCACCACGGGCGGCAAGGGCCGTGTGAGCAACGACCTCAACCTGCGTGGCGACTTCTCGTGGCGCGACCAGAGCGCCCTGTGTCGCGACATCCAGGCCCTGAGCACCCAAGCCACCAGCGGCAACAAGGCATTGAAGATCTCCCTCTCGGCCGACTACACCTTCTCGCGCATGCTCACGCTCAACGCCTACTTTGACCATCAGACCAACATCCCCGTCGTGTCAGCCTCGTCGTACCCCACCTCGACCAACGACTTCGGCGTGTCGCTCAAGTTCTCTCTCACGAGGTGAGCCCCTCCCTAGAGATGAGCCGTATAAAAAACAAAGAGGTCGACACATCGCTGTGCCGGCCTCTGTTAATTAATAGCCCTATAAAGCCTTACTCCACAACCTGCAGGTTATGTTCGGCTATGATGGTGCGGAGTGTTGACCCATCGTCTATGTTACCGATGTAGCTGGTCAGCACACGGATCTTGTCGCCGTGTCCGGCAGCCACGAGGTCCTTGATGGAGTTGCCCACGCAATAGTCTCCACAGAGGCCTGCCACATAGATCTCCTGTATGCCCTTCTCCTCTATCATGGCGAGGAGCTTCTTGGCGCTCGCCTCATTGGCGAGGATGGAGTATTCGTCCACCGCCACATTGTCACCCTTGGTCAGGATGGGTGCTTGGGAATCGTGCTGCTTTACGGCATCGAGCACAGACTGGTAGATGGCTGCCCCCTCGGTGTTCTGCACGCAGTGTGCAGGCCATATGCCGCCGTACTCCGCGAACGAAGAGTGGTCGGCCGGATGGTGGTCGGCCGTCATGACGATGGCCTCAAACTTGCCCTGAGGCTGTGCGGCGATGTACTCGGCAAGGGCGTCCATCACAGCCGGAGCACCGTCCACAGCCAGCGAGCCGGTAATGAAATCGTACTGCACATCCACGAGCAGCAAGAGGCTCTTAGATGCTGATGGCTTGGGCGAAGGATGGCATGCACACATCATTGTCACCACTGCGCCCACAATGCATACACCTATCAGGTGCGAAAATCTCTTAAGTCTTGTCGTTGTCTCCATAACTTGTGAATATTTTGTGAAAGCTCGCGCTAAGGTAGTTATATTTTTTGAATTGACATTACACAGAGAGGTAAAAAGCATTTTTTGGGGTGGGGGATGTCCGTTATGGTGGATATGCTATCCACCGTTATTGAGTATAGGGATTTATAAACAAGCGATAGATGCTATTTGCAGCACAAATAATGTAAAAATAGCCACAAAAGGATACCACCATTATACAAATTTACATAAAAATCACTACATTTGCAGCATCGGCAACAGGTCAGACAGACCTCTTGTCCTATGATTCACGCAGGCATATATTATGAAGGTTATAGCAAGACATATCATCATGACGATAGGGTTATGCATACTGACCCTTCCCCTATGGAGCAAGGTATACACACCTACCACCATTCCTATGGTACACCTTGAAGACCGTACACGCTACACCTGCAACCCCGACGGCATACTATCATCCGCTGCTGTGAGCACCATGGACAGCATCTTCTATGCCCTGGAGCAGCAGACCGGCATACAGACCATCGTAGCTGTAGTGGGCGAGATAGACCCGACAGACTGTTTCGAGTTTGCCCATGCCCTCTTTGCCGCCCAAGGTGTAGGCCAGCAGGGTAAGGACAACGGGCTCGTCGTACTGCTGTCTACAGAGGAGCGCTGCATACAGTTTGTCATCGGCTACGGACTTGAAGGTTCACTGCCCGACGCCATCTGCAAGCGCATACAGAGCAAATATATGGTCCACCTCCTGGGCGATGAGCGTTGGGACGAAGCCATGGTAGCCGGCTCACGGGCACTCTACAATCACCTCATGGGCGACCCCACACTCATCAACGAGGAACGTCAAGAGGCCGACGAAGACCGCCAGGCCCTCATCGGGTTCATGGTCTTTATGGTAGCAGCCATACTCATCTTTGTCGTCATAGTATATATTGCCATACGCAAGCAGTCACAGTGCCCCAAGTGCAAGCAACACACGCTGAAGCGCTCGGGCAGCATGACCATCATGCGCACCAATAGCCTACGCCGCGACCAGGTAACCTTCACCTGCACCCATTGCGGACACAACGTATACCGCATCGAAGACCATCATCTCGGTGGCGGTGGAGTAGGGGGTGGCCCCATCATCGGTGGTGGCGGACGCAGCTTCGGAGGCGGCAGCTTTGGTGGTAGCTTCGGAGGCGGTCGCTCAGGAGGCGGAGGAGCCGGTTCCAGATTCTAAGAGTGAAAAGTGAAGAGTTTAGGCTCTAACTATAAAACAACTATTCATAATCAATAACAAATACAACAATGAAACAGATTAAGACCGCAATTTTAACAATCGCCGCAGCGCTCACCCTGAGCAGCTGCAACTACAACGGAATGGTCGAACGCGAAGAGGCCGTAAGCCAAGCATGGAGCAACGTGGAGAATCAGTATCAGCGTCGTGCCGACCTCATCCCCAACCTCGTAAACACCGTGAAGGGATATGCCGCCCACGAACAGGAGACACTGACACAAGTCATCGAAGCACGCAGCAAGGCAACCTCCATCAACATCGATGCCGAGAACCTCACCCCCGAGACCTTGAAGGCCTACCAGAAGGCACAGGGCGAGATAGGCAGTGCGCTGGGCCGTCTCATCGCATTGGGTGAAGCCTATCCCGACCTCAAGGCCAACGAAAACTTCAAGGAGCTGCAAGCACAGCTCGAAGGCACCGAGAACCGCATTGCCGTAGAGCGTCGCAACTTCAACGATGCCACACGCAGCTACAACACCTACCTGCGCAAGTTCCCCCGCAACATCCTCAGCAACATCTACGGCTTCGACACCAAGCCCTACTTCGAAGCAGAGGAAGGCACTCACAATGCGCCCAAAGTAGAGTTCTGATAGAATATAGATCGTATACATAAACAAAGAGGTCGGCACACTGGGTACCGGCCTCTTCTGTTGTTAACTTTGTGTCGGCATGCATTTTCTTCTGATAGCTGTTGTTTGTATACAGTAAAATGATTACTTTTGCAGCATCATATATGATTAGGATGAACAATGATGTATTTGAACCAATTTCACAAAGAAGCCGTGGAGCGGAAGGTGAGGAAAATTGCCGAATCAAAGAAATCGCCGATGAACTCTATCGCCGCTGCTGCCTATATGAAGAAAAACTTCGAGAAGGCAAAGACCATGTAAGACCCACAGAGGTGGAACGGCGCATAGCGGAAGGCTATGCACAAGAGAATGGTTTGTGGATGCCTATAAGTCAAGTGTTCGGTCTCGGAGTGCCAGGTCCAAGCGGTAATGAAAACGATACTTATGTATCCAATGACATCATCTACAAAGTGAACAATCTGCTCAACAGCAGAGGAAGCGTCATACAACTCCTACACAAAGTACTTCTCCACAACCTCTTGTTTATGGAGACATCGTACAGTCTGCATGGCTTCACGGGATTTCCAGGAAGTTCTATTATGCCCATTTTCAAGCAGGTCCTTGTCAAGGATGCCACACCTGCCACTACTATAGAAATTTCTACCTATATGGCAGCCCTCGGGTTTAGCAGTACACCAACCAATGGTCGCTACACCAACGGAGAGATTGAAGTGTGGGATTTGCTTCCAAGGAATGTGCTGAAAGATCAAGAGGGTGACATCTTTGTCATCGATGCTGAGATTAAATTGGCGAAGGGTGGATAGATAGAGCAGAACAGCACAAATAAAACAAAGAGGTCGGCACACTGGGTACCGGCCTCTTCTGTTGAGTTAAGGGTTATAGCTGTGTGCCTTGAGCTTCCGCGATGGAGCTTTTAATTGTCAATTTTAAATTTTAAATTTTCAATTTGCTCCCCCGGGGCAGTGAGCCCCGAGGGGAAGCATCACTCCATTGCCTCCGAGGAGATGCGCTTGAGGGAGAGTCCCATGGCGATAGCCTCCTTGAGCTTCACCTCGGGGCGGAACACGATCTTGTGTCCCTTGATCATTGAGCGGGGCTCAAACTCCTCGTCGGCGAGGGCCTCCTCGGGATAGCACTTACCCTGGAGCGACACCTGCAGGCGTCCGAGGTCTTGGAGCACCACCACCTGACCTGCGAGGAGCGCCTTGGTCACGAAGCGCTTCATGGAGCGCAACACGGCCATAGCGTCGGCATACCTGGCCGCCTCATCGGGATTCCACTCGCAATGGCGCAGATAGAGCCCCACCGACCTCTTCTCAGCATGCTCCGTGGCTATGTGCGATGTATGTGCGCAAGGCGATAAGGGCTGGTGGCATACCGCTCTATCAGGGTGGTGATGCCTGGACCTATAAGTATCTGCTCCCGCTACTGAGGTTCGAGGAGGTGGACAAGGAGGCTCCGAGGAGGGTGGGCGACATCGTGGTGTTTCAGCCCATCGGTGGACGGCGCTATGGGCACATCGCCCTATGGAGCGGCAAGCAGTGGGTGTCGGACTTCAAGCAGCGGAGCATCATCGTGCACAGTGACTACCGAGGCGAGGGGTGCGAGTATGCAATATTCCGCAGGTGATGGCCCTATGGGGGCTCGATATGTTTGGAGGATTGAGAAAAAAGTGAGATATTTGTGCATCGAAAAGGGAACACAACAGATGAGTGACACGTGATGATGGATACTTTGTCGTTATATGAGCTGGGGCGCCTGATACGCCAGACGCTGCGCGAGGGATTGCCCGAGGCTTACTGGGTGAGGGCGGAGATGAGCGAGGTGCGCGAGGGATACAACGGGCACTGCTACATCGAACTGGTGGAGAAGGCCGAGCGAGCTGGAGCCCTGCTGGCCAAGGCGCGTGGCACGATATGGGCCAACGTGTACAAGATGCTCAAGCCCTACTTTGAGCATGCCACGGGACAGGCGTTCACGGCGGGCATCAAGGTGCTGCTGCAGGTGAGCGTCGAGTATCACGAGCAGTATGGGCTCTCGCTCATGGTGCACGACATAGACCCCACCTACACGCTGGGCGACATGGCTCGTCGTCGCCGCGAGATCTTGCAGCAGCTGGAGGAGGAGGGAGTGCTCGGGCTCAACAAGGAGCTGCCCATGCCGCTGGCACCGCAGCGCATAGCCGTGGTATCGGCAGCTGGGGCGGCGGGGTATGGCGACTTCTGTGACCAGCTCATGGGCAACCCCTACGGATTTGTGTTCTACCCCAAGCTCTTCCCTGCCGTGATGCAGGGCGACAGGGTGGAGGAGAGCATCATCGGGGCACTCGACACGATAGCTGCTGAGCGCGACGCGTGGGATGTGGTGGTCATCATCCGTGGTGGAGGTGCCACGAGCGACCTGTCGGGATTTGACACCTATGACCTGGCGGCCAACTGTGCGCAGTTTCCCCTACCCATCATCACGGGCATCGGGCACGAGCGCGACGACACGGTGCTCGACATGGTGGCACACACCCGAGTGAAGACGCCCACGGCTGCGGCGGAGTATCTCATAGCACGCATGGCCAGCGTGGCAGCCACGCTCGACGGGCTGACCGCAGCACTGGCAACGGGTGTCACGAGTCGCATCCACCGCGAGGAGAAGCGCGTGGAGCAGCTGGCGCAACGTCTGCCGGCACTCTACTCGGTGATCCATGTGGGTGGGCTACACCGCATAGACCAGCTCGAGGGACGCATGCGCACGGCATTGCAGCGCTCGCTCATGGAGCACCAGCATCGGCTGGAGCTGATGGAGAAGGTGGTCGACGGCGCTTCGCCCATGCTCATACTGCAGCGCGGATATTCCATCACGCGATGTGAGGGTAGGGTGGTGACCGACGTGGCGGCATTGGCCCCAGGGAGCGTGATCACGACAACGCTGGCACAGGGCGAGGTGGAGAGCGTGGTGAAAGGTGTGATTTGATGATTTACCATTTACAATTTACTATTTAGGGATAAAAATCATGGACTACGAGAAGGCAATAAAGGAGATAGAGACCATCGTGGATCAGATGGAGCGTAACGAACTGGACATAGACCAGCTGGCCGAGAAACTGAAGGAGGCAAAGCGACTCATCAAGGAGTGTAAGGACAAACTCTACAAGACGAACGAGGAGGTGAAGGCGTTGCTGGCCGAGGAATAAAAAAAGCCTCCCGAGGTGCGGGGGGCTTGGCTATGGGTAGGGCCTCTCTCTCTGAGGAGAGCGGAAAAAAGGCATCACTTGTATTGTCGCTCACCGAAGATCATCGAGCCGATGCGCACGATGGTGCTGCCCTCCTCGATGGCGATGGGGTAGTCGTCGGTCATGCCCTCGGAGAGCTGGCAGAACGGGGGTTCGTCGGCAAAGTGGGTGGACCGCAGCTCGTCGAAGAACACCTTCATCTGTCGAAACTCGGAGCGCACCTGCTCCATGTCGTCGGTATTGCTCCCCATGGCCATGAGGCCCGTGATGCGCACATGGCGTAGCTCGCGCCAAGGCTCGGTGGCGAGCATCGTGCGGCACTCGTCGATGGTGAAGCCATACTTGGTGTCCTCCTGAGCGATGTGTATCTGGAGCAGGCAGTCGATGACGCGGTCGTGCTTGGCGGCATGCTTGTCGATCTCGCGCAACAGACGAAACGAGTCGACGGCATGGATGAGGCTCACGAACGGAGCCATATACTTGATCTTGTTGGTCTGCACGTGCCCCGTGAAGTGCCACTCGATGTCGCACGGCAACACGGAGGCCTTGGCTGCCATCTCTTGGATGTGATTCTCACCAAACATGCGCTGCCCAGCATCGTAGGCCTCGCGGAGCGCCTCGATGGGCTGGTACTTGGATATGGCAAGCAGGCTCACCCCCGAGGGGAGTGAGCTGCGCAGATGCTCTATGTTGGACGAGATGGACATGAGGGGAATTGAAAATTGAGAATTGAAAATTGAAAGTTCGTGCAATCGCTCAGCGAGCGAGGCCGAAGTTTGACGGAGTCAAAGATGCTATCACCTTTAACCCTTAACCTTTCACCCTTAACCTTTCACCCTTAAATCACTCAGATGTCAGCCTTGTAGGGAAACACGTCCATGATCATGGTCTCGGTCACGGCCGCAATCTCATAGTCGCCCAGGGTGCCCTTCATCTGCTCGTCGAGGTACTTGATGGCTTCGCGCAGGTCGGCGGCTTGCACGAGTGAGTTCGAGGTGCTCTTCTTCTCGGCTCCGCTCTTCTCGTCCACGGTGATGTAGGCGAGCTTGCACTTGAACCACTTGTCGGCACTCTCGAGGTCGCAATAGAACACGTCGCTGAACTTGACGGGCTTGATGCTGGTCACCTCAAACTCGCCGCTCATGAAGGGGCGTATCTCCTCGAGGAAGCGCTTCTCGGCCTCGGTGAAGGAGAGAGCATCTACGAGGTAGGTCTCGGTCACGGGTTTCTC
Source organism: Bacteroidaceae bacterium (assembly GCA_017555875.1). Classification (GTDB taxonomy): domain Bacteria; phylum Bacteroidota; class Bacteroidia; order Bacteroidales; family Bacteroidaceae; genus UBA1189. Next base: position 154,760 of record JAFZFN010000013.1, read on the forward strand.
CAGACCATTCTCCATGGTCTTCACATATTTTACTTTACACTCGAACCACTTGTTCATCATAATCTTTTGTCTCCTATGTTTTTATTGTATGAGTATATCCTTGTTATCACGTAGGCTCGCTCTACCTGTCGAGCCCCGTACGTTTTTGTAGGCACAAAGGTAATGCAAAAAATGAGAAAGGCAAAAAAAGTTTGCTCTCAGAACATAAATCCTACGGAGAAGCTTAACACATTCTTGCGGCGGTCAAAGATGAGGCTCTCCTCGCTGGGGGTGCCGAGGATGTCGGTCGTGTGGAACCCGTTGGAGATGTTGTGGAGGCCATACTCGAAGGAGAAGTCGAAGAAGATGCGCGAGATGTGGACGCTGAGCCCCGTCATGAGGCTGAAGTTGATGGGGTAGATGCTCTCGGAGAGGTGGTCGTAGGGGGAGTTCTCGAAGTGGTGGACGCTGTAGTCGGTGAGCACAAATTTGGCTTTGGGACCGATGTAGAACGATAGTCCGTAGGGGCCCTCCTTGAGGATGTGGTACCCGTAGTAGAGGGGCACCTCGAAGCCTACGATCTTGGTGCTGAGGGCCGAGAGCTCATAGGGCGTGGCGGAGGGGTTCCACTGCGATGTGGCAAACTCGATGGTGTAGTGGCTGATGTTGTAGCTGATCTCGCTCTGTAGGTAGTGCCGCTTGGCATTGAGCCGCACGAAGGCGGTGTAGAACGAGCTGATCTCCGACTTGGCGACATATTCGCTTATGGGCACGCCTGCCACGACGAAGTCGTTGACCTCGTAGATGGTGGAGCTGAACCCTCCCTTGACACCATAGTTGAGCAGGGCCTCATGCTTCCAGTGGGAGGCATGCGTGAGGGTGCAGCACAAGAGGAGGGCAATGATGATGGTGACACGTCGCGTCATGATGCGCATTACTTTTTCTTCTTGCGGTTCTTCTCCACTGACCAGCCGAACTTGCCTATCTTCTCGCCCAGGTGGTAGTATCCGCCATGGAGGTAGATGAGCGGGTCGCTATCGGCAAGCTCAAACTTGCCCGTCGTGGGATCGATATATCTGTCGTCGGCAATGACGTTGACCACCTCGGCAATGTACATCTCGTGGGAGCCGAGCGGGATGATCTCCTTCACCCGGCACTCGATGCTCAGCGGTGCCTCCTCGATGATGGGAGCCTGCACGATGGAGGCCTTGCCTGGGGTGAGCCCCATCTCCTCAAACTTGTTGTAGTCCTTGCCTGAGCGCACCCCACACCAGTCGGTGGCATAGGCCGTAGAGGCATCGGTGAGGTTGATGACAAACTCCATGGTGCGCTTGATGATGGCCGCCGAGTGGCGCTCGGGGCGTACGGAGATGTAGCACATCGGGGGATTGGTGCAGATGGTGCCCGTCCACGCGATGGTGATGATGTTGTGCTCCTCCTCTGTGGCGCCACACGATACCATGACGGCAGGGAGGGGGTATATCATCGTGCCAGGTTTCCAGTTGACTTTCATAAGCTCTCTTTAGTTCTGAGGAAGTTAAGGGTGATGATTTTTTTAGGAGTTAGAGGGAGATAGAGGGAGTTAAAGGGAGATAAAGGCCGATAGTCTCATCGCGCGTAAAAACTATAGGCTTATAACTCCCTCTAACTCCATTTCATAACTCCTTCTATCTCCTAAAAAACATCTCCCTATTAAACCAGCTTCACCTTGCTTTTGTTCTGCTCCTTCTCGCAATAGTGGCATTTGAGTGTGCCAGCCTCCTTGTCCACCACGTGGAAGTAGGTGCTCATGGGCTCGTTGTTGGTGATGCACTTGGGGTTGCTGCAGCGTACGATGCCGTGCAGCTCATCGGGTGTGGTGACCTCCTTCTTCTCCACCACGTCGAAGTTGCGGATGATGTTGAGCACCACGTTGGGGGCTACCACCGAGAGGCGGCTGATCTCTTCGTCGGAGAAGAACTTGTCGGCCACCTTGATGACGCCTTTCTTGCCTATCTTCTTGCTGTTGAGGTTGTATCCGATGGTGACGCTCGATGTGAGCTTGTCGAGCTCGAGGAGCGAAGCGATGGTGAACACCAGTTCTGAAGGTATGTGGTCTATTACCGTGCCATTCTCCAATGCGGCAACGAGTAGTTCGGTTTTCTTGTTGTTCATAATAGGTTTTTTTTGTTAAAGGCTATTAAGGGCTTTAAAGTCTATAAAAGTCTATTAAGGCGTGATGTCTTGGTCCTCTCCCTTGGGGGAGTTAGAGGGGGCCTTCTTACTCAATTATGCCCAGGCAGTCGCAGATGAGTGCCTCGCGCACGTAGAGTCCGTTCTTGGCCTGCTGGAAGTAGTATGCCTTGGGGCTGTCGTCTACGTCGGTAGCGATCTCGTTCACGCGAGGTAGGGGGTGCAGGATGCGCAGGTTGTCGCGTGTGCCCTTGAGCATGTCGGCCTTGAGGATGTAGACATCCTTCACTCGCTCATACTCCATGAGGTCGGTGAAGCGTTCGCGCTGCACGCGAGTCATGTAGAGGATGTCGGCATCGGCGATGGTCTCTTCGGTGAAGTCGGTGTGCTCCACATATCTGATGCCGTGCTCCTTGCAGTAGAGTTTGTATTCGTTGGGCATGGCGAGCTCCTTGGGAGCGATGAAGTGGAACAGGGGGTTGAAGTGGCGCATGGCCATGAGCAGTGAGTGTACGGTGCGGCCATACTTGAGGTCGCCCACGAGGTAGATGTTGAGGTTCTCGAGCGTGCCCTGAGTCTTATATATGGAGTAGAGGTCGAGCATCGTCTGTGAGGGGTGCTGGTTGGCTCCGTCACCGGCATTGATGATGGGCACTGGCGACACCTCGCTGGCATAGCGGGCTGCACCTTCGAGATGGTGACGCATCACGATGAGGTCGGCATAGTTGCCCACCATCATGATGGTGTCCTTGAGACTCTCACCCTTCGATGAGCTTGATGTGGCGGCATCGCTGAATCCGATGACGCGTCCTCCGAGGCGGTTTACCGCTGTCTCGAAGCTGAGTCGTGTACGTGTGGAGGGCTCGAAGAACAGTGTGGCTATCACCTTGCCGTCCAGTGTCTTGCGATTGGGGTTGGCCTCAAAGCGGGCGGCAGATTCGAGCAAACTCATAATCTTCTCTTTGCTCAGGTCTGCGATGGTTACGAAACTCTTGGTCATGATATATCTATGTTTTTATTGTTGTGTTGTTCCTTGTCGTGGAGCTTTGCGATGATGCGCTCTTGTCGTATCATCCCCGCAAAATTACTTAAAGCGGAGTGAAAAAACAAATTTAATTGTAGTTTCTCTTTCGATTTTTCCATCATTCTCCAGATTTGTATTAAAAGCCGTATATTGTTTGGAGGTAAGGATTATTTGATTTATATTTGCCAATTAGTTTTCGAAAATATATGGACTATACACAAAACTTAAACACGCCGTGGTTTGTGCGCTTCACCCAGTGGCGCGAGCGGCATATCAGTGCCAAGACCTTTACGCTCATCCTTGCCGTGCTCGTGGGGCTCTGCTCGGCCTTTGCTGCACTGACGCTGAAGCATCTCATTCACTTCATACAGCATCTCCTCACCGAGAACTTTACCATCAATGGGGCCAACTACCTCTACCTGCTCTATCCCGTGGTGGGTATCTTCCTGGCAGGCCTCTTCATCCGCTACATCGTGCGCGACGACATCGGACATGGTGTGACGAAGATTCTCTACGCCATCTCGCGTAAGCAAGCCCGCATACGTCCTCACAATATGTACTCGTCGGTCCTGGCCAGTTCGATTACGATCGGTTTCGGCGGATCGGTCGGTGCCGAGGCCCCCATCGTGCTGACGGGCTCGGCCATCGGCTCCAACCTGGGGCGTCTGTTTCGTGTCGATGCCCGCACGATGATGCTCCTTGTGGGGTGTGGTGCTGCCGGTGCTGTCGCGGGCATCTTCAAGGCGCCCATCGCGGGCTTGGTGTTCACCATCGAGGTGCTCTTGATAGACCTCACGATGTCGTCGCTCATGCCACTGCTCATCTCGAGCGTGACGGCCGCCACGGTGTCCTACATAGCCACGGGCACGGAATCGATGTTCCACTTCACCATGGTCAACTCGTTCACCATGGAGCGCATCCCCTACGTCATCCTCCTGGGCATCGTGTGTGGCTTCGTGTCGCTCTATTTCTCTGAGACGATGAACAAGCTGGAGGACTTCTTCCGCAGATACAAGAATCCCTACGTGAAGTTTGTCATCGGTGGCATCGCGCTCAGCCTGCTCATCTTCCTCTTCCCCTCGCTCTATGGTGAGGGCTACGAGACCATCGAGCTGCTCCTCAATGGCAGCACTGAGGGCGAGTGGGGCGCTGCGATGGACAACTCCTTCTTCTATGGTCACTCGCGCTTGCTGCTCGTCTATCTTGCTCTGGTCGTGCTGTTCAAGGTCTTTGCCACCACGGCTACGAATGCTGGTGGAGGCTGTGGCGGTATCTTTGCTCCCAGCCTGTTCTTGGGGTGTATATCGGGATTTGTCTTCTCACACCTCTGCAACACGATGGGTGTCCATGTCTACCTCCCCGAGAACAACTTTGCCCTCTTCGGCATGGCGGGTCTGATGAGTGGTGTCATGCACGCTCCGCTCACGGGCATCTTCCTCATTGCCGAGCTCACGGGTGGCTATGACCTCTTCTTGCCGCTGATGATCACGTCGGTGTTCTCCTACCTCACCATCCGTGTGTTCCAGTCACACAGCATCTACTCGATGCGTCTGGCCAAGAAGGGTGAACTGCTGACCCATCATAAGGACCAGTCCATCCTCACCCTGATGCGTACGGAGAATGTCATCGAGAAGGACTTCAAGGCCACCACGGCCGATATGGAGCTGGGGCGTTTTACGACTGTGATCTCTGAGTCGCGCCGCAACCTCTTCCCTGTGCTCAACAAGGACAATCGCCTCGTGGGTATCGTGCAGCTCGACGATGTGCGCCACTACATGTTCCGCAGCGAGCTCTATCGGCGCTACACGGTGGACAAGTTTATGCGCGACCCTGTGGCACGCATCTCGGTCAATGATGCCATGGATGTCGTGATGCGCAAGTTTGACGAGACACGCGCCTGGAACCTCCCCGTCGAGGATGAGGAGGGGCGCTACCTGGGCTTCGTGTCGCGCTCCAAGATCTTCAATGAGTATCGCAAGATCATGCTCGACTATTCGGACGAATAAATTGAAAATTGAAAGTTGAAAATTCGTGCGAGTGGGCGCATTGCCTCCGGACCACACCATAAATCATAAATCAAAAATCATAAATTACAAATCATAAATCAAAGCATGAATTTCCTAGAATTGACTAAAGCACGCTATTCGGTGCGCTCCTTCGAGCCCCGTGTCATCGAACCCGAAACATTGCACTACGTGATGGAGTGTACCCGACTCGCTCCATCGGCAGTAAACCTCCAGCCTTGGAAGTTCTTCGTCGTGTCGAAGCCCGAGGACTGTGCCAAGATACGCCAATGCTATCATCGCGATTGGTTCAACGAGGCTCCCATGTACATCATCGCCTGCACCAACCACGACGAGTCGTGGAAGCGACGTCGCTCCGAGCCTAAGGACCATGCCGACATCGACATCAGCATCGCTGTCGAGCATCTCTGTCTGGCTGCTGCCGAGCAGGGCTTGGGCACCTGCTGGGTGTGCAATTTCGATGTCACCCTCTGTCGTGAGCTCTTCGGCATTGCCGACCCTCTCGAGCCCGTAGTGCTCATCCCCATCGGCTACCCCAAGGTGAACGAGCCTGGCGAGAAGAATCGCAAGGCCATGGACGAGGTGTTTGTGAACCTGTAGTAATCATCGTTTAGTAATTATCTTTAGTAATCATCATTGACCACAAAAAAAGACATTTTCCCGATGCGATATCAATCATTCCTATTGTCACTCCTTGTGGTGGCAGGCTTGGCCCTTTGCTCTTGTGCTCCCGACCCCATATACAGCTATCCTCCCGAATATGAGAATACGCTGAGGTTTACGAAGGACAAGGTCGAGACCATCACCTTAGACAATCAGCAAAACCTGACGTTCACCACCACTTGCAATGCTGGCGACTCCATTACGGCGCTCATCCGCGTGAGCAACACTGGTGCCTACATCACCAGCGCTGTCTATCACTGGACGCTGAGGGATGCCTCTGGCGAGAAGGTAATCGAGCGCAAGGTGGAGCAGATAGCGCCTCACAAGCAGGCGTGTCCTCCGATGTTGCGCTTCGAGGCTCCCTTGGTGCCAGGCGAGTACACCATGCATTTCAGAACCAACTACAAATACTCGGCTCAGACGGAGAGCGGAGCCATCTATGGAGGCTATCCCACCAGCGCCAACTATGAGGGGGCCAGTACGGTGAGAGCCAAGCTGAGCGTGCGGTAAGATTGCCGACGGTGCATGCAAAGGTAGGTCCCTTTTCGGCAAGGTTAAATTATAGGACCTAAATAAAAAAAGAAGAGGAGAGGGTGAGCCCGCGGGCCCACCCTCTCTCTATATATGTTCTTGTCGCTTTTCCCGACTATCAGCTTAGAGCCACTTGTCGAGCCACTCGAAGAAGGTGCGTTGCCAGAGCACACCATTCTGTGGGCGCAGCACCCAGTGGTTCTCGTCGGGGTAGATGAGCAGCTCGGCGGGGATGCCACGGATCACGGCTGCGTTGAAGGCGGCCATGCCCTGTGAGGCGAGGATGCGGTAGTCCTTCTCGCCATGGATGCAGAGGATGGGTGTGTCCCACTTGTCTACGAAGCGGTGGGGCGAGTTGCTGAACGAGTGCTCTGTCATCTTGTTCTTCTCCCAGTAGGGGCCTCCGAGGTCCCAGTTGGCAAACCATAGCTCCTCAGTCTCGAGGTATTGCTGCTCGAGGTTGAAGATGCCGTCGTGTGCGATGAAGGCCTTGAAGCGCTTGTCATGATGTCCTGCGAGCCAGTACACCGAGTAGCCGCCAAATGAGGCTCCCACGCAGCCGAGGCGGTCGGCATCGACGTAGGGCTCCTTAGCCATCTCGTCGATGGCGGTGAGGTAGTCCTCCATGCACTGACCACCATAGTCGCCGCTGATGGCCTCGTTCCACTCGAGTCCGAAGCCTGGGAGTCCGCGGCGGTTGGGGGCCACGATGATGTAGTCATTGGCTGCCATGATCTGGAAGTTCCAGCGATAGCTCCAGAACTGGCTCACGGGGCTCTGCGGACCGCCCTCGCAGAAGAGCAGGGTGGGGTACTTCTTTGTGGGGTCAAAGTGTGGGGGATAGATGACCCATGTGAGCATCTGCTTGCCGTCGGTGGTCGTCATCCAGCGTGGCTCCACCTTGCCGCGCTCGATCTGGTCATAGATGTGCTTGTTCTCTGTGGTGAGCTGGGCGAGCTCCTTGGCGTTGTCGGGCGAGAAGGCATAGATCTCGTCGGCCTCGGCCATGGAGTGGCGCTTGCAGAGGATGCGGTCGCCCATGAGTGTGATGCCGCCAAAGTCGTACTGTCCCTCGGTGAGCTGTGTGAGGGTGCCGTCGAGGTCGAGGCTGTAGACCATGGTGGTGCCGTGCCATACGCCGCAGAAGTAGAATCCCTTGCCGTCGGGGCGCCACACGTACTCGTCCACGTTGCTGTCGAAGGCACGGCTCACGAAGCGCTTCTCGCCCGTGGCGAGGTCCATGACGTAGAGGCGGTTCCAGTCGCTCTCATATCCGTCGCGCTCCATGCTTTGCCAAGCGATCATGGTGCCGTCGGCCGAGAACTGCGGGTTGGTGTCGTAGCCCATGTTCTTGTCGGCTGACGTGGGCTGCTTGCAGATGTTCTGTGTGGCTCCTGTCTCTACATCATATAGGTATATGTCGCTATCGGTGCTCTTGGCATACTCTGCTCCGCGCTTCTTGCGGCAGGTGTAGGCGATGGTCTTGCCGTCGGGGCTCCATGCGAGCTGCTCCGTGCCTCCGAAGGGGCGCATGGGCGACTCGTAGAGCTCGCCTTCGAGGATGTCGTGCACATTGGTCACGCTCTTGCCGTCAAAGTCGGCCACGAAGGGGTGGGGTATCTCGTCGACCCACTCGTCCCAATGCTTGTACATGAGGTCGGTGATGACGCGTCCCGTCGTGAGGGGCAGGTCGGGGTGCTTGTCTGCGGTGGTGGGGCCGTTCTTGACGGTCATGACGAGGATCACCTTTGTCTCGTCGGGTGAGAAGAGGTATCCCTCGATGCCCTTCTCGAGGTCGGTGAGCTGGCGTCGTCCTGTGCCGTCGGGGTTCATCTCCCACAGCTGGTTGGTGCCGCTCTCGGTGCTCAGGTAGGCCAGCTTGGTGCCTCCCTTGATCCATGTCACGTCGCCCTCGCTGGCTGCCGATGTGGTGATCATGTGGTTATCGGTGCCGTCGGCGTTCATGGTGTAGATGACGCGGTGACTCTTGTTCTCGGGGACGCTGTAGTAGGTCACGCCATAGGCTATCTCCGTGCCGTCGGGCGAGGGGCTCATGGAGCCTATGCGTCCCATGGCCCATAGGGCTTCGGGGGTCATGCGGTCGCCCTCGATACTGATTTCATGTTTGCCGATGAAGGGTGTGTCGGCCTTCTTGTCTGTGCTGTCGGTGCACGAGCTTAGTGCTCCTGCCACAATGGTTGTTGCCATAAGTAGCGCATGTTTAGTGTGTTGCCAGTTCATTGAGTAAATCTTTATTTATGGTTTTGTTTGATAATGCGTATCTTTTCGCTTGCGAATATACGGATAATTATTGGATTTTCCCTCGCCTTGCACTATCTTTGCACGAAAATGTAAAAAAAATCTCTTGGATACCTATAAGACGATAGTGGCCCCATGTGAGGGTGTGTTTACGGAGAAGCGTAGCAAGTTCATTGCTATGGCATTCCCTGTGACCACGCTCGACGAGATCAAGGAGCACTTGGCCGAGTGTCAGAAGAGGTACTTCGATGCCCGTCACGTGTGCTATGCCTACATGCTCGGGCATGAGCGCACCAACTTCCGTGCCAATGACAATGGTGAGCCTTCGGGTACGGCGGGCCGTCCCATCCTGGGGGCGATAAATAGTCGCGAGCTCACGGATATCCTTGTCGTCGTGGTGCGCTACTTCGGTGGCATCAAGCTGGGCACGGGCGGACTCATCGTGGCCTACAAGGCGGCTGCTGCCGAGGCGCTCGACGTGGCCGAGGTGGTGGAGAAGACCGTGGACCTCACGCTCGATGTCTACTTCGAATACCCGATGATGAACGAGGTGATGCGCATCGTCAAGGAGGAGAGCCCCGCGGTGGTGGAGCAGGACTTCCAGATGGATTGTCGCATACGCCTCTCGATACGTGCCTCACGCATGCCCCGACTGCGCGAACGCTATGAGCAGCTGGCACTGGAGACGGGGAGGGTAAGGGTGGAATAATCTAGGAGTTAGGAATTGTCAGCAAATGAGAATTTAGGAATTAGGAGTTAGGAATTAAGGCTCCGCGATGCGTGCCCTGCCGGATGGCAAAATTCCTAATTCCTAACTCCTAATTCCTAATTCCTAATTCAAGAAACTCCCACCAGCTCAATCTCGAAGATGAGTGTCGAGTGCTTGGGTATGCCTGCCACGTAGGTGGCTCCGTAGCCCACCTCGGCAGGGACGTAGATGCGCCACTTGTCGCCGGGGCACATCTGTGTGAGTGCTATCTGCCACCCCGTGATGAGGTCGGCCAGGCGGAAGGCGTCGGGGTAGCCCTGCTGGGTGTTGTCGTCAAACACCTTGCCACTCGTGAGCATCCCCCTGTAGTATACCGACACGATGCTGCGTATCGTAGCTCGCGGCCCCGAGCCCTGTTGCAGCACTTCGTAGAGCACGCCCTGTGCGGTGGTGTGTATGCCCTCCTCGGTGGCTTTCTGTCTCAGGAATTCTTTGTTCTCTTCTTTGTAGTTGCTCTTCATTGTTGTCTATGATTTGTGTTCTGTTCTGCGCCAAGTGCTCAGAATGTCGCCCTCAGGATCACCTGCTGCGACGTGTCGAGTGCGCCCTCGGTGAGGTGGAATGATGCTCCTGCATAGCACTGCACCGTGGGGCGGCTGAGCAGGTAGAGTCGGATGTCGGTGCGGCTATAGAGGTCGCTGCGATAGTAGGGGTCTCCGCGGTGGAGCGCATTGCCGAAGGTCTCATAGTCGGACAGCTGTGGGTTGCCGGCATAGAGCCGCTCGTGTAGCTCGACACGTCCCTTGCGCACTCGTGCCTCGCCCAGAAATCCCATCGGGGCCTGCCACACCATGTAGCGTCGGTCGCGGTTGAGCGAGAGCATCAGTCCGCCCTCGATGCTGATGGCGTCGGCCCAGCGCAGGCCGCTCCGCTCGAATCCCACGTGGGGGTTCAGCATGATCTTGTCGTAGACCTGCTCGCCCATGGCGTGGCGCGGCACCGAGAAGTGGAGCAGCTGTGCGCACCACCCGGCATAGTAGCCCTTGCTCCCGAAGCGTCCGTCGGTGACGATCTCGAAGACCTCGCGCTCGCGCTCACCCTGCTTGCCCAGCCAGTTGCAGTAGACCTCTGCGTAGCCATTCTCGGTGGTGTACTGCAGCAGCACGCCGTGCAGGGTGGGGGAGTAGTAGCGTATCGAGTCGCTCACGAAGATGTCGGGCAGCTCGCGGCGGAGCAGTGTGCGAGGCAGTGAACCGAAGGCGCCCGTCACGCGCCCCTCCGCGTAGTGGTAGTAGAAGGTGAAGTCCTCGTGGGCCAGCCCCGATTGGCCGAAGTCCTTCACTCCCGTGACGCCCACCATGATGGTGTTGGCATCGCTCCTCAGTCCCAGCTCCACACCGAGTCGTGAGCCGAAGAGCGTCTGTGAGCGTTGGTAGGGGCTGTGCACCTCGCGGTTGTCGAAGAAGTTGAAGCTCTCGGCACCGAAGACCACCTCCATGGGGCTCTCGCCGTGGTGCTCGTCGTCGAGGGTCCACAGGGTGTGCATCGAGGCTATGTCTTGTGCTGCGGCGCAGAGCGACAGGCACGATAGGAGGCAGAGGGTGAGTAGATGTTTCATGACTGCGAAGGTAGTGTAATTCGTTTGGATAAGCAAGTTTTTATGGTGATTTGTATTTTGCGTCGTAGATGATGTTTTACAATGCAAAGGTACTGCAATTAAATTTTGCATCCCGACTTACTGCAATCTTCTGCAAAGTGCTGCAAAGTTCTCTGCGCAACCGCCACGCGCACAAAGAGATGCGCGATTTCGTACAAAGACGCGTCTCGCTGCGCAGACTAACATAATTACGTCTTTATTAACCACGGATTACTCAGATTACTCGGATTTAATCTAATATTTCATTCTAGATTACACAGATTTCATGCGTCGCGCCTTTTCCAATTCCTAATTCCTAACTCCTAATTGCTCAGCGTAACTCGCTGAGCGTCGGGATACGCGCATAATGCGCGTGCGCCACGCGAGGCAAAGGTCCGAAGTACGAAGTCCGAAGTTACCTGCGCAGTGTGCCGACTTTTTCGCGAGTGAGCACTATAAAAAAAGAGGCTTATTTAAGTATTATATATACTCGTATATCTAATACAAAAATAAGGATTTTTTTACCTCATCCTTTTTGCACCATCTCGGAGCGCGGAAAATAACTTCGTACTTCGTACTTCGGACCTTGCAACCATACGGATTGGGTTGACTGCCCAGCCGCCTGAGTGCAGTGAAGACAGGTCGCTTCTGAAAATAAAGATTATGCCGAAAGTTTTGCCTTGTCGTAATTTTTTTGTATCTTTGTAGTTGTTAAGAAGAATCAATCAAATAGTATCAACATAAACGCATTACACGATGAAAAGATTTACACTTTTTCTCTTGTTTGCCCTCGTGGCTAGGTTAGCTGCGTGGGCAGGTGGCCCGTTCAGCACGCTCGTTGTCGAGACCAAGTCGGGCACCACGTATGAGGTGTCGCTCCGCAAGAAACCTCAGGTGAAGATGGGCGAGAAGGAGCTCTCCATCGTCTGTGGCGACAAGGTCACAGGCTACATCTACGAAGAGGTGACGAAGATCTACTTCAAGCCCTACGACCCCACGGGCATTGCCACGATGGAGGACGAGCGCGTCATCCGCATCGTCTATGTGGACCAGTCCGAAGTGGTGGTCGCTGGTGTGGAGAGTGCCGACATGGTGAACCTCTATGGCCTCGACGGACGTCGCGTAGCTGCCGAGCCTGTGGCTGAGGACGGTGTGCTCAAGCTCTCGCTGGAGTCGCTCACGCCCGGCACCTACATCCTGAATATCGGTAATAAACAATCATTTAAACTCTTGAAACGATGAAGAAGATACTACTCGCCCTCGCGCTCCCCTGCGCGACCTCGGCCCTATATGCACAGGAGTTTCTCCATGTCAACGGCTACTGGAGCAGTGACGTCATCCCCGTGGAGCACATCGACCACATCTCCTTTGGCGAGGTGGTCGCGGAGACCCTCCCCGAGGTGATGGCCAAGGACCCCAACATCAAAATCTTCAACGAGGCCCTGCAGCTCACCGGCCTGTGTGACTCGCTGCGCGCCATCTATGACTATGACTACTACTTTGAGCATGCCATGGTTCAGGGTTTCTATCGTCTGCAACAGGCCTATGCACTGCAGAAGCTGCGCAAGGGCTACACCGCCTTTGTGGAGACCGACAAGATCTTGGCGCTCTATGGCATCGGCTCCCTTGCCGACCTCAAGGCATACGCCGCCAAGGTGTATGACGAGATGTACCCCGAAGACGCTGGCGTGACCGACCCCACTGATCGCCGCAATTCGCTTAACCGCTTCGTGGCATACCACCTGCTTGACCGCAAGGCAACGCAGAGCGAGCTCACGGCAGCTGGTATTGTTAACGAACGAGCCGGCAGAGTGGCCGATACCTATTTTCGTAGTAGGATTGACATTGCCGACTGGTATGAGACGATGATGCCTCACTCGTTGCTCAAGTGCTCGACCCCCTTGCTTCCCGGTGCGCCTGATATTGTCTATATCAATCGCCGTGGCTTGCAGGACCATGCCGACGACCGTGGTGTACTCGTCGAGGGTGCTGTGCTCGACCCCAGCTTCCAAGGCGTGGCCATCAACGGCTATTACCACTACGTCGGCGGCATCATCGCCTACGACAAGCAGACACAGGAGGTGGTGCTCGATGAGCAGATTATCGTGAACAATTCGACTATTTCGCCAGAACTGATGAACAATGGTCTTCGTTGCAGCACTCCTTTTAGTTTCGCTCTGTCGGTTGATGAAGAAGTCTTTCTCCCTGCAGGAGCATTGAAGAATGTGCGGGTCAATAGCGAAAGTACTCGAATGTATTATATGTTTAACAAGAATTGGCACAATGCACAGACTGATGAGATGATGTTGGTAGAGCTTTTCGATGTTACTATCAAGTTGCCTCCGGTACCAGCTGGTACATACGAACTGAATATCGGCCATTCCGCAGGCCCTCAAAGAGGTGTAGCTTGTGCATACCTTGACGGAGAGTTTATTGACACACTTGATTTTAGGATGGTAGCTACAAGTATTGGTTGGGAAAGTGATAAGGAATTACAAAACGATGAAGAAGCTATTGCAGAAAACGACTTATTGCTGTTCAATCAGGGATATAGAAAAGGGTTACCTTATATTTATATTCCGTGGAGTGGAGCATCGCAACGCGAAAACGAGTTATGTCTTCGTCGCATCATCACCACCTTCACCACCGATGGCAAGAGCGACCACTACCTGCGTCTCAAGAATGCAGCTGCTCCTGACGATGGGTATATGCAATTTATGATAGACTATATCGAACTCTGCCCCACACATCTATTACCCGAATATAAATAATACAGAACAGACTATGAAACGAACTATATTTACAGCGCTCTGCGCGCTCATGACCCTCGGCGCCTCGGCGCAGACAGAGAAGGTGATGCGTGTCCACATGACCGATGGCACGGTGAAGGAGTATCACGTCGGTGCACTCCGCGACTTCTCGTTCACCGGACTGGCCGTCGTGTCCGACGATGACTACACCCAGATCAGCCAGCTCGACCTCGTGATGGAGGGCTATGAGATCAATTTTGACATCACTGCGAACTTCGGATTCGATGACCCGTATATCACAGGCAGCCGCTATGGCCAAGATTGGGGCATCCTGTACTCCACCTCGCCCGACGTGACGGTGGAGAATGGCACTCTGGTGGAGCTGGAGTGGCCGTTGACCAATGTCGATGAGCTCTCATCGCACCGCGTATCCTTCCGTTTGGGCGAGTCGGTGCGTGATAGGGATAATTATTATAACGATGAGGGTGTGCTCGCTGACCTCGAGTATGCCACCACCTACTATTTCCGCTCGTTCGTGTATCGTCCCGCCATTGGCGACCTCTACGAGGAGCAGTACTTCTACAGTGCAGTGAAGAGCGTCGCCTTGGGCTACCCCCCGATGAGAATCTACGGCGCATCCATCCTCCCCGACTACGTGGCCGAGAAGGGTTATGTGTTCCCCAGCTCCAGTGCATGGAGGGAGTTCGATGAGCAGTACCCCTATTTCGAATATCACTTTGATGACCACTGGAACGACTACCTCACTCCCGAGCGCCACGAGGCACTCAAGGCGCAGTGCACCACGGTGTATGAGTGTGCCGAGGGCAAGCTCTACCTGCTCGATGTGGTAGGCGAGGAGTTCCTCCAGTATCTGCTTGACATCTATGCGACAGAGTTTGTGGCCGACCTCCAGACCGCTGTGCTCGACGAGGCCAGCAGCACCGAGGCCACCTATGTGGAGTGTGATGCCTCATGGGGCGTGCCAGGCAATGGCTACTGGAAGTACACCGCAGCTGCGAAGAAGAACCCCTTCATCGAGCTCACCCTGCCCAAGCGGATGATGCGCAACTACAACTACAAGATTGAGATCACACTGGCCCCCAATACCGAGGCCGAGGAGACACTCCCCTCAAAGGTATCTGCACGGCTGTGTCCCATGTGGGGTGGCACCGTAGACCTTGCCTCCAAGTTTGAGACCAGCGTGAGCGAGTGCTCAGTGATCACCCTGGAGGGCGTCAAGGTCAATAACTTCATCGAGGCTGGTGTCGAGATAGAGTCTGTCATGAATCACAGCAATCGTGGCGGCGAAGTAGGCAAGTTCCTCCCCATCCTCAGAGTGGCACAGGTCAAGGTAATCCCCATGGGCCCTGTGGAGTAATAGACTTTCACTCTGTAGAAGAAAGAAGAGGGTGCGTCATGACGACGCACCCTCTGTCTTGTCTGTGGACAAGTGTTACTCTCTTTATCTAGAGCCACTGCGCGAAGCATTACCGCTGCTGCTACGGCTCGATGAACTACTGCTACGGCTCGAAGCGCTGGACGAACGCGATGCCGAGTTGCCTGCACTCTTGCCCGATGAGGCTGCACTGCTGCGCGAGCTCGATGCGCTGCTACGCGAGCTGCTGGCGCTGCTGCTGCGTGAGCTTGAAGCACTGGATGATGCCGCACTGCTACGTGCGCTTGATGCCAAGCTGCTGCGTGAGCTACTTGCGCTGCTACGTGAGCTCGATGCACTGGACGATGCACTGCTGCGTGAACTGCTTGCCGATGCGCTGCTGCTACGCGAACCTGACGCACTGCTATTGCTGCGCGAGCTTGATGCACTAGCCGAAGCGCTGCTGCGCGATGCAGCTTCTGAGGACATGGCCGAGCGGCGGCTCTGCTCCGAGTCGGCTCTCACCACACGGCTGCCTTCGTCGCGTGAGGGGATGCTCACGAAGCCTGCACTGAGGTCGCGGCGGCTCTGCTCATAGTTGTTCGCATTGTGCCAGGGACGGCTTCCTGCAGCGGCATACTTGTCTCGCCCTGCGCTGCGCCAGCCGTCGTGATGGCGGTGGTCGTGGCCCACACCCCAGAGACGGAAGCCTCCGTCGAAGAGCACGTGATGATACATGCTGGCATAGTAGCTGTGGGCAAAGTGGATGCGGTAGTGGGCTCCGCTATAGGAGTGGTAGCACATGGGCGCACCGAAGTAGAAGTAGTTGCGGTCGGCATAGCGCTTCCAGATGCGCATACCCCACGAGTGGCCCACCATGTAGAGGGGACGGTAGAAGTAGTCGCGGCGGACAAACTTGCGGTACTGGCGGTTGCGGAGCACATACATGAGGTCTTCGTTGCGCACGTCGAGCAGGTAGTAGTAGTAGTCCACCGCATCGTCGTATCCGTATACCACATCGTCGATCACCTCGTTCACATGATAGAGGAAGTCGAAGTTTATCTCATACACATCCTCATACTGACGGTTCGAGAGGCCCAGCTCGTGACCCATGCGGTCGCTCAGGAAGCGTGCTTCGTGACGTATCTCGCTCAGGCTCATTGCTGCGAGGCTCTCTGCACTGATAGCTGCCAAGGCTATCATCATCATGGCAATTCTCATCTGTTTCATACGTTCGTCATTTTAGTTCGTTAGTAATACGATCAACATCTCTTTCTTGGTGCAAAGGTACGAGGATATATTTACCCCGACGAATGAAATCTCCTAAAGATAAAAAGGAAATTTCCCCATCCGTGGGGAAATCTCCTTCATTTGTGTTGCTTTGCGCTGGGAGAGGGAATTGTATTTTTAGGAGTTAAAGGGAGATAGAAGGAGATAGTCGCTTCGCTCCTTGGGGAGATAAAGGTCGAATGTTTTTTACGCGAGAAAAGACATTTGGCATTTAACTCCATTTATCTCCCTCTAACTCCCCTTAACTCCTAATTTCTAACTCCTAACTCCTAACTCCTAATTCTTATCCGAGAACTCCTTGATGCGCTGCTCGTCCTCGAGCTTGCATATGAGCAGATGGTCGTCGTTCTCTGCCACGATGCATCCCTCAAGGCCGATGATGACCACCTTCTTCTCCTGCATGGTGTGTACTACACATCCGCGGCTCTCGTAGAGCGTGATGTCGGGACCTATGGCCACGTTTCCCGCGAGGTCCTTGTTCATCTGCACGTGCAGCGAGCCCCATGTGCCAAGGTCGCTCCAGCCAAAGTCGGCAGGGAAGACGTAGATCTCGTCGGAGTGCTCCAGGATGGCATAGTCCACCGAGATGTTGGGGCACTCGGGGAAGTGGGCGTCTATCTCCTGTTGCTCGCTGTCGGTGTAGAAGTGAGGCATCAGCGCGGTGAAGATCTCGGCAATCTCGGGTTGGTAGATGCGGAAGGCATTGACGATGGTGCGCACGTTCCAGATGAAGATGCCCGCGTTCCAGAAGTAGTTGTTTTGGCGGATGTATCGCTGTGCCGTCTCCGAGTCGGGCTTCTCCTTGAAGGAGTCCACACGGAAGATTTCCTTGTTTGATGCCGAGGCACTGCTCAGGTCGGCCTCGATGTATCCGTAGCCCGTCTCGGGACGTGTAGGCTTCATGCCCAAGGTGAGGATGGCATCGGAGTGCTGCGTGTAGTCCAGTGCCGAGCCGATGACGCGCTGAAACTCCTTGACATTCATCACCACATGGTCGCTGGGGGTCACCACCACGTTGGCCTTGGGGTTGCGTGCCTTGATCTTCCAGCTCACGTAGGCTATGCACGGAGCCGTGTTGCGGCGGCAGGGCTCTTTGAGGATGTTCTCCTCGGGTATCTCGGGCAGCTGCTCGCGCACCGTCGCGGCATATCGCTCCGAGGTCACCACCCAGATGTTCTCCTTGGGGCACAGACCCTCGAATCGGTCCACGGTGAGCTGTATCAACGTACGTCCGCAGCCCATCACGTCGATAAACTGCTTGGGACGCTCCTGTGTGCTCATCGGCCAGAAGCGGCTACCTATGCCGCCAGCCATGATTACCAAATGATTGTTGCTTGATGCCATGATTGTCTGTCTTATGTTTCGGTTGTTGGCCACAAAGGTAAGGTTTTTATCGAAACAATCTTCTTTTTCCGAGAAAATATACTAATTTTGCGTATAAATAATAGGTGTACGTATGGACTTTAATCTCATCTCCGACTATCAGCCCATGGGTGATCAGCCCGAAGCGATAGCACAGCTCACCGAGGGGGTGCTCCGCGGTGTGCCCGCACAGACACTGCTCGGTGTCACTGGCTCGGGCAAGACCTTCACCATAGCCAACATCATCAAGAATGTGGGTCGCCCCACACTCATCCTCAGCCACAACAAGACCTTGGCCGCGCAGCTCTATAGCGAGATGAAGAGCTTCTTCCCCCACAATGCCGTGGAGTATTACGTCTCCTACTACGACTACTACCAGCCCGAGGCCTACATCCCCTCTACAGACACCTACATCGAGAAGGACCTCGCCATCAACGACGAGATAGACAAGCTGCGCCTACGGGCCACCTCGGCCCTGCTCTCGGGAAGGAACGATGTTATCGTGGTCTCCTCCGTGTCGTGTATCTATGGCATGGGCAATCCGGCAGAGTTCTACAACAGCATGATTGAGGTGCGTGTGGGCATGAAGCTCGACCGCAACGTACTCCTGCGCCGCCTCGTCGACAGCCTCTACGTGCGCAACGACCTCGACCCAGGGCGTGGCAACTTCCGTGTCAAGGGCGACACCGTGGACATCTACCTCGCCTATGCCGACGACATGCTACGCATACAGTTCTGGGACGATGAGATCGACGCCATCGAGGAGATTGACCCCGTGAGCGGCATGCGCATGAATACCTACGACGGCTACAAGATATACCCCGCCAACCTCTTCATGACCAGCAAGGATAGCACCCTGCAGGCCATATACAAGATAGAGGACGACCTCGCACAGCGGGTCGACTACTTCCGCGAGGTAGGCAAGCCCCTCGAGGCCAAGAGACTCCACGAACGCGTCACCTACGACATGGAGATGATGCGCGAGCTGGGACACTGCTCGGGCATCGAGAACTACTCACGCTACTTTGACGGACGAGAGCCTGGCACACGTCCCTATTGTCTGCTCGATTTCTTCCCCAAAGACTACCTCATGGTCATCGATGAGAGCCATGTCAGCGTTCCCCAGATACGTGCCATGTATGGTGGCGACCGTGCCCGCAAACTCAACCTCGTGGAGTATGGCTTCCGTCTTCCCGCAGCCATGGACAACCGTCCCCTACGATTCGAGGAGTTCGAGGAGATGACCCATCAGGTCATCTACGTAAGCGCCACCCCTGCCGATTACGAGCTCATCCAGAGCGAGGGTGTCGTGGCCGAACAGCTCATCCGCCCCACAGGCCTGCTCGACCCCATCATCGATGTGCGCCCCAGCCTCAATCAGATGGACGATCTCATGGAGGAAATCATCGTGCGTGCCGAGCGCGACGAGCGCACTCTCGTGGTCACCCTCACCAAGCGCATGGCTGAGGAACTCACCGAGTATCTGCTGGGTCATCAAGTGCGATGCACCTATATCCATAGCGATGTCGACACCATGGAGCGTGTCGAGATCATGAATGCTCTGCGTCGAGGCGAGCATGACGTGCTCGTCGGGGTCAACCTCCTCCGCGAGGGACTCGACCTACCCGAGGTGTCGCTCGTGGCCATTCTCGATGCCGACAAGCAGGGCTTCCTCCGCGACCATCGCTCACTCACACAGACAGCGGGCCGTGCAGCCCGCAACGTCAACGGACGTGTCATCATGTATGCCGATCACATCACCGACAGCATGGCCAAGACCATCAATGAGACCAACCGTCGACGCGAGAAGCAGCTCGCCTACAACGAGGCTCATGGCATCACACCCCAGCAGATAAAGAAAGAGATCAAGAGTGGCCTCACCCCAACCCTCTCGCAAGGAGAGGGGGCTACAGAGTCCGCCCAAAGACATCCGGCAGGCAATTCAGAATTCAAAATTCAGAATTCAGAATTCAGTACCATTGCTGCCGATCCCATCGTGGAGTACATGTCGCGTAGCCAATTGGAGAAGAGCATCGCCCGCACCCGCAAGCTGATGCAGGAGGCTGCCAAGCAGCTCAACTTTACCGAGGCTGCCCAGTACCGCGACGAGATGTTTCGCCTTGAGGAAATCCTTCGAGGAAAGGGCGAGTGAGCTTTTTCCACTATACTCTTGCAAGTGTGGTGAATTGTTGCTACATTTGCAGCGTATGTTTGCGTATGCACAACTCATAACTCATAAAATAGAAAACGATGGAAAAGATTATCGGACTTATCAATGCTCCCTTCACACCATTCTACGAGGATGGTGAGGTGAACTATGAACCCATCCCTGCCTACGCGGAGATGTTGCAGAAGAATGGACTCAAGGGCGTGTTCATCAATGGCTCGTCGGGTGAGGGATATATGCTCACTGAGGAGGAGCGCATAGCGCTTGCTGAGGTGTGGATGAAGGCATCACCGAAGGACTTCAAGGTGATCGTACACGTAGGTAGCACCTGCGTGAAGAGCTCATGCCGCATGGCTGCTCACGCACAGAAGATAGGAGCTTTCGGTATTGGTGTCATGGCACCTCCCTTCCCTAAGATTGGTCGCATAGAGGAATTGGTGAAGTACTGCGAGGAGATTGCTGCTGCCGCTCCTGAGCTGCCCTTCTACTACTACCACATCCCTGCATTCAATGGGGCCTACTTCTCTATGGTGGAGTTCCTCAAGGCGGTGGACGGACGCATCCCCAACTTTGCGGGCATCAAGTACACCTACGAGAGCATCTACGAGTATAACCAATGTCGCCTCTACAAGAACGGTAAGTTCGATATGCTGCATGGACAGGACGAAACCATCCTTCCCTCACTCGCTATGGGTGGCGCACAGGGTGGCATCGGTGGCACTACAAACTATAACGGATGCAACCTCGTGGGCATCATCGACGCATGGAACGCAGGTGACTTGGAGAAGGCACGAGAGCTGCAAAACTTTGCGCAGGAGGTCATCAACGTCATCTGCCACTATCGCGGCAACATCGTGTGTGGTAAGCGCATCATGAAACTCATCGGTCTGGACCTCGGTCCCAACCGTACTCCGTTCCAGAACATGACAGATGCAGAGGAAGAGGCTTGCCGCAAGGAGCTCGAAGCCATCAACTTCTTTGAGCGTTGCAATAAGTTCTAAAAAGAAAGGGCATCAATAGATAGCGCGAGAGGACACATAGTGCCCTCTCGCATTGTTTTTTTTTTTACTAGGGAGTCTTAGATAAAGACATTGTGTATTCTCAATAGTGCATCATCATCGACAGCACGCCCAAGGCTTCTTCTACTGTCTTGATCCCTTTGATGAGCAGGCTACGCTTGCCAGAGAGTTCGCGGAAGCGGCACTCGTAAGGAGACATGGCGGTGTAGTTCATCACACGGCCAAAGGCTGCACTATCATAGTAGGGGCTCTCGAGGTTGCTCACGAAGTAGAGTGCCATCTGGCCACCCTTGAGGAGAATCTTCTCTATACCGAGCTGCTTGCCCAGACGACGCAGGGGAACGACGCGCAGTAGCTCCTCACCAGTGGGGGGGATGGGACCAAAGCGGTCGGTGAGGCGGGTACGGAACTTGCTGAGCTCTTCGTCCTTCTCCAAGTTGTCGAGCTCGCGATAGATGAGCATGCGCTCACTGCTGGTGGGGATGTACTCGTCGGGGAAGAGCAGCTCGAGGTCGCTCTCTAAGGCACACTCCTCGACGAAGCCTTCACCGCTAATCTTGCCATCGGCGCCCGTGTCGCCCATGATGAGGTCGGCAAACTCATTGGTCTTGAGCTCATGTACGGCCTCGCCCAAAATCTTCTGATAGGTCTCGTAGCCGAGGTCGGCAATGAAGCCACTCTGCTCGGCACCGAGGAGGTTGCCCGCACCGCGGATGTCGAGGTCCTGCATAGCGATGTGGATGCCACTACCCAAATCGGTGAAGTTCTCGATGGCTTGCAGGCGACGTCGGGCCTCGGGAGTGAGCACAGAGAGGGGCGGTGAAAGGAGGTAGCAGAAGGCCTTCTTGTTGCCACGTCCCACGCGGCCACGCATCTGGTGCAGGTCACTGAGACCGAAGTTGTGCGCCTGGTTGATGATGATGGTATTGGCATTGGGGATGTCGATACCGTTCTCCACGATGGAGGTGGCGATGAGCACGTCGTAGTCGTGGTTGACGAAGCTCATGATAACCTTCTCTAACTCCTCGGGTGGCATCTGTCCGTGACCGATGCAGATGCGGGCATCGGGTACACACCGCGTGATGAGGGCAGCTAGCTCGGGAAGGTTTTGTATGCGGTTGTTGATGAAGAAGAGCTGTCCGTTACGGCTGAGCTCGAAGTTGACAGCTTCGCGGATGATCTCCTCGTTGAAGGTATGTACCTCGGTCTGTATGGGGTAGCGGTTGGGAGGTGGGGTCTGTATCACACTCAGGTCGCGGGCACCCATGAGTGAGAACTGCAAGGTACGTGGGATGGGGGTGGCGGTGAGCGTGAGTGTGTCTACCGACACCTTCAGCTGGCGGAGCTTCTCCTTCACCGAGACGCCAAACTTCTGCTCTTCGTCGATGATGAGCAGGCCGAGGTCCTTGAACTGTACGCTCTTACCAATGAGTTTGTGAGTACCCACGACGATGTTGACCTCGCCGTTCTTGAGGCCCTCGAGCACCTTCTTGGTGTCGGCAACTGAGCGGGCACGGCTCAGGTACTCTACGCGGCAAGGAAGATTCTTGAGACGCTCTGAGAAGGTACGCCAGTGCTGATAGGCCAGCACGGTGGTGGGCACAAGCACAGCCACCTGCTTATTGTCGCAGGCGGCCTTGAAGGCGGCGCGCACAGCTACCTCGGTCTTGCCGAAGCCCACATCGCCACATACCAGACGGTCCATAGGGCGCTCGCGCTCCATGTCGGCCTTGATGTCGAGCGTTGCTTTCAGCTGGTCGGGAGTGTCTTCATAGAGGAAGCTAGCCTCGAGCTCGTGTTGTAGGAAGCTGTCGGGACTATAGGCAAAGCCCTTCTCTTGTGTGCGCTGCGAGTAGAGCTTGATGAGGTCGCGGGCGATGTCCTTGATCTTGGTTTTGGTGCGCTCCTTGAGCTTCTCCCATGCGCCCGTGCCGAGTTTGTTGATACGTGGGGCCTCACCCTCTTTGCTCTTATATTTGGAAATCTTATGCAATGAGTGGATGGATACAAACACCACGTCCTCGTTGCTATAGACGAGTTTGATGACCTCTTGTGTGCTGTTGCCGTTGGGCATACGCACAAGTCCAGCAAAGCGACCTACACCATGGTCAATATGTACGACATAGTCGCCCGGCTCAAACTGAGAGAGCTCCTTGAGTGAGATGGCCATCTTGCCACTACGCGCCTTGTCGCTGCGTAGGTTGTACTTGTGGAAGCGGTCGAAGATCTGATGGTCGGTGAAGCAGGCCACACGCATGGTGTTGTCGGTGAAGCCTCCGTGGATGGTCTTGTCGACAGCTGTGAAGGGGATGTCATTGCCACGCTCCTCGAAGATGGTCTTGAGTCGTTCGGCCTGCTTGGCGCTATCGGTGAGTATATATATATGGTAGTCACGATGGATGAGGTCGGTGAGCGACTGCTCCACTAGTTCGAAGTTCTTATGGAAGAGTGGTTGAGGAGAGGTGTCGAAGGTTACCGTTGCCTGCACTGTGGTGCTGGCCTTAGTGCCAAACTCAATACGGCGTAAGGCTGTAGTAGCTTTTATAAAGTCTGGTGACTTTAATAATTGAAAACTGAAAGTTGATAATTGAGAATTATTTCCATCTTGCTGCAAGTCTGAAGGTGTTATCGCACTTTCAATTTTCAATTTTGAATTTTCAATTTCAGCGCTAAGTTGGTCTATTCTTTCGTGTACCCAGAAGTAATCTTGGAACGCAAGAGCAGAACTCTCAGGAAGGAGGTCGAAGAAGGATACTAAGCCCTGTGCCTCGCTATTCTCGAAGTGGGGTACGATACTCACGTGGGGAACCTTGTCGCGCGAGAGCTGCGACTCGATCTCGAAGGTACGTATGCTGTCGACCTCGTCACCAAAGAAGTCGATACGGTAGGGGTATTCGGAGGCATAGGAGAAGACATCGACGATACTACCACGCACAGCAAATTGTCCTGGCTCATACACATAGTCGACTCGCTCGAAACCCTCGCCCATGAGCTGCTGCTCCATAACAGGAATCTCTATGGTGTCGCCTACAGAAAGTGACAGCGAACGGTCGGTGAGAGTCGCTTGAGATACCACCAGTTCGGCTAGGGCATCGGGGTAAGAGACAATATATAATGGACAATTGAGAGTGGACAATTGATAATTATTTCCATCCGGATGGCTTTCGTGTTTTCCGCAAGTCTCTGTACTATTAATTTTCAATTTTCCATTCTCAATTTTCAATTCGCTAAGTCTCGTCAGCACCTCTGTGCGCAGCACCTCGTTCGCAGAGTCTTTTTGCCCATATTTGATGGCACGCTTATAGGATGAGGGAAAGAAGAGCACTTGCCCATCGCCCAGCATCTGTGTGAGGTCGTGGTAGAAGTATCCGGCTTCTTCTAAGTCGTTGAGCACGAAGAGTGATACAGGAACTTGCCATGGCGTGTCACTTGCCGCCAAAGCTGCAAAGAGCATCGGAGTGGCCGATGCTGACAATCCCTTGAGGTGTATTGTGTGAACACTCTCATCGTTCCATACATGCCCGAAGGCATTAGCACCCGAATGCTTGGCAAAGCACTTGACCAGGTCTAGAATCTCCATATTCCAAATGTCTTTAGGGCAGACGCAGCCAAAGCCACGTCTGCCGTTCTGTGTATTTTCTGAGTTGTATAGTTGGAATCTGTCGCGAAACAGACTCCTATATCATCGGTTGCTGTATCAGCAATCTGTTGCGTTCATCATCATCACATTCACTGCTCCGCCCGGAGGAGTCATGGGCATCACGTTCTCGCCCTGCATGATGGCTGCTTCGAGCAAGTAGGGACCATCAGTGTCAAGCATCTCGCGGATGGCATCTTCGAGGTCAGCACGGTCTGTAACAATGCGTGAGGGGATGCCATAGGCCTCGGCAATCTTCATGTAGTCGGGGTTTGCCATCGGGGTGAAAGAGTAGCGTTTGCCAAAGAAAAGCTCCTGCCACTGGCGTACGTTGCCCAGGTAGTTATTGTTGAGTAGGATCATCTTTACAGGGGCACCCGTCTCCATGATGGTGCCAAACTCTTGGATACTCATCTGTATGCCACCATCGCCCATGAAGAGACATACGGTGCGGTCGGGAGCACCGAAGGTGGCTCCTATGGCTGCGGGCAGACCGAAGCCCATAGTGCCGAGACCACCCGAGGTGATGATGCTGCGCTTCTGTGTGTACTGGAAATAGCGTGCCGACATCATTTGGTTTTGACCGACGTCGGTGACGAGGATGGCCTTGTTGCCCGAAGCCTCGCTCACGGCTCGAGCCACCTCGCCCATGCGCAGGGCTCCTTCCTCGGGGTGTATGGCATGGCGGATGACTTCGTCGTACTCCTTCTCTTCGTAGGGAACGAAGCTGTCAATCCAATTAGTATGTTTGCGCTCGCTGATGGCCTCGGTGAGCAGAGCAAGTGTCTTCTTGCAGTCGCCTAGGACGGCTACGTCAGCGTGTACATTCTTGTTGATCTCGGCAGGATCAATATCGAGGTGTATCACCTTTGCCTGTTTGGCATAGGCGTCGAGGCGGCCAGTGACGCGGTCGTCGAAACGCATACCCACGGCAATGAGCAGGTCACACTCGTTGGTCTTGGTGTTGGGGCCTAGGTTGCCGTGCATTCCCAACATACCCTTGCGCAAGCGATGTCCGTGGGGTAGGGTAGAGAGTCCCAAAAGGGTACATCCTACGGGGATGTCGGCTTTTTCGACGAAGGTGCGCAATTCTTCTGTGGCGTTGCCTAGCTCAACTCCTTGTCCCGAGAGTAGCAGGGGGCGTTCGGCGGCATCGATGAGTGCTGCTGCCTCAGCTATGCTGGCAGTTGAGGTCTCGGGTACGGCAATGTAGCCACGGTCAACAATGATGGAGGTGGGCTTGAAATCGACCATGCCCACCTGGGCATTCTTGGCAAAGTCGAGCACTACGGGGCCAGGACGTCCTGAGCCTGCGATATGGAAGGCGCGTGCTACGGCCCATGCAATGTCTTCTGCTCGACGTATCTGATAACTCCACTTAGTGATTGGCTGTGTGATGCCTACGAGGTCGACCTCTTGGAAGGCATCGGTGCCGAGGAAGCCTGCAGCTACCTGTCCGGCAATGACAACGATGGGAGTGCTGTCGAGCATGGCATCTGCCACACCCGTTATGGTGTTAGTAGCACCAGGGCCACTAGTGACGATACATACACCCACCTTGCCCGAAGAGCGGGCATAGCCTTGGGCTGCATGAGCGGCACCTTGCTCGTGGCGTACGAGTATCTGCTTGAAGTCATTCTGATGGTCAAACATGGCGTCAAACACGGGCATGATGCTACCGCCAGGGTAGCCGAACACTGTGTCGACTCCCTCATGGATAAGTGCTCGCATGAGAGCTTCTGAGCCTGTAATCATATATTATAATATTATATGGTTATTGAGTTCTTGTAATTCTAAAAGGATAGAACAAAGCTACAAATATGAGCTTCAATCTATCAGGCGTATGGCACCCTTGTCGGCCGAACTCACAAGCGAAGCATAAGCCTTGAGTGCTTTGGATACTTCTCGCTTGCGTGTTACGGGAGTCATGGGGCGTGAGGTCAGTTCTTCATCGCTGAGACGCACGTTGATGGTGCGGGCGGGAATGTCAATATCGATGATGTCGCCTGTGACAATCTTTCCGATGTTGCCACCAGCTGCAGCTTCGGGAGAGATGTGGCCGATGCTG
This sequence comes from Bacteroidaceae bacterium, assembly GCA_017555875.1. Classification (GTDB taxonomy): domain Bacteria; phylum Bacteroidota; class Bacteroidia; order Bacteroidales; family Bacteroidaceae; genus UBA1189. Next base: position 181,425 of record JAFZFN010000013.1, read on the forward strand.
AGTCCTGATGTTCCTCCAGAAAAACGACCGTCGGTGATGAGGGCACAAGCCTTGCCCAAGTGCTTGGACTTGATGTATGAGGTGGGGTAGAGCATTTCCTGCATGCCGGGACCTCCCTTGGGGCCCTCGTGGGTGATGACAACTACGTCGCCAGCTACGATGTCGCCACCGAGGATACCCTCCACGGCAGCATCTTGAGAATCGTATACCTTGGCTGGGCCAGAGAACTTCCATATGCTCTCGTCCACACCTGCTGTCTTTACTACGCAACCATCTTGGGCGATGTTGCCCTTGAGTACAGCAAGTCCGCCATCTTTGGAGTAAGCATGCTCGAGATCGCGGATGCAACCCTCTGTACGGTCGGCGTCTAGTTCTTTATAATAGGTCTCTTGCGAACCCATCACATTGCTGAACTTGCGGGCAGGAGCGCTGTGGTAGATGCGCTTGTCTAGTTCTGAATTCTGAATTCTGAATTCTGAA
>JAFZFN010000002.1 GCA_017555875.1 Bacteroidaceae bacterium
GGCTTATTTAAGTATTATATATACTACGTATATCTAATACAAAAATAAGGATTTTTTTACCTCATCCTTTTTGCGCCATCTCGGAGCGCGGAATATAACTTCGGACTTCGTACTTCGGACCTTGCAAAATGTCTTTTCCTGCCGAAATATTTGCATTGCTTGGTGGGATGTTGTATCTTTGCGCTGAAATACGGACATAACCCATGGGAACACGATATATAGAGCATAACCTACTGATAACAAGCGAATTTACATTTGTAAATATGGGGGGGGGTAAAAACAGCGTTTTCACCCCTGCTACGGCATTGAGCGATGACGGTCTCTGGTGTGCACACAGCATGCTAGGGTCCGCTCGTTTTTTTTGTATGAATCAATAACACAACTAAAACCTAAAAAACAGTAATTTATGAAATTCAAAGTTTTGTTGGCTGGCCTTATGGTGCCAGTATTGGGTTTCGCACAGGATTTTGCATTTAAGTCGCAGACTCGGAATAACCCCGACAATGCGCCTTTGCCTTGCCATCCCGTGCCCCATGAGAGACAGATTTTGTGGAATGAGACTGAGTTCTATGCCTTCTTCCACTATGGTATGAACACCTTTACCGGTAAGGAGTGGGGCTTTGGTGATGAAGATGAGACAATCTACAACCCCAAGGCTATGCCCAATCCCGAGCAGTGGGTGACTTCGGTGAAGGCTGCTGGTATGAAGGGTGGCATCGCGGTGGTGAAGCACCACGATGGATTCTGCCTGTGGCCTACAGCGACCACCGATCACAACATTACCAACTCGGGCGGCGAGTTTGGCCCCAAGGCCAATATCCCCAAGCTCTTTGCAGAAGCCAGTGTGAAGCATGGCATGAAGTATGGCTTCTACATCTCTCCGTGGGACCGCAACTCGGCGCTCTACGGCACCGATCGCTACGTGACTGAAGTGTTCCTCAAGCAGTGTGAGGAGTTGGCTGAGTATGGTTCTGACCAATTCGAGATGTGGTTCGACGGTGCTCGCGGTGGCGACGGCTACTATGGTGGCGAGGGTGGCTCACGCAATATCGATGCGGCCATCTATTACGACATCCCCAACCTGCGTTGGCGTGTACATCAGATTGCTCCCAACTGCCTTATGTGGGGTGTAGGTGGCGAGGCCCGCTGGATTGGTAACGAGGATGGCTATGCCGGTGAGACCGACTGGGCGATGACCGACCACGACACCGAGGACAATGGTATCCGTGGTACGGGTGACATCAACGGTTGGCTCTGGCACCCGGGCGAGAGCGATGCCAAGGGCACCAGCCACGGATGGTTCTGGCACAATGGCGAGGGCATACACAGCGCTGAGCGCCTGTTCCAGATGTACCTCGAGACCGTAGGCCGCAATGCTACGCTCATCCTCAACATCCCGCCCGATCAGTATGGTGTGCTCCCCGAGCATAGTGTAAACCGACTGAGCGAATTGGGCCAGATGCTCCACTCACGCCTCGCAGTGCCTGTATATGGACTCGATGAGACCACTGCAGCTACTGACTATGCCAAGACTGCTACCATCGAGGTAGACAAGACCCGCAACGGTGGCAAGTATGAGAAGGAGAACCTCACCGATGGTGACAAGGAGACCTACTGGGGTGTCAACGATGGCGAGCACAGCGCTACCATCACCCTCACATGGAACACACCGCAGGTAATCCGCTATCTCGTGATGCAGGAGCCCATCAAGCTGGGTCAGCGCATCAAGGAGTTCAAGATTGAGTATAGCGCCGACGGCTCTACCTGGACCGAGCTCTGCCCCAACATGCAGACCACTACCGTGGGCTACAAGCGCATCATCCCCCTCAACGGAAGCACCTCATCAAGCTATGGCAACGGCTACAATGCCAAGAAGTTGCGCATCACCATCGAGGATAGCCGCGCATGCCCCTTGCTCTCTAACCTCAATGTATATTAATGAGAAGAAACATCGACACGAACAATTAAAAACACAGAAATTATGAAAAAGACGAATATATTACTTTCTGCTGCGTTGATGTTTTTCGGACTCACCGCAAAGGCGCAGACAACGATTACCTTTGATGCCGAGGACTATAAGTCCATCGGCGTATATGACAAGTGGGAGGAGAGCCCCTTCCGCACAGGCGAACTCGAGGGCAACGCAGGCGTAGCCCTCAACCCCAGCACCACGCCCGACGAGGTGCTCGGCGTAGCTCCCAACAGCAGTGAGAAGGTGGTAGCCTTCCAGCGCAGCCGCTACGGCAGTAACGTGTATGGCGTGCGCATCGACCTCAAGGAGCCCATCCGCGTGACCAAGGAGTTGCAGTACGTTCACGTGATGACCTACCTCAAGGACAAACCCGCTGCAAGCCGCATGATGGTGATCGGACTGGGTAGACGACTCGAGGAGAGTTGGAGCGGACAGGCAGGTCACGACGTAGAGCAGTTCTGGAGCTACACCACTACCAATATAGAGCCCAAAGATGGCTGGCAGGACATCGTGGTGAGCTTCAAGGGCTTCTCATACTCTAAGGAGGAGAACGCGAATAGCGGTATCGACCTCCACGCACTCGTCATCGTACCCGATCTGCGCACTCCCGACGAGGATGCAGCCGACTGGGTGGCCTACTTCGACGAGATTGTAGTGGACGGCAACCCCGACAAGCGCTTCTCTACCGAGCAGTATGCCCTCACCTATGACAAGGAGGCTGCTATGAACCGTGGCGACCGTGCCCTCAACAAGGTGGGTCTCACCTCAGGAGGCAAGACCTATGAGTCGGCTGCACGCAGCAAGAAACTTTATTCTGACAACACCACTACCAGCGTGTTCTCAGCCAAGGCTGGTGCCGAGGTGCAACCCACCTTTAACTACACGGGTGGCTGGATGAGCGGCTATGTATATGTAGACTGGAATGGCGACGCCCGTTTCGACGACGGTCTCAATGCCAATGGTACTCCTGCCGAGGGCAGTGACGTAGTGAGCTACAATACACTGCAGATTGGTGAGACATGGTACAAGAGCGACGGCACCACACGTGGCGATGGTAACGGTATCGGTCAAGGCGTACCCGCATTCACCGTACCTTCAGGTACCGCCGCTGGTTTCTACCGTATGCGTTATAAGGTAGACTGGAACAGCATCAACCCTGCCGGCGCTAATGACATCATCACCAATGGTGGTGGCATCGTAGACCTCATGCTCGATGTGCATGGCGACCAAGTTACTGTGAACGCTTCGCAGCTCAATGGTGATATCCGTACTGCCGATGGCACTAACCTGATAAGTTACGTTACAGGCTATGAGCAGCCCCTCAAAGTGAAGATTTCGCCTGCCCCCGGCTTCGTGCAGTATGGCTTTACCCTTAAGTATGGCTATAATGTGTCGGCCAAGGAGCAGCTCGACGACAAGGGCAACCCCAACTGGATTGAGGTAAAGGTGCCCTATACGGAGATTGCTGGCGACGGCACCTACACCATCCCTGCCGAGTATATGCGCGGTAGCCAGGTGAGCATCGCGGGCGACATGCAGCAGGAGCAGCTCTACACCGTCGAGGTAGTAGGTCTTCAGGGCCAAGGCGGCGTGGTATATGCCAATATTGAAACAACGCATGGTGGCACCGTTTATGCAACTCAGTACTTCACCGTAGAGCAGGTAGCCCCCATCGCTGTAGAGGGTTACGAAGGTGTGGTTACCCTCAACGACCGCGTGATCACCGTTACCTATAGAAGTGCAGCCGAGCCTTATCGCGAGGTATCTTCTCTCACCGAGCTGAAGAACTACAAGCTCTATCACATCAAGTCTAAGAATAACGAGGGATACCTCGCTTGGAACCAATCTATTACCGACACCTATCTTAGCTTGCGCGGTGTGACTAACTTCGGTAGTGGTGAGCCTGGAAATGCTGATGTTCGCGCAAAGTATGCCGAGGAGGTAAGCCCTTTTGATGAAACCGTTGTGTGGCAAATTATCTCAGAAGATGATAAGTATTACCTCTATCACCCTGCCAAGAATGCTTATGTGACACGCGACGGTAGAGACTATAAGTTTACCGAAACCAAGACCGCACTGGATGCCATCCACGTCAATGATGATGGGTCATTTGCATTTCATGCAGGTGGCGGCTATAGCAACGGTTCAACCAACTTTGCCTGCATCGTAACCAATGAAAGCGAGAAGGCTGTGCGCAACTGGACCTCTACCGACCATGGCGCTAAGATGCAGATCATCGAGAACCCCAATGTGTATACCCTCGAATATACCGTAGAGGTTGTGGGCGACGTTGCGGGTGGTATCACCTTGGATGGTGCCGAATATGCGCATGGTGCCAAGGTGGTGTCTACCCAGTTCCTTACTGCAGCCGATGTGACGGCCAAGACCGTTGTGGGCTACGATGCCGAGGTGACCGTTGATGCAGAGAATAGAACCATTCGCGTGGCATACACTACGTTGCCCTCAGAGGTGGTAACCTCCATCACTGAAGGCAAGCTCTACACCCTCGAGTGCCGCTCGGGCGTTGCGCATAACACAGCGCGCTTTATCGGTATCACCGAGGATGGCAAGATTAGTGGCCAGTCGGCTACTGCTGCCTTCATTAAGTTTGAAAAAGCTAATGAAGAGAATGGCTATTACATCAAGATTGTAGATGCTGGCAAATACCTCAACCACAACGGAAGCAATATCTCAGCAAGCACCGAGAAGAGTACCGTGTGGACATTGGGCGTAGGTGGCAAAGACAATGTGGCTAACGTAGTGACCTTTACCATCGGTAATAATAAGTACCTCAACAATAACGGTTCGGATTGCAGCGATGGTACTTGTGTAAACCTCAAGGCCAACAGCCATGCTGGTGGCCCAGGCTCAGGCAATGCCTGCTCTCTTTGGGAGATGACACAGTATCCTGATCCCACCGTTGAACCTGACACTCCTGAGGAAGATGAGGAGGAAGAGATCTTCGTTATGCCTGTAGAGGGTAAATTCTACAAGCTAATGGGTGATAATGCAGCTGGAATGCCTTGGCTTACCAATCAGTTGAACGGTAGCTCTATCGTAGTTTCTGCTAATGAAGCTGGTGCGGCAATATTCGAGAAGACCGCAAATGGTCTTAAGGATGTAGCCACAGGCAAATACCTCGGAATGGACGGAAGCGTAGTGTCGCTCGTTGACAATGAGACAAACGTTACTATCGGTGAGTATAACGACAACAACGCGACTGGTAAGGGTATCAAGTACTCAGTCAAGGTGAGCAACAACTACATGTACAACAACAATACCGATGGTAAGACCCACGAATCATCAGGTTGGATTAATAACATTGAGCGCTATTGGGGCTTCATTGAGGTAGCACCCACGGAGATTACCCATACCCTCAACGTGAGCGATGCCAAGTGGGCAAGCTTGATGCTCGGTTTCGATGCTGAGATTCCCGCAGGCTTGACTCCCTACGTAGTAGCAAAGGTTGAGGGTGGCAATGCCTACCTCACCGCAGTTGAGGACGTACTCCCCGCTAACACAGCCGTGCTCATCAATGCCGACGAGGCTGGTGGGTATACTTTCGTGTGCACTACCGATGCTCCTGCAGCCATTGAGAACAATATGCTTCAAGGTTCACTCTACGATAAGACCATCGCTTCACCAGCCTATGCATTGGGCGTGAAGGGTAATGTTGTGGCTCTCTACACCGTGAACCTCGACCAAGCTGACGGCACCGCCTTCATCAACAAGGCCTACAAGGCCTACCTGCCCAAGACCTCAGCAACGGCTGCTTCTATCAGCCTCCGCCTCGATGGCTCTACAGGTATTGAGAATGCAGAAGTTACAATTCAGGACTCTGAGTCCATCTATGACCTCATGGGTCGCCGTGTGGTGAAGATGGTCAAGGGCGGCATGTATATCGTGGGTGGCAAGAAGGTTATCCGCTAAATCATAAATCATAAAATAGAAGTTATAGTTATGAAGAAGACGTATATCACTCCCGAAGTGGAGGAAATCAACGTGGAGGCTGCAGCAATGATTGCTTCAAGCCCTGTCACCCTCGGAACGAGCGAGGGTATCATTAACTCTGCCGATGCACTCGGCAACGAGCGCCGTGGCAGATGGGGCAACCTCTGGGGCGACGAGGAATAATGTGAAACACTCTCATCGCAAAATAAGAATAGTAAGAAAAAGTAAAATTTTTTCATGGTGGTGAGGAGTCACGTCGTATGACGCGACTCCTCCTTTTCCACCCTTAATCCTACACACCCTTATGACCGAACAAGAACTACTACAAGTGCCCGAGGAGCTGCGCGAACTGTTTGCCCTCCTCGACGAGCAGGGCTGGAATCCCCAGCTGTGCAATACACCCGTACCTTACTACGACGCAGGCGTCCCCTGTGGCAGCCCTGCCGACTTGCCCAATCGTGTCCCCGATGGGTATATGCTATTGCCGCGAGGCGCGTCGGGTGCCGAGTCCCGATTCTCCATCAGCGTGAGGGGCGACTCCATGGTGGAGGCGGGCATCGACGATGGCGACGAGCTGGATGTGGTGGTTACGCCCGTGGCCGAGGATGGAGACATCGTGGTGGCAGTCGTGGAAGGAGAAACCACGGTGAAGATGTTTTTCACCGATGGCTATGCCCGACATTGGCTGGTTCCATGCAACCCGAAGTACCAGCCCATATTGCTCGAGAAATACTACGATGCCTATGTGGCGGGACGCGTGGTGAAGGTGCACAAGGCAGCCCAGCGGGGCAAGTTTCGCGAGCTGAACGCGCTCGTGAAGCAGTCGCCCGACTACGCGTTGCCTGTCGAGGAGAGCAGGCCCGACGTGGTCGCCCCTGGCCGTGTGGCGCATGCCGTGGCGCGTGCCTTTGCCGACATCAAGAGTGTGACCTCCTCGGACTGGATTGCTGCCTACTGGGTGCTCATCACCTATGCCAAGGCCCCCACGTCGTATAGTGCCTTTGCCGAGTGGGCCAACGCACTGGGCGTCGAGGGCATGCCCACCTGCAAGGCCGACCTCTTGCGCAAGGCCGATGGCGTGTACCTGCTACCCCTCTACCGATGGGAGGAGAGCACCACCGTGCGTGAGAGCACGCTGCAGCGCCGACTCGCCATAGCCAAGGCGCTCACGAAGGAGCTGAAGTGAAAAACATTCCGCTCGCCAGACAAAAACATTCCGCAATTCATTCCGAACATTCCGCAATTCATTCCGCTCGGAGCCGATTTTCGACAAACACATTCCGCAATTCATTCCGCTCCCCACTGATTATTTCGGTGGGGATTGCTTTATGTGTAACTTCGCTCTCGGAAAACGACGACGGTGGCCACCTCGACATTCCGCAAATGTCTATTTATTACATCATTTAAAAAAAAGTAAGAAACGATGAACACAATGATTCAGATCTTCGAGAATGCCGAGTTTGGCAAGGTAAGGACAATACGGGATGACAAGGGCGAACCCCTCTTCTGCGGCAAGGATGTGTGCGATGCGTTACATCACACGAATAGTCGTAGAGCGATTGCAAAACTTGTAGACGAGGGGGATGTAACCAAATGTTACACCCCTACCACAAGTGGAGAACAGCTGATGACCTTCATCAACGAGAGCGGCCTCTACGCCCTCATCATGGGCTCGAAGCTCGAGAGCGCCCGCCGATTCCGCCACTGGGTGACCGCCGAGGTGCTCCCCGCCATCCGCCGACAGGGAGGCTACATGGTGGTCCGCACCGACGAGAGCGACGAGGAGGTGCTCGCCCGAGCCATGCAGATCATGGGCACCACGCTCGAGCGCCGCGACCGCGAGATAGCTCGCCTCAAGCCCCGCGCCGCCTATGCCGACCACGTGCTCGACTCCATCTCGTGCCTCACCGTGACGCAGATCGCCAAGGAGCTCTCCATGACGGGCCACGAGCTCAACCGCCTCCTCTGCGAGCGCGGCATCCAGTACCCCCAGTCGGGGCAGTACCTCCTCTACGCCAAGTATGCCCGCCGCGGCTATGCGCAGAACCGCACGGTGGGGTGGCGAGGCTCCGAGGGCGACCTCATCACACGCACCTACCTGGTGTGGACCGAGGCGGGGCGGGAGTTTATACATAAGCTCTTGGAAAAATAGGGACCCCCTCTGACTCCCCCTGCAGGGGGAGGACTCAGAGTCCGATGAATAACAAACGATTAACGATTAACGACTACAACTATGACAACTATGACAACCAACAATGTAAATAACACCTCCGCGATGCCTGCAACACCTCCCCATAGAGGGGGAGGCAGGGGGGGGGTCTCCCCCTTCCAATCGAACGAAACATTCGAACATTGCAAGATGATGGTGTCTCAAGACGGACGCATCGAGGTTCAAATCCCAAGTTACTACAGTGCCGAACTCGAGCGCATGGGCAAGCCCGAGAAGACCGTGCGCGGACGCGTGAACATGGTGGACACGCGCATCATCTTCGCCCCCTATGCCGAGGCCTCGCGCAAGCCCACCTTCGAGCGGAAGGTCGTGGTGGGTGGCACCACGCTGGCCGTCACCAACGACAAGGTGAAGGTGTCGTTCCTCGTGCCGCGCCACCTCTCCAAAGCGATGATGACGCTCTACATACAGAGCGAGATCGACGAGGTGAAGCGACGCATAGAGGAGGACCTCTATGGGGAATTGAAAATTGAAAATTGAAAAGTTGAAAAACCACGGATTTCACGGATTTAACAGATTAACATTTTAATATCAACACGTTGGCTCTGCGCAACGGAGGGGTACAAGCGAAGCGTGTACGGAATCTGTGAAATATTGTATGAAATTCTGTTGATAAAATCTGAGTAATCCGTGAAATCTGTGGTTAGACAAGACACTTCAATGAAAACAATAAAACATAAAATCAAAGCATGAAATATTTCACCATCCCCGAACTCTCCCATAGCGACACGGCTGTGTCGCTTGGGATTGATAACACTCCCTCGAAGGAGCATGTCGCGAACCTCGAACGGCTGGTCGCCCATGTGCTCGACCCTCTGCGCGAGTCGTGGGGAGGCCCCATCTGCGTGAGCAGCGGCTACCGCTGCCCCATGCTCAACAAGGAGGTGGGCGGTGTGGAGGGCAGCTACCACACGCGCGGCATGGCGGCCGACATCTACGACCCGAAGGGCTTGACCGAAGGGCTCTTCTGGCGGTTGCGTGAGCTCTACTGCGAGCACAAGGTGCCCATCACCGAGTGCTACTATGACCACAAGCACGACTACATCCACGTAGCCTACAACCCCGCAGAGGACCACGCGTGGCCGTTCTGGGAGAAGTAACAGCCCCCCTCTAATCCCCCCAAGGGGGGATGACCCAAACGAAACATTAACTTAAAAAAGTCCTCCTCTCGCTCTCACGATGGCGGGAACCCTCCCCCTTGGGGGCCGACGCGAAAGAAGCGTCGGTTGCGACGACGAGAGATTTATCTCTCCAAAGGAGTCTCGCTTGCGAGCTATCAGAGAGGGGGCCTCTTCTTCTTCTCATGATCAATTACGTAAATAACTCATTCGACAAAGTGCTCAAGCCCTGCGACGCGCAGCAGTTCATGACGCTCACGCAGAGCGAGCAGACCGAGCGCCTCATCCTCGACCATCGTGCAGGGGAGCCCAAGGCAAAAATAAAACTACCTGCACTGACCTATATGGGAGTGTTTGATAAGACAAAATGGCCCCCCTCAAATCCCCCCAAGGGGGGAGGCACGCGCAAGGCAGAGTTCATGCGGCCTACAGGGCTCCTGATGATAGACTTTGACCACAGCTCTAATCCCCGTGCCATATACGATGCATTGTTCTCTTGCCTCGCATCGGCAGAAGTGGACCCGACGAGTGTGCTGGCTTTGGCTCACATCACTCCCAGTGGTGATGGCCTGCGGCTCGTGCTCAAGCGTGAGAAGGGCAAGAGCATCCAGCAGGGACAGTACGAGTGGTTTAAGCGCATACAAGAGCACTATGAAGGCGAGCTCACCTTTGACGATGTCTGCAAGGACATCTCGCGCCTCTCGTTCGCCCCGATGCAGAGGGAGATACTCTACTATAACCCGAGCCTGCTGTTTGCTCCGCTGCCCCCACAAGAGGACTATCCCGACGAGCGAGCCCCCTTGTGGACCCACCCTAACCCTCCCTGTGAGGGAGGGAACACTGCCATCGCGGAGCCTCAAGTCCTCCCTCACAGGGAGGATTTAGGTGGGTCCTATGACGGCATCCCTTACTCGGACATTGTCCTCCGCCTCGAAGAGCAGCTCGGTGGCGCACCCGAGCACGGAGCACGCAACTCCTTCATTTTCACCATGGCCTGCAACCTCCGCTACATCTGCAACGACGACCCCGCGTGGATAGCCTCCGTGCTCCCCACCTATGGCGAAGACCCGCAGAAGCAGCAGCGCACCATACAGAGCGCAGTGCAGCGCCCCATGTCGCGCGAGATGCCCGAGCCCATGAAGCGAGCGCTGAAGATAGCCAAGATGTGTGCCGCGGGCAGCAGCGATGAGAGTGAAAATTCAGAATTCAAAATTCATAATTCAGAATTGCCTCCCGCTCTGCCCGCCGTGCTCCCCGACGTGGTAGAACTCCTCGTGTCGCGCACCCCCGAACACCTGCGCCCCGCGGTGGCGATGAGCGTGTTCCCTCCGCTCGGAGCCCACGTCCACGGACTGGAGTTTGCCTACTGGGATGGGCGCGACTACGAGCCCACCTTCATGAACGTGCTCGTGGCCGAATTGTCGGCAGGTAAGTCGGCAGTGAACAAGCCCATCGACTGCATCATCTCGGACATCAAGACCCGCGACCTCATCGTCCGCGAGCGCATGCGAGAGTGGCGCGAGCAGTGTGCCCGCATGAAGAGCACCGAGGACAAGCCCAAGCGACCCGAAGGTCTCTACGTGCAGATCCTCTCGGCAGACATGACCAACGCCACCTTCGTGCAGCGACTCCTCGATGCGGGTGAGAACTTCCTCTACACGCAGATGGACGAGGTGGAGCTCCTCGATGCCCTCAAGGTGAGCAGCCGCTCGGGAGCCGTGAGCGCCATCCTCCGACTGGCCTTCGACTGCGGAGAGTATGGGCAGGAGCGTATCGCCACGAATGCCGTCGATGCCCGCGTCCGCGTACGCTGGAACTGGAATGCCTCGACCACCGTGCAGCGCGTGCGCAAGTACTTCGCCAAGAACATTGCCGACGGCACGCTCTCGCGACTCTCCTTCGCCACCATCATCAAGGACGATGACGACTGGGGCGACATGCTGCGCCCCGTGTTCGGTGAGTATGACCAGCGCTTTGCCGACGAGCTGAAGCCCTACATCGACCGCCTCGAGCAGACCCGCGGACGCCTCGTGTGCCCCGAGGCCAAAGCGTGGGCAGATAGGCTCAGCCTCGAGCTCATCGGCTTCGCCCGAGAGATTGAGGACCGCACCTACGCCCAGTTCTCCCACCGCGCAGTGCTCATGGGCTTCTTCCGCGCCATGCTCCTCTACGTCATGAACGATTGCCAGTGGACGCAGATCATAGCCGACTTTGCCCGATGGACCGTAGAGTATGACCTGTGGTGCAAGATGCGCTTCTTCTCCGATATGATACGCAGCGACCTCCAAGGCGAGAAGACCTCCATCCAACGCGGCCCCGTGAGCCTGCTCACGCTCTTGCCCAAGGAGTTTACCCGCGAGGACGTGCGTGCCTTGCGCATCGCGCAGGGGATGAAGCCCGACCCGAAGAACATGTTGTCGCACTGGGTTTGCAAGGGTGTGGTCGAGAGGGATGATAGTAGAGGCGTGTACGTAAAAGGTCCGAAGTCCGAAGTCCGAAATTAATTTGCGCACCATATTATGGAAGAATTCAATATCAAAAGCTACCCCTTCGGTGAGCTGGCCCAGCTCTACTATCCCGACCACACCTATGACAGCGCACTGCGCCTCTTCCGCAGAGAGATGCACGAGACGCGAGGACTATGGGATGCGATGCAGAAAGTAGGCTACAAGGAATATACGAAAGTGCTCACCCGAGGGCAGGTGAAGGTAATAGTCCAATTCCTCGACCCACCATACTAGTTAATTAGGAATTAGGAATTAGGAGTTAGGAATTAGAAAGGTTCGTGCAAACGAGCGCAACCTTTAGGTCGACGCCCGAAGGGGCTGAAGTCAATGTAAACTTGTTTACAATTTCTCAGCGCCGATGCGAAAGGAGCATCGGTTGCGACGACGGAGCCTTTAGGGTCCCAAAGGAGTAGCGACTTGTCGCTCTACAGCCGAAGCTCAACAACGAAGTTGTTAATTAAGGCACCGCTCTGCTATGAAGCAGGGCGGTGTTGCGTAGTCAAGGATTGTTCAAGTGAACTTGATGTTTCGCTCACTCGCCTCAGGAAATTGAAAATAAATTTAACCTTGTTGAATTTCTGCCTCGCTCAATAAAGAAAATACAAGCACTTTCTTTATATTCGCTCGTTGAAATTTAACTTTTTTGTTGAATTTCTGCCTCGCTCAATAAAGAAAATTCAAGCACTTTCTTTATATTCGCTCGTTGAAATTTGCTTTTTATCTCAGTTTGCTGTATCTTCGCCCTTTCAAACTTAGTTTTAAGGAATTATGTCAGATATCAAGAAACTGGAGCGCCCCCGCGCAGGGCGCAAATTGGCGGGCGTGTGTGCCGCCATAGCCAACTATGCAGGACTCGACGTGACGGTGGTGAGAGTGGTGTATGTGCTGCTCACCTTCTTCACCGCGTTCTGTGGCCTTATCGTATATTTCATCCTCACGCTGCTCATCCCCGAGGAGAAGAACCACTTTAACATCGACCGATAATCATGGTGAAGGTAGGTATACTGGGCGCTGCCGGATATACGGGTGGCGAGCTCATCCGTCTCCTGGTGCATCATCCCGAGGCGGAGATCGTCTTTGCCAATAGCGAGAGCAATGCGGGCAACCTCGTGGCTGACGTGCACGAGGGACTCTTGGGCGACACCGACCTGAGGTTTACCGATGCGATGCCCTTCGATGAGGTGGACGTGGTGTTCTTCTGCTTCGGCCACGGCAAGAGCGAGCAGTTCCTGCAGGAGCATTCCATCCCCGAGCATGTGAAGATCATCGACCTGGCACAGGACTTCCGCATCGCGGCACCCACACACGACTATGTGTATGGCTTGCCCGAGATACACCGAGAGCAGATCCGCGAGTGCCAGCACCTGGCCAACCCCGGTTGCTTTGCCACCTGCATACAGCTCGGCCTGCTGCCCTTGGCCAAGGCGGGACTGCTCACCCACGATGTGGCGGTGAACGCCATCACGGGATCTACCGGCGCAGGGCAGAAGCCTGTGGCGACGACACACTTCAGCTGGCGCAGTGACAACATGAGCATCTACAAGGTCTTCACCCACCAGCACTTGCACGAAATACGCCAATCACTCACTGAGTTGCAAGGCTCGCTCGAGGCCTCCATCGACTTCATTCCCTACCGTGGTGATTTTGCCCGCGGCATCTTCTGCACCGAGGTGGTGAAGTTCGACGGCGCTGAGGGCTCGCCCACCAACCCCACGGCGGAGCAGCTGGCCGAGATGTACCGTGCGTTCTACGCCGATGCGGCCTTCACCCACTACGTGGACAAGGCGCTCGACTTGAAGCAGGTGGTCAACACCAACAAGGCGCTCGTGCACATCGACAAGTTTGGCAACAAGGTTGTCATCACCTGTATCATCGACAACCTACTCAAAGGTGCCGTAGGGCAGGCAGTACAAAATATGAATCTCATGTTCGGCATGGATGAAAAAGCTGGACTTAACCTCAAAGCGAACGCCTTCTAAATGGGGACCCACCCCAACCCTCCCTGAAGGGAGGGGGTACAGAGTCCGCAAAAAGAATGTTTAACTATTTAAGGAAGTGACCTACTGGGCAGCGATGGTGGAACTTTTCCGCGATGCTGAGTTCCCTCCCTACAGGGAGGGTTAGGGTGGGTCCTCCATTATTACTATGAATCTCTTCGACGTCTATCCACTCTATCCCGTAGAGCCCGTGCAAGGCAAGGGCAGCTACGTATACGATGCCCAGGGCACCGAGTATCTCGACCTCTATGGCGGACATGCCGTGATCTCTATCGGTCATGCCCACCCACACTATGTGCAGATGATCAGCGGGCAGGTGGCCCGACTGGGCTTCTACTCCAACTCTGTGGAGAACAGCCTGCAGCAGCAGCTGGCCGACAAGCTGGGCCGCATCTCGGGCTACGATGACTACAGCCTTTTTCTCTGCAACTCAGGAGCCGAAGCTAATGAGAACGCTATCAAGCTCGCCTCGTTCCATAACGGCAAGGCCAAGGTGCTGGCATTCGGCAAGGCCTTCCATGGACGCACCTCGGGTGCCGTAGCCGCTACGGACAACCCCAAGATTAATGCCCCCTTCAACCGCACCCCGAACGTGGAGTTCGTGCCGCTCGGCGACATCGATGCCGTGGAGGCGAAGCTGCAGACAGGCGAGTTCTGCGCCGTTATCATTGAGGGCATACAAGGTGTGGCAGGTATCCATTGTCCTTCGGTAGAGTTTCTCTGCCAGTTGCGCGAGGCTACCACAAAGTATGGTGTATCGCTCATTCTTGATGAAATACAGTCGGGTTATGGACGTACTGGTAACTTTTTCGCTCACCAGATTGCCGGCATTCGCCCTGACCTCATCACCATTGCCAAGGGTATGGGTAATGGTTTCCCCATTGGTGGTGTGCTCATTGCTCCGCACTTCAAACCCTGGCCCAGCATGCTCGGAACTACCTTCGGTGGCAACCACCTGGCATGTGCTGCAGCCATCGCCGTGCTCGACGTCTTCGAGCAGGAGCAGCTCGTGGCCAATGCAGCCGAGGTGGGTGCTTATCTCATTGACGAGCTGAAGAAGATACCTCAGATCAAGGAGGTGCGCGGCCGCGGACTCATGATTGGTATCGAGATTGAAGGCTCGGCTTCAGAGTTCCGCAAGCGTCTCTTGTTTGAGAAACACATCTTCACTGGAGGTGCTGGCGTGTCAACGGTGCGTCTGTTGCCTGCACTCGGTATTACTAAAGCCCATGCAGATGCATTCCTTGTTGCGTTTAAGGAACTGATAGGATAATTAAAAAGCTAAAATAGATTATGGATAACAACAGACTATATATCTTCGATACTACACTGCGTGATGGTGAGCAGGTGCCCGGCTGTCAACTCAATACGGTGGAGAAGATTCAGGTAGCCAAGCAGTTGGAGTTACTCGGTGTAGACGTCATAGAGGCAGGTTTCCCCGTGTCTAGTCCTGGTGACTTTAACTCAGTTATTGAGATTAGTAAGGCTGTGACATGGCCCACCATCTGCGCACTTACTCGTGCCGTAGAAAAGGATATCGACGCAGCTGCTGAGGCATTGAAGTATGCCAAGCGCAAACGTATACACACTGGTATCGGAACCAGCCCTTCGCACATCCGCTACAAGTTTAACAGCACTCCCGAGGAGATTATCGAGCGTGCCGTGGCTGCGGTGAAGTATGCCAAGCGCTATGTAGAGGACGTTGAGTTCTATGCCGAGGATGCAGGCCGCACCGACAATGAGTATTTGGCTCGCGTCATCGAGGCTGTGTGCAAGGCAGGTGCTACGGTGTGTAACATCCCCGACACCACAGGCTTCCGCACTCCTTACGAATATGGCGAGAAAATTAAGTACCTCTACGAGCATGTCGATGCTTTCGCAGCAGGTCGCGCTATCCTCTCTACCCACTGCCACAACGACCTCGGTATGGCCACTGCCAACACCGTAGCGGGTGTGCTCAACGGTGCACGCCAGGTGGAGGTGACCATCAATGGTATCGGTGAACGTGCCGGTAACACCTCACTCGAGGAGGTGGCGATGATCTTCAAGACTCACCCCGACTTGGGCATCGAGACCAACATCAACACACAGAAGATATATCCCACCAGCCGCATGGTGAGCTCATTGATGAACATGCCCGTGCAGCCCAACAAGGCCGTTGTGGGTCGCAATGCCTTTGCACACTCAAGCGGTATCCACCAGGATGGTGTGCTAAAGAACGTGGAGACCTACGAGATCATGAACCCCAAGGATGTGGGTATCGACGACAATGCCATCGTGCTCACCGCCCGCAGTGGACGTGCCGCTTTGAAGCATCGTCTCTCGGTGCTCGGCGTTGAGTTAGAGCAGGATAAGCTTGATAAGGTATACGAAGAGTTCCTCAAACTTGCAGATAAGAAGAAGGAGATCAACGACGACGATGTGCTCATGCTTGCCGGTGCCGACCGCAGCGACAACCACCACATCAAGCTCGACTACCTGCAGGTGACCAGCGGTGTGGGCGTACGCTCCGTAGCAAGTCTCGGTTTGAACATTGCAGGCGAGTCGTTCGAGGCAGCAGCCACAGGTAATGGTCCCGTCGATGCTGCCATCAGCGCACTGAAGCAGATCATCAAGCGCAACATGACGCTCAAGGAGTTCACCATCCAAGCCATCAGCAAGGGCTCTGACGATGTAGGTAAGGTGCACATGCAGGTGGAGTATAACAACCAACTCTACTACGGCTTCGGTGCCAACACCGACATCATCGCTGCCAGTGTAGAGGCATATATTGACTGTATAAATAAGTTTAAGTAGGGGGAGGACCCACCCCATCCCTCCCTGTGAGGGAGGGGGATCGGGCCTCGCGGAACACTTATTGATTCTATCCTATGGCTTATAAGACGGCCTCGCCTGATATTTATAAGGTGCTTAAAGCCAATGCACGTGAACATCGAAAGAATCCCACATTGGCGGAGCAGGTGCTATGGAGGCATATCCGCGACAAAGCTCTTGGAGTAAGATTCCTTCGTCAACATATCATAGGGGATTTTATTGCAGACTTTGTTTCTTTGGAGAACCGCCTTATCATTGAGGTAGACGGAGCCTACCATACAGAGCAGCAACAAATAGAAGATGATGAATTGCGAACAGCTATGCTCGGAGAGATGGGGTTTAGAGTAATAAGGGTTACCAACGAAGAGGTTTTATACAACACCATTGAAACAATAGAATATATAAAAAAGAATATAAATATGGAAAATCAGAAAATTCAAGAACAGCGATGTCTGAACCCCCTCCCTCACAGGGAGGGACGGGGTGGGTCCGCTACTCTCTTCGACAAGATCTGGGACGCCCACATCGTGCAGTGTGTTCCTGATGGTCCCACACAACTTTATATCGACCGCCTCTACTGTCATGAGGTGACCACCCCGCAGGCGTTCGACACACTCAGAGACAAGAACATCCGCGTATTCCGCCCCGACCATGTGGTGGCAATGCCCGACCATAACACTCCGAGCGACCAGCAGGAGCGCATCGACGACCCCGTAGGCCGCAAGCAGGTGGAGACACTCGCAGCCAACTGCGCCGAGTTTGGCATCCGCCACTTTGCTATGGGCACCAAAGACAATGGCATCATCCATGTGGTGGGCCCCGAGAAGGCACTCTCGCTCCCTGGCATGACCATCGTGTGTGGTGACTCACACACCTCGACACATGGTGCTGTGGGCGCTATCGCCATGGGTATCGGCACCAGCGAGGTGGCACAGGTGCTCGCTTCGCAGACCATCTTGCAGAGCAAGCCCAAGACCATGCGCATCAACATCGAGGGTACACTGCCCGAAGGCACTACAGCGAAGGATGTGGCACTCTACATCATGGCACAGCTCACCACCTCGGGTGCTACAGGCTATGCCGTGGAGTATGCCGGTTCTACTGTTCGCAACATGTCTATGGAGGGTCGTTTGACACTCTCAAACCTCTCTATCGAGATGGGCTCACGTGCCGGACTCATTGCTCCCGACGAGACTACTTTTGCTTATCTCAAAGGTCGCGAGTATGCACCTAAAGGCGAGGCATGGGACAAGGCTGTAGAGGAGTGGAAGCAACTTTATTCTGACCCCGACGCTGTATTCGACAAAGAGGTTACCTACCGTGCCGAAGACATCGCTCCCCGCATCACCTATGGTACCAATCCCGGTGCTGGTATCGCCATCGACGAGTGCATCCCCACATTGGATGAGGTGCCTGAAGCCGACCATGCACAGTTCCTTGCTATGCTCGACTATATGCAGTTTGAGCCCGGACAGAAACTTGAGGGTACTCCCGTCGACTACTGCTTCCTTGGTGCTTGCACCAATGGCCGCATCGAGGACTTCCGCGCCTTTGCCTCTGTGGTGAAAGGTAAGAAGAAGGCTGACAATGTAGTAGCATGGCTCGTACCTGGCTCATGGCTCGTGCGCCAGCAAATCATCGATGAGGGTATCGACAAGATTCTTGAGGAGGCAGGCTTCGAGCTCCGTCTCCCCTCATGCTCATCATGCTTGGCCATGAACCCCGACAAGGTGCCTGCAGGCAAGCTCTCTATCTCTACCAGCAACCGCAACTTCGTAGGCCGTCAAGGACCTGGTGCACGCACCATCCTCGCTTCGCCCCTCGTAGTAGCCGCGTCAGCAATCACAGGAGTAGTAACCGACCCTCGTAAAATGTAATTATTATGGCAAAACAAAAATTTGACATCATACAGTCAACCTGTCTCCCCATTCAGATTGACAACTGCAATACCGACCTCATTATCCCTGCTCGTTACTTGGCCAGCACCACTCGTGACCCCAAGTTCTTCGGCGATGCCTTTATGCACGACCTTCGTTACGACGGCGAGGGCAAGCCTGTGGCAGACTTTGTAATGAACCGCCCCGAGTTCAGCGAGGCTCCTCGCGAGGGCGTGCACGAGATTATTATCGGTGGACAAAACTGGGGCTCAGGCTCAAGCCGCGAGCATGCCGCATGGGCTATCGCAGGCTATGGCGCTCGCGTAGTCATCAGTAGCTCATTTGCCGATATTCATCGCAACAACCTGCTCAACTGCTTCGTGCTTCCCGTCATCGTGAGCCGCGAGTTCCAGCAAGAGTTGTTTGACACTGTTGAGGCTAACCCCAATGCAGAGGTGCGTGTTGATGTGCCCAACCAAACGGTTACCAACCTCACCACTGGCCATAGCGAGACATTCGACATCAATGGCTACAAGAAGTATTGCTTGATGAATGCGCTCGACGACATCGACTTCCTCTTGGAGAACACGGCCAAGATTGAGGAGTATGAGAGCAGTAAATGATAGCATCATACCGTTTAATAATTAGTTGACATGAAAGCAACAAGCAAATTTTTATCTCTTGCAGCAATGCTTCTTGCAATGACCATAAGCAGTTGCCAATCAAACAATAACGATATGAAACAAAGCGAGACTCCCGTAATTGATGCCATCATGGCAAGACGCTCTATCCGTCAATATAAGGACACTCCGGTGGCGCGCGAATTGCTTGAGCAAATTGCCATTTGCGGTGTCAATGCGCCCAATGCCATGAACAAGCAGCAATGGGAGGTGCGCATCGTGGACGACCAGAACTTCTTGAACGAAGTGACTGAGTTGATGAAGGTTGACATGCCCTTCTTTGCCAAGAGCGACGACCCCAAGTTCCGCAATGCCTTTCGCAATGCCACTTCCCTCATCGCCGTGGCGTGCCCCGACGACCATTTGGGAATGACACTTATCAACGTAGGACTGATGGGTGAGAATATGTGCTTGGCAGCGCAAGAGTTGGGATTGGGCACCTGTGTCATGGTGGGGCCATCAGAGTTTCTTGCCACCAATGAGAAGGCCAAGCCCTATCTCGACAGATTGGGCTTTAGCGAAGGTTACAAACTGCGTTATGTCCTCGGCGTGGGATACCCCGATGAGGCTCCCGAGGCCAAGCCCAGAGACTTGAGCAAGATTAAGTTTGTCGACTAAGAACGGCACAGACATTGATGCGTACCGAACCAATGAAGACGGAGACACCCGCCACCAGCATCTTTCAGCGTCCTCTGTGGGTCACTTTGTTTGCCCTCACCGCAGCCATTGCTTGGGGATGGGCCTATCCGCTTATTAAGTTTGGCTTTGCTGAGTTTGGCATCACCCCATCCATGACGGGTAGCAAGATGCTCTTTGCCGGTATACGCTTTGCGTCCTCGGGGGGCATCCTGCTCCTCATAGCCGCTATTACTGGGCGCAATTTCCGTGTGTCGAAGTCGGCCGATTGGAGCTACGTGCTGCTTTTTGCCTTGCTCAATACTACGCTACACTATAGTTTTTTCTATATCGGCCTGTCACACAGCGATGGTGCCCGCGCAGCCATCCTCAACTCATTGAGCGTGTTCCTCGTTGTCTTGCTTGCCTGTGTGTTTTTCAAGAGCGACCGCCTCACTCCGAAGAAGATTCTCGGTTGTGCCGTAGGCATCACGGGTATCCTTATCCTTAACGTGGGCAAGGGCGGTGGCGGACAGTTTACTTTTCTTGGCGATGGCATGATTGTGCTCAATGCCCTCTGCTCGGCCTTTGCCAGCCTTTTGACGCGTGGCCTCTCGCGCCGTGTTGACGTGTTTGTGGGTACTGGCTACAGCCTCTTCTTTGGCGGTGTGTTGCTCATCATCCCCAGCCTTTTCATGCATGGCACCCTGCCTCATGTCACGAGCTACGGCCTTGTCATCTTGGCACTACTCATCGCCATCTCGGCCCTCGGCTTTGCCCTTTACAACAAGCTCATCAGCTGCAATCCAGTGGGCAAGATAGCCATCTTCAACTCCCTCATCCCTGTCGTGGGTGCCCTCACCTCATGCCTCTGCTTGGGCGAGCCCTTCTATATGAAATACCTCGCCGCCTGCCTCCTTGCCATGGCCGGAATCTACATTATCAATAAGGGCAAGTAGAGCACTTCCCGCTTGAGGGGTTGTAAAAGAAAATCAGACAAAGAGATTCTGCGCGAACTCCTTGTCTGATATTTTTTTGCGTTTTGTGCGGCCCTTATTTATAGATAAGGAACATGCAGGGAATCTTGTCGATGGGCGGGCGCTGACCCTTCCACTCGGCAATGGTGCGGGTGACGGCATACTCATCCTCGCATGTGAGGTTGGCTGCGATGCAGAGTCGCGTCTGTGGGCGGCATGAGCGGAGGATGTCATCGAACATCTTCAAGTTGCGATAGGGTGTCTCGATGAAGAGCTGGGTCTGGTGCTCGGCATAGGCACGCGACTCGAGGTGCTTGAGGGTCTTGGCACGCTCGCCTGCATCGATGGGCAGGTAGCCGTGGAAGGCAAAGCTCTGTCCGTTGAACCCCGAAGCCATGACGCCGAGGATGATGCTCGAGGGCCCCACGAGGGGCACCACCTTGAGTTTCTTGCGCTGGGCGATGGCCACCACATCGGCACCTGGGTCGGCTACGGCAGGGCATCCCGCCTCAGAGATGACGCCCATGGCCTCGCCTGCCTGCAGGGGTTTGAGGTATGAGGCGATGACCTCGGGTGAGGTGTGCTTGTTGAGTTCATAGAAGGTGAGTTCGTCGATGTTGATGTCGCGATCAACCTTCTTCAAGAAGCGGCGTGCCGTGCGCACATCCTCGACAATAAAGTGGCGGATGGCCACTACGATATCATGATTATATGCAGGGAGCACCTTCTCGATGGGGGTATCGCCCAAGGTGCAGGGGATGAGGTACAGCGCGGGAGCAATCGTGGTATCCATAGTTGTTTGTCTCTATTATCTGTTTGCTATAGTGTTTTGTGATGTGTAATGCAAGTGGGTAGTTCCTCGGGGTAGTGGGTGACCATGATGAGTGTCTTCTCGGGGCACGAACAATACTCGTCGATGATGTGGCGCACCATCTCGCGGCGCTCGGTGTCGAGTCCGTGTAGGGGCTCGTCGAGGATGAGTAGTTCGGGGTCTTTCACGAAGGCGCGTGCCAAGAGCACCAGACGTTGCTCTCCCGATGAAAGCTTCAGGAAAGTGCGATCAGCTAACTTTTCAATGCCGAAAACGCGCATCCACTTCTTGCAGATGTCGATATGCTCGGGGCGCGGACGCACGTAGAGTCCGATGCTGTCATGCAGGCCCGATGCCACAATCTCTATTGAGGGGAGATCTTTGAGGTAGGCCCGATGCATCTCGGGTGATACGTATCCTATGCGGCGCTTGATGTCCCAAATGCTTTCTCCCGTGCCTCGACGGCATCCGAAGAGGCTGATGTCGCACGCATAGGCTTGCGGATTGTCGCCACAAATCAATCCTAGCAGGGCCGACTTGCCACTGCCATTGCGTCCGTGCAGGGCCCAACGCTCGCCACGACACACCTTCCAATCGAGATGTTCAAAGATGGTACGCTCGCCATAGCGGAGGGTGACATCACGGAGTGAGATGATGGGAGAGGCGGCCTTTCCTCCCGTCTTTCCTTGAAGGGAGGGAGACTCGTGATGCTTGTAGACCAAATCCTCCTTCTCGGGAGGGGTTAGGGAAGGCTCTTTCATTTCCACTACTCTGGTAATGAAACTTGGGATGTCCTCTTCTCGCGAAACTACAAGAATGAGTTGTAGATTACGCTCAGCAATCAGGCGTTGCATCAAGTCGGTGAGTAGGATGCGGGTATCCGCATCAAGACCGATGAATGGGTTGTCCATGATGAGTACACGAGGAGTCGTGAGCAGTGCCTTTACGATCTGCAATCGGCGCAACTCGCCGCTTGAGAGCATTACCAATTGTTTGTCGAACAGTGAATCGATGGCAAAGTCTGCATACAGTGCTGCTGTGTGTTCATTGCTCGACTCAGGGAGGACATCACTTACCCTGGGCGAGAGCTCCACATCCTGCGAGTGCCAACGCTGCTGGTAGTAGTAGCTTCCATCGGCATCACCGTAGCTATCGCGAAAAGCCATATAATGGATGTTCTCACACACCATGCGGTGGTTGTAGTCGCCAAAGTCGTAGTGCACTTCATTCATCAGCAAGGGGTAACGCCCGATGAGTGTGTTTACCAACTTGGTCTTGCCGCTGCCGTTAGGGCCTAGGATGGCCAACTGCTCGCCTTCGCGGAGAATGAAGTTCACCGGCTCGGCCAACCTATAATCAGGGTGACGGGCTATGCCGTTGACGACTTCAATCACTGTTCTGTTCATGCTTGTACTGTGGTGTTACAATTACAATAACTAACGATGAGCTCTCTTTTGAGGATGCAAAATTAGTGATATTTTGTAGAATGTGGTATCGATAACAATAAAAATCGGACTATCTCAGTTCGTCGATGGCATTCAGGTAGTTGCGCAAGTTACCACTCTTCATGATTTTCTTGTAGGCTTTGCGCCCGATGATCGGCTCTGTATACTCCCAGAAAGCGCGTAGCTTGCTGTGTAGTTGGGCATCGCCTTTGACGATGTGGGCATACTGGTCGGTGAGCTTTTGATGCAGGGTGCGCAGGCATTGGAGGTGCTCCTCGTGGCTCCACTCCCGCCCGTCGGCATACTCGCGTGCCAGCGAGGGGCGTGCCAGCAGTCCGCGCCCAAGCATGAGAGCGGCAAGGCGTGGGTAGCGCTTCTCCATCGTGTGCAGGTCATCGAGTGTGGTGAGGTCACCATTATAAATAAGTGGATGGTGGCACTCTTCGTAGAAGCGGGCAAAAGCCTCATAACCGATGTCACCTTTGTACTGCTGCATTCCGGTGCGGGGATGTAGGGTGATGTGGGTGAGGGGAGTGTCGTTGAGAATCTTCAACACAGGGATCCATTCTTCGCCGTCTTCCCACCCGAGGCGCATCTTGACGGAGAAGGCTAGTTGCGGGTGTTCCTTGATATTTTGTGCCACTTCTTCGATGATGTCGGCGTGGGCTAGGATGCCCGAGCCGCGTCCGTGTTTGGCTTGCAGGGGGAAGGGGCACCCCATGTTGAGGTCTATCGCTTGATAGCCCATGGCTTGAATCTCCTCGATAAGGTAGGCAAACTCCTTGAGGTTCTTGAAGATGATTTGTGGTACTACGGGCACGCCCACATTGTTCTTGGGGTCGATGTCTCGGCGGTCTTTCGAGCGGATGTCGCCGGCTTCGACACGCACGAAGGGGGTATAGTAACGTTCTATACCACCAATCAGTTGGTGGTGTGTGCGACGGTACACATCATCGGTGTGACCCTGTAGTGGAGCAAAGTGAATAGGAATCATAGGGTGCAAAATTGCGAAAAAGTAGTAAGAAAAAGAAATTTTTTCGCGAATTTTATTCTTCAGTCTTCGTTTCGTGCCGTTTCATTCAGCAAAAAAGCGTACTTTTGCAGTCATGAACGAACAGACACGACATATCGCTATTGATGAGTTTGACTACCCACTGCCCGACGAACGCATTGCCAAATTCCCCTTGGCTCAGCGTGACAGTTCAAAACTGTTGCTTTACCGTGGCGGTGAGGTGAGTGAAGATCGCTTCGCATCGCTCCCTGAGCATCTGCCAGCGGGAGCACTCATGGTGTTCAACAATACTCGAGTGATACAGGCTCGTTTGCATTTCCGCAAGGAGACAGGGGCACAGATCGAGGTGTTCTGTCTTGAACCGCTTGCCCCTAATGAGTATGTGCAGATGTTTGCGCAGACTGAGCAGTGCAGCTGGCTCTGTCTCGTGGGCAACCTCAAGAAGTGGAAAGAGGGTGCGCTGACCAAGGAGATTGTTGTACATGGTCGTACACTCACGCTCTCTGCCACTCGTGGCGAAGCCGTGGGATCGGGCCATCGTGTCACCTTTGCTTGGGACGATGCTACGGTGACCTTTGCCGAGGTGCTCGAGGCTGTAGGCGAACTACCCATTCCGCCCTACCTGAATCGAAAGACCGAGGAGAGCGACATGCAGACCTATCAGACAGTCTACTCCAAGATTAAAGGCTCCGTAGCGGCTCCCACAGCAGGGCTTCACTTCACGGACGATGTGTTGAAAGCCATCGACGCCAAAGGCATCGAACGCGAGGAGGTGACACTGCATGTAGGTGCAGGTACCTTCAAGCCTGTCAAGAGCGTTGAGATTGGCGACCACGAGATGCACTCGGAGTACATCGTGGTGGAGCGAGGGACGGTAGAGAAACTCATCTCCCACGATGGGGAGGCCATTGCCGTGGGTACCACTTCGGTGCGCACGCTCGAGAGCCTATATTATATAGGTGTGCTCATCAGCCAGTGTCCCGATGCCGCAGAGGAGCAACTTCGTGTGACGCAGTGGATGCCCTACGAGGAGGAGTACAATCGCCTCTCCACCTTGGAGGCTCTGCAACAGATACTCGACTACCTCGACCGCCACGGACTGACAGCTCTGCATACGAATACGCAGATTATGATTGCTCCAGGCTATACGTTCCACATCGTGCGACGTATCGTGACCAACTTCCATCAGCCCAAGAGTACGCTGCTATTGCTCGTGTCGGCTTTTGTCAAGGGTGATTGGCGTAAGATTTACGACTATGCCCTCAGCCACGACTTCCGCTTCTTGAGCTACGGCGACAGCTCGCTGCTTGTCCCTTAGATGTAAATCGTAAATGGTCAAATTGTAAATATGAAAGACAATAACCAAGAACTCCTCCCTCTCGTTGATGAAGAGGGCCGTGTGATAGGCTGTGCCACCCGTGGCGAGTGTCACGACGGCAGCAAACTGCTCCATCCCGTAGTGCACCTACATGTCTTCGACTCGCAAGGGCGCCTCTACCTGCAGCAACGTCCCTTGTGGAAGGATATACAGCCAGGTAAGTGGGACACGGCAGTAGGCGGCCATGTCGACTATGGCGAAGACATCCCCTCGGCCTTGCAGCGAGAGGTGCGCGAGGAACTAGGTATCGAAGACTTTGTGCCCGAGTTTCTCTTGCGCTACATCTTTGAGTCGGAGCTTGATAGAGAGTTGGTACATGTCTACCGCACTACATATGATGGCGACATCCGCCCCACTGCCGAACTCGATGGTGGCCGCTTTTGGACCCTTGACGAGATACACGAGGCGATGGGCAAGGATGTGCTCACACCCAACTTTGAGAGTGAGATTAAAAGAATTCTGAATTCTAAGTTCTGAATTCTGTTAGAGCGAAGTAAATCTTATAATTCATAATTCACAATTCAGAATTCAAAAACATGAACATAGGAGACAAAGTCCGCTTCCTCTTCGAGACTGGAGGCGGCATCGTAAAAGGATTTCAGGGCAAGGATATTGTCCTTGTAGAAGACGAGAATGGTTTCAGCATCCCCATGCTCATTCGTGAGTGTGTGGTGATTGATACCAACGAGTATAATTTTGAGAAAAAAACGGTCGCTCCGAAGAAGGAGGAACCGAAGAAACCGACCAGGAGTGCTGTAGCTTCTCTTCGCAACGATGATGAGGAGGAAGATTTTGAGCCACAGGTGACCTATCGCCCTGCTGAGCGTCGCGAGGGTGAAAAGCTCAATGTCGCTCTCGCCTTTGTGCCTGTTGATATCAAGCAGATTAGTACGACTATCTTTGAAGCATATATCGTCAATGATAGTAATTACTACATTTCTTATCTCTATGCTTCACCCTCTGCCAGTGGTATGAAGTTGCGTTCGCAGGGCATCATTGAACCTAACACGAAGCTCTTCATCGAGGAGTTTGGGCGCGAACAACTGAACGAGCTGGAGCGTGTCAACCTTCAACTCTTTGCCTTCAAGCAGGAGAAGAACTATATGAAGAAGCCAACCGTGGATGTGGAGTTGCGCATCGATACGGTGAAGTTCTACAAGCTCCATACGTTCAATACCGATAGCCCCTTCTTTGAGGAACCTGCCTTGGTGTATGACATTGTGCGCGACGACCGCCCTGTGCGTCAGGTCTTCGTCGAGGCCGACGAACTGAAAGAGGCTTTGCTGAAGAAGACGCGTGAAGACAATCGTCCTGCCCGTACTCCTCAGCCTGCCCGCAAGCAGAAGGCCGACAATACCATCGAGGTGGACCTCCATATCCACGAACTGCTCGACAATACCAATGGCATGAACAATAGCGATATGCTGAACTATCAGCTCGATGTATTCCGCAAGACGATGGACGAGTATCGCAATAAGAAGAACCAACGACTCATCTTCATCCATGGTAAGGGCGAAGGGGTGCTCCGCAATGCATTGCTCAAGGAGCTCAAGAGCAAGTATGGCTCGTGCGTTAGCCAAGATGCCTCGTTCCGTGAATATGGATTTGGGGCCTTGCTCGTAATCATTAAGTGAATATTCTCCGCGGTAGTTATCGCGTCACACCTCATTAGTTGTCACGCTACACCTCGTTGGTTGCCACGCTTCACTGCGGTAATTGACGAGGTGCTTTTTCTATACGCTCTTGGCGGTGCTCAAGGCAAACACGCTGACGCGGACATTGGGAATGCTCAGTAAAGAAGATATGCAGGCATGGAGGGTTGAACCCGTAGTGGCCACGTCATCCACAAGTAAGATGTGCTTCCCCTTTAGTGTCTCGGGCTCTGTGACACGAAAGATTCCTTTGGTGTTCTTCCAACGCTCTTCGCTTCCCTTGTGGGTCTGCGTGTCGGTATCGATGATGCGTTCCATGCAGTCAGTGCATGTGGGTATACCTGTTGCTTTGCTGATGCCGCGGGCGATGTAGTCGCATTGGTTGTACCCACGCTTGCGCTTCTTTTTCTTTGATAGAGGGACAGGGACAATCAGTTCTATCCCCTCGAAGTATCCGCTTGGGGAGAGCTCTTTGGCTGCCATGCGTCCTAGGAAGATCCCTACCTCCGGATGGTCATAATACTTGAGGTGATGGATGAGGCTACTGTACTTTCCCTCTTTGTGGTAATAGAAATATGCCGTGGCGCGTATCACCTCGGGCCACTCCATGAAGTGCTGCATCAGCAGGTTGTCGGGCTTCTGCTCATAGTGCGTACGAGGTAGGTCAAGCTGGCAGCCGATGCAGAGGTGCTGCTCGCCCTTAGTCAGTCGCCGTCCACACACCTTGCAGTAGCGTGGGAAGAGTAGGTCTTTGAGGTCGGTGAGCCAGGTCATGGGACGTAAATTGAAAGTTGAAAATTGAAAGTTCGTGTAAGCGGGCGAATCCGAATTTCGATGACGACAAAGGGTGTCATTCCCAGTCCTCAAATTCGTCAGCTGACCTGCCCAAGCATTGCCGTATGGCTCCGAACTCGAAGCCGCGCCCTGTGGCAAAGCGGATGAGCTTCGCGTTTATCTCATAGTCGTTTTTCCCCTTCGTGGTGCGGCGCTTGGCTCGGATGAGGTCGCGCAAGATGTCTTGATACTCCGCCTCGTCAATAGCCTCCAAGGCTGTTGCGATGGTCTCCTTGTCGATACCCTTCATGCGTAGCCCTTGGGCAATCTTGATGCGTCCCCATTTGTTGAATCTGTATTTGTCGCGGACGTAAGCCTCGGCATATCTCCCGTCGTTCACGTAGTTCTCTTCCACGAGGTGACGCAGTATGCGGGTCTTCTCCTCTTCTGGTAAGTCATACTTCGATAGCTTTGCCTCGATGTCGCTCAAGCACAGTTCACTCACCGAGCAGCGTGCGGCTAGTTTGTAGAGTATCTCGTCTGTTGTCATTGCATTTTCTGCCTTTTTTTTCTCTGAGTTCTTTGAGCTCTCCGAGTTCTCTGTTCTCTTCTTGATCTCCTCTTGATTTCCTCTTGATTCTTCTCAGTCTCTCTTCCTACATCTCACCATGCGGTCATTCCCATAGATGTCTTTACGCAGCACGACCTCTTTGTATCCATGCGACTCGAACAATCCCACGGTGTCCGCCCCCAATGCTTGGTTTATTTCTACGTAGATGTATCCGCCAGGCACTAAGGCGTCTGTTTGGCCAATCTCAGCGATGGCCCTGTAGAAGCGGAGAGGATCATCGTCGGGGACGAAGAGCGCGGTGTGTGGTTCCCATTCTGTGACGTGGCATTCCATCTCGGAGGCTTCGCTCTGTTTGATATAGGGCGGATTGCTCACTAATATATTATAGGAGTGGGGCAGGGGAGTGGTGCGGTCTAGCATGTCGTAGGCGAAGAAGCTTATTGTAGCTCCGTTGCGTTCGTTGTTCTCCTTGGCCACGGCGAGTGCCTCGGGCGAGATGTCACATGCCTCTACCTTAGCCAGTGGTAGCTGTTTGCTTAGGCTTATAGCGATGCATCCGCTTCCTGTACCGAGATCAAGTATCTTGACTTGTTGGGCAGCATGGTCGAGCGTAATCCATTCCACCAGCTCGGCTGTTTCGGGCCGTGGTATCAGTACGCCTTGTCTTACCATGAAATCCATCCCGCAGAACGGTGCTTTACCCTCGATGTACTGCAGCGGTTCGCCTTGTCGCAAGCGACTGATAACATCATCCAATAGAGCCTCTTGTTCGGCAGAAAGGGCTATATCCTCCTTTATATAATAGGTGGTGGTGGCGATGCCCAATATGTCGCAGCAGATGGCTCGGACGATGGCGTTCAGCTCCTCCCTCTTGTCGTAGGTTTTGCCTAGAGCCAAGGCTATTTTTTCTATTAGTTTTCTCATGCGGTTTTGCCGTTTTGGGGTTGCAATTTTGTGCAAAAATAACTAATTATTTGCAAACTCGACATTCTAAATCGAACCGATGTTATATTTTTGTTAAATTTGTTGTGCGTTTCATTCTTTTAATATATTTTTGCCCGTTGAAAAGAATATTATGGACTAATACCATATAAAGAAATAAACGACATGGACGAAAGAATGCTAAACATTGCATCGCACTTCGCAATCGAAGGCGAAATCGAGATCATCAAGCCTCTTGGTGAAGGTTTTATCAACGATACATTTATCGTTAAGACCGCAGGTAACACTCCCAACTACATTCTCCAGCGTAAGAACCACGCTATCTTCCCCGATGTGCCCGGTATGATGGACAACATCGTGAAGGTGACCACTCACCTCAAGGAGAAGATTGCCGCTGCTGGTGGTGACCCCCGTCGTGAGGCTCTCACAGTGACTCCTACTACTGACGGCAAGTACTACTGGCAGGATACTGATGGTAGCTACTGGGCAGTATGTGAGTTTATCGAAGGCTCTGTGACCTATGATCGTGCCGACACCCCCGAACTCGCTTACAAGGGCGGTCAGGGTATTGGTCGTTTCCAGGCT
The DNA here is from genome assembly GCA_017555875.1 of Bacteroidaceae bacterium. Classification (GTDB taxonomy): domain Bacteria; phylum Bacteroidota; class Bacteroidia; order Bacteroidales; family Bacteroidaceae; genus UBA1189. The sequence continues at coordinate 29,909 of JAFZFN010000002.1, forward strand.
CAGTTGGCCGATTTCACCACTCCCCTCGTAGAGACTATCAAGGGCTTCCACAACATCCGTTGGCGTTTCCAGCAGTGGGACGAGACCATTGCTAAGGATCCCATGGGCCGCGTAGCTGAGCTCAAGGAGGAGATTTCTTGGGTCGAGAGCCGTCGCGAGAAGATGCTTGACTTCTGGAAGATGGTCGAGGAGGGCGTTCTTCCCATGCGTGTTACTCACAACGATACCAAGCTCAGTAACATCCTCTTCAATCAGAATGGTGATGTGCTCTGCGTTATCGACCTCGACACTTGCATGAGCAGCACATCGCTCAACGACGTAGGTGACGCACTCCGTTCATACACCAACACTGGTGCAGAGGACGACCAAGACCTCAGCCGCGTATCAATGGACATCAACATGTTCGAGGGCTACATCAAGGGTTACCTCTCAGAGCGTAAGGCTTCGATGACTCAGAGCGAGATCGATTGGCTTGCATTCTCTGGTATCTACATCACCTACGAGCAGGTGCTCCGCTTCCTCATGGACTACATCGATGGCGACAACTACTACAAGGTACGCTACGATGGTCACAACCTCGTTCGCACTCACGCTCAGTACAAGCTCCTCACCAGCATGGAAGAGCAGTATGAGCGCATGCAGCAGATTGTTCGCGAGGCTGCACAGTAAGTAAATGATAAACAGTTATCCTTTTTATATTAACCATTTATTTGCGAGAAAACTAACTAAATTCTATTAATTATTAACTAAAGTCTCAAAACATGAAGAAAAACTTACGTTTGTTGTGCTTGGGTCTTGCAGCTGCTACATTTACTTGCAGCTTCGCTCAGGAAGCACAAAACATGACTGACAAGTTGACAAATGCCGACATGGAGCTTGGTCTTAAGGGCTGGGGCTTCGACGGTGAAAAGTTGATGGGCAAGAACACCAAGAACCCTGCTGTTCAGACAGGTTTCTATGGTATGGCTAATGGCGTGCTCGAGGCATGGAATGGTAACGGCAATGGTCTTGCCAATGCTTACATCATGCAGCGCTTGGCTGGTCTTCCCAATGGTACTTACGTATTCGGTGCTAACATTGGCGCTTCTAAGCAGTATCACCGCAAGGCTGTTACTGTTACCGTTGACGGTAAGGATGTGACAAAGTATGAGTACTGGAGCAATCTTGACTCTGTGAAGGGGGTTGAGTTGTATGCTAACGAGGCTATCGTTCCCGTTGCTACCAACAACCCCGACTACAACAACATGGTAACTGCTGACGGTAGCCTCTACACCGATGGTCACGCCATGAAGTTCAACGTAGCTGTTACCTTGACCGCCGAGGATGAGAAGCCCGGTTACTTGGACGCTGGTCTCCGCTATGTAAATACCAACGCTAACTATGTAGTATGGGACAACGCTACTCTCTACTACTTCGGTGAGATGAGCGAGGAGGATGCTCTCGAGGCTATGGCTAAGATTGACGTTGCTAACGCAATCGCTATCGCTGACACCTTGAAGAATACTCACATCGCTAACGACACCTTGAAGAACCTTACTGAGGCGCTCGCAGCAGCTGAAAAGGCTGAGTTTACTGCTGCTAACTTCAACGACGTGCTTGAGGTAGTGTACAGAGCTGCAGGTTTGGCTCGCAAGTCAGCTTCTGACTACAAGACTTTGGCTAACAACATCAAGTCTGCTAAGGTCGTAGCTGCTGGCACATGGCAAGAGACTGACTTCAACAAGTACCTTTTGAGTTCTTTGAATGGTCTCATTGCTGATGGTGAGGCTGCTTACGAAGCAAAGAAGATGAACCGTGAGGAGCTTACCGCTCTCCGCAAGGAAATCAATTGGACTGCAGCTGACTTGAAGCTCGACTCTCTCTACCTCGCTCGCGAAGTTTTGAGCAAGTTCATCGACGCTGCTCGTAACTTGGAGGGTCAGCCTGGTGGTTACACAGCAATCCAGATTCAGGGCTTGCAGGAGCTCAACCAGGAGGTTTCAGATACTATCGGTGTATACGAGGACGATTCTGAGTTGGATTTCGCTGAGAGAACTATTGATCCCAGCGGTCTCTACGGCTACATCGCACGTATCTACACCGCTATGGAGAATGTGAAGAACAATCCTATCTCTGCAGAGTACACCAAGATGCCTATCGTGTTCAACAGAGCTGAAAACGGTTGGATTGAGGGCGCTGAGTGGTTCGACGAGAGCGCAAAGATTATCTCTTACACCTCTCCCATGTACCGCTTCCAGGGTAAGATTGAGAACTTCCGCATCACAGTGAAGTCTAATAAGAATTCGGCTGCTCACTTCTGTCTTTCTAAGTTGGAGTTCTTCGATGGCAATGGCCAGAAGATCGAACTCACTGAGGACGACCTCTCTACCAATGCAGACCACAATACATTGAATCCTGGTGCTGAAGATGGTGGCGGTATCGCTGCTCTCTTCGATGAGGACAACAACTCTTACTTCCACTCTGCATGGCAGAATGCTCCCGCTGAGGCTCACTACCTCGAAGTAAACCTCCCCAACGGTGGTTACGATGCATTCAGCTTCAGAATGCTCTCTCGCTCTAACAGCAACGGTTGGGATCAGAGCCACACCTTCCCCGGTGAGATGGTAATCTCTACTCCCGCTCCCAAGCGCGACGCTTTGGAGGTATTGATTAACCAGGCTAAGGGTTACAACGCTTACTCATTCCCCGAGGTAGGTTACTACGAGGCTGACCACAGCTACTTGCTCGACGCTATTGCTGAGGCTGAGGCTTTGGCTAAGAACTTCGGTTCTGAGGACGAGTGTGTTGCTATGGCTGACAAGTTGAGCGCAGCAATGGCTCAGTTCGAGCTCAGCGAGGAGAAGGCAATCCGTCTCCCCGAGCCTGGCAAGGAGTACCGCATCGTATCTGCTTACGATGGCTTCTATAACGTTCAGAGCGTAGAGAAGGCTCTTACTGTACACGCTGCAGACACCACTCTCTGGTGGGAGAATTTGGCAGCAGATAGCCTCCAGCAGATCTTCATCTTCGAACCCATCTGCGAAGAGGGTGAGACATTCCCCTTCGTAAAGGTTGAGTCTGGTGAGAACGAGGACGGTACCACATGGGAGGAGACCTACTACTGCTACAAGATTAAGAACAAGGCATATGACCTCTACTTCGATAGCGTATTCGTTGACAACAAGTTCCGTTTGGCTGAAGAGGCTTACGACACTATCTACTTGAAGCACCTCGGTCGTGGTCAGTGGAACATTCTCGCTGGTGGTACATTCCACTGCGGTGACCACAACTCAGGTAACCTCAGCGAGAGCAAGGGTGCTTACGGTGGTATCGCTGGTATCTCTTCAGGTATCTGCTCTTATGGTGGTGGTCTCGACGGCTGTTCTGCATGGTACATCCGTGAGTATCCTTCACTCCCCCGCACTGTAGAGGTTGAGGGCGCTGAGTTCAAGTCTGAGTTCATCCGCTTCGCTTCTGCTAACACTATCAAGTTGACAGCTGACAAGGCTTGCGCATTCGACGGTCTTGCTCTCTATGACCTCTATGGTGCAGCGCTCGCTGTTGACACTGTAGTTGTTAAGGACAATGTTGCTACTATCACTGCTAAGAAGAACCTCGTAGGCTGCTCATTCGCATTCAACAATGCTGAGGGTGTAGCTTCTGTAGAGTTCGACGCTTACCACTTCATCTCTAAGATCTCTCTCTTGGAGGAGGCTTACGAGGAGGCTGCTGCTGTAGCTCCCGTTGAGGGCGAAGGCGTTGGTGAGTACGCTGACATCAAGGAGTACACCGCTGCTCTTGAGGCTGCTGAGGCTATGATCGAGGCTGGTGCTGCTACTGATGCAGAGGTTGAGGCTATGATTGCTCGCCTTGAGGCTGCTGTTGAGGGTCTTGTTGTTAACCTCCCCGTTGAGGGCAAGTACTACTTCATCTACAGTGCTGTTGAGGCATTCGAGAACAGAACTGGTTACAAGATGGCTATGTACACAGCTGACTATGACCTCAAGTGGGGTCACGAGAACCACCTCGACTACAACCGCTACTGGCAGTTCGAGCTCGCTACTGAGGAAGAGCTTGAGATGCTCATCGAAGATGAAAAGACAATCAAGAACCTCCTTGGCAAGGCATTCTTCATGAAGAGCGTAGGTACTGAGCTCTACATCGCTGACGGTGCTCAGTCTGCTCAGGTTGGTTTGACCGACGATAAGGAGGCTGCTCTCCCCTACCTCGTGAACGTATTGGGCGCTGGTAAGGAAGTATCATTCGATGGTCTCGGTCAGTCAGGCAAGCGTATCCACGCTAACGGTCACGGCGGCGGTGCTGGTAACGGCTCTAACATCGTTTACTGGGGTTCTGGTGCTGGTACAGCTTCTGCATGGCACGTTGTTGAGACTCAGTACGACGTTACCGATATCGACTTCACAGAGATTGAGACTGAGCAGGCTGTTGTTAAGGGTGCATACGACCTCTTCGGACGTCGCATCGTAGCTCCCACAGCTCCTGGCATCTACATCATCGATGGTAAGAAGAAGTACATCAAGAAGTAATCTTCGCTAAATCGATAGATTAAAACCCTGCGAGGGCAGCCATCGGCTGCCCTCGCTTGTGTTTTTAGGGGCTGAAGTTATTGTTTTTAGGTTACAAAAGTTCATAAATAGGTTGGCATTGGCAAGGTGAGTGTTGTGAGGGAAAAATAATTTTCAAAGGCTCCAAACTTCAGTTTGGACAAAGGAAAATTCCAGTTTGGATAGAGAGATACTGCAGTACTTACAAAGAAGTATTCTGAGTTTGTAAAAAAGTATTGGCAGAGATTCTTGCGAATACTCTGCCAATGCCAACCTATTTATGAACTTTTACCACTTGAAATGGCGGGTTCTATAGGCTCATTTTCTTCTTTTTTTAGTCCAATCCTTCGATCTGGCCGTTTACCAAGTCAATGTTGAGTGCTGCGGGCTCCTTGGGAAGACCAGGCATACGCATGATGTCGCCTGAAACGACGACGAGCATCTCTGCGCCTGCATTGATGACGATGTCTTGCACGTTGAAGCCGAAGCCTTCGGGTGCTCCGTATCTCTTGGCGTCGGTCGAGAAGGAGTACTGTGTCTTGGCTATGCAGATGGGGAAGTGGGTGTAGCCGAGCTCAGCTATCATGGCGAGTTTCTTCTTTGCAGCTGCACTCAGGGTTACCGAAGCGGCTCCGTAGAGGTTCTTGGCCACCTTGTTGATCTTCTCCTCTACGCTGTCTTCGTCGTTGTAGGCGAACTGGAGCTCCTTAGAGGGGTTCTTCTCGATGGTGTCTACGACGAGGCGGGCGAGGTCTGCTGCACCTTCGCCGCCGAGAGCGTAGGCGTTGTTGACTTCGCATCCGATGCCAAGCTCAGCGCAGTGCTGACGTACGAAGTTGATCTCTTCGTCGGTGTCGCCATTGTACTTGTTGAAGACTACTACGACGGTCTGTCCGAATGACTGAAGGTTGCGCAAGTGCTTGTCGAGGTTTACCATACCTGCCTTGAGCGCTTCGAGGTTGGGCTCCGACACTTGATCCTGTGCTACTCCACCATGCATCTTGAGTGCACGAGAGGTGGCTACGAGTACGGTGAGCTTGGGAGTGAGGCCTGCTTTGCGGCACTTGATGTCGTAGAACTTCTCTGCGCCGAGGTCGGCTCCGAAGCCTGCTTCGGTGATGACATAGTCGGAGCAGGTCATGGCGAGCTTGGTGGCGAGCACCGAGTTGCAGCCATGGGCGATGTTGGCGAAGGGGCCGCCATGGACGAATGCGGGAGTGTTCTCGGTGGTCTGTACGAGGTTGGGCGAGATGGCATCCTTGAGCAATACGGTGATGGCACCTGCTACGCCAAGGTCTTTCACGGTGAAGGGCTTGCCCTCATAGGTGAATCCGAGCAGGATGTTCTCGATGCGGCGACGGAGGTCGGCTTCATCTTTGGCCAAGCAGAGGATAGCCATGATCTCCGATGCGGGGGTGATGTCGAAGCCAGTCTCTTGTGCAAAGCCGTTGGTCTTGGGGCCGAGGCCTGTGACTACGTAGCGCAGGGTGCGGTCGTTGACATCGAGTACACGACGCCACAGCACCTCTTTGAGTCCGATGCCCTTGTCGCGGTTCTGATACATGTAGTTGTCGAGCAGTGCGGCAATCATGTTGTTGGCTGATGTGATGGCGTGGAAGTCGCCCGTGAAGTGGAGGTTGATCTTCTCCATGGGCAACACTTGGGTGTAGCCACCACCTGCAGCACCGCCCTTCATGCCGAAGCAGGGGCCGAGCGAGGGTTCGCGCAAGGCAACGATGGCCTTCTTGCCGATCTTGTTGAGGCCGAGGGTGAGGCCGATAGAAACGGTGGTCTTACCGATACCAGCCTTTGTGGGGGTGATGGCTGTGACGAGGATGAGGTTGCTCTTCTTGACCTTCTCCTCATCGATGAGGTGCTCGTCGACCTTCGCCATGTGGCGGCCATAGGGGATTACGCTGTCGGCAGGGATGCCAGCTTCTCTTGCAATTTGCTCGATATTCACCAGCGGGGTGTTGCGAGCGATTTCGATATCTGTCTTCATATGATGAATAAAATGTTTTTCGTGTGTTATATCTTTGCAAAATTACTGCAATCTGCGAGAAAATACAAATTTATGAGGAGGATATGCTTCTCCCGCTTGATAAAAGTGCCTGTAGCGTGGCCGACATCCTCGGTGTGGCTCGGAAAACTGCAAATAAATTTGCATTTTCTCTCGTCTTGCAGTAACTTTGCACCCTAAAATGTGTTTTAGTACATATAAATGAAGAAACTATTCGTACTTTTACTCCCGTTGATTCTTTTGGCGAGCTGCACGCAGTATGCCAAGGTGCAGAAGTCGATGGACTATGAATATAAGTATGAGTTGGCCAAGGCCTACTACGTACAGGGCGAGTATAGCCAGGCCAGTTCGTTGCTCGAGGAGGTGTTGGCTTTCATGAAGGGGTCGGCATACGCCGAAGAGTCGCTTTTCATGTTGGCCATGTGCTACTATGATATGGGCGATTATGTGACGGCTTCACACTATCTGACGGTCTACTTCAATACCTATCCACGTGGCGTGTATGCCGAGACGGCTCGCTTCATGTCGGCCAAGGCTCTGTTTCTCGACACACCCGACCCCAGATTGGATCAGACGAGTACGATCAAGGCTATCGGAGAGATTCAGGTGTTTACGGAGTATTACCCCTATTCGAAGTATAGCGAGGAGGCGCATGCCATGCTCTACGAGTTGCACGACCGCTTGGTGGAGAAGGAGTATCGTGCTGCGCAGCTCTACTATGACCTAGGCAACTACATGGGCAATAACTACCAGTCGTGCATCATCACTGCGCAGAATGCGCTCAACGACTATCCTTATACAAAATTGCGCGAGGAGCTCTCGATGCTCATCCTCAGGGCTCGCTACAGCATGGCCAAGGAGAGCGTGCAGGAGAAGATGATAGATCGTTATCGCGATACCGAGGACGAATACTATGCTTTCAAGAATGAGTTTCCCGATAGCAAGTATATGAAGGAGGCAGACAAGATACTGCGCGAAACACAAAAGGCACTGAAGAAATAATCATATAAATATATAGAATAAGAACTATGGACTACAAGAAAAGTAATGCTCCTACCAACACGGTAACTCGCGACATGCAGGACTTCCGCGATAAGACCGGCAACGTGTACGAATCAATCGCTATCATGGGCAAGCGTGCCAACCAGATCTCTGTAGAGATTAAGGAGGAACTGAAGAAGAAGCTCGACGAGTTTAGCTCTTCGTCAGACAATCTCGAGGAGGTGTTCGAGAACCGTGAGCAGATTGAGATCTCGCGCTTCTATGAGCGTCTGCCCAAGCCCACTCTCATTGCTGCACAGGAGTTTGCTGAGGATCAAGTGTACTATCGCAACCCCTTGAAGGAGAGCAAGTCAGAGGAGATTTAAAAGACTCTTCGTATGATTGTCATTCTGAATGTGTGTGAAGAATCTCGCATCGATTACTCGCGGGATTGTTCGCTGCGTTCAGAATGACAATCTTTTTATGCTATAGGAAACCTATCAAATCATAATACGTTAATACAGATAGTTATGAAATTTTATATCCACCACTTGTATATGCTGCTGGCTATCGTGGGCCTCATCGTTTGTATGTGTAACCCGCTCATTACGTTCTTCTACACAGATGAGCCTACATTGGAGATGACCAACTTCGTGTTTCGTCGTTGGGCCGAGGGCACCACTTCGGCTGCTCCGTGTGCACTTGGCATACTGCTTATCGTGTCGGCCTTGGTCAGCGCATTCACCATGTTTGTGAGCTTGTTTCAGAACTTTGCCTTGCAGAAGCGTTGCGCCATCTTCAACTGCTGCTTGCTGGCAGGTTATTACCTTGTGTTTCTGGTCTTTGTGCTTATCTTGCGTGGAGGTACGTCGTCGGTAGCCTTAAGCTGGCAGATGTGCTTGCCGCTGGTGGCACTGATCTTTATGGCTATGAGCTTTGCCTCGATTCGGGGTACAGAGGCCAAGATGCTGGCTCGTGCCAACAATTTCCGTTTACGCGACTAAGAACATTAAAAATAAGGAGGAGTTATGACGTTCGGTGTATTTAATCTTCAGGAGTTTGTCAGTGCATTCATCATCCTGTTTGCGGTGATCGATGCGGTAGGGTCTACACCCATTATCATTTCATTGCGTGAGAGCGGTAAGACGGTCAAGGCTATGAAGGCGACTTGGATGTCTACGCTTCTGCTTGTGGCCTTCTTCTATGTGGGCGATGTGATGCTGCAACTATTTCATGTAGACATCGCTTCGTTTGCTGTGGCGGGTTCGCTCGTTATCTTCTTGATGGCCATTGAGATGCTCCTCGACGTGGAGATTTTCAAGTTTAAGGGACCTACCAACGAGGCCACTCTCGTGCCGCTCGTGTTTCCCTTGATTGCTGGTGCCGGCTCGTTCACTACGCTGCTCTCTTTGCGTGCTGAGTATGCTGACATTAATATCTTGCTTGCTCTGTTGGCCAACATGGGTTTTGTATACTTCGTGTTGACGATGACTGATAAGGTGCAGTATTGGATGGGCAAGGGCGGTGTGTATGTCGTGCGTAAGTTCTTTGGTGTTATCCTCATCGCTGTAGCCGTGCGCTTGTTTACAGACAACATCGCTGAGCTGATTATCAATATCACAGCTAAGACGGCAGGGTAGGGCGATTGATAGTATAGAAAAATAGAGCAGAGACGATCGTCTCTGCTCTATTTTTTTTGCTCGGGGGATTTGGAGGAATCGGATTATTCTGAGTTCTCTGAGTTTTCTGAGTTCTCTGATACCTCTGATTTCACGGAGCTCTCACTCCCTAAAATGATTGCTGTACTTCGTAGCGTCCGCTATCTGCGGCTACGATGAAGTAGCCTTTGATGTCGGGATGGCGCTCACAATAGGCCATGGCAGAGTCTACTCCCATTACCATGAATGCTGTGGCGAGTGCATCGGCTTGCATGCAGTTGTCTGCGATGACGGTGGCCGAGAGCAGTGAGTGCTGCACGGGATAGCCAGTGCGTGGGTCTATGGTGTGAGCGTATTTTACTCCATCTTTGTAATAGAAGTTGCGGTAGTTGCCCGATGTGGCTATGGCACAGTCAGTGAGGCGAAGCACGGTCTGTAGGTCTTGGCTCACAGAGAGTGAGTCGTCGATGGGCTTGGTGATGCCAATGCCCCAAGGGTTGCCCTTTTTGTTGTGCCCCTTGACTACCACTTCACCGCCAATCTCGACCATATAGTTCTTGACACCGCAGCTATCGAGCACTCGAGCTACGCAGTCGCTACCAAAGCCCTTTGCTATGGCGCTGAAGTCGAGCATGATGCGCTCGTCGTCCTTTGTTACTCGTTTGTCGTGTAGGCTGATGCGGTTGAATCCTATGAGTTGGCGCAGACTATCGATTGTAGCTGGGCTGATGTCTGTACCCTTCTTGAAGCCAAATCCCCAAGCATTGACCAAGGGCGCTACGGTGGGGTCGAAGGCTCCGTGGCTTTCGAGGTATATCTGTTCTGAGGTGCGGAACACTTCGGTAAAGAGGGTGTCTACCTCTACGCTGTCGTTGTTGTTGATGTGGGTGATGATAGAGCCTTTGTTGAAAGGGGAGAGGGAGTTGTCGACGGCTTGCATGGCAGCCATGATTTGTGTCTGTAGGTCTGCATTGTGTTCATAGGTCACGGTGTAGAGCGTGCCGAAGATCTTGCCCTGTTGGGTGCGATAGGTGGGCTTGTTTTCCCCGATGATGAGTATGGATCCTATGATGAGGAAGAGGAGAAAGGCTAGATTGCCAGTTTTTTTCATAATGTCGTTTTTGTGGAGTAATAACTTGTCATCCTGAACGCAGTGAAGGATCTCATGGAGTAGTATTGCGAGATCTTTCGCTGTGCTCAGGATGACAAATCAAATGATATTCTTTAATATGCGAACAAGGGATAATCCTTCATCTTTTCGTTGACACGAGCACGAACGTTAGCGATTACCTCTTCGTTGTCAACGTTGGAGAGTACGGTCTCGATGAGCTCGGCAATCTCTACCATAAGGTCTTCCTTGGCTCCACGAGTGGTGATGGCGGGAGTTCCGAGACGGATACCTGAGGTCTGGAATGCAGAGCGGCTATCGAAGGGAACCATGTTCTTGTTGACCGTGATGTCTGCCGACACGAGAGCCTTCTCTGCCACCTTACCAGTGAGGTCGGGGTACTTCTCGCGGAGGTCAACGAGCATGCTGTGGTTGTCGGTACCGCCCGATACGATGGTGAATCCACGTGCGATGAGTGCCTCGGCCAGCGCTTTGGCGTTCTTCTGCACTTGGGTTTGGTACTCTTTATACTCGGGCTGCAGTGCCTCACCGAAGGCTACGGCCTTGGCTGCGATGACGTGCTCGAGCGGTCCGCCTTGGATGCCGGGGAACACAGCCGAGTCGAGTAGGGCAGACATCATCTTGATCTCGCCCTTCGGTGTGGTCTTGCCCCAAGGGTTGGGGAAGTCCTTACCCATCATGATGACACCGCCACGAGGTCCGCGGAGGGTCTTATGGGTAGTAGATGTTACGATGTGGGCATACTTTACAGGGTTGTCGAGCAGACCTGCAGCGATGAGCCCCGCGGGATGAGCCATGTCGATCATGAGGATGGCGCCCACCTTGTCGGCAATCTCGCGCATACGCTTGTAGTCCCATTCACGCGAGTAGGCAGAACCGCCACCAACAATCAGTTTGGGTTGTTCGCGCAGGGCTACCTCTTCCATCTGGTCGTAGTCTACGCGGCCTGTCTCCTTGTTGAGATTATACTCGCAGGGAGTGTAGAGGATACCCGATGTATTTACGAGCGAACCGTGAGAGAGGTGTCCGCCATGGGCGAGGTTGAGTCCCATGAACTTATCGCCAGGGTTGAGGCAGGCGAGGAACACGGCGGCGTTGGCTTGTGCTCCTGAGTGGGGCTGCACGTTGGCCCATTCGGCACCGAAGAGCTCTTTCAAGCGCTCGATAGCCAGCTGCTCACTCTTGTCCACTACCTCGCAGCCACCATAGTAGCGACGTCCGGGATATCCCTCGGCATATTTGTTGGTCATGCATGAGCCCATGGCTTGCATCACCTGGTCACTTACAAAATTCTCAGATGCAATGAGCTCAATGCCTTTGAGCTGTCTCTGATGTTCCTCCTCGATGAGGTTGAATACTAATTCGTCTCTTTTCATATTCCTTAATGTTTATAATACCTTATTATGTCTTGCAAATGTATATAAAAATAGTGAAAGGTGGAACGAAAAGATGGATAAAATGGGGCACGAATAAAAATATCTACAAAAAGATTGGTGAAGTATAAATAAATATCTATCTTCGCAACTATAAATATAATCGTTTTGAACCCTCGTGGCGACCTTTCTGTCGGCTGCTTGGCTTCGAAATGTTCAATTTTTGAGGCATTATGAAAGGAATAGTATTGGCTGGTGGAAGTGGTACTCGACTGTATCCTATAACCAAGGGAGTGAGCAAGCAGTTGTTGCCCATCTATGACAAGCCGATGGTGTATTATCCCATTTCGGTGTTGATGTTGGCGGGTATACGTGAGATACTGATCATTTCTACTCCGCAAGACCTGCCTGGATTTCAGCGTCTGTTGGGCGATGGATCCGACTACGGAGTGCGGTTTGAGTATGCCGAGCAGCCTAGCCCTGATGGCTTGGCCCAAGCGTTTATCATAGGCGAAAAGTTTGTAGGCGGCGATAGTGTCTGTCTCGTTCTTGGCGACAACATCTTCCATGGTGCAGGGTTCAGTGCCATGCTCCGTGAGAGTGTTCGTGCGGCAGAGGAGGAGGGCAAGGCTACCGTGTTTGGCTATTGGGTAAGCGACCCCGAGCGCTATGGCGTGGCCGAATTTGATGAGCAAGGCAATTGCCTCAGCATCGAGGAGAAGCCTCAGCACCCCAAGAGCAATTATGCCGTGGTAGGGCTTTACTTCTATCCCAATAAGGTGGTCGACATAGCCAAGAGCATCAAGCCTTCGGCCCGTGGAGAGCTGGAGATAACGACTGTGAACCAAAGATTCCTGGAGGACAATGAGCTCAAGGTGCAGACTCTCGGCCGCGGATTCGCATGGCTCGATACGGGTACCCATGATTCGCTCAGTGAAGCCTCTACCTTTGTGGAGGTCATCGAGAAGCGCCAGGGACTGAAGATTGCTTGTCTCGAGGGCATTGCTTATCGCAAGGGCTGGATTGACGAGGGACGTATGCGCCAATTGGCACAGCCTATGATAAAGAATCAGTATGGGCAATATCTGCTCAAGCTGGTGACTGATTTTAAGAAATAAAATGGCTCATGGGACTTTGCTGGTATTGTCGAGCGGAAGTCCCTTTGTGAATTATTGTTGTGAATATACTTGTTACAGGAGCAAATGGTCAGCTTGGCAATGAGATGCGCTTCATTGCTCAAGATAGTATTGACCATTATGTCTTTACGGATGTTAGCCAAGCAGACGAGCTGGAGACCCTCTATCTGGATATTACCGATTTGGCGGCTGTGCGTGGCATGGTTGCGCAATATAAGATTGATGCCATCGTAAATTGTGCTGCCTATACGAATGTCGATGCTGCTGAGACCAATGTGGCCTTGGCGGAGAAACTCAATGCCGAGGCGCCGTCGAACCTGGCAGTGGTGATGAAGGAGGTGAACGGGCTGCTCGTTCATATCTCTACAGACTATGTGTTTGGCGAGGAACCCTACAATATCCCTTGCAGAGAAGAGCAGCAGGGAACCCCTACTGGGGTGTATGGGCAGACCAAGTTGCATGGAGAGCAGCTTGTCGTGGCTTCGGGGTGTCGGCATGTCATTATCCGTACGGCATGGCTCTATTCGGAGTTTGGTAAGAACTTCTGCAAGACGATGATGCACCTCACGGCCATCAAGCCCCAGATTAAGGTGGTGTTTGACCAGGTGGGTACGCCTACCTATGCTTTGGATTTGGCCAAGGCCATAGCCGTGGTGCTGGATGACTATCGCAACGAGGTCATCGGCTCTAAGGCTGCTGAGGGCTATTCCAAGAGCGGTGTCTATCACTATTCCAATGAGGGTGTGTGCTCATGGTATGATTTTGCTCGCATGATTGCCGAGTATGCTGAGCATACGCGATGTGATGTGCAGCCATGCCATAGCGACGAGTTCCCTAGCCCCGTGAAGAGGCCAGCCTACTCGGTGCTCGACAAGACAAAAATAAAAGAGACTTTCGGTGTGTCGGTGCCTTACTGGACTGACTCGCTGAAGCGTTGCATCTATAATTTGAAACGACTATAAGGAAATGAACAAGCGTAATATTGTCATTACAGGTGGTGCTGGCTTTATCGGTAGCCATGTGGTGCGCCTTTTTGTGAACAAATATCCTGAATACAACATCATCAATCTCGACAAGCTGACTTATGCTGGCAACCTGGCCAATCTGAAGGATGTGGAGGATAAGCCGAACTATAAGTTTGTCAAGATGGATATCTGTGACTTCGAGTCATTCTATCAACTGATGCAGGATGAGCATGTCGATGGCATTATCCACCTGGCTGCAGAGAGTCATGTGGACCGCAGCATCAAGGATCCCTTCACCTTTGCCCGCACCAATGTGATGGGTACGCTCTCGCTCCTCCAGGCAGCTAAGCTCTATTGGGAGTCCTTGCCAGAGAGATATGAGGGCAAGCGCTTCTATCACATCTCTACCGATGAGGTGTATGGAGCCTTAGAGCTCAGCCACCCCGAAGGCATCGAGCCTCCTTTCACGACCACGGCCTCTTCGGGTGAGCACCACTTGGCATATGGTGAAGACTTCTTCTATGAGACGACGAAGTATAATCCCCATTCGCCCTATTCGGCCAGTAAGGCGAGCAGTGACCATTTTGTGCGTGCCTATCATGACACCTATGGCATGCCTACCATTGTAACCAACTGCTCCAACAACTATGGACCCTATCAGTTTCCTGAGAAGTTGATCCCCCTCTTCATTAACAATATCCGTCAGGGCAAACCGCTGCCAGTCTACGGCAAGGGGGAGAATGTACGCGACTGGCTCTACGTGGAGGACCATGCCAGAGCGATTGATGTCATCTTCCATGAGGGAAAGACCAATGAGACATACAACATTGGTGGATTCAATGAGTGGAAGAACATAGACATCATTCATGTCATCATCAAGACGGTGGACCGCCTGCTCGGCCATCCTGAGGGACAGAGCGAACGACTGATCACCTACGTGACCGACCGTGCGGGGCATGACTTGCGCTATGCCATAGACTCCACCAAGTTGCAGAAGGAGCTTGGATGGGAGCCTTCGCTCCAGTTTGAGGAGGGCATCGAGAAGACTGTGCGTTGGTACCTTGACCATCAAGATTGGATGGACCACATCACCAGTGGCGACTACGAGAAGTATTACGAGGAGATGTATCGAGGACGATAGGCCGGCGCTGCATCTTGCGCGGCATGGCGATCCCCATGCTTTATAAAAAAGAAAAAGGAACTTAAGTTCCTTTTTCTATGGATGTTGCCGTGACTCGAGAGCCTTACTTTACGGGAATCTTGTCGATGCGTGCCTGATGGCGTCCGCCCTCAAACTCGGTGTTGAAGAACTCCTCCATAATGGCCGCTGCGGTGTCGGTATCGATGTATCGTCCTGGCATTACGAGTACGTTGGCATCGTTGTGCAGACGAGTCATGTGGGCAATCTCTGCCGACCAGCACAGTGCGGCGCGTATGCCTTGGTGCTTGTTGAGGGTCATGGAGATGCCTTCTCCGCTACCACAGATGGCGATGCCAGGGTAGCACTCGCCAGCCTCTACGGCTGTGGCGAGGGCATGGGCGAAGTCAGGGTAGTCGCAGCTAGCGGTGCTGTAGGTACCAAAGTCCTTGTACTCCCAGCCCTTGGCTTCGAGCCATTGCTTCACATATTCTTTCAATTCGTAACCAGCGTGGTCGCTGGCAAGTCCGATAGTCTTCATAAATTACAGCATTGCTTTTACTTGGTTATACACATTCTCAGCGGTGAATCCGAACTTCTCGTCAAGAACTTTGTAGGGAGCCGAGTAGCCGAAGTGGTCGAGGCCGAATACCTTACCATTGGCACCTACGAGACTTTCGAGGTTGACGGGCAGACCTGCGGTGAGACCGAATACCTTGGCGCCTGTGGGGATGACGCTCTCCTGATACTCCTTGCTCTGTGTGCGGAAGAGTCCCTCTGAGGGAACGCTCACGATGCGTACCTTCACACCATCCTTGCGGAGCAGCTCGGCACCGTCAACGAGGGTTGAGACCTCAGAGCCTGAGGCAACGAGGATAACGTCGGGGTTCTCGTCGGCACCGGCGATGGTGTAGGCACCCTTGGTGGCCTGTTCGTAGTCGGTACCTTCGGGGAGGTTCTTGACGGTCTGGCGTGAGAAGATGAGTCCGGTAGGAGTATCCATGTTCTCCATGGCCATACGCCAGCATACGGTGGTCTCCTCTACGTCGGCGGGGCGAAGCACGAGCATGGAGTTCTTGCCCTTATGGTTCTTGAGCTTTTCCATGAGTCGGATCTGTGCCTCCTGCTCTACGGGTTCGTGTGTGGGGCCATCCTCACCTACGCGGAAGGCGTCGTGTGACCAGATGAACTTCACGGGGAGGCGCATCAGCGCTGCCATGCGGATGGCTGGCTTCATGTAGTCTGAGAATACGAAGAAGGTACCGCACGCTGCAAGCACACCGCCGTGGAGGGCCATACCGATGCAGCAACAAGCCATGGTGAGCTCGGCTACGCCAGGCTGGAAGAAGGCGCCGCTGAAGTCGCCCTTGACGAAGGCGTGGGTCTTCTTGAGGAAGCCGTCGGTCTTGTCTGAGTTGGAGAGGTCGGCCGAAGCCACAATCATGTTCTCTACCTTTGTGGCAAGGAGTCCGAGCACGTTGGCCGAGGCGTTACGTGTGGGGTCACCGGCTTTCTGCTGGATGGAATCCCAGTCGAGTTCGGGGAGTTTGCCAGCAAACCACTCGGCCATCTTGACTGCGAGGTCGGGGTTCTGTGCTGCCCAAGCTGCCTTCTCGGCATATTTCTTCTCCATGATTTTCTCGAGTTCGGCAGCACGCTTGTCGTAGAGTGCCTGTACTTCGGGGAAGATTTGGAAGGGGTTCTCGAGGTCACCGCCAAGGTTCTTGATGGTGTTGACATAGGCGTCACCACCGAGGGGTGCACCGTGTGTAGCGCAGCATCTCTCGTAGCTGCTACCATCGGCGCGGCGTGCACCGAGACCCATGATGGTCTTACCGATGATGAGTGTGGGGCGCTCCTTCTCGGCCTTGGCCTCGGTGAGGGCAGCGCGTATCTCATCGGCGTCGTTACCGTTGATAGTGATGACTTTCCAGTTCCAAGCCTCGTACTTCTTGGCTACGTCCTCGCATGTCACCTCGTCGCAGTTGGTCGAGAGCTGCACGTCGTTGCTGTCGTAGAACATGATGAGGTTGTCGAGTCCGAGGTGTCCGGCGATGCGTCCTGCGCCCTGTGAGATTTCCTCTTGGATGCCACCATCAGAGATGAAGGCGTAGATGGTCTGGCTCATCACGTCGCCCAAGCGAGCTTTGAGGAACTTGGCGGCGATGGCAGCACCTACGGCATAGGTATGACCTTGGCCGAGGGGACCTGATGAGTTTTCGATGCCGTGGGTGAGGTCCACTTCGGGGTGTCCAGGAGTGACGCTTCCCCATTGGCGGAACTGCTTGAGGTCGTCGAGACTATACTTGCCTGCCAATGCCAGTGTGGCATAGAGCATGGGCGACATGTGGCCGGGGTCGAGGAAGAATCGGTCGCGACCTTCCCAGAAGGGGTTCTTGGGGTCATACTCGAGGAACTCGCTATACAGCACGTTGATGAAGTCTGCACCGCCCATGGCACCACCCGGGTGGCCCGACTTGGCTTTCTCTACCATAGCAACAGACAGGATGCGTATGTTGTCCGCTGCTTTCTTCATTAGGTTCTTGTCGTTCATAATGACTAGATGATATGTTATGTTTTTAATTATTTAATCCTCAGTTTTTTATGTGGATGGCGCTTGCGAAATTGCGCATTTTTGCCCTTTCCGATTGTAAAGGTAGTGTTTATTTTTGGTATTTCCACTCAAAAGAGGGTGTTTTGTAACATCTTTTATTTTTAATTTGTTCGAGCAAAGAAAAAAGCCATCCGTGAGAATGGCTTTTTCTGTTATGGGGTAGGGCGGCGATGCCTGTCCTTTTTCTCCTTATTTCTTCTTGTTGCCGTACTTGGCGTGGCGGGCATTGAGTCCATCGATGATGTCCTGGGTGATGTTCATGGCATTGTCGATGTAGAGGATGTTGTCGCCGATGCGGCTGAGAATGATGTTGTATCCGTGCTCCTTGTTGTAGTCGCGGATGTAGGCGTTGATCGAGTCGCGGAAGAGCAGGCTGTTCTTGTTGTTCTCGATGGCGAGCTCGTTGGTCAGGCGCTCTTGCAGCTGCTCCAGCTCTTCGCGTTTCTTGAGGATGCGGTTCTGCTCGGCCTCGGCGCGTTCGCGAGTGGCGAAGGCGTTGTTGTTGAGCTTGCGCTCAAACTCCTCGTAGTCGCTCTGCAGGCTCTTGGCCTTCTCGTTGAGTGTGGCGCGTACGTCTTCCTCCTTGCTTATCATCGTCTCGTTGAGCTCGATCCACAGGTTGTAGTTGGTGAGCAATGTGTCGATGTCTACGTAGGCAATCTTGAGAGCACGTGCGCTGTCACATGTGACGGCAGGTGTCACGGCTGTCTGTTGCGGTGCGTTGTTGCATTGTGCGAAAGTCAGTACGAAGGCTGCTGCGCAGAGGGTGGTGATGATGTTCTGGTTTCTTTTCATTGTATACTATTTATGATTTATGATTTATGATTTTCTGTGGTCTAGTCCTTTTGCATTTTTATCTGTCGCTGCGCTCCTTCACTGCCATGGGGTTTTCGCGCTGTGCCTGCTTGTCTTGTGTCTGTGCACTGCTGATGCCCTTTCGTCGCAGGTGTTTGTTGCCGCAGACATGGGTGTTAGGAAATCGTCCGCCCTTCTTAATGAGGATGGTAACACTCATTAACACCATGCCGACTGCAATTAATAGCAGAGTTATTAGGAATACACGTATCATTTTCTTATATTTGCAGCTATTCTTTGCTTTTGTGGTGCAAAGGTACGAAAAACGTGTGGATAAATCTCACTTTTTCACGTTATTTAATACTCGATAATGGAGATAAAGGAGATAAATGGAGATAGAAGGAGTTAAAGGCCGATAGTTCTGACATGTGAACAAAACATTTGGCCTTTATCTTCCCAAAGAGCGAAGCGACTATCTCTCTTTAGCGCTGACAACTTAAAAGTTAAATATAATTATAGAAAGAAATGAATGTAAAAGACTTGAAGCCAACGGCCGTATTTGGCTATTTCGAAGAGATTTGTGGTATCCCTCACCCCTCGAAGCATGAGGAGAAGATCAGTGCTTGGCTGCGCCAGTTCGGTGAGTCGCGTGGCTTGGCCACCAAGGTCGACGAGGCTGGCAACGTGGTCATCAGCAAGCCCGCTACGCCTGGCATGGAAGACCGCAAGACCATCATCCTGCAGTCGCATATGGATATGGTGTGTGAGAGCAACAAGGGTATCAATCACGATTTTATGACCGACCCCATCCGCCTCGTCATCGATGGCGAGTGGCTCAAGGCCGACGGCACTACTCTCGGTGCCGACAATGGCATCGGCATGGCTGCAGCGCTGGCTGTGCTCACCGATGAGACCATTCAGCACGGCCCCATCGAGTGTGTCTTCACCGTGGATGAGGAGACAGGCTTGACCGGCGCCATGGCTATGCAGAGCGGATTTATGAATGGCGACATCTTGCTCAACCTCGACTCTGAGGACGAGGGCGAGATCTTCATCGGCTGTGCCGGTGGTGTGCGCACCGATGCGGCCTTCAGCTACAGCGAGGTGAGTGTGCCCGAGGACTACTTCTTCTTCAAGGTGGTGGTGAACAATCTGCTCGGTGGCCACAGTGGCGACGACATCAACAAGGGTCATGCCAATGCCAATAAGGTGCTCAACCGATTCCTCCTCGCCACGGCAGAGAAGTATGATATGTATCTGTCTTATATCGAGGGCGGTAACAAGCACAATGCCATCCCTCGCGAGGCCATGGCCATCTGCGCTGTGCCCAAGAATCACAAGGAGGATGTGCGTGTCGATTTCAACATCTTCGCAGCCGAGGTGGAGGCCGAGTATGCTGCTATCGAGACCAAGGCCTGCTTCGTACTCGAGTCGGCCGATGCGCAGCCCACAGCGATGGACAAGGATGCCATGATGCGCCTCCTGCGTGCCTTGCATGGCGTGTTCAACGGTGTGTTTGCGATGAGCAACGACGTGCCCGGCTTGGTGGAGACCTCGAGCAACCTGGCTTCGGTGCGCATGGCCGATGGTGAGGTCAAGATTGTGCTCTCGCAGCGCAGCTCTTCGGCCTCGGGCAAGAAGGATGTGGCCGACTCGGTGCGTGCCGTCTTCGAGCTCGCAGGTGCTGCTGTGGAGGTAGGTGAGGGCTATCCGGGTTGGAAGCCTAATGCGAAGTCGGAGATCCTGCAGGTGGCTCAGGCTACCTACAAGCAGCTCTTCGGCAAGGAACCCAAGGTGAAGGCTATCCATGCAGGTCTCGAGTGTGGACTCTTCCTCGAGAAGTATCCTCACTTGGATATGATCTCGTTTGGTCCCACCATGCGTGGTGTCCACTCGCCCGATGAGCGCCTGCTGATCCCTACCGTAGAGCTGTGGTGGAAGCATCTCGTGGCTGTCCTTGCGGCTGCTCCCGTGAAGGGCTGATGGCTGGGAAGGATTGAATAGCATCGAAGGGAGTGTCTGCAATGTCGGGCGCTCCCTTTTGTGTAGACAAAACCTTTTTCAGGAAAAGACAAATTGCAAGGTCTACAGTCTACAGTCTACAATTATTTTTCGCGCTCCGAGATGGTGCAAAAAGGATGAGGTAAAAAAATCCTTATTTTTGTATTAGATATACGTAGTATATATAATACTTAAATAAGCCTCTTTTTTATAGTGCTCACTCGCGAAAAAAAAACGACCCACAGCGCAGGTATCTGTGGACTGTGGACTGTAGACTTTCCTCGCGTGGCGCACGCGCATTATGCGCGTATCCCTCGGCTCAATGAGTTACGATAGAGAGATGGATGCCTATGTGGCTTGGCGGGATGATGGTCGTGTCGGGTATCTGGCGTTTCTGCATAGCTGCAAAATTCCTCGTCTAGCCTTGCAGAAATCTGTCCGCACAAAGGCAGAGAGTTGCAGCTTTATCTGCGGAATAGAAAAGTTATAGTTTGTTTTGCTGATTTGTGTTTTTTTTGTATTTTTGTACGCGAAACTTTAATTATTTAATATTATACAACTGACTTATGAATTTCAAGACCTTACTTGTCGGCCTCATGTTGCCGACGTTGGGATTTGCCCAGGAGTTTCAGTTGGTGCCGCAAGAGTTGGCCAACCCCGACAATGTGCCTGCACCCTGTCACCCTGTTCCTCATGAGCGACAGATCTTGTGGAACGAGACGGAGTTTTACGCCTTCTTCCACTATGGTATGAATACCTTCACAGGCCTGGAGTGGGGCTTCGGCAACGAGGCCGAGTCGCGATATGCTCCCAAGGCTATGCCCAACCCCGAGCAGTGGGTGACCTCGGTGAAGGCTGCCGGTATGAATGGCGGCATCGCGGTGGTGAAGCATCACGATGGTTTCTGCCTCTGGCCCACAGCTACTACCACGCACAGTATCGCCAAGGCGGGCAATGAGTATGGCCGCACGGCCAACATCCCCAAGCTCTTTGCTGAGGCTAGCCAGAAGCATGGCATGAAGTATGGCTTCTATATCTCGCCGTGGGACCGCAACTCGGCTCACTATGGCAAAGATACCTATGTGACCGAGGTGTTCCTCAAACAGTGCGAGGAGCTGGCCGAGTTTGGCTCCGACCAGTTTGAGATGTGGTTCGACGGAGCACGTGGTGGCGACGGCTATTATGGTGGCGAGGGTGGCAACCGCGACATCGACCCCGAGATCTACTACGACGTGCCCAACCTCCGTGCCCGTGTGCACCGCATCGCCCCCAACTGCGTGATGTGGGGCGTAGGTGGCGAGGCCCGCTGGATCGGCAACGAGTCGGGCTACGCTGGCGAGGGCAACTGGGCCATGACCGACTACATGTCTGAGACCGTGGTGCGCGAAGAGGGCGACATCAACGGATGGTTCTGGAACCCCGGTGAGAGCGATGCCAAGGCTACCAATAATGGATGGTTCTGGCACAAAGGAGAGACGATGAAGAGTGCCGAGCGCCTGTTCCAGATGTACCTCGAGACTGTTGGCCGCAACGCTACACTCATCCTCAACTGCCCGCCCGATGAGTATGGCGTGCTCCCTGAGCAGACCGTGAACGAGCTTGTGAAGCTCGGCCGCATGCTCCACGAGCGCCTTGCAGTGCCTGTATATGGCCTCGATGAGACTACCGCAGCAACCGACTATGCCAAGACTGCCAAGATTGAGGTGAGCGAGACCCGCACCGGTGGCAAGTATGCCGCAGCCAACCTCACCGACGGCGACAAGGAGACCTATTGGGGTGTCAACGACGGTCAGCTCGGAGCTACCATCACCCTCACATGGGACAAGCCTCAGACCGTGCGTTACCTCATGATGCAGGAGCCCATCAAGCTGGGTCAGCGCATCAAGGACTTCAAGATCGAGTACAGCGAAGACGGTGACAAGTGGACCGAGCTGTGCCCCGTGATGGAGACCACCACCGTGGGATACAAGCGCATCATCCCCCTCAATGGAAAGACTTCAGAGAGCTACGGCAATGGATATAAGGCCAAGCAGCTGCGCATCACCATCCTCGACAGCCGCGCATGCCCCTTGCTCTCGAACTTGAGTGTATATTAATAAGGAACATCAACACGAACCAATAAAAAAGAACAGAAGATTATGAAAAAGAATATTATCCTTTCTGCTGCGTTGATGTTTTTCGGACTCACCGCACAGGCACAGACCACAATAACATTTGATACCGACGACTACAAGAAAATCGGTGTCTACGACTCATGGGAGCAGAGCCCCTTCCGCACTGGCACACTGCAAGGCAATGCGGCCGTGGCGACCAATCCCGACACCAATGTAGATGCCATGCTGGGTGTGGCACCTAACGCCACAGGCAAGGTGCTGGCACTGCAGCGCAGCCGCTATGGTAGCAACACCTATGGTGTGCGCATCGACCTCAAGGAGCCCATTCGCATGACCAAGCAGCTGCAGTACATCCACGTGATGACCTACCTCAAGGACAAGCCCACAGCCAGCCGCATGATGGTCATCGGCCTCGGCAAGCGAATCGAGGAGAGCTGGAAGTGGCAGACGGGCGAGGACGAGCAGTTCTGGGCAGTCACCACCACCAACGTGAAGCCCAAGGCTGGATGGCAGGATGTCGTGGTGAGCTTCAAGGGATTCTCATACCCCAAGGAGGAGAATGCCACTAGCGGTATCGACATCTACTCGCTCATCATCGTCCCCGACGTGCGTTCGCCCCATGCCGATGAGGCCGACTGGGTGGCCTACTTCGACGAGATTGTTATCGACAACACCCCCGACAAGCGCTTCTCGACAGAGAGGTATGCCCTCACCTATGGTGAAGATGCCACCGCCACACGCACCGACCGCAAACTCAATAGCGTAGGTCTTAACGCAGGCGGTAAGAGCTACTCAGCCACCACACGCGGTGGAAAGGTCTATACCGACAACACCACCACAAACGTGTTCTCCGTGACTGCAGGTGCTCAGGTGCAGCCCACCTTTGCCTACTCAGGCAACTGGATGAGTGCCTATACCTATGTGGACTGGGGCAACGATGGACTCTTCAAGGATGCCCTCAACAGCAATGGCACCCCTGCCCAGGATAGCGATGTGGCAAGCTACAGCGCCGTGCAGATTGATGGCACATGGTACAAGAGCGACGGCTCTACCACTACCAATGGTAATACCATCTCAGGTGGCGTGCCCGCATTCACCATACCCGAAGGCACTGCCACAGGATTCTACCGTATGCGCTACAAGGTGGACTGGAACAGCATCAACCCCGCAGGCGGCACCACCATCATCTCCGACGGAGGAGCCATCATGGATGTGATGCTCGATGTGCATGGCGACAAGGTGACTGTCAATGCCTCGCAGCTCAATGGCGACATCGTGTTGGCTGCAGACAATAGTGTGTTGCAGAACTTCGTTGTCGACTATGAGACTCCCCTCACCGTGAAGATTGTCCCCGAGAACGGATTCGTGCAGTATGGTTTCACCCTCAAGTATGGCTACAACGTGAATGCCAAGGAGCAACTCGATGACAATGGCAACCCCAACTGGATCGAGGTCGTAGTGCCCTTCGATCAGATTAATGCCGATGGCACCTACACCATCCCCGCAGAATATATGCGTGGTGGCCGTGTGGGCATCGCTGGTGACATGCAGCAGGTATGGAAGTATACCGTCGAGATCATCGGTGGCAATGGCCAGGGAGGCGTGTCGTATGGTAAGGTTGAGGCCAAGGATGGCGATGTGCTCAGCGTGACACAGTTCTTCAGCAAGGAGCAGCTCGTGGCGAAAACCGTCGAGGGATACACCGCTGAGATTACCATCAATACCAAGCAGCAGAAGGTCATTGTCGAGTACAAGAAGATTGCCGACTATCGCCCCATAGCTTCGCTCGCAGAGCTCAAGAATGACATGGCCTATCACATTAAGGCAAAGAGCGGTGAGGGTTACCTCGCATGGAACTCTACCATTACCGATACCTATGTGAGCCTACGCGGCGTTACCAATACCTCACACAACGGAGCTCCCTCGAGCGAGGCTGTAGCCAACATATATAGGGAGGAGGTAAGCCCTTTTGATGTTACCGTCGTGTGGCAGATAATCTCCGAAGGTGGTAAGTATTATCTGTATCAACCCGCCAAGCAGGAGTATGTAACTCGCGACGGTAGAGACTATATCTTCACTGCTGAGAAGACCGCCCTCGATGCTATTCGTGACAATGGTGACGGCACCTTTGGATTTCATGCCGGAGGTGGCCACAGTGAGGGCTCGACAAACTTTGCTTGCATCGTGACCAATGAGAACTCTATAGCTGTTCGTAACTGGACATGGAGTGATCACGGCTCGGTGTTCTACATCATCGAGAATGCCAACATCGACCTCAACGACACAGCCATACAGGATGTCATCGCTCCGGAGAGAAAGGCCGCCGGCATCTATAATCTGCAAGGTCAGAAGCTCAGCACCATGCCTGCTTCTGGCATTGTCATCATCGACAACAAGAAGGTGTACATCAAGTAAGGCAAGGACCACATAGCTCACGCTCGGCGTGACAAAAACAATAGTGGGGTGCGTCATAAGGCGCACCCCACTGCTGTTTCTATGATACAGGTAGTTCTCAGTAGCCTATATGGGCCAAACGACAAACACCAAGGCATCCCATATGGCGTGTGACACGATGAGTGCAAAGAGCTGCTTGGGCCACAGGCGATAGGCTAGACCCCATACCAAGCCACACACGAAGGCTGCCATGATAAGCATGAAGTTGAACTTCCACAGATGTACAAGCCCATAGACCAATAGCGTTGCCACAAAGCCCACGTTGGCCGTGAAGCGCTTGCTCAGGCTACGCTGGATGAAGCCGCGCCAGAAAATCTCCTCGGCAGGACCGATGATGAAGAGCAGGAGCAAGCCGATGACCCACTCGCTCTGCGACTCCTTCATGCTGTATATCGTGTCTACCTGAGGGCGAGCAAAGGGGAACATCCACGTGGCCACCTTGTCGCCTACCCAGAAGATGCCCCATAGCACAAGAGCCAAGGCTATGCCTGTGAAGAAGCCCTTCCATGAGATCTCTATGTCGGCAAACCAGCGTGGGTCGATGAGCAGAGCCATCATCAGCAGGATGCAGCCGGAGAGCGTCATCATGGTCCAAAAATCGAGAGGTAGCGTTAGCCATGGATTGAACATGAGGAACCATAGCAACGCAGCTGTGAGCAAGGGGAAGATAAGGCGTTTCATGCGTACAGGTTTCTCTTATCCGATAAATGCTGCCACGAACAATGATATCGTGAGCAGGAGGCTGAAGATGAGCTGCAGCTGAGCCGTAGCGGCATCGATAGGGGCGAGCACCTCTGCGCCTTTCTTCTTGGCGCTCAGCACGGTGCGAGCATTCTGCCAAGCCTTGGGCACGGCCAGCAACACGATGAGGCTGTACCAGGGGAGCCAACCGCAGAAGATGGTGGCGATGACAAGAAGGAAGGGGAAGAGCACCTCGAAGGCGTAGATCTTGAGCGATGCCTTGCGGCCGATGAGCATGGCGAAGGTGCGGATGCCAGCCTCGCGGTCTGACTCGATGTCACGTGTGTTGTTGACATGCAGGATGCCTACAGTGATGAGGCCGATGGGCAATGCCAGTACCAAAGCAGGAGTGTAGTACTCGCCGATGGTGGCATACGTAGTACCCATGATGGGGATGATGGCATAAGAGAGGAAGATCACCAAGTCGCCCAAGGCAAAGTACTTGAATGTGGCATAGGTGAGCGTGAAGAAAGCACCATACACCGCAGCGTAGAGCAGAGGCCATCCGCAGCGAGTCATGATGTAGATACCGATACCTACACCGATCACAAAGAGGGTGAGGCTGAGGCGAACGTACTCCTTGGTGGTGAAGCTACCATTCACCAGAGGCATGAAGTCGAGCCCCTTGTCTACACCTTTCTTGTAGTCGCGCACATCGCTAAGCATATTGCCCGAAGCATGGAAGAACACAATGCCCACAACGGCCAAGATGCCACACACCCAATCTATGCTCATCCCGTAGATGCTGCATACCCAAGTCATGTAAGCAAATGTGGTGAGCACAGGCATTGCCGATGCGGGGAATGACCAAGGACGTGTGGTCAAGATCCAATCTTTCAATGAATGTTTCATCTTTAAGTAAGGTGTTTTATTAGGTTTATTAATTGTGTTTTTAGTTATCGTTTATACTGCTTGCAGCGTTCATACGAACCCATGTAACGCTCATATTTGTCGGGATAAATGTCACGGGCTGTGATCATCATGGCCGTATCGTAGCAGTCGCCAAAGTCGGGGTCGAAGGTGGTGCCAAAGGTCTTCATTGTGGGAGACAGACCGATGTAGAGGTGGATGAACGGAGGGATGGTGTCGCCCAATGACTTGGCATAGTTGTTCAGGATGGCATAGTTCTCCTTGTAGTCGGCACCAGTGAACATCTCTTTGAAGAATGCTGCTTGCTCGGGGGTGCAGGTTTCGGGATTCTTGGAGGTGATGAGCCCCTCGCGGTCGCCAAAGCACATGTCGAGGTAGTAGACCATCGCCTTGCGGCTCATCTCTGGGCTGGTCTTATAGATGGTCACCTTGCCAGTGAGATACTTCACTGTGGGGTCGGTGGCTACAAGTCCTCCGATACCATCCCATAGATTGTCGAGTGCAAAGAGCGCCTTGCGCCCTCCTGCTGCACTCTGATACTTGGGCTGTACGAAAGCACGAGCCATCTCGATGCAGTGAGGAAACTCAGTGTCGATGAACTTCTGGGAGAAGTCGAAGAGATGCTCCGTGTTCACATAGGGCTGTCCATTCTCGTGAAACGATGCCATCTTCCAGCGTGTGAAACGATAGCCGCCGATGATCTCGTCAGCCTCGGGGTTCCAAACGACGAGCTGGAAGCAGGCCTTGTCCTCGAGGTCAAAATGGTCGAGGTCACACTCGGTGCCGCTACCACCACCCACAGCGCGGAACGATACCTCGCGCAGGCGGCCTATTTCGCGCAACACATTGGGTGCAGTCTCATTATTTACAACATAGAGTTCATTGCCTCCTCGGCTAGTGTGGCGGAGAAAGGTCTGCTCGTTGAGCTCGCTCTTGAGCAACTCAACATCCACGGGAGCGATGATGGGGGGGATGGAGACCTTTTCGACTCCTTCTGTAGAAGGATTGTCAGACTTCACTGAAGCATTCATATTAATGTCTGTTTATGTGTTTACACTATTTGTTTAATCAAGTCTCCCTTTAATTTCTCGCTCAAGAAGAAGCGAGGAATTAAAGGGAGAACCAATGCGGTTACATATTGGGCTCGCAGCCATTGCCCTCTGCCAGCAACTTGACACGCTCTCGCATCACGGCCGCCCATTCGAGGTCGGTCTTGGACTTGTCAAAAGTGGTGTAGGGTACAGGCTCGCCGAAGGTGATGACAAACTCGTTGCCGCGCTGCTTGAATAGCTCGTCCACGAGGTAGAGCATGCCGATGTTTATCTTTAGTCGCAAAAACTTGCTCAACTTGCTGAGGAAGAAGTACCAACGCGAGTTGTGTCCCGAGATGTGTACTGGCACCACATCGCGCTTGTGGCGACGGGCTTGGGTGACAAACATCTTCTTCCAAGGCATCTCGGTGACCTTGCCTTTAATCTTCTTGGCACAAAGTCCAGCAGGGAATACCAATACCTGTTTGTCGGAGCTAAACATCTCTGCTATGCGTAGCCCGAGGTCACGACTCTGCTTGGATGAGAGGTTGTTTACGGGAGTGAAGAACTCTGCCAAGGGCTTCAAGTTGG
Organism: Bacteroidaceae bacterium; assembly: GCA_017555875.1. GTDB lineage: Bacteria > Bacteroidota > Bacteroidia > Bacteroidales > Bacteroidaceae > UBA1189. The sequence goes on from JAFZFN010000002.1 coordinate 58,064, forward strand.
CCATGATAGGGGTGACTGGCACGTTGAACCCATCTCCATAGATGCGATGAAACACCGAGCCAATGATGAGCGCCTCGGGTCCTCCAAGGGGGTGGTTGCAGACAAAGAGATATTTCTTGTCGGTTGCCAAGTGCTCCTCACCTCGTACACGATAGGTGATGTTGAGGTAGTTGAGAGCCTCGTCGAAGAACTCCACCCCTTTGTAATGCTCCACCGACATGATGACATCATTGATGTCATCTTGGTGGATACGTCGCTTGAGGAAATTGATGACGAAGCCGGGCAATTTCTTGCGCAGCTTCGGTCCCAATATCTTATTTAAATCGAGAAGATAGCTTTCTCTTTCGTTGAATTTCTCCATAGTTCTTACGAATCATCCAATAAAAAGCAAATCCAATGGCAATCCATACCAACAGAATCACACGGCTCTGCACAGAGAGGTAGCCTGGCATGCCCGGGATAAGCAACAATGCAAGGAAGAAGAGTGAGAACACGCAACCTACGATGCCAATCCACACTTGACGCTTGTCGCCAACCTTATGAGCCATGATAGCTGCCGAAGCAGTGGTGTAGGCAAATACGATGGCTGCACCTACGCTGGTCATGTCGACAATCCATACCAGCACTTCGCGGCCAAACCAAGGAGCAAACAGACTTGCGACCATGGTGAAGAGGATGGCGTTGCGCGGTGTGCCGTGCTTGACAGACATCTGCTTGAAGAAGCCTGGAAGACTGCCCTCGTCGGCCATAGCATACATCAGACGTGAGGTGGAGATGTAGAATGCATTCATGCCCGAGATGACAGCACAGAACATGGCAATGCCAAGGAACACAAGACCCAAAAGTCCGAAGGTGTTGCGCACCACATAGCCGGTCTCCCAATTGTGCCCCTGAGCGAGCAGCTCTTGCCAAGGCATGAGCCCAGCAGCGGTAACGGTACACATGGCTATGTAGAGCAGGGCAGCGATGAGAATCGCCAATATCATGATGCGTGTCGATTTCTTATGGTCAAAATTGTACTCCTCGGCACTCTGAGGGATACAGTCGAAACCTATGAATGCCCATGGAGCCATGGCTACAATGCTGAATACACCTTGCCACCAACTTGTGCCCTCGGGGAAGCCAGGACTCAGATTGCTCCAATCGGCCTTACCCAACACCAAGAAGGAAATCAGGCAGATGCATCCTACGAGAGTGAAGGCAATGGCTGTCTGCAACCATGCAGCTTGCTTGATGCCACGGATATTGATGAGCGCCATGATGATGATGAAGGCTGAGGCCAGCACCACTTCACCTGCATAGACATCCCAGCCGGCTACTTGGTAGAGCAAGCCGCGCTGTATGATGCCAGGAAACAGATAGCGGCTAATCAAGGCCAACGCCGTGGCATTGAGTGGGATAAGGCTCCAATAGGCCAGTATCATACCCCATCCGCAGACGAAAGCATTGCGCTTGCCTATAGCCTCTTTGGTGTAAATGAACTCTCCTCCACTGACAGGGAATTTGCGGATGAGATATCCGTAGCTCAGTGCAATCACGATGATCAAGGCTGCTCCGATGAGCATACCCAATGCTGTGCCCGCTGGGCCAGCCTTCGGGAGGAAAGCATTGCCAGGAAGCACGAAGCATCCCCATCCGATGATCGCGCCCAATGCCAAGGCCCACACATCTACGGGGCGCATCGAGCGTTTGAATTTTCCATTTGATTCAGGCATAATTTTGAAATATTGCGCAGTCCTAAGCCGAGGTACTGCAATTAAATATTCGCCAAAGGTAGAAAAATAATTTCATTTAAGAAATATTAAGGAAACATAATTTGGCTATTACTCCAAATATATAAATATAAGAGAGGTGAAACTTGCATTTTCTGTCGGTTTGTACTAATTTTGCAGTTCCTTAGAATAAGTATACATATTATTATATTGATGAAGCACATTAGAAATTTCTGCATCATTGCACATATTGACCATGGTAAGTCGACGTTGGCTGACCGCTTGCTGGAGTATACCAATACAATCAAGGTGACCGAGGGCCAGATGCTCGACGATATGGATCTCGAGAAGGAACGTGGCATTACAATCAAGAGTCACGCCATACAGATGGAGCACACCTATCAGGGTGAAAAGTATGTGCTCAACCTTATTGACACTCCGGGGCACGTGGACTTCTCTTACGAGGTGTCGCGCTCTATTGCTGCCTGTGAGGGCGCGTTGCTGGTGGTCGATGCTTCGCAAGGCGTGCAGGCGCAAACCATCTCGAATCTCTACATGGCCATCGAGCATGATCTGGAGATTATCCCTGTCATCAACAAATGCGATATGCCTAGCGCAGAGCCTGAAAAGGTGGAGGATGAGATTATCGAACTCCTTGGCTGCAAGCGTGAGGAGATTATCCGTGCTTCGGGCAAGACGGGTATGGGTGTCGAGGACGTGTTGGCTGCCGTAATCGAGCGTATCCCCGCTCCTGTAGGTGACGAGAACGCTCCGCTGCAGTGCTTAATCTTCGACTCTGTGTTCAACTCGTTCCGCGGTATCATTGCTTACTTCAAGATTCTTAACGGAACCATTCGTCAAGGCGACATGGTGAAGTTCTTCAATACGGGCAAGGAGTATGATGCCGACGAGATTGGTGTGCTCAAAATGGATATGGTCCCTCAGAAGGAGCTGAAAGCTGGCAATGTGGGATACATTATCTCGGGAATCAAGACCTCTACGGAAGTGAAGGTGGGTGATACCATTACCCATGTTAAGGGCGGATGCTCTGAAGCTATTGCTGGCTTTGAGGAGAGCAAGCCTATGGTGTTTGCTGGTGTATACCCCATTGATGCCGAGGATTATGAGGACTTGCGCTCGTCGTTGGAAAAGCTTCAGCTCAATGATGCATCGCTCTCGTTCTTTCCCGAGTCTTCGCTTGCCTTGGGCTTTGGTTTTCGTTGCGGCTTCCTTGGCTTGCTTCACATGGAGATTGTACAGGAGCGACTGGATCGTGAGTTCGACATGAGTGTCATTACCACTGTTCCCAACGTTTCATATAATGTATATGACAAACATGGTAATTGTCTCGAGGTGCACAACCCTGGTGGCATGCCCGATGTGACGCTCATCGACCATATCGAAGAGCCTTATATCAAGGCTTCGGTAATTACCACGACCGACTATATCGGTCCCATCATGACGCTTTGCTTGGGTAAGCGTGGTGAATTGGTGAAGCAGGAGTATATCTCTGGCAATCGAGTGGAGATACACTACCTCATGCCGTTGGGCGAAATAGTGATAGACTTCTACGATAAGCTGAAGAGTATATCTAAGGGCTATGCTTCGTTTGACTATCATCCCGCAGGTTATCGCCCTTCGAAGCTTGTTAAGTTGGATATCCTGCTCAATGGAGAGCCCGTGGATGCGCTGTCTACGCTTACTCATATCGACAATGCTTATGATTTCGGCCGTCGTATGTGTGAGAAGCTCAAGGAGCTCATTCCTCGTCAGCAGTTTGATATTGCTATCCAGGCTGCTATAGGTGGTAAGATTATTGCTCGTGAGACAGTGAAGCAGGTGCGTAAGGATGTGACTGCTAAGTGTTATGGTGGTGACGTGTCGCGTAAGCGTAAGCTACTTGAGAAACAGAAGAAGGGAAAGAAGCGCATGAAGCAGATTGGTAATGTGGAGGTACCACAGAAGGCCTTCCTTGCCGTACTTAAGCTTGATTAGTTGCTGATGGCTTCTTTTTTGGATACGGCGCTCAAGCCTGAGCCGTAGGTGGTTACACCAGTAGCATAGAAGTGTTTGTATATGAAAAAGTCCCCAAGACATGTCGAGGGGACTTTTTGTATGAGTGGGCGGGGTATTACTCGCCTTCCTTCTCTTCGAGTGCTGCAATCTTCTTTAGCACGAGTTGCGCATCCGCTTTGAGCTTCTCCATTTTGCGCTGCATCTCTGCTACGAGGCTATTTCCGCTCTTGCTAGAGGCATTGAGGAATCCGAGGTTGTTTTCGTAAGTTTTGATTTCTCCGCACATATTCTCATAGATACGCAGCAGACGTTCGCGTTCGCGAGCGATGTTGGTGCCCTCCTTGATAGAGTCTTTGTAGCGGGCAACTCTTCGTGTGGCTTCATTTTTCTGGAAGGTGTCGAAGAGGGCGTCGATGAGAGCCTTGTATTGCTTGTAGATCTTGTCCTTTTCGCGGAAGGGAACGTGTCCTATGCTGTTCCACTCCTTGATGAGGTCGTGCATCTTGGCTTGGTCTTCCGAGGTGGCAGCCTCGGGATTGATGGCGCTGAGTTGCTCGATGATGGCACGCTTCTTGGCCAAGTTTTCCTGCTCCTCGGTGCGCTGCGATGAGGTTGCGGCCTTGCGCTTTTCGAAGAAGGCGTCACATGCAGCATTGAAGCGCTTCCAGATGGCGTCTGATTGCTTCTTGGGCACAGCTCCTATGCTCTTCCACTCGCGTTGTAGGGCGGTGAGCTTGTCGGCTGTGGCTTTCCATTCGGTGCTGTCCTGCAGTGCTTCGGCTTTCTCGCAGAGAGCTATTTTCTTCTCCAGATTAGTTGCAAGGTTGTCTTTCATCCCTTTGTAGAACTCTGCCTTGCGCTGGAAGAATGCGTCGCAAGCAGCGCGGAAACGCTCAAAGATTTTGTTATTCATCTTCTGTGGAGCATAGCCGATGGTCTTCCACTCTTCTTGTAGGGCGATGACCTCTTGTGTCTTGTCGTTCCACTGGGCATAGGTTTCGAGTGTAGCAACGTCGATGCTTTCCACCTTTTCGCAGAGGGCAGTCTTCTTTTCAAGGTTGTCATTTTCGCGCTGTTTCAGCTCCTCGAAGTGCTGTTGGTGGCGCTTGTTAACAACTGTTGACGCCTCTTTGAAGCGTGTCCACACCTCTTCGCGCAGTTCTCGTGCGACGGGACCAATCTCGCGGAACTCCTGATGCAGCTTTTGCAGCTGGTGGAAAGCAGAGATGGCATCCTCCTCTTCTGCCAATCGCTCAGCAGCTTCGCAGAGTCGAGTCTTTGCTTCGAGATTTTTCTTGAAGTCGTATTCGCGGAATTCGATGTTTAGTTTCAGGATGTCGTAGAAGCGTTCGGTCAATGTTTGGTAACGCTTCCAGAGGTCGCTTACTTTAGTGGCGGGAACTTCTCCGATGTTCTTCCATTCCTGCTGCAAGGCCTTGAAATCGTTGTATGATGCCTGCTCTACGTCTGCACTATCAATCATGGCTTGCAAGCGCTCCAGCAATGCCTCTTTGCGCAGGGCATTCTCTTCGCGTGCTTGCTCCTCCTTCTGCTGCTGCTCGGCACGTTTCTCCTTGATGATGTTCATCGCAGATTTGTACTCCTCCTCTTCTGCGCTGTCAAACTTGAAGTCTTCGGGTGCGAATCCGTTGTCGAGGTGGGCTTGGCGTGCAGCCTCCACTGCAATGCGATGCAGTTTGTAGAAGGTTTGCTTGAGCTGCTCCAATTCCTCTTTGGATGCAGTCAAAGGATCTTGCGCTAGTTCCTTTATTCTTATAATAATGTCTGCAGTGCTGCTGTAGGTGCGCTGCTCAGTAGATTGTTCCGATTGTGTCTCTGTAGCCTCTACTACAGCGTTCTCTTGCTGTGTGAACTCGGCTGTGGGATTTTGGTTTTCCATTATTCTATGATGAATTTAATTGCTATTTTACAAAACAGACTGCAAATAACGTAATTAAATATGAATTATACTAATTTTTTCTTTGTTTTTGACTGTGTGGAACCGAAAAAGGATGGATTTTGTAAATAAATTTGCATTTTCGCTTGATTTGTAGTAATTTTGCGGCCGATTTAGATATATCAACATAATGTCTAACGTAATTAATTATTTATTAACTTTTTAACTTTAATGGAAAACTTAAAGAACATTGCTCCCGTAGAAGGTTTCGACTGGGAAGCGTATGAAAAAGGTGATGCCATCGTAGGCATTTCACACGAAGAGCTTGAGAAAGCTTATGACAACACCCTTAACAAGGTGGGCAACAACGAAGTTGTTGAAGGTACCGTAATCGGTATGAACAAGCGCGAAGTAATCGTTAACATCGGTTACAAATCAGACGGTATCATTCCTGCGAGTGAGTTCCGTTACAATCCCGAGTTGACTATCGGTGACAAGGTAGAAGTGTTCATCGAGAACCAGGAAGACAAGAAGGGTCAGCTCATCCTCTCTCACAAGAAAGCACGTGCATCTAAATCTTGGGAGCGCGTTAACGCTGCTCTCGAAGCACAAGAAATCATCAAGGGCTTTGTTAAGTGCCGCACTAAGGGCGGTATGATCGTTGATGTATTTGGTATCGAGGCCTTCTTGCCCGGTTCACAGATCGACGTTAAGCCCATCCGCGACTACGATGTATTCGTTGGCAAGACCATGGAGTTCAAGGTGGTTAAGATCAACCAGGAGTACAAGAACGTAGTTGTATCTCACAAGGCTCTCATCGAGGCAGAGCTCGAGGCTCAGAAGAAGGAGATTATCTCTCACCTCGAGAAGGGTCAGGTACTTGAGGGTACTGTTAAGAATATCACCTCTTATGGTGTGTTCATCGACCTCGGTGGTGTTGACGGTCTTATTCACATCACAGACCTCTCTTGGGGCCGCGTAAGCGATCCGAAGGAGATCGTTGAGCTCGACCAGAAGATCAACGTGGTTATCCTCGACTTCGACGATGAGAAGAAGCGCATCGCTCTCGGCTTGAAGCAGCTCACTGCTCATCCTTGGGATGCTCTGGATGCTAACCTCGCTGTTGGTGACAAGGTGAAGGGTAAGGTAGTGGTTATGGCCGACTACGGTGCATTCATCGAGATCGCTCCTGGTGTTGAGGGTCTCATCCACGTATCAGAGATGTCATGGAGCCAGCACCTCCGTTCAGCTCAGGACTTCATGTCTGTAGGCGACGAGGTAGAGGCAGTAGTATTGACTCTCGACCGCGACGAGCGTAAGATGTCTCTCGGCATCAAGCAGCTCAAGGCTGATCCCTGGGCAGGCATCGAGGCTAAGTATCCCGTAGGCTCTAAGCACACTGCAAAGGTTCGCAACTTCACTAACTTCGGTATCTTCGTAGAGATCGAGGAGGGTGTTGATGGTCTTATCCACGTTTCTGACCTCTCTTGGACAAAGAAGGTTAAGCATCCCTCTGAGTTCACTCAGGTAGGTGCAATGCTCGACGTTCAGGTGCTTGAGATCGACGCAGAGAACCGTCGTCTTAGCCTCGGACACAAGCAGCTCGAGGAGAATCCTTGGGATGTATTCGAGACAATCTTCAAGGTTGACTCAATCCACGAGGGTACTATCGTTGAGATGCTCGACAAGGGTGCTGTAGTATCACTCCCCTACGGTGTTGAGGGTTTCGCTACTCCCAAGCACCTCGTTAAGGAGGATGGTTCACAGGCTCAGGCTGACGAGAAGCTCGAGTTCAAGGTGATCGAGTTCAACAAGGAGGCTAAGCGCATCATCCTCTCTCACAGCCGCATCTTCGAAGATGTAGCTAAGGCTGCTGAGCGTGCTGAGAAGAAGGCTGCTGCTGCAGCTAAGAAGAGCGCAAGAAAGGAAGAGGCAGCTCCCGCTATCGAGAACAAGGCTGCTGCTACCACTCTTGGTGACATCGATGCACTCGCAGCGCTCAAGGAGCAGCTCGAGGGTAAGAAGTAATAACACAGACATACTTCTATAATTTCACGGTAAAGGCTGGCCATTAGGTCGGCCTTTACTATTTTTTTTTGTATGTGCTGGCCGTGGTAAATGTGTTGTTGCAACAAGAAAAATATCAAATAATTAGCAACAACGAGATATAATCACTATTTTTGCAGCTCATTTTAGGTAAATAAGATTGGTTTATGACAAATAGACATATTGAGATAATGGACACTACGCTGCGCGATGGCGAACAGACCAGCGGCGTATCATTCGTACCCCACGAGAAACTCTCCATTGCCCGCTGCTTGCTCGACGATCTCCGCGTCAATCGTATTGAGGTGGCTTCGGCTCGTGTCTCCGATGGTGAGGCCGAATCGGTGCGTGCCATCTGCGACTGGGCCCAGCGTGCTGGACATATCGAAAAGGTGGAGATTCTTGGCTTTGTGGATGGTACCACTTCGGTAGACTGGATTCGTCGTTGTGGCGGTCGTGTGATGAACCTCCTCACCAAGGGTTCGCTCAAGCATTGCATCGAGCAGCTTAAGCGTACTCCCGAAGAGCATATTGCCGATATACGTCGTTCTGTAGCTTATGCTACCGAACAGGGTGTAGCCGTCAATGTATATCTCGAGGACTGGAGCAATGGCATGAAGAACTCGCCCGAGTATGTCTTTCAACTTATGGACGGTCTGAAAGACTGTGGCATCCGCCGTTTCATGCTCCCCGATACGCTCGGTATCCTCAATCCCATGCAGGTGCAGTCCTTCATGGGTGTCATGGTGCAGCGCTATCCCGACACGCACTTCGACTTCCATGCCCACAATGACTACGACCTTGCCGTGAGCAACGTGTATGCCGCCGTGTTAGCTGGTGCTAAGGGTCTTCACACCACCATCAACGGCCTTGGTGAGCGTGCTGGTAATGCCCCCTTGGCAAGTGTGCAGGCTATCTTGCGTGACCACTTCGGCGCCGACACCACCATCAACGAAGAGCGTCTCAATGATGTGAGTCGCCTCGTGGAGTCCTACTCGGGTATCACTATCCCTGCGAATAAGCCCATCGTAGGTGAGAATGTCTTCACTCAGGTGGCAGGCGTGCATGCCGATGGCGACAACAAGAACAACCTCTACTGCAACGAACTCTTGCCCGAGCGCTTCGGTCGTAAGCGCGAGTATGCACTCGGTAAGACCAGCGGTAAGGCCAACATACGCAAGAACCTCGAAGCCTTAGGGCTCGAACTCGACGATGAGGCCATGCGCAAGGTCACCGCACGCATTATCGAGCTGGGCGACAAGAAGGAGGTAGTCACGCAGGAGGACCTCCCCTACATCATCTCTGATGTACTGAAACACTCCGTAGAGGATGCCCGTGTGAAGCTACTGAGCTACTACGTCACTCTCTCGCAAGGCCTCAAGCCCATGGCTTCGCTCAAGCTCAGCATTGGCGATCAAGTGTATGAGCAGAACGCCAGTGGTGACGGACAGTACGACGCCTTCGTGCGTGCCCTGCGCAAGATTTATAAGGAGACGCTGGGCCGCAAGTTCCCCATGCTCACCAACTACGCCGTCTCCATCCCCCCTGGCGGCCGCACCGACGCATTCGTGCAGACCATCATCACGTGGGAGCACGAGGGCAAGACCTTCAAGACCCGTGGCCTCGATGCCGACCAGACGGAAGCAGCTATAAAGGCCACCATCAAGATGCTCAATATTATTGAGTGAGCGTCTGCTCAAACTTATTTCTTTACATAGATCAAGCTGCTTCCCCGACCGATGGCCTTGATGCCCGACGACTCCTCCTTTCGTACCTTGCGTAGCTCCACGGTGGCGGTCGACAGGGACAGCTCGTTCAGATTGGCATAGTCGCGAGTGCGCATGTATCCGTGCTCTTCGATGAAGGCAATGGCGCGGCCGATGCGCTCCTCCAGTGTGTAGGGCGAGTGCTTGATGCGGCTTTGTGTGCCGCGCTCGAGTGTACATTGGCAGCGCACGGCTTTCACCAGTGCCTTGTCGGCATGGTAATGCACGCCATTCACCTCGATGCTCTGTGCATTGCGTTGCGGCTTGTCCGCTACAAACGCATCTTGCTCCTTGTCTTTGCATACTCCTATCGTGGCCTTGAAGGTGCCAATGCCATCAATCGTCACGGCGCAGCCGTGTGCCATGAGGCGGGCCAATGATGTAGCAGCCTGATTGAGCACTTGCATTGCCGTAGCCTCACTGATGCCATGGCCTGGGATGGAGATTTCCTTGATAAACTCGGCCATCGTCACCCGACGCGATGTCTCCATACGATAATATGCTGATGCCTCACCTTCGTTGTTGATGCTCTTAAATTCTTGTTTGATGTATTTTGCCATAAGGTAAAAGCTTTAAGTTCTTTTCTTGTTTACTCCGTAAAATTACGAAATATTTGTCCGAAAAGCAAATTTTAGATACAGAAAAACATGCGTAACCGTGGGTGTTCTATGAAATATCCGTGGGTACGTGATAAAACATCCATGAATACGTAATTGAATATCCATGGATGTTTTAGTTTGTCAAAATGACTATCTAGGAAAATCTGTTTGCTCGTTATAGGTTTTACAACTGTATATTCTGTTTTCAGCCTAAGGAGATGTGGGGCGTAATCCTCATCCTCATCCCTAATGTATTCTCAACTCCATCCTGCTCCTCGTATGGTGCTGCAAGGATAGTCAGCCTGGGACGAACATGTATGGCGAGAACCCCAAGAGGGTAGTGGAGTGATAGGTCAGAACGAGTCAAGAGACGAAAATATTTAACATTATATTACATTCGTCTCGATAAAACTTGCAAATATGTTAGGTTTAATCTAATTTTGCCGTGCTAGTGGTATGTACCTCAGTCAAGAGGACGTTTCATGTTGTATCTGCATGATGAGCACGACAAGCCTCTACGTTCCCCTTGCCTAGCAAACAAGATAGTTATAAAATGCCGAATTGGAGAGGCTTGTAGGCAGTAAGGAAAAACACAATAGTATGAACAAGAAAGTTCTGATGGCTGCACTTCTCATGGTAGTATGCGCAACCGGTGCTATGGCACAAAAGACGAATCAGGTAATCAGTTTGAAAGAGACACAGGCACGTCTGCTCGATGTGATGTCAAATGCTTATGTGAGACCCCTCACGGTGGAGCTGAAAGTCGATAATTCCAAGGGACGTATTCGTGACAAATGGGAACTCTCTGGAGCAGAACTTATTGACCTTGGCGTGATTGCTGCTGATGGTACATTGGATTTGGCAAACATAAGAAGTTATGGTGTGTATAAATCAGCCGAAAAGCACAATTGTGATGTCATCGTGGCTGCTACGTTTAACTTCGAGACAGAGGACCTGAAAAATGGTGGAGTGCTCGAGGTTGTTGGTTTTCCCGCCAATTTTGTGAACTGGAAGACTGCAGAAGATAGTGACCTTGAATGGATACGTATGGAAAAGGTGCAGACAACATCGGAGCGTGATAAATTGAATGCTATAGTGAAGTAATCTGCCAATTAATAGAATAGTATATGAAAAAGTTTTTGTTAGCTGCATTGTTGTTGGTGATGGGAGCCTATGCTCAAGCGCAAATCGTGTCGTCGAGCAGCTCGCGTGTGGTACGCATCGTAGAACCTGTGGAGCAAAAGCCTACTCAACTCTTCGAACCAAAGTTCTATGTGAAGGGAGGATTCTCGAATCTCGATTACGTTGGCGACCAACTTTTTTACGGGTATGGTGAATCTGATCATTACGGCACGTTGGGATACAATCTGGTGTTCGGTTACGAAAAGCCTTTCTTCCAAAGGGCAGGTGAGTCTGCATGCATCTCGTGGGGTATCGAAGCTGGTTTGGCTTCGCGAGGAACCGAGTTTGAATTTGGTGGAAACTATGTCAATATACTGAAGAATGGCATGATAGTCAATCCCAAGTTGGTAGCCCATCTAGGTACACCCAAGTTCTCTTGGTACTATGATCTTGGTCTCTTTTTGCAATATGACTATGAGTCAGAAATTGTTGCGGACCTTTATGAATTGGAGTATGTGTTTGATGAGCTTACCGCTGAACAGAATACTTGTGTTGGCCTAAGTGTTAATACCGGATTTTGGATCAACCGCTTCGAAATCGGTGTGGGAGCGCTGTTGGGTGTCACTCCAATGTTCGGGTTTGATGATGAGTCTTTTGAGGGAACGTCTATGACGGTAAACTTCCACGTTGGTTGGGCATTCTAAAATAAATGACTATGAGACGTTTTCTTTTAGTATTTGCTGCGGTGATGATGGGCTTTATAGCTCAAGCACAGATCGTGTCGTCGAGCAGTTCGCGCGTGGTGCGCATCGTGGAGGAAAAGCCCGCGAAGCCTAAGAAGCCAGTCAAGCCCTTTGAGACCAAGCACTACATTAAGGGCGGAGTCAATGTGAATCAAATGTTGGCGCCAGAAACATACATTTATTTGATGGAAGCTACAGACATTCCGGGTCTGCACCTTATGTATGGCATGGAGAAGCCCTTCCGTAAAGACTCAAAAACGGTCTGTGCTTACTGGGGTTATGAGGCTGGCGTATCGCGATGGGCCTTCAGCCTAGTCAATTATTGTTTGAATGGCTACGGCAGTTATGGGTACAGTGAGACTTGGCCTGAGTATCAAAACGTGTGTCAGTTTGGCGCTCAGTTTGCTCCTAAATTAGGATACAAGATAGGCTCTCGAGGAAAAAAGTTCTCCATGGGAGTCGAGGTTGGAGCCTACGTCAATTATACCTTTGGTACTCCTTCATACTTATTTGATGAATACAACTATGTGTATGATTATGAGTACAATATTGATGAGGAGACTAGTGCCATGCTGATGAATGCGCTTTTCTCAGAATGGAACGACCTCGAAGCTGGAGTCTTCTTAGGATATGGTTTTTGGATGAGGTCTGTCTATCTCGGATTTAGATACTCTATGGCCGTTACCCCCTCTTTCGATTATAAAGAGGTGACGGAGATCTACGATGGCTATTATTTGCCGGCTGGAGAATATAAGCATGAGAACTTTTATATTAGCCTAGGTTTTTCTTTCTAAGAGAAAATATAGTATCGTCTGAAAGCGAGAGGTTATGTCGAGGCATAGCCTCTCGTTTTGTTCTGAAATCTTGATGCCGATGTCTTAGGACAACTCCAATGATATCGTTGCTCTCCGTGAGGTTAGGATAAATTTCTTACACTCAATGATGCAAGTAAATTTTCATTGTCTTTGCCGAATCGGATTTTTGCACTAATTTCGCAGTCTATTATTATATATAGGTATTAAACATAGACTACACGGTTATGGAAAAAGAATTGGACTTGGATTGGTCAAACCTCTCGTTCGGCTATATGAAGGCCGACTATAACGTGCGTTGCTACTATCGCAATGGGGCGTGGGGCAACGTTGAGGTGTCGGATAGCGAAACTATCACAATGCATATGGCGGCAACCTGCTTGCACTATGGACAAGAGGCTTTTGAGGGATTGAAGGCTTTTCGTGGCAAGGATGGCAAGGTGCGCATCTTCCGTCTTGAAGCTAACGCCGAGCGCTTGCAGAGCACTTGCGACGGCATCATGATGCCCCAGCTGCCTACAGAGAAGTTCCGTGAGATGGTGCTCAAGGTGGTGAAGATGAACGAGCGTTTCGTGCCTCCCTACGAGAGTGGTGCGTCGCTCTATATCCGTCCCTTGCTCATCGGTACAGGCCCTCAGGTGGGTGTGCACCCTGCAGATGAGTATCTGTTCATGATATTCGTGATGCCCGTGGGCCCCTACTTCAAGGGAGGCTTTGCTACGAACCCCTACGTGGTGATTCGTCAGTACGACCGTTCGGCTCCGCTCGGAACAGGTATATATAAGGTGGGTGGTAACTATGCCGCATCGATGAAGGCCAACAAGTTGGCTCACGACTTGGGCTACTCTTGTGAGTTCTACCTCGACGCCAAGGAGAAGAAGTATATCGACGAGTGCGGTGCAGCCAACTTCTTCGGTATCAAGAACAACACCTACGTAACACCTAAGTCAACCTCAATTCTCCCCTCTATTACCAACAAGAGTTTGATGCAACTGGCCGAGGATATGGGCTTGAAGGTAGAGCGTCGCCAGATACCTATCGAGGAACTCGACACCTTCGAGGAGGCTGGTGCATGTGGCACAGCAGCTGTAATCTCGCCCATTGAGCGTATCGATGACTTGGAGGAGAAGCGCTCCTACGTGATCTCTAAGGATGGCCAGCCCGGCCCCATCTGTCGCAAGTTGTACGACACCTTGCGCGGTATCCAATATGGCGACATCGAAGACCGTCACGGTTGGGTGACTGTGGTAGAGTAACAGAAATGAATGTAAATAAAACACGATAAAACATGAAAAGAGTATTTTCAGCGATTGCGCTCATGTTGTTTGTAGGCATGGGTTTCGCACAAGACAAGGCTGTGAAGGCCGAGATTTACGGATTTGTCCGCAACTATTTCACGTATGACTCGCGCAGCTGTGTGCAGTCCAATGAGGGCTTGTTCAATATGTTGCCCAATGACATCAAGCCTGGTGCCAATGGTGAGGACCTCAATGCCCTTCCCTCGGTGCGCTTCCTCTCTATGACCACCCGTTTCGGCTTGAACGTTACAGGTCCCGAGATTTGGGGAGCCAAGTCGACTGCTAAGATTGAGTCGGACTTCTGCGGTGCCTCTTCGGGTACGGCCTTCAACCTACGCATCCGTCAGGCCTACACCAAGCTGGCTTGGGAGCATAGCGACCTCCTCGTGGGTCAGGCATGGCATCCGATGGCAGGCGACCTCATGCCCGAGGTGTTCAGCCTTGCTACAGGCGCTCCCTTCAATCCCTTCAACCGCTCTCCGCAGGTGCGCTACAACTATGCTCCCATCAAAGGGCTCACGTTCACTGCATCGGCGCTCTATCAGTATCAGTACGGTTCTGCCGGGTTTGATGGTACCTCTAACACCTATCAGCGCAACGCTCTCGTACCCGAACTCTTCGTGGGTATGACCACCAAGGGTAAGCACCTTACCAGCGGATGGGGAGTGAGCGCATCGACCATCGCTCCGCGAGTGATAGCAAACAATATGCGTGTCGATGAGCGCCTCACCAGCTACTCGGCTATGGTGTTCGGCTCGCTCAAGATTGATGCTCTCTCGGTGCGTGCCAAGGCTACCTATGGACAGAACACTTCACACATGCAGCAGCCCACAGGATTCTGTGTCGTAGAGACTTTTGATAATGGTGTGCAGAGCTACGAGCCCATGCAGCTCGGCTCGGCATGGATCACCATGATGTATGGCAAGAAGCTTCGCTATGGCTTCTTCGCTGGTTGGCTGAAGAACTACGGCTCAGCAGGCAAGGACTACACGAGTCTTGTGGTGCGCAACAACAAGGGCATGGACGAAGCCTTCCGCTTCTCGCCCATCGTGACCTACAAGGTGGAGAACATGCAGGTGGGCCTCGAGTATGAACACACCGCTACAGCATACGGCGACTATCAGCCCAGCGGTATGGTGATCAATACCCATTGGGTGGCCAACAACCGTGTTTGCGTGATGGTGAAGTATGACTTTTAATCAATTCTGAATGTTGAATACTGAATGCTACAGTCAACAATTGGAAACTGATATTTTTCAGTTTTCATTTTTCAATTCTCAATTCGTCGAGTGTGTCCCCAACTTCAGCGAGGGACGCGACATAGAGACCATCAACGCCATCGCCGATGCTATCCGCTCGGTCGATGGCGTTCGGGTTTTACACATCGACCGTGGCGAGGCGGCCAACCGTACCGTCATCACCTTTGTGGGGCCTGCCGAGGCTGTCGTAGAGGCTGCCTTCCGTATGGTGAGATGTGCGAGTGAACGCATCGATATGCGTACTCATCAGGGTGAGCACCCTCGCATCGGCGCCACCGATGTGCTTCCCCTTATCCCGATAAAGAATATCACGTTGGAGGAGTGCGCGGCGCTGGCTCGTACGTTGGCCAAGCGCATATATGAGGAACTGGGTATACCTACCTATTGCTACGAGGCAGCAGCCTTTATCCCCGAGCATGCGAACCTTGCCGATTGTCGTCGTGGCGAATATGAGGGGTTGCAGGAGAAGATGATTGATGCCGTGATGCGTCCCGACTTTGGACACGAATACACCGAGCAGGCAGCTCGTTCGGGTGCATCGGTCGTGGGAGCACGCAACTTCCTCATCGCCGTGAACTTCAATCTGAACACCGCCTCGCGTGAGGTGGCCTCGGCTATTGCTGCCCGGGTGAGAGCCAGTGGCGAGGTGTGTCGTGATGAGACGGGCCGTGTCATCCGTGACACAGAGGGTAGGGCAGTGCGTCGCCCTGGGCTGCTGCGAGGCTGCAAGGCCATTGGGTGGTACATCGAGGAATATGGCTGTGCGCAGGTGTCGATGAACATCAACGACGTGGCCCTCTGTCCCATTCATGTAGCCTACATGACGGTGTGTCGCGTGGCTCGCGAGTTGGGTGCCGAGGTGACAGGCACGGAGCTCATTGGGCTCATTCCCGAGGATTGCATGGTGGATGCAGGCCGATACTTTGCTTCTGAGCGCGGTGTGTCGATCTGTGGGGCCGACGATCTCATCGGTCTTGCCATAGAGGCAATGAATATGGATGACCTGTGTCCTTTCGATGCGAACCAAAAGATTTTGCGCATCGTGTAACGCAAAAAAAATATCCGCAGGTGTTTGCTGAAATAGAAATTTATGTAAATTTGCAACCACAAAAGGTTAAAAAGAAAATATAGGTATTATGATTTGGAATCCCAATAAAGAGTGCATGAGTCGCGACGAGATGCATGCACTGCAGAGCAAACGGTTGCAGAAGTTGGTGACCTATGTGTATCACAACGTCCCCTTCTATCGCAACAAGATGCAGGCCATGGACCTCTCCCCCGAGGATATCCGCAGCATCGACGACATCGTGAAGCTCCCCTTCACCACCAAGCAGGACCTCAGAGACAACTACCCCTACGGCTTGCAGGCTGCGCCCGCATCGGAGATTGTGCGCGTACATGCCTCGTCGGGTACTACGGGCAATCCCACCATCGTGGGCTACACTCGCAAGGACCTTGCCGTGTGGTCCGAGGTGATGGCTCGTTGCCTCACTGCGTATGGGGTGACGCGCGACGACACCTTCTCTGTGGCCTATGGCTATGGACTCTTCACGGGCGGACTGGGTGCTCACTATGGTGTGGAGAATCTCGGCGCTACGGTGATACCCACCTCGACGGGCAACACCGAGAAGCACATCCGCCTCATCCGTGACCTCAAGATCAGCGGCATCGCCTGCACCCCCTCCTATGCCCTCTACTTGGCCGAGACGCTCGAGAAGATGGGGCTGACCAAGGAGGATATCGGCTTGCGCATCGGTGCCTTCGGTGCTGAGCCCTGGACCGAGAACATGCGTCGCGAGATAGAGGAGCGCCTCGGTCTGAAGGGATACAACATCTACGGCCTGAGCGAGATCATGGGTCCTGGCGTATCCTACGAGTGCACCGAGCAGAACGGTTCGCACATCAATGAGGACCACTTCTATCCCGAGATCATCAATCCCGAGACCCTCGAGCAGTTGCCCTATGGACAGCAGGGCGAACTCGTCTTCACCACCCTCACCAAGGAGGGTATGCCCCTCTTGCGCTACCGCACCAAGGACCTCTGTACCTTGATGGACGGCACCTGTCCTTGTGGACGCACCTCGGTGCGCATGGGTCGCATCATGGGCCGCAGCGACGACATGCTCATCATCCGCGGCATCAACGTGTTCCCCTCACAGGTGGAGAGCGTCATTCTCGAGATGCCCGAGTTCGAGCCCCAGTACATGCTCGTTGTCGACCGTGCCGGCAACCTCGACACCTTGCAGGTACAGGTCGAGGTACGTCGCGACTTCTTCAACGACGACATCGGCAGCATGCTCGGCATGAAGAAACGCTTGGCCGACCGCCTCAAGAGCGTGCTCTCCATCAGTGCCGACGTCAAGCTCATGGAGCCTGGCAGCATCGAGCGCAGCCAAGGCAAGGGCAAGCATGTCATCGACAACCGTATATTGAAATAGTGAACTCTTGAACTTTTAAAATAATAAAAGACTATGATAATCAAGCAAGTATCCGTATTTCTCGAGAATAAGACGGGAAGAATCTATGAAGTGACCAAGACGTTGAGCCGCCATGGCATCAACATGCAAGCCTTCAGTATGGCCGAGACGCCCGACTTTGGTATCTTGCGCCTTATCGTCTCCGATGTGGACAAGGCGGTCGAGATACTCCGTGAGGCCGACTTTGCGGTGATGCTCACCGATGTGGTCTGTCTCCACTGTCCCAACAAGGCCGGTGCCTTGGGCGAGATACTCGAGCAGTTGGCTCGCGCCGATGTGTCGATAGAGTACATGTATGCCTTTGCCGAGGGCGATATGGCCAACATCGTTGTGCGCCCCACCGACATTGAGCGCTGTGCGAAGGCGCTCGAGGGTTGACGAGGCAAGCGACTGCGCTGCGCAGCCGAAGGTCCCCGTGCAGGCTCGTTGGCTGTAAGGTCAAAGGTTGAGTAAAATGTAAAGGACACCTCCGTGTGGGGTGTCCTTTATTTGTCGGTTGCTAGAATGCCAGTGATAATTGGCGGCAGTGGACGTCGCGCAGAGAGACAATCTCCTGCTGGAAGTTGCGCACGAGGAGCTCCGATAGCTTGTCGCGCTTCTCGGGCTTGGCCACGATGGCCTGTCGCGACCATATGCGCTCCACGTTGTAGTTGTTGTAGAGCTGCTCCATGAAGGTGTCGTCGGGGTCTTGGCACTTGCCGTCGCTATTGGTGAGCATCCACTGGAAGTGGCGGAACGTGAGCAGGTCACAGAACTTCTTCAGGCGTATCTGCTCCTTGTCGCCAAACTCTGCGTTGTGGTGTTTCTTTCCCGTGGGACGATAGGGTGGGTCGAGGAAGAAGAAGGTGTTGCCGCATGCCTCGCTATAGGTCTTCTCATAGTCTCCGCAGAGGATGGTGACGCGCTGCAGCAGTTTGCTGTCGGCCATGATGGTGCGCTCGTCGCAGATGTTGGGGTAGAGCAGGTGGTTGTATGCTCCGTTGAATCGCCCTTCGGCATTGGTGCGGTAGTTGGCGTTTGATGTCTTGTTGAGGAAGATGAACAAGGCCGAGTGGCGCAGCCCGTCGGAGAGTCGGTCGTTAAACTCGTCGCGCATCTCGTTGAAGTACTCGTGTCGCTCATCTTCGTCGAGGGGGAGAAACTCGCGTTGGATCTTCTTTAGCTCTGCCACCAGTTCCTTGGCGCGGTCGCGCACGGTGTTGTATGTGCGGATGAGGTCCAGGTTGTTGTCATTGATGATGGCGCGGCGGATGTTGGGGTAGGTCTGCAGCATGTGGAAGAGCAGCGCTCCGCCTCCCACGAAGGGCTCGATGTAGGTGACGTCGGGTATCTCGGCGAAGTTGGCTGGCAACGCTTGGGTCAGTATATGTATGTGCTGACTCTTCGTCCCTGGCCATTTTACGAAAGGCTGTGCTCCGATATTCAATCCCGCCATCTCTTTTCAAAAAACGTTTTTCGTCTACAAAGTTAATGCAATGTCTCTATTTGCGCAAGCAATTCGCTCGTTTTCTGTGCGAAAATTTTCAAAAAAGAAAACTTTCTTCCCTCTCTTCCTATGCGAAGTTGTCCGAAAGGGGAGATTTTATTCTCTCGCTCTGGTTGCGTAGCATCTTTTGTGGAGTGACAATGAAGTGCTGATGTATGGGTGATGATCCCGATTGGAGATGTAATTGTATGTCCCCTGTCGCAGGACTTGTCAGAGGTTGCGGATAATGATGAATGTTGAGCGCGTAACGGCTCTTTGAAATAAAAGGTTTCGGTGTGTGGTGAAATCAGAAAGTTTTCTTACCTTTGCGTCGGTGACATGGCTGCAAGTATGTGTCATCAAGGCTTTTTGGAAATAATAGAAGCGCGTTATGCTCTCTTTAAACATTGTATTTTGATAGTGTCTATGAAAAAAACTTCCCTGTTCTTTTTGTTGCTTGGTGTGTCATTGGCGACATGGGCCAACCCGATAGATGTCGAGACGGCTCGTAGCATTGCTGAGAAATTCTTCGTATCGGCTTCGTCAGAAGTTTGTGCATCTGATCGTGTGCATCGTTCCGTCACAAGAGTTGAAATGCAATTGGTTTGCGAGCCTACCATGACAACTCGTGCCACACACGAGGCTGCCGAATATTATGTGTTTGCTCCAGCAGATTCTGTCGGCTTCGTCATTGTCGCTGGTGATGATGAGGTGAAGCCTATTGTCGGCTATTCGCACTCTTCAAAATTCTCGAGTCAGCATATCCCGCCTGCTTTGGCAAAATATCTGGCGGCATATGTCCAATACATTCGTCTGGTATGGGATGGGTCGAGTGAGCCACGAATGCAGTCGGAAGAGCAAATCGTCCCCGTTTTTCCTTTTATAAAAACGACATGGAATCAGGGATATCCCTATAATATGTATTGCCCCACGATTAATGGCAAGTCGACCTTTACGGGATGTGTAGCCACGGCTGTAGCGCAAATCATGAAATATTACGAATGGCCTAAACGTGGACATGGCTCATGCACTGCAACACTCAACGATGGCTATAACACGACGGTGTCTACCTCGCTTACGAAGGAATATGACTGGGACAGTATGATTGACAATTATTATCCTTCAGGTTCCTATACAAAAGCCGAAGCCAATGCTGTGGCACAGTTGATGATGGATGCTGGGTATGCCTGTCGCGTATATTATGGCACAGATGCCACTAGTGCATATACATACGATGCCGTAACCGCTTTGTTGAGACACTTTGATTATTCTCCTAAGATCCGCTTTATTGATAGGAGCTATTACTCTGATGCGGCATGGAATGATTTGATCTACCAGGAACTCCTTGCAGGCCGTCCTGTGTGGTATCGTGGTGCCGATATAGATGGTAAGGAGGGGCATGCTTTCATTTGTTCGGGAGTAGATCAGGACTGTCGCTACTATATCAATTGGGGATGGGGTAGTTGGTGTGATGGTTACTTTGACCTCGGTGCTGTAGTTCCTGATGGGTATGACTACAATTATTATCAGCAAGCGATAATTAATATCCAGCCAAAGTCAGAGGAGGAGCGTGTCGAGGATTACAAACCGATACCCCATGTGGGACAGCTTGAAATTACTGAACAGGATAATTCGCTCGTCACTCCTCAGGTGACATATACCATATATGTGACGAACACTACCGATAGGACTATTTCAGGACAGACTGGATATGCTATGTTTATGGATGGAGTGATGGTGACCGATAATATCTATGAGCTCATCACTTATATTGACCTGAAGCCCGATTGGTACTGGTGGTATAGTGGAGAGTGGTTTAGGTGGGACGATGCCACAGGTATGTCACCTGGTTTGAGAGAGATTCGTTTCTTTTGGCGGCCTATTGACGATACCGAGTGGTATGAGCCATATGGCGAGCACTCAATCTATATGTTGACGACCGAGAACGGACATTACTTCAGCACCGACAAGGGTGAGTTTGTCGATAGCGATGTTGATGGCATTGAGGGGACGCAAGCCAATGCCCTACGCATCGAGCCCTTCAAGGGAGGGGTGAGGCTGACGTCTCCAGAGGCTGTCAAGGTCGGTATATATACGATGAACGGAATGCTGATGAGGGAGGTTGAGCTCATGCCTGGTAGGATGCACACTTGCACACTCCCGCAAGGCATATATCTCTTGGATGGCACTAAAATGGTGGTCTACTAATTTACCTGTCACCCTCCGCCAAGGTACAATAACCGTCAGTAAATAAACAATCTAATGGCGGACACTGCGTACATGGATTATCGTACGCAGTGTCCGCCATTAATATTATTATCTACAGTTGATTATCTTCCTTTGGCGGAGGGTGGCAGGTGAAAAACGTAGAATGGAATAGCCTTGGATAAATGAGATAACAGGTAGGTGTGATATGGGGGATGAAAATGTTTCTTGAATGTTCTATGTACTTCCGATAATATTACTACCTTTGTGGGAGATACTAATTCCTTAATAATATTATATGATATGAATGCATATGTCAGATTTCTATTGGCGATATTGCTGCTTTTCTCTTTTCGTTCATCTTATGCCCAGGTGGAGATTGACTTTACCAATAAGGTCGTCTTTGCTAGAAATGGCAACATCAGTGTTTCGAGATTTATAGCCTTGTTGCCTGCGCCTGTCACGAACGAATATCAAGAAATCGATGCTTTGCAGGCAAATATTGGTAGATTTATAGAAATTAATTCGGCTAGCATGGTGTTGTATTATGATGGCTCGTTCGAAGGCGACAAGATGGAGATCTTCGAGTCGTTTAGGTGCAAGCCGAAGAAGGTGAAAATAGATTTTACCGATAAGGGTCAGAAGAATGACGTTGCGCTCATCTCGCCACGAGAATATCTTGGGAGCGATGGTGTATATGTTGACGTTGACAATATTGTCGTCCAACAAATCGGTGATAAGTTGTGGAGTCTCTCTGAAAATAATATTGACTACGCAAAACGCTGCTATGAGTATGTGGCATCGCACTACAAATATATACAAGGTAGTTGGCGCTCGTTGGAGAACATTATCCGAGAGGGCGGAGGAGAGTGTGGAGATTTCACAACTCTGTTCGTCAATCTGATGCGCTATAAGGGCATTCCTGCTCGTCACAATATAGGCATAGGCATCAACGGAGGTTACCATGTGTGGCCCGATTTCTACGATGAAGACTATGGCTGGATACCTCTTGACCCTACTTATAAGAATTCCAATCCAAATGGAGATTATTTTGGTCGATACGATGGCGAATTGATCATTGTAAGTCAAGGATTGACGTCGTTAGTGGAGGTTGACTTCGAGATGCTCAATATGCCATTGCAAGTCTTTGCCTATTGGTACTGGTATACTAATGGTGTGGGCGATATCAGTGGTGTGCATAAAACAAGTAAGGATTATCAGGTAGATGCTGTCGTACCTATCGAAGACGTTCCTGCGACGTCAATGAAGATATACAACGTTATGGGTATAGAACAGGATGAACTTCGACATGGTATCAATATTGTAGATGGCAGGAAGGTGTATGTGAAATAGTGGTTGATGATTGAAATTTCTACGTAGGAACGTAAAATAAAGGCAGTGTTGAAATAGCAACAAAAGGCGGCCGGATGTCTTGTCCTGCCGCCTTTTGATTTGCTTATTCAGCGATGTCAGCAAAGCTTCCCCATAGAGGGGCATCGCATGACCATAGTGTCATTGGTGCCGTCAATAGCAGGACGATGATGCGCAGTAGCTTCTTAGTCATAGTGTGTGGGCTGAAGGGGCGGGGCTACTCCTCATCGTCCTCATCGTCGAGGAAGAGGAGGTCACCCATGCCGAAGCTCTCGTCGCCGAGGAACTCATCGAGGTCGCGGCGCTCCTTCTTGGTTGGGCGGCCTGTGCCACGCATGCGGTTGGCAAATCCGCTTATCTTGCTCATCTCCAGTATGTCGTACTGCTCCTTAGGGGTGATGTTCTCGAGCATCTCGGGCACGAGCTTGGCGCCCACACGATTCTCGATGGCCTTGAGCACACGGAACGTATAGGTGATGGGAGACTTGCGCACGCTCACCACGTCGCCCTCCTTGATGGTCTTCGAGGGCTTCATCGTTGTGCCGTTCATCGTTACCTGTCCCTTCTTGCAGGCGTCGGTTGCCATCGAGCGGGTCTTGTAGAGGCGCACGGCCCATAGCCATTTGTCGATTCTTGCTTCCATGTGTTTGGGAAATTGAAAGTTGAAAATGGGAAGTGGAAAATTAGTGGATTGAAAACGGAAAGCGATGCATAAACTTTCAATTTTCAATTTTTTATTTTCAATTCTTCTTGTTGTATTGGTTCATCGTGATGGTGAGTCCGGCCAGACAGAAGCTCTTGGCGATGTCGCATGCCGTAGGGAGCTGTTTGGCGATAACGTCTTCGTCCTCGGTGCTGAACTTGCCGAGCACAAAGTCGGCCTGTGCGCCACGGGGAAAGTCGTTCCCGATGCCGAACTTAAGGCGTGCATAGCCCTGGCCGATGAGCTGCGCGATGTGCTTCAGTCCGTTGTGGCCGCCGTCGCTGCCCTTGCCTCTCAGTCGCAGTGTGCCCACGGGGAGCGAGAGGTCGTCGACGATGATGAGCAGGTTCTCGGTGGGGATATTCTCCTTTTCCAGCCAGTAGCGCACGGCATTGCCACTGAGGTTCATGAAGGTGGTGGGCTTGAGCAGCACGATCTGTGCGTTCTTGACACGCATCTGTGCCACGAAGCCGTAGCGCTTGTCTTCCCACACGGCACCTGCTGCGCTGGCTAGGGCGTCTACCACGCGAAAGCCGATGTTGTGGCGTGTGCCGTCATATTCATAGCCTGGGTTGCCGAGGCCTACGATAAGGTATTTCATGTCTGTGATTGGTAATGGGGGTTCGGGGAATGGGGGAATAAAAATAGGAATTAGGTTTCCGCGCTCTTGCGAAACTCCTAATTCCTAATTTCTAAGTCCTAACTAGGATTTACTTCTTGCCGTTGGCAGCCTCACGTGAAGCACGGGTAGCAGCTACGCTACATACAACGGTCTGAGCGGGAGTAACGAGCTCGAGACCCTCGAATGAGAGCTCACCTACCTTGATAGACTTGCCGAGGCCAAGCTCAGTAACGTCTACGGTCAACTTCTCGGGGATGTTAGCGTATACAGCCTTCACCTTGATCTTACGGATAGCCTGCTGAAGCTTACCACCAAGCTTAACACCAGCTGCGAGACCAGTGAGAACGGTGGGAACCTCCATTACGATAGCCTTGTCCTCAACGATCTGGAGGAAGTCCATGTGGAGGATGGTGTCCTTAACGGGGTGGAACTGGATGTCCTTCAACACTGCCTTGCACTCAACACCGTCGATGGTGAGGTTTACAACGTGGATGTCGGGAGTGTAAACGAGCTTGCGCACAGCGTCAGTTGTCACAGCGAATGCCTTAGCCTCCTTCTCGATACCATACAATACGCAGGGGATGCCGTTGTTCTTACGGAGCTCGTTGGTGCTCTTCTTGCCTACTTCGGTACGTGCAGTACCCTTCAAATCAAATGATTTCATGTTTTGTTTTCTTTAAATGTGTTACTCTAAATTAAGTTCTCTGCTCAATTCGCCATCACACGATGTGAGAGTCCCTTACGGGTGCTCTACGAAAAGCGGGTGCAAAATTAGTGCAAGTTGAGCGAAAAACCAAATTTTCATTTGGGTTTTTCCGAAACGCAGCCTAATTTCAGGCTACGAAGTAGGCTAAAGATAGTGCAAACCGACGAATGAGCGAGCATGCGTAACTGCATCATTCCCCAGCAAGTTCAAAGCTTATCGGCAGCAGAGCGTGAGCCCCATCAGGGATGATGTAGATGGCTGAGGTGCCGTAGAGCAGCACTCGGATGGGATGCCCGCTGCGCTGCTCGGTCTCGAGCATCACTTGCCTACACGCACCACAGGGGGCTATGGGCATGAGGGTGAAGTCATCTCCCGTGTGGGCTGCGATGGCGAGTGCTGTGACTGCCATGCCGGGGTGGGAGGAGCCTGCACAGAAGAGGGCGGTGCGCTCGGCACAGAGCCCTGAGGGGTAGGCTGCATTCTCTTGGTTGGAACCTGTGACGATGGTCCCGTCGATGAGCTGTGCTGCTGCGCCTACATGGAAGTGTGAGTAGGGAGCATAGCTGCGCTGTGTGGCTTGCTTGGCAGCATCGACCAGCAAGCGGTCTTGCTCTGATAGCTCCTCGTAGGTGCAGCGTTGGTAGTGGAGGGTATGCGTGAGGTTTTCCATGTGGATGGCGGGAGATGGTTATTGTGCAAGCTTTTCTTCGTAGAAGGCGATGCGTCGGGCAAGCTCCTGCTGTTGTGCTTCCAGTGATTGGGCTGCTTGTAGCGCTGCAGCTAGGTCGGCCACTCGGGTAAGGGCTGTGGCGTCGGATGAGGTGAAGGGGAGCTTGACCTTACCCTGCTTGCCGATGAGCGTGACGGTAGCCTTGGGATGCTGGGCGACGAAGTAGGCTACGTCGGCCGTAGCTGCGAAGTCGGTGCGCTCGGTCTTGCCTGTGGCATCGCTCATCACATAGGGGTCGCCGACAGGGAGCAGTTCTATGTAGCTGCCGTCGGTAGCGGTGAAGCGTAGGACTTGTGCCTCGATGGGGCGGCCACGATAGAAGGATGTGATGGTGAACACCCCCATGAGCTCGCTGACCTGAGGGCGCAGATAGCTCTTGCCCGAGTGGCGATCGGCTCGATGTCGCGCATCATAGTAGTGGCCAAGATCCTGATATCGAGCGTCCTTGTCCAGGTATAATGTTGTGGAGAGTGCCTGCGCTCTCTCCTTGGCTTCGACGAGCAGGCTATCGGTGTAGTGCTTGCTGGAGCTGGCCTCGGCTATCTGGATCTCGATGAAGAGGTCCTGTGCTTGTTTGCGTGTCTCGAAGGCTTTGGGGTAGAGCGACTTGATGCTATCGAGCTGTAGCTTGGCGAGGGCGTATTGTTGATTGCCGAGCGACTGGCGGGCTCGTAAGAGATAGGGCTTGGCCTGCTTTTCTACGTCTTCGACACAACTGGCGAGCGTGAGCCCTGCGGCAAGGGCGATGAGGAGGGTGCGGAGTCTCATGATGGTCTTCTGCGTTAGGTGGGAATCAAAAAAATGATTTGGTGTCGTAAAAGTACAAAGTTTCTCTCATATATTAATAAGGTATAGGTAAAAAAAGTGAAAAGGTGGGGTTGGAGGGCGCAAAATCGTTTTTTTTTGAGTAACTTCGCGGTGTTTTTAAGTTTTTTGAGCTGATAAGATTGTAAGTATCTCAAGCGATGAGCTCATAAACACATAAACTCATGACTAAAAAAACTGACGTATGCGACATATATCACCTGAGGAACTGAAGAGGATGTTTGACACGAAGCTGTTTCACCTCATAGGCGACACGGCCGATGAGTTGGGATTGGAGTGTTATGCGGTGGGAGGCTACGTACGTGACCTCTATCTGGAACGCCCATCGAAAGATATCGATGTGGTGGTCGTGGGGAGTGGCATCAAGATTGCCGAGGCCCTGCGCAAGAAGTTGGGGCGCGGAGCACATGTGAGCATCTTCCGCAACTTCGGCACGGCACAGCTCAAGTGGCGCGACATGGAGGTCGAGTTCGTAGGGGCCCGCAAGGAGTCCTATACGCACGACTCTCGTAAGCCCATTGTCGAGGATGGCACACTGGAGGATGACCAGAACCGTCGAGACTTTACCATCAACGCGCTGGCCGTGTGCCTCAATGCCGATCGCTTCGGTGAGCTCACTGACCCCTTCGACGGATTGCTCGATATGGAGGACCGCCTCATCTGCACCCCGCTCGACCCCGATGTGACCTTCAGCGATGACCCCCTGCGCATGATGCGATGCATACGCTTTGCCACGCAGCTAAACTTCTATATAGAGGAGGAGACCTTCGACTCGCTCACACGCAATGCTGAGCGCATCAAGATCATCTCCAAGGAGCGCATCATCGACGAGTTGAACAAGATTATCGCCTCGCCCATACCCTCGAAGGGCTTCGTGGAGCTCGACCGCTGTGGCTTGCTCCCCCTCATCTTCCCTGAGCTGGCAGCACTGCAGGGTGTGGAGGCTGTGAACGGGCGCAAGCATAAGGACAATTTCTACCACACCCTCGAGGTGCTCGACAATATAGCCCGACAGACCGACAATCTATGGCTCCGCTGGGCGGCATTGCTCCACGACATAGGTAAGCCTCGCACCAAGCGTTGGGATCAGCGTCTGGGGTGGACCTTCCATAACCACAACTTCATCGGGGAGAAGATGGTACCCACTATCTTCCGTAACATGAAGCTCCCCATGAACGAAAAGATGAAGTATGTGCAGAAGCTCGTGGGACTCCACATGCGCCCCATCGTGATTGCTGATGAGGAGGTCACCGACAGCGCCGTGCGTCGACTTCTCTTCGAGGCAGGTGACGACATCGACGATCTGATGATGCTGTGCGAGGCCGACATCACCTCGAAGAACGAGATGCGTAAGCAGCGATTTCTCGACAACTTCCGCCTTGTGCGCGTGAAGCTCAAGGACCTCGAGGAGCGTGACCGCATACGCAACTTCCAGCCTCCTGTCGATGGCGACGAAATCATGCGCACCTTCGGCCTCACCCCCTGTGCTGAGGTGGGTGCCCTCAAGAGCAGCATCAAGGATGCCATCCTCGACGGCATCATACCCAACGAGCACGATGCAGCCTACGAGTATATGATGAAGAAAGCTAAAGAAATGGGCTTGTCGCCCATTTGATTTACTATTTGACAATTTACTATTTACAATTTATTTTGCGATAGGATTATTTTACAATATCAATCTTACGTATGAGTAAATTGCTAAATGGTAAATTCCTAAATAAATAGTAAATAGTAAATTTGTAAATTGTAAATTACTCCCTTGCTTCACCACCTCATCGCCCAAGGCGAACACCAGCAGCAGGATTTCAAGTATGAGATCTCCGATGTGCGCAAGATTGCGCGCACCCTCTCGGCGTTTGCCAACACCGATGGAGGGCGCTTGCTCATAGGGGTCAAGGACAATGGCAAGATAGCTGGTGTGCGTAGTGAAGAGGAGATTTACATGGTCGAGGCTGCTGCGGCACTCTATTGTGTACCTTCGGTCGAGTGCTCTATGAGCATTCATCGTGTCGAGGGACACAACGTGGTGATAGCCGAAGTCAAACCATCAGAAGCGCGCCCCGTGCGTGCCCGATTGGGTGATGATAGCCTCTGTGCCTTCGTGCGCATAGCTGACGAGAATATCGTGGCTTCGCCTGTGCAGATGGCTTTGTGGCGCGACGAAAATAGGGAACGAGGGACATTGTTCGCTTTTACCGAACGCGAGCAGGCATTGCTGCGTGTCTTGTCTGATGCCTCCGAACCATTGACACTAAATCGATTTGCCCGCTTAGGACGTTTGCCTCGCCATCGGGCCGTCCAGCTGCTGGCGCAGTTCATTCGCTTTGGACTCGTAGAACAGCAGTTTGTAGGGCACACGTTTGTCTATGTAGTGAACGAATAGTACGCTGATGGAGAACTAAAAAGACAAGAGGGGCACCCACGTGTCCCTCTTGTCTTTTATAGCATGATATTCCTGCCTAGAAGAGTAGGCGGATGATATCATTGAGATTGGCATAGATCATCAGGCCGAAGAGAAGCACCATGCCGATGATTTGTACGCGCTCCATGAACTTGTCGTTAGGCTTACGCCCTGTAATCATTTCGAAAAGGAGGAACATCAAGTGGCCGCCATCCAAAGCTGGAATGGGGAGAATGTTCATGAACGCAAGTATGATGGAAAGGAAGGCAGTCATCGTCCAGAAGTCGTACCAGTTCCACAACGAGGGGAAGAGGCTACCGATGGTGACGAAGCCGCCAAGTGATGTGGCACCCTCCTTGGTGAAGACATACTTGAAGTCGCTGACATAGCCCTTCAGCGTGTTCCATCCATAAGCGATACCTGCAGGGATAGAGGCAAAGAACCCATACTCCTTGGTCGTAGGTGTGTAGGGGTGGGCTACGCTGACACCAAGCAAGAAGTTTGCATCGGTGGGCACGCTGACGGTGTCGCTCACTCCGCCACGCTCATACACTACCACGAGGTCGTGGTTCACGATAGCTCCCTCCTGCTCCTGTTGGCGTAACTGGGCAAGCGCAGTGGAGAATGTTGTCCATGTCGCTGCTGACACTCCATTGATGCTCTGGATGTGGTCGCCCTTGATAAGTCCCACGCGGGCTGCTGCTCCCTCGGGCATCACACTGTCGAGCACCATGGGATTGTAGAACTGTACGAAAGGCTGGGCATCTTTCTGAAGGTCGAAGAGGTCGAAGTCCTCTGGCATAGTGACCACATGCTCACTGCCGTCGCGGAGCACGGTGACCGTGTTGGCCTCTGCTATGGCACGCATCATGTCGCCTCCAAATCGGTCAAGGGCAACATCGTCGGCACTTACCAATACGTCGCCATCACGGAAGCCTATGGATTCTGCACGCTCGTTGAACTCCATGCCATACTTGCTACCATCGAGGGGAACATACGTGTCGCCCCAAGTGAAGAGTACCATGGAGTAAATGAAAAAGGCGAGGATGAGGTTGAAGCATACACCTCCAATCATGATGAGCATGCGCTGCCAAGCAGGTTTGGTGCGAAATTCCCACGGTTGGGCGGGTTGTTTCATCTGCTCTACGTTGAGACTCTCGTCAATCATTCCTGCTATCTCTACGTAGCCTCCGAAAGGGAGCCAGCCCACTACAAATTCGGTGTCACTGCGCTTGGGCTTGTAGCGAAAGATAGGTTTCCCGAAGAAGAGCGAGAAGCGATCGACACGCACTCCGAAGAGGCGGGCAAAGAGGAAGTGACCCAACTCGTGGATGACGACAAGTATCGTCAGCGCGAGAATCAGCTGGATGAGTTTTATTAGAAATACGGGCATTTTTTAATTATGAATTATGAATTATGAATTAATTGTAGCTATACACTCTTCGGCTATGCGGCGAGCTATGGCGTCGGTAGCTACATAGTCATCGTAGGTGGGGGTCTTGATGAAATCGACCTTCTGCATGGTGCGCTCTATGACGTCGCTCATCTCGAGGAATCCCATGCGCTCCTTGAGGAAGGCGGCTACACATACCTCATTGGCCGCATTGAGTATGCATGGCATGTTGCCTCCCTGCTCAAGGGCTGCGAACGATAGGGCCAGGTTGCGGAAACGTGTGGGGTCGGGTTGCTCGAAGGTGAGGCTCGATAGCTTGGAGAAGTCGATGCGCTCTGTAGTGAGTGGCAGACGATAGGGATAGCTGAAAGCGTATTGGATGGGGAGGCGCATGTCTGGGGTGCCGAGCTGTGCCTTCACCGAACCATCGGCAAACTGTACCATGGAGTGAATCACCGACTGGGGATGTACGACAACCTCTATCTGTGAGGGGGCTACGTCGAATAGCCATTTGGCCTCGATGACCTCAAAACCCTTGTTCATCATGGAGGCTGAGTCGATGGTAATCTTGGCCCCCATGTCCCAATTGGGATGCTTGAGTGCCTGCTCACGAGTGGCATGCTGTAGCTGATCCAAACTCCAAGTGCGGAAGGGGCCTCCCGAAGCAGTGAGCAAGAGTTTCTCTATGGGATTGGCCGCTTCGCCTGCAAGACATTGGAAGATGGCCGAGTGCTCTGAGTC
Source organism: Bacteroidaceae bacterium (assembly GCA_017555875.1). GTDB lineage: Bacteria > Bacteroidota > Bacteroidia > Bacteroidales > Bacteroidaceae > UBA1189. The sequence goes on from JAFZFN010000002.1 coordinate 88,973, forward strand.
GACGGGGAGGATGGGTACTCGGTGCTCCATGGCTAACTGGGTGACGAGCTCGCCTGCAACGACGAGAGTCTCCTTGTTGGCCAAGGCAATGGCCTTTCCTGCTCGGATGGCATTCATGGTGGGGCGCAGTCCTGCATAGCCTACCATCGAAGCGAGTACCATGTCGATAGGCTCAGCGGTGGCCACGTCTGCTAGGGCGTCCGCTCCGGCATACACCTTGATGGGGAGGTCGGCTAGCGACTCGGAGAGGTGCTTGTAGTGCGCTTCGTTGGCAATGACCACCACGTCGGGCAGGAACTTGCGAGCCTGTTCTATGAGGAGGTCGACATTGTTGCCTGCGGTAAGAGCATATACTTCATAGTGGTCGCTATGCTCCTCAATGACTTGTAGGGCCTGTGTGCCAATCGAGCCTGTGGAACCGAGAATGGCAATCTGTCGCTTGCGTGGAGCGTCTGTATGAAAAGCGTTGTTGTTCATAGTCGTGTCTTAGAATGATATGTATTGTGCGGGGTCAAGGGTCACGCCTTTGTGCCACAATTCGAAATGGAGGAATGGTGATGTGGAGCTTTGGCTTTGAGTACCAGCGATGCCTAACACCTCGCCTGCCTTGACCTTGGCACTTTCATCTTTATAGACGGAGGAGAGGTGCTTGTATACGGTGACCAAGTTGCCCACATGCTGAACCATGATGACATAGCCATGATTGGCGGTATAGCCGCTCATGATTACCGTACCATCGAGTACGGAGCACACGTTCTTGTCATTCGTGGCTGTGATGTCAATCCCATAGTGTTGTGAGTCGGGTGAGAAGGCTTCGGCTAGCAGACCTCGCATAGGAGGATAGAAGTGGAGGTTCTCCATCTCGCTCCTCGGGAGGGTTTGTGAGGTGAGGTTATATTTCTCGGTCTCTTCGTATTGGCGAGCAAACTCTATCTCGCGTTCGGTGCGCTTCATGAGGTCTTCGCTGCGTAAGATAGTGATGGAGTCGATGGTGCTCACGGAGTCCATCTTTACTTCGCCTCGAAGGATGTCTTGCAAGTTCAAGACATAGAGGCTCTGTCTCTGCACTGCATCGCTCAGCGAGTCGAGTCGCAAGGATGACTCTACGATTTGGCGTCTCACCTCAGGACTGACGTATCCGGGCATGAGCTGCTTCAAAGGCGAATAGATAAGCAGAAGTGTGGTGATGGCAGCTATCGTAATGACGAGTCCTGATGCATATAGGCTGATGATGAAGCGCGAGGTGGAGATTCTGCGCTCCACATCCTTGCCTCCGCGCTGGGTGTATATGACATCGTAGCGGCGGAAATACTGCTTCCAAAATCCTTCGGTCTCCTTCTTGTTCTTACTCATTATGTGCAAAGGTACGAAAAAACACAATGTTATCTTCCCATATGTTAGGCTATTCTAACAGTCCGTCGGGTAAATTAAACTTTATTAACCGTTGTTCGTGGTCTATGTCCTCTATGAATGCCTCTTGGGCGGGGATGAGTAGTTCATCTCCATTGGGGCGCTCCACTACGAAAAGCGTATTGATGGTGCTCTCGTCGACGTCTGCCAATGTGCCCAGGTGCCCATGTCTGGTGTCTTCGGTGTCGAATCCGATGAAATACTGCCAGCTGTACTCACCATCCTCGGTCTCTTCGGCGTATGACTTGGGGAAATAGACCTCCTTGTTGGTGAATATGGAGGCTGCTTCGTTGGTGTCGATGCGCTCAAACTTGATGAGCGCCACATTGTCGCTCTTGAAGCGGTACTCCTCTATGAAAAAAGGTACGAGGATTCCGTCCATGGAGCAAACGAGGTAGGGGCAGTCGGTGCGGTCGAAGACGTCATCGGTAAACGACATGGCCATCTCGCCCTGCACCCCATGAGTGCGGGTAAACTTGCCGATGCAATAGACTTCTTCAGGGCGGATCATAGCTCAATACGTGTTATGCGTGCCCCAAGGCGGTTGAGGCGCTCGTCAATATTTTGGTATCCGCGGTCAATCTGGTCGATGCGGTCAATGCGGCTAGTCCCCTCGGCGCTCATGGCAGCGATGAGCAGTGCAATGCCTGCACGAATGTCTGGCGAGGTCATCGTGTGCCCACGCAAGCTGATGCCATGGTCGTGCCCATTTACTACGGCGCGATGAGGGTCGCAAAGGATGATTTGTGCACCCATCTCGATGAGTTTATCTACGAAAAACAGTCGGCTCTCAAACATCTTCTGGTGGATGAGTACGCTACCCTTGGCTTGTATGGAAGTGACGAGCAACACGCTCAGCAGGTCGGGGGTGAGTCCAGGCCATGGTGCATCGGCAATGGTCATGATGGAGCCATCGATGAATGACTCTATTTGATAATGCTCTTGGTAGGGGATGTAGAGGTCGTCGCCACGCTCCTCGATAAGGATGCCCAGGCGGCGAAAGCTGTCGGGGATGATGCCGAGGTTCTCAATCGATGCCCCCTTGATGGTGAGCTCACTACGTGTCATGGCTGCCATGCCGATGAAGCTGCCCACTTCGATCATGTCGGGGAGCACGGTGTGCTCGCATCCGTGTAGTTCTTCCACTCCAGTGATGACGAGGCGATTGCTTGCTATGCCTTCAATCTTGGCCCCCATGCGGCAGAGCATGCGGCAGAGCTGTTGGATGTAGGGCTCGCATGCGGCATTATATATGGTGGTGGTCCCTTTGGCCAACACTGCAGCCATGATGATGTTTGCCGTGCCCGTCACCGAGGCTTCATCGAGCAGCATGTAGGTGCCTTTGAGTTGGTCGGCCTTGAGTTCATATATGCCGCGGTCCTCATTGTAGGAGAAGGCTGCGCCGAGCTTCATGAGTCCCACGAAGTGGGTGTCGAGTCGTCTGCGGCCAATCTTGTCGCCTCCGGGCTTGCTGATGAGCACACGACCAAAACGAGCGAGGATGGGGCCCATCAGCATGACTGAGCCGCGCAGGCTAGAGCACAACTTGAGGAATTCGTCGCTGGCAAGGTAGTTCTCATCGATGTGGGTGGCTTGGAAGCTGAAGCTTCCCATGCCCAGACGCTCTACCACCACACCCATTGATTGCATCATTGTGATGAGGTTGTTCACATCGAGTATGTCGGGGATGTTGTTGACAGTGACCTTCTCTCGTGTGAGCAGTGTGGCGCACAAAATCTGGAGCACTTCGTTCTTTGCTCCTTGTGGAGTGATCTCTCCTTGTAGGCGGTGTCCGCCTTCGATGATGAATGAGGCCATGTTGAGAAAATCTGAATTATGATTTTTTTTGATGGTTGGTCAATCCTAAAAGTTGTATGGGTTCTGGATGGATTTGTGTGTCAAATTTGGATACGAACAGTGTAATTCAGAAGTCACGATTTACAATTCTGAATTTATTTAAAACTTCTTCTTGCTCTTCTTCTTCTGATTCTTGCCGTTGTGCTTGTATTGCTGCGCGGGAGCACGGTATATCCCGAGATTGAGTTTGTCTTCGCTTAGGCATATCTGTCCGTTTGAGTAGTCTTTGATGTCCTCGATGATTTTGCTATCCTCGACACTCTCTTTGTTCCATAATATGTATTCCTTCTTCATCTGTGCGGCGATAAGTCTGAGCAGTTCGTTGCGCTCTTCTCCCTCGGGCATCTCGCATGCCTTCTTCATCATCTCTTCGATGCAGTGTCCATAATGGCGGTAGCGGATGTCTCCTTTGGGGTAGGGGAGGCGTTCGGGTGTCGGGTGCAATGTGGAGGGGTCAGCCAGCTCGTAGGGATAGTCGATGTCGAGCTTGAAGTCTGCCATTACCGCGAGGTGATCCCATAGCTTGTGCTTGAATTCTGCTACGTCACGCAATTGTGGAAACATGTTTCCCATGACGGCAATGATGGTGTTAGCGCAACGCTGGCGTTCGGTGCGATCCTCAATGGTGATGGCGTGATCTACCATCTTCTGTACGGCACGGCCATACTCGGGCATGGGAAGCGCTTTTTCTTGGGTGTTATATTTCATTTTGTTTGCTTTGTTTTGGGGTTGTTAAGGGGGAGAGGTTGTTCGGGGTGTGAATGGGGGGTAGTCGTTTCGCTCCGTCCCGCTTCATTTGTCTTTTCTTCCCCTTAGTTAAAAAACTTTGTTCTTTGCCACCGTGGCCACAAACTCCTTCAGATAGAAGGGTTCAAAGTAGGCTACATCTTGGAACATCTCGTTGTGGTACTCTCGGTCGGCAAGTGGGAACATCCAGCGTGCTAGTGGCTCTATGCCATCGATAAATCGTGCGTTGGGGTGCTTTATGACCTCTTTGCATTTGGTGGCGCCGTTGCCGAAGAAGTATACGGGTTGCTTGTCGAGGAACTCTTTGTAGGAGTCTTCATCGATGACGTCGGCGCTTGTCTCCTTTACTTCATTGAGTGCTCGGTCATAGATGGCTGCGTACACCTCCATGCGTCGTGCGTCGAGCATGGGGCATAGCAACGCTTCTTCGGGGAACTCGTCCATGAGGAGCACGGGTACGCTCAGTACCTTTAGTGTGGGGAGAGCGATGAGGGGTATGTCGCGTCCGTAGCAGATGCCTTTGGCCATCGATGCTCCGATGCGCAGCCCTGTATATGATCCTGGACCACAGCTTATGGATACTGCGTCGATGGGCTTTGCGTGGCTATCTGCCATGGAGAGTGCTTCGTCGACGAATAGGCCAAGGGTTATCGCGTGCTGCGGCCCGTTGTGATCTTCTTTAGAGAAGAGCACCGCTCCGTCTTCACTGAGTGCAACCGAGCAGACGTCTGTAGCGGTTTCTATATGTAGAATGCATGCCATAACAAAGTTGTGTCTATATGTAATAAGGTGCAAATTTAGTGTAAACCGCGCTAAATATCAAATTAATTTGGATATTTCCGAAGCGGGGTGGGATTTTGTTCTTGGCAGAACGTGGCAAAATGGATGCGAATGGATTTTGTGTTCGTTTGTAGATACTTTTTTGGGTCGGATAGCCGAGATTTATGCGATTTTATTTTCACAATTAAAGATTATTGTGTTTCTTTGCATCTTGTTAGTGCGAGTAAACGTAAAATAAGATAGCATTATGAATGGTTTTTTGAAAAATTTAGGGCTTATCCTCATCATTATTGCCTCTGTGATATTGATTCTCAGCCACGTTTTGGGTTGGAACAATATCAATGTCGTACAGTTCGGCTCGTTTGGTGCGATGATTCTCGGATTGGTATTGTACATCTGGTTGAACAAGAAGTATCAGTAACCTCCGTTTGTCGTTGAGGAAAGAGTAAAGGGAATGTCACCGACATTCCCTTTTTTATTATCCTTAAATTGGTAAAAGCCAAGCGGTTCTTACTCTTCAGTTGGGATGATGAGTTTGTATCCCTTGCCGTGGATGTTGATAATCTCTACCGAGTCGTCCTCCTTGAGATGCTTGCGCAGTTTGGTGATGTATACGTCCATGCTGCGTGCGTTGAAGTAGTTATCATCTACCCATATGGTCTTGAGTGCAAAGTCTCGTTGCAGAATCTCGTTGGCGTGTGCGCAGAGCAGTGCCAAGAGCTCCGACTCCTTAGTGGTGAGCTTCGTCTGTCGGCCATCGATGACTAGCAGCTGTTTCTGTGCATCGAAGGTGAATCTTCCCAGTTTGTAGGTGCTGACCTCCTTGCTTTTCTTTCCGTGTACTCGGCGTAGGATGGCTTCGATGCGGAATGTCAGTTCCTCCATGCTGAAGGGTTTGGTGAGGTAGTCGTCAGCTCCCAACTTGAATCCCTCGAGCACATCCTCCTTGAGAGTTTTGGCGGTGAGGAAAATGATGGGTATCTCGGTGTTTGTCTGGCGTATTTCTTGTGCCAGGGTGAATCCGTCCTTGCGTGGCATCATGACGTCGAACACGCAGAGGTCATATTTGTTTGTCAGGAAGGCTCTATATCCCTCTTCTCCGTCGGGGCAGAGGTCTGCGGCGTAGCCCTTGGCGTTAAGGTACTCTCTCAGCAACATGCCAAGATTCTCGTCATCTTCGCAAAGCAGAATGTTTAATTTTTCGGCCATAGCTTACTTACTATTTAATAAAGGTAAAACAATTATAAATTTCGTTCCCACGCCCAGCTCGCTCTCAGCGCGTATGCTTCCGTGGTGGTCTTGTATGACTTTCTTTACATAGGCGAGTCCGAGTCCGAATCCCTTGACATCATGTCGGTTACCTGTGTGTACGCGATAGAATCGGTCGAATACGCGCTTGAGGTTCTCCTTCTTGATGCCAATGCCATTGTCTTGGATTGATAGACAACATTTGCCATTCTCGTTCCAAGTGTGTATGGTGAGTCGCAGAGGCTCGTCGTCCCGCTTGTATTTTACGGCGTTGTCCATGATGTTGAACATCACGTTGGTGATGTGCATCTCGTCGGCGAAGATAGTGGCGTCTTCGGCTTCGAGGTGTGTGGTGATGGTACCTCCATTCTTCTCCACCTTGAGAGCAAAGATATTGACTACGCCTGTGAGGAGGTCGTTGACGTCGAGTTCAGTGTTCTTCATCACCGCCTTCTGTCCGTCAAAGAGCGATATCTGCAACACCTTCTCTACTTGGAATCTCAGTCGCTTGGTCTCATCGCTGATGATGCCCGTGATGTGTTGTAGCATTTGTGGAGATTTGGCCACAGCGCTGTCAGTCAGCATCTGCGATGCGAGCGAAATGGTCGATATGGGTGTCTTGAACTCGTGCGTCATGTTGTTGATAAAGTCATTTTTCAATTCCGTAACCTTTTTCTGTCTGATTAGGACATATATTGTGTATATGAACGCTATGCTCAGAACTATTGTGAAAAATAGTGCCGGTATCATAAAACGAACAGAACTGAATATGTAACTGTTCATCGTGGGGAAGTGAATTTTCAGTACTCCCATCTTGTTGGGTGGGTCGTTGCCGAAGAGCATCTGTGTGTAGCTGTCTTCTTCGCCGTCTGTGGTGTAGTCTTTGCAACGGAATATCTCGCGTCCGTTGCTTGTCGATATGGTGAAGTGGTAGGGGAGATCGATACCGTTGTGTAGGAGTTCGGCCTGCAGGTCTCTGTCTAGTGCTTCGATGTCGACGCGCTGCTCCAGAGGTTTGTTGCTAGCTGTGTAGAGCATCTTGTAGATGACCTCGTCCATCAGTCCGCGTTGGCGTATGTATCGGTTTCTGATAGTTTCCTGCAGTGAGCGCGACGCATCGGGTATGTCTTTTTTGTCCGCCATGGAACGTTGGGGAATGATGATGGTGCGCATCTCAAACGATGAGGCGTTGCCGTCGCTCTTGAAGTCGTATTGGCGTGTTACCATCCCATTGCCTCCCTGTCGGGTGAGGCGGTCTATGATTTCGGCTTCGGCCATGTCTCTCTCGAGGTAACGCATCGTTTCGTACAACTCTTGCTTGTGCGCGGCATTGTAGAGGCTGCGCTTGACCGATTCGTCAAACTGCTCGTGGCGCATGCTCACGATTTCCTCGATGTACCTGACCTGCAATGAGAGCAAGGCGAGGAACGAGCCGCTCATGATGAGGCCTAAAAGAAGTATGGTGTACTTTTTCATATCGCAAATGTACGCGACTATTCAAGAAAATCCTAATGGATTAACATTTATTATGCTGAAAAATAAGTAAAATTAACAGATTTGCGGCGTGTGATTGCTTGATAAACAATCTGTGGTTTGAAAATGTTCACCCCCGTGAGGCTCACCATCCCGCCTGCTGCCATCCTGCGGCGGTGTACCACGAGGTGGTGCTGAATTTGCGGTTCAGCTGTGTGTTGGCGGACTTGGGCACATAGCACGATAGGCCGCTATAGTTAATGGTGTCGACACGCTCCACCCCTGTATAGTCGGAGAACCACTCCTTTGTCGTCGCCCTATGAGTGATTGTCCTGTCCAGTGTCGTGCGCCATAACGCATAGTCGGCGGGGTTGGTGATCAGGCGTGTCATGTAGCCGTTGATGTCATAGTAGGCAGGGCGTGTAGCTGAGTGGCGTAGGTAATAGCGTTGCACGTTGTCGAGGTTGGCTACGTGGGGATGTGTGGCATACTTGGTGACCATCGTTCGGGTCGTCGCGGCCAGTTGCTCTAGTTGAGTGCAATCGATCACCGATAGGCACACACCATAGGTCAGTGGGGTATGTCCCTTAATGGGTACGCGACCGTCGAGGTACTCTCTGTAGTACTGCTCGGCGATACCCTCGGCATATCCCGTGTGGGCAAACATGGGTTTCAGGATGCGGTCATAGGGAGCTCCAGGGGCAGGTATCTCCGCAGGTGATGCGATGATGTAGCGTGCCGCATGGCGCAGCTCGTAGGCTACCTCGATGCTCTGCATGAAGCAGGCATCAAACAAGATGAAGTCTAGCTGTGGGTAGGCACTCAGTGCGTTGGCTATGTCGGGAATCTCCATCCAGCTGCCTGCTCTGGCATCTTGGCATACGACCCTTTGGCTGGCCGTCTTAGCGGGTATCCATGCGTCGCCGTGCGACCATAGCACCAGCCCGTAGCTCTCTGCTGGGGCGTGCTCTGTCATCCATTGCATAGCTAGTCTGAGTGTTTTCGTGTCTCCCGAGTTGTGCTCCTCGGCAAACTCGTGCAGCGTCTTGCACGCGGGGCGTCTCCCCTGTTGCTTCTCTATGGAGAGCATGCGTGGCAAGTCGTAGTCGTCTAGGTAGATGAGCAGCTGGCAATCCTGAGGGATATCGCTGGCCGCATGCATCATCTCGTCGATGTCATCTTGGTAGAATGATGCTAGTGTGTTCTCGGCCGCCATGTACACCAGCACTGTGCGGGCATAAATGGTCTCCTCCTCTCCAAACCTATTACACGATGTCATACCCATGAGTATAGACATCGTGTACATAGTATATCTGAGGAGATTGTTGAGCCCTTTCATCGTGTGTCGTGTCAGCGTCTTTTGAATGCAAACTCGTCCGAGCCTATTCTCCTTAGTTTCTCACTTCGTTTGGCGGAGAGTTCCCGTTGCAACTTGACGAAGCGCTTTTCTAGCTTTTTCTTCTTGTCTGAGTAGATGACCGCACATGTCTGGTCGGCTTCCCTGAGCGCTCCTTCGATGTAGAACTCAAGTTGTTGCGAGTAGGCTGCATAGTTGCGTAGCGAGCCGTCAGCGTTGATGACAATGCTGTCGAGCGACTGGACGTCCGTCATGTATATTGTCGAGTCGTTGAAGTTGACCGCTACTCCAAACATATAAACTCGTCTTGGCTCTTCACTTTTGTCGCCTCGTCGTGGGGCGGCATAGGCCGTCAGGTGCAATGTGCAAAGTAATCCGATGAGGACAAGTCTCCAGTTATTCATGCGTGTGCGTACCTTACAGTAAGTGGTCTTTCTTTCTTAACCCAAGTAGGTCTTGAGCAACTTGCTACGCGAGTTTTGACGCAAGCGGCGTATGGCCTTTTCTTTGATTTGTCGCACTCGCTCACGTGTGAGACCAAATTTGTCGCCTATCTCCTCGAGAGTCATCTCTTGCATGCCGATGCCAAAGAACATCTGCAAGATGTCTTTCTCGCGGTCGGTGAGGGTCGAGAGGGCGCGATCAATCTCTGTCGAAAGCGACTCGCTCACTAGTGAGCGGTCGGCCATGGGTGAGTCGTCGTTGACAAGTACGTCGAGTAGGCTATTGTCTTCGCCCTCCACGAAGGGAGCGTCAACGGAGATGTGTCGACCCGATACCTTCAGCGTATCGGCAATCTTGTCCACAGGGATGTCCAGCTCGTCGGCTAGTTCCTCTGCCGAGGGGCGGCGCTCATTCTCTTGTTCAAACTTTGAGAAGGCCTTGCTAATCTTGTTGAGCGAGCCCACCTGATTGAGCGGCAGGCGTACGATACGAGCCTGCTCGGCCAAGGCCTGCAATATCGATTGGCGAATCCACCACACGGCATAGCTGATAAACTTAAATCCGCGTGTCTCGTCGAACTTCTCTGCCGCTTTGATGAGTCCAAGATTGCCCTCGTTGATGAGGTCGGGAAGGCTCAGTCCTTGGTTCTGGTATTGTTTGGCCACCGACACCACGAAGCGTAGGTTGGCACGTGTGAGCTTCTCCAACGCCACGCGGTCACCCTTGCGGATGCGTTGCGCGAGCTCCACTTCCTCTTCAACAGTGATTAATTCCTCGCGGCCAATCTCCTGTAGATACTTGTCCAGCGAAGCACTTTCGCGGTTGGTAATGCTCTTGGTAATCTTAAGTTGTCTCATTGGGGTATAAGATACGTATTCTAGTCAATAAAACCAAATTAGCCGCGAAGGTACTGCTTTTTTCTGTAAAAATCAACCTTGCGGAGGAAAATTTAGCTTTATGGTTGGAGATTTAAGATTTGTATATGGAGATAAATGCCAAAAACCATCGGCATTTATCTCCATATCTCTCCTATATCTAACTTCTGGAGGAACTCCTTTACTCTTCGCTGGCGAGTTCTACGGCATAATTGGCACGTCGGCCTGAGGGGTAGTAGCCCGAGATAAAGAGGACGCGCTCAGGCGACTGGTTGGCCTCGGTGAGCACTTCGGCAAGGTCCTCCTCGCTGGTAATCTTGGCACCGTTGACCTTGAGGATGATGAAGCCTCGTTTGATGCCTGCCTCGGCAAACTTGCCACGCTCGACGCCGGTGACCTCGAGGCCATAACTCACGCCCAGGTGGCGCTTCATGTCGTCGCTGATGGGGGTGAAGGCGGCGCCGAGCATCGAGAGGTCAAACTTCTTGATCACCTCGGTGTTGCCCTGCATGTTCTTGAGGGTCACGGTGAGTGTCTTCTCCCTCTTGTCGCGTATGATGGTGACCTCGACTTTGTCGCCAGGGCGATGAGTGGCGAGGCTCTCCTGTAATTCGGCCATGTTGTGTACTTTCTTACCGGCTATCTTGACGATGACATCACCTGCCTTGATGCCTGCTGCCTGAGCTCCACTGCCCTCGGAGACGGTGGCCACGTAGACACCCTCTACGGTACCGAGGTCCTTGTCTTTGGTGCGCTCGTCTCCCAAGTCGTGTCCGCTGATGCCGAGGATGGCGCGTTGTACGGTGCCAAACTCCTTGAGGTCACCCACGACCTTGGTCATGATGCTGGTGGGGATAGCAAAGCCATAGCCAGCATAGGCTCCTGTGGGTGATGAAAGCACGGCATTGATGCCTACTAATTCTCCACGGGCATTGACGAGGGCGCCTCCGCTATTGCCTTGGTTTATGGCGGCATCGGTTTGGATGAATGATTCGATGCCTCCGTTATAGACACCCAAGGAGCGTGCCTTGGCACTGACGATACCTGCCGTGACGGTGGAGGTGAGATTGAAAGGGTTGCCCACGGCAAGCACCCACTCGCCTACCTTGAGAGCGTCGGAGTTGCCTATAGGAAGGGTGGGGAGGTCGTCGCCCTCGATCTTGATGAGCGCTAGGTCGGTGCTAGGGTCGGTGCCGATGAGGCGGCCCTTATATTCGCGGTTGTCATTGAGTTTGACGTCAATCTCGTCGGCCCCGTCGATGACGTGGTTGTTGGTGACAATGTATCCATCCTTAGAGATGATGACTCCCGAGCCGAAGCCTACACGGGGCTGTGTGCGCACCTGTTGCTGGCGGCCTGTACCATCGCCGAAGAAGAAATCGAAGAGGTCGGGCATCTGCTGGATAGTCTGTGTGCGGCCTAGCTGGGTGGACTTGATGTGTACGACGGCATGTATGGAGCGCTCGGCCGCCTCGGTGAGGTCGATGGGCTGGGCGGCCTTGTTGTCAAATAGGGCTGTGGGCATGGCAAATCCGCTGTCTTGCTGCACGATTATGGTGCTTTCCTGGGCGGTGTGCTTGTCTATCAAGGCATACGTAGTGAAGCCTGCTACGAGGGCGCTGCCCAACATCAAGGCTGAATATCCGAAGAACTTTCTGATTGTTGTTTTCATCATTGTATGGGTTGTTTGGGTTGGTCTTTATTTTTTTGCTTTGCTGATGGTCGGGAATGCGTGTCCCTTATCATTTTGGATGCGAAGATAATGTATATATCGGTAAGTTATATCAATCGGGGGCAATTATTTACAACAAATTAACATGAGAACCGCGTTGTTAACGGATTTTTGCTTGTCTTATCGTACTCAGTGAAAACCAAAATAGATTTTGTTTTTCGCTCGCTTATTCGTACCTTTGCACCCTAATATATATTATATAGGTATGAAGACTCGTTTTTTATCGTTGTGTATGTGTCTTCTCGTTGCCGTGGGTTTGCGTGCTGAGAAGGTGTATGATGTGGCTTATTATGGCATATTCCCCAATACGGATGCCGATGTGGCAGGATTGGTGGAGCAGATGCTCGCTAAGGTCAAGGCTGAGGCTGCTGGCAAGGCGGTGACCATTCGTTTTGCGCCCGGTAGGTATGATTTCTATCCAGGGAATGCTGCCCACAGAGAATATTACATTTCAAACCATGATCAGCATAAGGAACGTGCGGTGGGTATCGCCATTGAAGGTTACCAGGGACTCACTATCGAGGGCAACGGGGCCGACTTTGTCTTCCATGGCCGTATGCTCCCCGTGAGCGTGGTAGGTACGGAGCGTTGTACGCTGCGGAACTTTAGCATCGACTTTGCTACCCCTCATATTGCACAAGCTGAGGTTGTGCAGAACGACCCCGAGCAGGGCATTACCTTCCGCGTGGCACCTTGGGTCAATGCCCGTGTCACCGAGAATGGTGGCTTTGAGCACACAAGTGAGGAATGGGGCATGCGTCCAGGGTGGGGTATCGCCTTTGACCCCGTGACACGACGCATTATCTACAAGACGGGTGATATAGGCACTCCTGTGCATCAGGTGCAGCAGATAGATGAGCGCACCTTCCTTGCACCAGCATGGAGGGATAGCCGCTTGCCCGAGGGTACCATCGTGGCCATGCGTACTTATGAGCGTCCCTCGCCAGGCATCTTCGTGAGCCATGCCAAGGATACGCGTTTGGAGAATGTCAAGGTGCACTATGCCGAGGGCATGGGGCTCTTGGCGCAGATGAGCGAGGATGTCACACTCGACGGTTTCTCGGTGTGTCTCCGTGGCGATGATGACCCACGCTACTTTACCACACAGGCCGACGCGACCCATTTCTCGGGATGCAAGGGCAAGATACATTCAGTGAACGGACTCTATGAGGCGATGATGGACGATGCCATCAATGTACACGGCACCTATCTCAAGGTGGTGGAACGCATCGACGACCACACCGTGAAAGGACGTTACATGCATGGTCAGGCATGGGGCTTCGATTGGGGCTACGTGGGTGACGAAGTGCAGTTCGTGCGTTCCAATACGATGGAGCTCGTGTCTCGTGAGAAGAACGAAATTTTTGTAACAAAGATAGAGAATATCAGTATTGCAGACCAGCAGTCATCCCTTGGGGAGAACGTGCCGGGCTACTCTCATGGTGCCAAGGAATTTGTCATCCGCTTTACCGATGCTCTGCCTGCTGAGATCAGCGAGGCTGATGGCTATGGCATCGAGAATCTTACCTGGACCCCCGAGGTGTATTTCGCCGGTAATACCATCCGTAATAATCGCGCTCGTGGCACCCTCTTCAGTACACCCAGGCGCACCGTTGTTGAGGATAACCTCTTCGACCACACCTCAGGTACAGCCATCCTCCTCTGTGGCGACTGCAATGGTTGGTATGAGACAGGGGCATGTCGTGACGTGACCATCCGTCGCAACCGCTTTGTGAACGCCCTCACCTGTATGTTCCAGTTTACTAATGCCGTCATCAGTATCTATCCCGAGATACCCAATCTCAACGCCCAAAAGGCCTACTTCCATGGCGGCAAGAAGAACGCGATACGCATCGTGAACAATGAGTTTGAGACCTTCGACCATCCGCTCCTCTATGCTAAGTCCGTCGACGGACTCCTTTGGAAAGACAACACCGTTCGTCACAACGAGGACTACGCTCCTTTCCATTGGAATAATAGTAGTGTGCTCCTTGAGCGTGCCTCGAACGTGAAGATAGAGAATGCCTTCTATGATTGCGGTAACGAGCTCAAGCAGGTGAAGTTGATGTTGGAGTAAGGCTTACTCCTAAACTCCTAAAAATAATATAATGGCAAGAAAGAAGAAAGAGCTCCCCTTGTTGGAGCAAATAACGATAACAGACGTGGCGGCAGAAGGCAAGGCCTTGGCGCGTGTGAATGATATGGTAGTCTTTGTGCCCTACGTGGTGCCAGGCGACGTTGTAGACCTCCAAGTGAAGCGCAAGAAGCATAGCTATGCCGAGGCCGTAGCGGTGAAGTTTCATGAACACTCACCTCTGCGCAGCGAACCATTCTGCAAGCATTTCGGTGTGTGCGGAGGATGCAAATGGCAGTGTCTCAAGTACGAGGATCAGCTCCGCTACAAGCAGAAGCAGGTGACCGACAACCTTGTACGCATAGGTAAGATAGAACTGCCTGAGATATCGCCCATACTCGGTTCTGAACTGACCGAGCGTTACCGAAACAAGCTGGAGTTTACCTTCAGCAATAAGCGTTGGCTCACACAAGAAGAGGTGGAAAAGGACTTCAAGTACGACCAGATGAATGCTGTAGGCTTCCACATCCCCGGAGCTTTTGACAAGGTGCTCGCTATAGATGAGTGTCACCTCATGGACGACATTTGCAACCGTATCCGTAATGGTGTGCGCGACTATGCCTATGAGCAGGGACTCACCTTCTTCGACCTTCGTTCGCAGGAAGGCATGCTTCGCAACATGATGATACGTATAGCTGAGGATGAGAACGATCGTAGCATTAAGGGCTTGATGGTGGTGATGCAGTTCAAGATTGTAGCACCCGAGGAGGAGGTACAGATGAAGCAGCTCTTACAGTTTATGGTCGATACGTGGCCCGAGATCACCTCGCTCATCTATGTCATCAACAACAAGTGTAACGACACCATCGGAGACCTTCCCATCCACGTCTTCAAGGGAGACGACCACATTATCGAGGAGATGGAGGGACTTAAGTTTAAGGTAGGCCCTAAGTCGTTTTATCAGACTAATAGCCGCCAAGCCTACAACCTATACAAGGTTGCACGTGAGTTTGCTGGCCTCACGGGCGACGAACTCGTCTACGACCTCTATACAGGCACTGGCACCATCGCCAACTTTGTGTCGCGCAAGGCACGTCAGGTTATCGGTATCGAGTATGTGCCAGAAGCCATCGAGGATGCCAAAGTCAACTCGGCCATCAACGGCATCGACAACACGCTTTTCTTCGCCGGCGACATGAAGGATATTCTTAACCAAGAGTTTATCAACCAGTATGGTCGTCCCGATGTCATTATCACCGACCCTCCTCGTGCTGGTATGCACAACGATGTCATTGACACCATTCTCTTTGCCGAGCCCAGACGCATCGTCTACGTGAGCTGCAACCCTGCGACGCAGGCCAGAGACCTCAGCTTGCTCGACGTGAAGTATCGTGTTACTCGAGTGCAACCCGTGGACATGTTCCCTCACACTCATCACGTGGAGAATGTCGTGTTGCTGGAATTGAAAAACTAAGGTCGTAAAGAATAAGCAAATGTTTATAGCAAAAAAACTGCGCGAGGCGAGCATCTCCGAATATCTGCTCTACATGTGGCAAGTAGAGGATTTGATACGTGCCAATGGATGCGATATTGAGAGGATGGAGCAAGCGGTGGTGGCTGCATATCAGCTTCCCGCGGAGCAACATCGTGAACTTACCGAGTGGTATGCTAACCTCGTGGAGATGATGCGTCTCGAAGGGGTGGAGCAGAGCGGACACTTGCAGATCAATAAGAACATCATTATCGCACTTACCGATTTGCATATCCGACTCATGCACTCGTCGAAGTTCCCCTTTTATCAAGCTGCCTACTATAAGGCGCTGCCCTTCATCGTGGAGCTTCGCGCCAAGGGCGGACAAGACAAGACCGAATTGGAAAACTGCTTTGACGCACTCTACGGCATGTGGATGCTGCGTCTGCAACACAAGGAGGTGGGTAAGGAGACGACGGCCGCTTTGGCAGACATCGTGAGATTTATTGGTTTGCTCTCTGACTACTATGCCAAGGAACGCGCAGGTGAATTGGATCTTGAGGAGTAAAGCGAAGAGGATATAACGACGAAAAACGAAGATAATAACCCTCGGAGGCCCTCCGTAATAAATAAGAATAATAAGTATAACATGAACGAAATAGAAAGAAGACGTACGTTTGCGATTATCTCGCACCCCGACGCAGGTAAGACAACCTTGACCGAGAAACTCCTCCTCTTTGGAGGACAGATTCAGGTGGCTGGCGCCGTGAAGTCAAACAAAATCAAGAAGACTGCCACATCGGACTGGATGGAGATAGAGAAACAACGAGGTATCTCTGTCACAACCTCAGTAATGGAGTTCGACTATAAGGACTATAAGGTAAACATTCTCGACACTCCTGGTCACCAAGACTTTGCCGAGGATACTTTCCGCACACTCACTGCCGTAGATAGTGTAATCATCGTGGTCGACAGTGCCAAAGGTGTGGAGACACAGACACGAAAACTCATGGAGGTGTGCCGCATGCGCAACACACCTGTTATCATCTACGTCAACAAGATGGATCGCGAGGGGCGCGACCCCTTCGAATTGCTTGATGAATTGGAGGACGAACTCAAGATTAGCGTGCTCCCCCTGAGCTGGCCTATCGAGCAGGGTGCACGATTCAAGGGCGTATATAACCGCTACGAGCAGAAGTTCGACCTCTACACACCTAGCAAACAGGTTGTGACTGAAAAGAAGGAAATTGATATCAATAGCACTGAGCTGGAAGAGAATATCGGTGTGGCACAAGCCGAGAAGCTTCGTGCTGACCTCGAACTCATCGAGGGCGTATACCCCGAGTTCGATGTTGAGGATTACCTCTCTGCTGCCGTGGCGCCCGTGTTTTTTGGTTCGGCACTGAACAACTTCGGTGTGAAGGAGTTGCTTGACTGCTTTGTCGAGATAGCCCCCAGCCCACGTCCCACACCTGCACTCGAGCGCGAGGTGGTGCCTGCTGAGGAGAAGTTCACAGGCTTCATCTTCAAGATTACTGCCAACATCGATCCCAACCATCGCTCTTGCGTAGCCTTCTGTAAGGTCTGTTCGGGTAAGTTCGTGCGCAATGCCCCCTATCTCCACATCCGCTCGGGTAAGACGATGCGTTTCTCGTCACCCACCCAGTTTATGGCCCAGCGTAAGAGCACTATCGATGTGGCCTATCCGGGTGACATCATTGGTTTGCCCGACACGGGTAACTTTAAGATTGGCGACACGCTCACCGAAGGCGAACTCCTCCACTTTAAGGGCCTCCCTTCATTCTCGCCAGAGATGTTCAAGTACATCGAGAATGCAGATCCCATGAAAACCAAGCAGCTCAACAAGGGTATCGATCAGCTTATGGGCGAGGGCGTAGCACAGTTGTTCGTAAACCAGTTCAATGGTCGCAAGATCATCGGCACCGTTGGTCAGCTACAGTTCGAAGTTATCCAGTACCGTCTTGAGAATGAGTACAATGCCAAGTGTCGTTGGGAACCTGTGAGTCTCTACAAGGCCTGCTGGATTGAGAGCGACGATCAAGCCGAACTCGAAGCCTTCAAGAAACGCAAGTATCAGTTCATGGCCAAGGATATCGAAGGCCGTGACGTCTTCCTCGCCGATAGTGGCTACGTGCTGCAGATGGCGCAGATAGACTTCAAGAACATTCGCTTCCACTTCACTAGCGAGTTCTAAGAATATAACCTAAGGGCAATATACGAAGGCGGGAGGGTGTATGGCACATCCTCCCGTCTTTTTTGTGTCTTTATGTTTTGATAAACCTTCTTTAGTAGAGAACTTAATATACTATTAACCCGACTAGGGCACCTATGCCAATTACGGAGAAGGGACCTAGCTTCTTCAGGTATAGGGCGAGGAAGGCTACGATGCAGATGACAAAACTTTTCCAATCGATGAAGTTTTCTGGGGTGGCAAGGCCGAGAGCGGCCGTACCGATGAGTCCCAGCACGGCAGGGCGCAAGCCTGACATCACACCGCGGAAGATAGGATGGTCTTTCCAACGGCTATATACCTTTGCAAGCAACAACACGATGATGAACGAGGGCAATACCACGGCGAAGGTGGCAGTAAACGAACCGAGCACACTCATAAACTCAGAGGCACCCGACTTGGCCAGCACTTCGTATCCAATGTAAGTGGCCGAGTTGATACCGATAGGACCTGGTGTCATCTGCGAGATGGCTACAATGTCGGTGAAGGTGGTCTCATCAATCCAACCATGTATGGTAACCACCTGATTCTGGATGAGCGATAGCATGGCATAGCCACCTCCGATGGTGAACATGCCGATGAGGAAGAAGGTTAGGAATAGTTCTACGTAGATCATACGGCTTTGCGATTATTGTACCAGCTGATGAAGGCGGCAACGACGATGACACATATTAATATATAGATGGGCGATACGCTAAGCAGGCACACGAGGGTCATCGATGCTATCCACACAATCCACGACCACCAGCGCATCTTGGTGGCCTTGAGCATATCAATCATGGGTACGCCGATGAGGGCTACGACCACGGGACGGATCCCCTTGAAGGCTTTGATGACATAGGGGTTGTCCTTGAAGCTGGTGAAGAAGATGGCCACCAGCAGGATGATGAGGAAGGGGGGCAAGCAGCTGGCGATAGTGGCTACCACGCTTCCCTTGGTGCCGCGTAGACGATGGCCGGTGAGAATGGATATGTTGACAGCAAAGAGTCCGGGGGCTGTTTGTGCCAAGGTGATGATGTCGACGAAGTCTTCGTCGTTGAGCCAGCCACGTTGCACGAGCTCGCTCTTGATTGCTGCAATCATGGGGATACCTCCACCGATGGTGAAGGCGCCAATTTTTGCAAACACAAGAAATATCTGCCAGAGACTTATCATAGGTGTTTTCTTCGCTTTTACGGATTCGAGTGCAAAGGTACAACAAGTCTCGAAAATAAAAAAATAAGGGTGCGTTCCTGCTATTCGTAGATGGTGAAATAGGGGTGAGTAGGAACCAATGACTGTATTTTTCTGTTAAATGTTTGGCAGGTAGAGAAATATTGACTACCTTCGCGGCCACATTCATCGGGGTTGACTGGATTTGACAGCGGGCCGAGATGGTATGTAAGCATGCAGTGCGTTGCTTGGTTAGCACTTAAATATCAATCATGCGAAAGATTAATTGGCGAAAACACTTACGCTCTCGCTGCCTAATCGAAGCACAGTAGATTGGCTTTATTTCGGCACTAGGTGCTGAAACGAGACATCACCCGAACGCTCTGTTTCCGAAGCTCGTCGAACAGGTGGTGCAGCAAAGTCGGAGATAGCCCCTGGCGGCCTCGCGTCGTGGGCGAAACTTTAGAGGATAAGGCGCAAGTTGGTGGCTTTGGTCTTGCTTGCGCACGAAAACCGAAGGCAAAGATAAGCATGTAGAAAGCATATGATTTCCTCGTTTGGACGAGGGTTCGATTCCCTCCAGCTCCACTCCGTAATAAACAAGTAAAGGATGGCAATTGCCATCCTTTACTTGTTTATTACTCATTCTTCATTATCACTGTGGTACCTCACCAGTCCCTCCATAGGGCTCTGCATGATGGTTCCTAGCTCCATGCCTAGACTCTCTGCTGCCTCCTTGAGTTCAGTGGCAAAAGCATTGGCGATGGAGCCTACGAAGTGGATAGGGAGCCAAGGACGACGATATTGCTTTACGTTGCGTACGAAGAAATCTACGAAGCTATCCACCAGTAACTTGTGCACCTCGGGGACCTCCTTGTGCTTTGATAGGAAGGGGGTGAGGCTAGCAAGGAAACGGTTGGCCAAAGGCTGGCGGTACACCTTCTCCAATATAATCTCTTGGGTGAGCTGATACTCGGCGAGAAACTCATCACGGATGGCCTCAGGTAGTTGGTTCTTGAGGCAATCGCCAACGAGGCGGCGTCCCAGCACAGCACTGCTTCCCTCGTCGCCTAGTATATAGCCTAGGGGAGGAGTGTTGGCAATGATATCAGTACCATTAAATAAACATGAGTTCGAGCCTGTGCCTAGCACGCAGGCGATGCCCTCTTCGTGCCCGCAGAGAGCGCGAGCAGCTCCCAAGAGGTCGCTGTGGATGGTGGCATTTGTAATGCCTAGCACTTTATATATGGCCTCCTTGATGCGGTTGCATGCGGTTTCGTTGGCACAGCCAGCACCATAGAATACGATGCTTGAGGGATTGTTAGGTGCCTGTTTTGAGTCGTGAGCTAGTTTGGGCAACAGCTCCTCACGGAGCACCTCTTCGATGGCCTCTTCACTTTGATGATAGGGGTTTATGCCCTGTGTCTGTATGTTTGCTACTATGGCAC
This sequence comes from Bacteroidaceae bacterium, assembly GCA_017555875.1. Taxonomy (GTDB): domain Bacteria; phylum Bacteroidota; class Bacteroidia; order Bacteroidales; family Bacteroidaceae; genus UBA1189. The sequence continues at coordinate 109,292 of JAFZFN010000002.1, forward strand.
CTTTTTTGCACAGGCACCAATCGGTCTTGGTAGACCCACTGTCGGCGATGAGTATCATATATTATTTACAATTAATATTTATTGGTAGGGATGTGACTGTCACGGATTGAACTAGTGATTCGTCTTAATGCGTAATCTTTAGTTTGTTCTGTTCGCGGTGCTCGAGGATGATGCGTATGCCATACTTCTCACTGAGGTGAGTGGCGAGGTGCTCTGCACTATAGACTGAGCGGTGCTGGCCTCCCGTGCAGCCGAATGAGACCATCAGATTGGTGAAGCCTCGCGAGAGGTATTTTTCTACGGAGTAGTCCACGATGCTGTACACATGAGTGAGAAAGTCCTGCATAGCCTCCTCCTTGTCGAGGAAGGCAATTACAGCTTCGTCCATGCCTGTGAGTTGCTTATACTCAGCATAGCGTCCAGGGTTGTGTATGGCACGGCAGTCGAAGACAAAGCCACCTCCGTTGCCGCTGAGGTCATCGGGAATTCCCTTCTTATATGAGAAACTAGTGATGCGCACGGTGAGTTCCTTGTCTTCTGTGTTGGGGGCAAAGAGAGGTAATCCAGTCATCTCGCGCAGCATTGTGGCGAGGTAGGGTAGGTCAGCGAAATCATTCTCAGCAAGCAGTGAACGTAGGTTGTCGATGGCCATGGGTATGCTCTGTACGAAGTGTGCCTTGTGTTCGAAGTAGCCGCGGTAACCATAGGCACCCAGTACTTGGAGTGTGCGGAAGAGCACGAAGTATTGTAGGCGTTGATGGAATGCCACCTCGTCAAACGAGCGGTAGCGTTGTGCCGAAAGCAGGTATTCGGCAATCAGTTCGTGGCGCATCTCGGGGGTGAAGCGTGCACGTGCTTGCCAAAGGAACGACACGAGGTCATACTCAGCGGGGCCGCGTCGTCCACCTTGGAAATCGATGAGCCAAGGCTTGCCATCTCGTATCATCACGTTGCGTGATTGGAAGTCGCGGTACATGAATACCTGGTCACTACCCTTGAGCAATACCGTAGCGAGGTGGTCAAAGTCATCCTCGAGGCGTTCTTCGTCGAACTCCATACGCGTAGCTTTGAGGAAACAATACTTGAAGTAGTGTAGGTCCCACTGTATGCCGCGGCGATTGAGCTCGGGGGAGGGGTGGCATTGGTTGAAGTCAAAGTCCTCGGCCGTCTTCCACTGCACATCGGGAAGTAGGCGCATCACGCTGCGAAGCAATTCCATGTCTCTCTCGTCGTAATTGCCTCGTGCTTGTGCTGCCATCAGCAGACCGAAGAGCGACGTATCGCCCAAGTCTTCCTGCAGATAACGCATGCGGTCATCAGAGAGGGCGTACACCCCGGGAGCGGGCAATCCCTGACTACGCATCTGTCGTGCAATACTAACAAACGCCTCATTCTCCTCAGCTGATGTGCCCACGGCTCCTATCAGTGATACCTCTTTAGCGGAGAGCCTATAGTATCGTCGGGGCGATCCGTCGGCCGTGAGTTGCTGACACGAATCAGCCTCATGGCCTGTATATTGTCGAAATAGTTGTTGTAGTTTCTTCATAAGTAATCATAGCTACTTGCAAAGATACGAAGAACTCGCGAGAAAAAGGCAGGAAATTGGGAAATAATGCAAACCGTTGGTAGATTGTTTAATACGCAACGGGCTTCTGTGGTTGTAATGCGGTCCTGAAAGACCGTATATAGATGAGTTAAGATATA
>JAFZFN010000003.1 GCA_017555875.1 Bacteroidaceae bacterium
CAGAGAAGAGTGCAACAGCATTCATTGCCATGTGAAATGTCAAGAAAAGGATGAGGGCCAAACCTGAAACGCTCATCACCAACTTTCTTCCGATGGATGAATCAATTAACCACATAAATGTTTAGTTTTTAATGAATTAAAATATTAATAAATGTTTATAGTATTCGATTCTTGGCAAATTTAGTTAAAAAGATGCAATAAACAAGAAGAAAACCAAAGTTTTCGCCTTTTCGGTTGAAAATAATGATTGAGTCTAAAAAAGAATCTCAGCTGGTGAAAACCTCCTTCAGGCTGTCGCGGAGGAACTCCTGTGAATGATGTCGCAAGGCATTGACTGCGTTCGCTGTGGTGGTGTAGTCCATGGCCAGGGGTCTGTCGATGGGCTGGTCATACACGATGGCTCTGTCGGCTCCCACGGTATCGATGAGGTCTACCATGCGGGTGTCGAACCCGCTGCGGTCACGGATGACCGAGTAGAAGGGGACGCCAAAGTTGAGCGCAAAGGCGGTGCCATGAAACGAGGTGGTGATGACGAAGGAGGCATGCTGTATCAAGCGAAGAAACTCCAGCGGGCCTGCATCCTTGACGAAGCGGGCATTGTCGAACTTCATGTCGAGCACAGGAGCATCGAGCAATATGAGGGGGAGCCTCAGCCTCTGCTGCACCTCGGCAATGATGGCATTGATCTCGGGATAGGGGTTGTAGGCATAGTTGAGTATGTAGACCAAGATGTAGGGACCGTCGATGGCATAGTCGGACTGGGCGGCCAGGGCTCCCCACTCCTCCTTGGTGAGCAGCAGGGTGGGGTCGCACACGATGTCTGCATCGCGGTGGATGAGGGCTCTTACGATGGACTGCCCAGAGCGCTCTCTTACGGAGAGGTGGTCGTATCGCTCGAGGTGGGGACGGATGGCCTCGGTGTACTGCTCGGCTATCGACGCAACAGAGAAGCTGGGAGCGTAGGCAATGGTCGGGGTGTGTGGTCGGGCAAAGGGGAGGAAGAAGACGGTGTCGCTCAAGACGTGGAGGGGGTTCCACACCTGGTCGCTCCCTGTCACCAACGCGTCGTAGGGGTAGTCGTAGGCCATGAGGCTGTCGGGCGTAGCAAACTGACGGTCAGAGCATTTGTAATAGGTGGAGTAGAACCGTGCGAAACGCTTGGCCTTGCGGCTCAGGGGGAGGCAGAAGGCCAGCTTGAAGAGGAGGTGCCTGATGCGCTTCTTCAGCGGTATGTGTTTCTTGTGCGTGGCGTTGGGGTAGATGTAATCAATCAGTTCGGCATCGTAGCCCAACTTGGAGATGTATGCTTGCAGGGCATATGCTTGCAGGGCAGAACCATAGTTCTGCACGCGGTGCATGGTGATGATGCCTATCTTCTTCATGGGAGGTGTAGCTTGTTTTTGAGTTTGTTGACATAGCGCGAGACGAGAGCCTGCCATGTGATCGGCACGCGTGTCTTGGCCAGGAGGAGCTGCAGGGGACGCATGATGGTTGGGTAGGAGAGGCGGTGATTCATCTGTCCTTCGGTGATGACCTCTATTGCATGGGGGGTGAGTGTGATGGTCTCGGTAGCAGCGATGACCTGCTTGCCCTTCTCGGTGAGTGCGATGAGTGCGCTCACTCCCTTTTCGTTGTCCTTATATGTCGTTCCCCATAGGTCGCCGATGCGGATGTCGGCAGCCGAGCTCAGGTGCTTGTACTTGCAGTCGTGATAGCATGCCTTGCCCAAGCATTGGTTGCCTAGGAAGAGTTGATAGAAGGAGTCGCCCTGTGATACGCGTGAGGTATAGACTTTCTCGTCGGTATCGCCATGTAGAGACATAGCCCATGAGTCGTGCCAGCCATGCGTCTTGTCGCGCCACGCTACGTGGGTGGCCTTGCCGATGTGTCGTTCCACTCCTCTTATATATTTGTCCCAGATAAGCTTGGATGGCACACCGTGGCAGAAGAAGTCGAGGAGCACAAAGTGGTCTTCGGCATGGAAGGTGCGGAGGTAGCGGCGCAGCGAGTCTATCTGGCAGGGGGTGCCCGTAATCAGGTATCGTCCCTTGCGGTCGATCTTACTGAGGGCATCAGCGGTGTAGCTCTGTATGTATTTGCTCCCGACGGATGCGGCCCATTGCTCTTCGGTGGCAGCTATGTAGTGCTCTGCCCTGTTGGCCTCGGCGTTGTAGCGCACTCCACAGAGCAGGTAGCCCTGGCGCATGAGCGAGCGTCCTATCTCGTAGCCCACACCTCCCGAGGAGCAGCGGTGACGGATGTCTGCGTCGGTACTCCATGCTGCGAAACCCTGCGGCTCGCAGTGGTTCATCAGTACATCGTCGTGCTGATAGGCACACACCTTAGTGCAGAGTCCGCAGTCGGTGCAGCGCTCTCGGTCGCTTATCCGCGGTGTGTAGAACCCATCCTTGTCCAGCTCGATGCTAATGAGTTTTCTGTTGCAGGCAATGGTACATACGCCACAGCCGTAGCAGTTGGTTATTTCCGACACGTTGCTCATCTTTCTATATGCTGTAACAAAGGTTCTTCATCTTCTCCCAAGCCATCGACTCGGAGCATTCGTGCACGTCCACCGAGCTCAAGAGTCGCTCCGCATTGGGGTGCTCCATCAGGTGCTGGATGCTGCGGGCCAGTTCGGCGGTGTCGTGGGGATTGTCCACGAAATCTTCTTCGCACGTCTGCATGATGCCCGCGGCTCCTACATTGTGAGACATCAGTATGGAGCAATGGCAGTTGAGCGCGTCGGCCACGACTAGACCAAAAGGCTCCAACTCGGAGGCGATGACAAAAAGTGCAATTTTATCGAGGCGTTCGTAGTACTCCGCCTTGTCGAGCTGTCCCATAAACTCCGCGCAGGCATACCTGCTGAGGTCCTCGCACTCGGGGTTGTTGCGGCCAAAGATGTAGACTTTGCATTGATGCCCAGCTTCGTTGAGTTGCTGCACTGCTCGGCATACATAGGCGTTGTTCTTTATCGTTCTGTTGCCACCGCTGACGGCTATCGTGTAGGGATGCTTCTTGACTGCGCTGCGGGGAGCAATCTCCACGCCATTGTTGACGAATGTCATCTTGTCGGCAAACTCAGGGTATTGTGTGCGCATGAGCTGCATGTGTCTCTCAGAGACGCATACGATGGACTTGGCCGCAGCGAAAGCAACTCTCTCTCCCCTCTCGATTTGCTCCTTCATGTGCTCTTTGTTGTTGATGACCGCTTCCAGCTTCAGGCAGCCGTGAGAGAGGCACACGAGTTTTCGGCACAATGTCCGCATCAGCTTGATGTCTCTCGGCATGGAGAAGGAGGGTGTCACGACGACGTCGGCCCTGATGCATTTCCAGATCAGTTCGATATATCGGGCTATTTTGTTGCGACTTTTTGCATAGTGCAGTTCGCCCTGCGAGTGCGTTATGAATGAGCGGTGCACATTACTTGGCCCGGCATTCAGCTCATGGTCTCCCCAGAACAACAGGTAGCGAGCGTCTCTCTTTCTTGCTTTGGAATAGGCTTTATAGAACCACTCGCCTAATCCATACAATCCCATATTGGCCAGGGCAAAGGCTACCTTGATGCGGGGCGAATGGCCCGACGCGAGGATGCGTCTCAGGGGAAGAGGGTGATATGCTCTATATTCCTTGGCCGTCATGTATCCATTGACAAAGGCGCCCACCTTGACCTGTAGGATGGTGTCCTCGATGCTGGGGCCGTACGTTGCGGGAAGTATCGACTGCAGTGCCTCGATGTAGCGTTTCCGCATGCGGTATGTGGCCTCGGTGTAGTTCCTCGTGATGGACGACATGTTGCGTGTGTCGTAGTGGTAAAAGGCTGCTGGGAGGTAGGCTACGCTGATGTCATTGAGGAGTAGTTGTGAACATACGAGCACATCTTCGCAATGGTTGATGCCTGGGACGAAGTGCACATCGTGCTTTGTGTACAGCTCATGCCTGATGAGCTTGTTCCACAGTACGCCCATCAGCTTGCCCGACAGGATTTCTTTGATGATGGTGGAGGGAGCTGTCGAACTGGGCTTCTGCACTCGGTATAGACACCCCTCGGCAGTCTCTTCATGATAGTCACACAAGACGATGTCTGCATTGCCCCTTTCGGCTTCTGTATACAGATTGGCTAGCATCGTGGGGTCTGCCCAGTCATCAGCGTCTACGTGGATGGAGTACCTTCCCGATGCCTCCTCTATGCCCTTCTGGCGCACCGATGCCACGCCTCCATTGCTCTGATGCATCACCCTACAGCGTGCATCCCTTGCGGCATAGTGGTCACATAGGGCTCCTGAGTTGTCTGTGCTGCCATCGTCGATGAGCAACACTTCGAAGTGCGCAAACGTCTGTGCGAGCAAGCTGTCTACACAGCGCTTGAGTGTCCTCTCTGCATTGTATACGGCTACGATTATGGATATCTCAGGTCGGTGGCTCATTCCATGTCCTTTTTTTGGGTGATAAATGTCTCTTTGGGCAAAGGTACAAAAAGTGAGCGAAATAATATCAAGCTTGCTTGAATATTTCACAGCGAACGCCAATATCTTCGAGTTTACTCAAAGGTACAAAAAGCGGGCAAAATAAATGGATTTTTTTGTGATAGAATTATTCTAATGCCTTCTGCAGAAATTCTTGCGATTGGTCACGTAGTGTTTTCAATATAGTATTGGCATTGGTATAATCAATAGATGAATAGGTCGGAGTGGAGTGCTTGTCTACCATACGCTCTTCCAAATGTAGCGTTTCAAGTAATGACTGCGAACGTGCATCGGCCCCGTCATTAAGTCTGATAGTGTAGAAAGGGCGATTAAAGATTACCGAGAAAGCTGTGCCGTGGAATGAAGTGGTAACGACACATGCAGCATGCTTTATGACATTGACAAAATTCTCGGGCGACACAGCCTTGTGGTGCTCATTGCTGTTCGGTGAGAACCACGAATCCATAAATATGATTTCACCTCCTATTTGCTTTGCTATATCTGCAGCGATTCGTCGTACATTCTTGTCTATGCGCACTTCATATACAGCGACATATTTTCGAGGGATCAATGGTGATTGCACAAACTTCTCCCAAATCTGCGGATTGACCATCAGCGTAGGGTCCAAGACTTGGGATATAGGTCGTGAAGTCAAGGGTTGCAACAATTCTGATAAGTCGTGTTCGCGCACACTTATCGCATCAAAATGGTTTAACGCATGGCATACGTAGTCTTTCGCTTTATCATCCTCCAGTTCTGCTTTGCCCATGCTTGCTGCATAAGCCACATAACGCTTTTTTTCTTTCGGGAAAGAGAAGTTGCAGAAGTACACATCGTCAAGTCCTTCTGTGATTTTAGTGTTCCATATCTGGTCGCTTCCCACCACATAGCTCTCAAAGGTAGTTGGTATCGTGTCTCGAGTGACTGTGTCGGTCAGCAGTAGGTGTTGCTGGGTGAATTTATGGAATGCTCTTCGTCGATAACATCGTTTGGGGAGATGGATGAACTCTTTAATAAGATTAATCACACCATTCAGCGGGTTACGACAAAGCAATCTGCGCAAATAGAATACACGATATGGGCTTAACAGATAGTCGGGACGATAGTCTATTATATCGACTTCGTGACCTTTGCTCTTGAGAAACTCTTGTGTAGCATAGCATTGCAATACCGCTCCATAGTTCTCGGCGCAGTGAAATGTTAGTATTCCTACCTTCATCGTTTTCCTATTATTCGTTTGATAGCTCGCTTGATTTTTCCCATGTATCTCTCTACCTTGTACCGCCATCCGATGTTGCCATATCGCTTCATGACATAGACGAAGCCCTTGCGTGCATAGTCTCGCTCAAAGTCCATGCGCTGGGGATGAATGGCGCTAGGCTGCTTCAAATTGGGCTGCATGCAGTTGCTCAACTCTGCTGGGAAGATGTTCATTCTTTCTTTCACCGACTCGAACAATTGCCGTCCTTTCTCGGTATTGCATAGTACGAGTGAGAGCCCTTTGTCGTCGGAGTTGGCGGTGGGGTTGGTCTTTTCCCATCCCCAAAAGTCGGCAATAGTGATGTCGCTTGGGCGTTGCAGATTCGTATATTTGCATACTCCACATGAGTGGCGAAACATGATGTGTTTATAAAACAAGTGGGTATAGGTTTCTTTGATTTCCTTCCCGCGCTTGGCGTCCGAGTATCTGAATGCTTCCTTATGGGCTCGCCAACCACAATGCTCCTTTTCGCGAAAGTCTACATGGATGATGTCTGCTTTGGCCTTACCCTCGAGATACTTGATATAGTCTCTCCAAATGTAAGGGCTTGGCACTCCGTGACATACGATGTCCACAAGGATGAGATTGTCTCTCAACCTACTCCCGACAAAGGAGTGCAGTCCTGCCGTCTGGCAGGGAGTGCCCGAAAAGAGTACGGTGAATCCCGCCTTTAAATCTTGCTTTACTTGGAGAAACGTGTCGCCGAGGTCACTCTGCACATACTTGCTTCCCTTGAACTCATTACGTTGTTCCTTGGTAGTAGCACGCTTGTGCACCACACGGAAGTGGTCGGTGTATCCAGCGCCATATACCACTCCACCTTGTTCCATTATATAATCAGACAAAGCAATAAAGGCTGCTCCGCTACGACTGCTCTCCACCTCGCTCATCTCCTTGTGTCGGGCACCATAGGCTATGGGTTGCATCAGGTCGAGTGATTTATCGTAGTCGTCATGGAAGGCACACACCTTCTCACACAACCCACATCCTGTGCACCTGTCTGTATCGACTACAGGGTACAGAAAGCCCAGGGCGTCGGGCTTCATCGTGATGGCTCCATGGGCACACACCGAGGCGCAAGCACTGCATCCGCAGCAGTCGGCAGGGTTGTTGATCTGTATCATGGCTTGAAGAATTTATCCTTGATGGTAGTTAACTTTGCTACGAGCATCTTTCTTTCTTTTCCATTGCACCCTATAAAGAATATGGTCAAGGCTGTGCAGCCTACGCAGCATGTGCTGTTGAGGAGGAAGTCGATAAAGCTACTCGATTGGAATGTGGAACACACCATGGGCACCACCGCTGCGATGAGCGTGACGGCTATCACGTTGAAGTACACCTCGCGCAGGAACGAGCGCACCGAGAGCCCTATCATCCCCCGCAGCATGAGCAGGCGTGCCATCTCGCAGCAGACAGAGAGCCCTATGGCCACGACATACACCATCTCGGGTGCTCCTCCGCAGCGGAGTGCCACGTAGGCGATAGGTAGGTTGAGCAACTGTATGCCGCCCACTACCAGCTGATAGTTGCGTATGCGTCCCGTAGCCAGCATGGCTGTCACCAAAGGATTGGCCAGCGACTCGCTCAGGGCAAAGATCAGCACCAGCTGCACGAAGGGGGCTGTGTGTGCCGGCACATCGACTAGCCACAATGTGAGGATATAGTCTGCATTGATGATGACGGGCAGTGCCAGCAACAATAATATATAATAGGAGAAGCGTGCTCCTCGGAAGATGAGCGACATCATGTAGCTGTACTCACCGTTGGCATACGACTTGGTGATCTGTGGGTTCAGTGCCGTCATGAAGTTCTGCACGAAGCTCTGTATGGCAGCGCTTACCTGTACGGCAAATCCTCGGGCTGCATTCACCGCTGGTCCGCCACCGAGGATGTTGATGATGATGTTGCCTCCCTGGTCGCGCAGCACGGCCGATGAGGCCCCGATGAAGTTCCACCCAGCGAAGCTGGCCATCTCCTTGAGCAGGGGTTTGTCGTATGTGAACCGATAGCTGCACTCCTCGAAGCGTCGCTTGCAATAGATGCCATAGATGAACCTCACCGTGACAGCTATCAGCATCAGCAGGAGGGCGTAGATGACCAGTCGGTCGGCCCGTGTCGTACTGATGACGTAGGCCACGCCCAGCTTCGACAGCGCCTCGAAGATGCCGATGTAGGCGAAGGTCGACATCTTCTCGTGGGCGATGATGGAGGCGTTGTAGGGTACGCTCACCAGCCCGATGACGAAGGTGATGACCGAGAACTGATACACCCAGTGGGCTGCCGCGAGGCGCTCGGGCGGGATGTCCATCTCATGGGTGAGGAACCATAGCCCCACCGTCTCGGCCAGCAGCACCACGACGATGGCGAGCATCAGCTGCACCGTCACTGCCGTGGAGAACACCTGCTTTAGTTTCTCCCTATTGCCACGCCCCAGCTCGAAGGTGATGAATCGGCTGATGGCGCTCGCCAGCGACCCGCTCAGCATGCTGAACATGGCTACCGAGCTGCCCACGACATTGTAGACACCATAGTCGACGACACCCAAGGCTCGCAACACCACACGGGATGTGTAGAACGACACGAACATCGTAAACAATGTCCGCGCATATAGCATCAGGGTGTTCTTGGCTATGCGTTGGGTGTTCGAGGTGGCCATGATATTACTTCTTGAGCGTTTCTCTGTGTGGATACTCGAGTATCACTATAGTGAAACTGCAATATCAGTGTATAGAGACTTGGGTTTCTATACCATGATATTGCAGTTCCCGTCTTATGGCGTTATCCTACTTGGCTACCGGGCTTCACCTCGCGCAGGAGCGAGGTCACGGCGAGTGAGCCATCGTGGTCTACGGCGCTGAGGATCATGCCTTCGCTCACGAGGCCGTTCTTGAACTGGCGTGGAGCAAAGTTGGCGATGAAGAGCACCTGCTTGCCCACGAGCTCCTCGGGAGCGTAGTGCTCGGCGATGCCGCTCACGATGGTGCGGTCGGCGAGTCCGTCGGCAATCTTAAACTTGAGCAGCTTCTTCATCTTGGGCACACGCTCACACTCGAGCACGGTACCCACACGGATGTCGAGCTTCTCCCACTCCTCAAACGATACGAGGGGCTTCACGGGCTCGGCCTTGTAGTTGGCCGCCTCGTTGGCCTTCTTGATATCCTCGAGGCGCTGCATCTGTGCGTCGATGGCGCTGTCCTCGATCTTCTCGAAGAGGAGCTCTGCCTTGCCCAGCTCGTGACCTGCAGTGAGGAGGTCGGTGCGACCCAGCTGCTCCCACTCGAAAGTCTCCATGCCCAGCATGCCGCGCAGCTTCTCACTGCTGAAGGGGAGGAAGGGTTCGAAGGCAATGGCGAGGTTGGCCGCCAACTGCAACGAGAGGTTAAGGATAGTGCCTACGCGCTCCATGTCGGTCTTGGCCAGCTTCCAGGGCTCGGTGTCGGCAAGGTACTTGTTGCCGATGCGGGCAAGGTTCATGGCCTCCTTCTGTGCCTCGCGGAACTTAAAGGCGTCGAGCAGCTTCTCCACCTCGGCCTTCACGTCCATAAACTCGGCAATGGTAGCCTTGTCATAGTCGGTGAGTTCGCCGCAGGCGGGTACCTTACCGTCGAAGTACTTGTGGGTGAGCACGAGGGCACGGTTCACGAAGTTACCGTACACGGCCACGAGCTCATTATTGTTGCGTGCCTGGAAGTCCTTCCAGGTGAAGTTGTTGTCCTTGGTCTCGGGCGCATTGGCCGTGAGCACATAGCGCAACACGTCCTGCTTCCCGGGGAAGTCCACGAGATACTCGTGCAACCACACCGCCCAGTTGCGTGAGGTCGAGATCTTGTCGTCCTCGAGGTTGAGGAACTCGTTGCTCGGCACATTGTCGGGCATCACATAGCCACCGTGAGCCTTCATCATGGTGGGGAAGATGATGCAGTGGAACACGATGTTGTCCTTGCCGATGAAGTGGAGCAGGCGTGTCTCCTCATCCTGCCACCATTTCTCCCATGAGCCCCACTTCTCGGGCTCATTGTCGCACAGTTCCTTGGTGTTCGATACATAGCCGATAGGCGCGTCAAACCACACATACAGCACCTTACCCTCGGCACCCTCTACGGGCACGGGGATGCCCCAGTCGAGGTCGCGCGTCATAGCACGGGGCTGGAGGTCCATGTCGAGCCATGACTTGCACTGGCCATATACATTGGGACGCCATTCCTTGTGATTCTCAAGAATCCACTCCTTCAGCCACTGCTGATATTCGTTGAGGGGAAGATACCAGTTCTTGGTCTCCTTGAGCACGGGAGTCTCGCCAGTCTCCTTCGAACGGGGATTGATGAGCTCGGTGGGCTCAAGCGCGCGTCCGCAACCCTCTTCGCACTGGTTGCCGTAAGCCTGCTTGTGGCAATAGGGACACTCGCCCACTACATCGCGGTCGGTGAGGAACTTCTCGGTCTTCTCATCGTAGAACTGCTTGGTAGACTGCTCCACCAACTTGCCCTCATCGTAGAGCTTGCGGAAGAAGTCCGAAGCAAACTTATGATGCACATCCGATGTAGTACGGCTATATACATCAAACGAAATGCCAAACTCCTTGAAACTATTCTTGATGATGTTATGGTAGCGGTCCACCACATCCTGCGGAGTGATACCCTCCTTGCGGGCACGCTGTGTAACGGGCACGCCATGTTCGTCTGATCCACCCACGAAGAGCACCTCCTCGCCCTTGAGGCGGAGGTAACGCACATAGATGTCGGCAGGCACATACACGCCCGCCAGATGACCGATATGTACAGGACCGTTGGCATAGGGGAGTGCCGAAGTGACGGTCGTTCTCTTGAATTTCTTTTCCATATACTTGTATTATTATTATCTAATCGGCAAAGTTACAAAAAACCTCTGAGGTGAAGAAATTTTTAGCATTTTTGCTTTCTGTTTATTCGCTCTATCTATTCGAGTGAGCAGCTATATAACAAAAAAAGTCCACCGTAAGGTGGACTTCTGTGTGGGCGTTGACGGATTCGAACCGCCGACCCTCTGCTTGTAAGGCAGATGCTCTGAACCAGCTGAGCTAAACGCCCGAATGTCGTGAGAACGATGCTTCTCTTCGTGATGGGCTTTGGATTCTTTCTCTGTGTGGGCGTTGACGGATTCGAACCGCCGACCCTCTGCTTGTAAGGCAGATGCTCTGAACCAGCTGAGCTAAACGCCCGAAAGCCTCCATCGTTCTGAAAAGCGATGCAAAGGTATAGCTTTTTTTGATAACTGCAAAGGGAATCGGGATTTTTTTTCATCTTTTTGCAAAAAAACTGCATTCTCGATCCCTAAGGGCTGAGAATGCAGGCTGTGAGTGGGCGATAAGCTACGCTCAGCGAGGGTAGACTACATGGTCTCGATGATCACGCGGCGATTGTAGGAGGCAGGTACTAGGGTCGATACGCCTCCCTTGCCCTCGACGATGAGGTTGGCCTTGCTCACGCCCATCTGGACGAGCTGGTCGGCGATGACTTGGGCACGGTGGAGCGAGAGGGCCTGGTTGACCTTGGCATTGCCCGTGGCGCTATCGGCATAGCCTGTGATGCGGAGCTTCACGTTGTCATGCTTGGCCATGTCGGCGATGGCCTTGAGGTTGACGAGCTCCTCCTGTGACACCATCTTGGTGGAGCCGAGCACGAAGAACACGGACTGGGGCGCTGCATGGTCGGTGATGACGGTCTTGACCACCTCCTTGGGCTTCTGGGCCAGCTCATGGCGTAGCACGCGGACGGTGGACTGCTCCTGCATGAGGGCTTCGTTGAGGGCAGCGATCTCGGCGGCATTCATCATTACGAGGGCGCTGATGTCGGGGCTATTGTTCCAGGTGTCGCCACCGATGGTGTAGGTGACACCCGCGGTGATGGTGAAGAGGTCATCGAAGCCGCGCTTCGAGCTGCTGACACCATCCATGTCCTGCTGCGCGAGGAGGGCGCCCATCTCGAGGTTGAGGGCCCACGTGTCGGTGAGGCGGAAGTTGTTGATGATACCGGCATTGAACGCGAAGGAGTAGTTGTTGAGGTCGAAGGTGCGCACGGTGCCCATGCCGACGTAGGGCACGAGGCGGTACATGCGGTCAGCATCGTAGCCCATGATGATATCGGTGAGGCTCATCATGGCATCGATGTGGAGGTTCATGTAGTCGCGCTTCTGGTCATAGCCCTGATACTGCATGCCATTGTAGGCGAGGCGCATACCTATGCTGGGGGCAAACCACTTGCCCACGTAGGCGGAGCCGGAGAAGGTGATACGGTCCTTGAAGTCTTGCGAACCGGTTGGGGTGAGGTAGGAGAACTGGGCGCCTGCATTGGCTGACACGAACCAGTTGTCCCAGAATCCGTTGGTCTGTACGCTGTAGCGCGATGCAGGCACTTCGGCTACTTCGACTACGCGGGTCACTTGAGCATGTGCTGTCGTGATGGTCATCACAGCGGCCATAGCCGCCAGGTAAAAAGCTTTTTTCATACGGGTTAGTTTTTAGTTTATGTTTACCATAAATGAAAGGTGTGATACACCGAGAATAACACCCCGCACGATGTTTTGTTTTCGCCTGATGAGGAATTTCGTGTTTTTGGGGGCCTCGACCCGCCATACTAGTTAATTAGGAATTAGAAATTAGAAATTAGGAGTTAAGGCATCGCTCTGCTATGAAGCAGGCGGTGCTCATAGTATGAAGAGCGGGAGAAACGCTTCATCAGCGCTTCGCTTGTAATGCTCCCGTCCTATGGCCATTTGAAACAAAGGCGGGCCGCACTATGTGCGACCCGCCTTGTCTATAAGGATGTCTTATTTGTCGGGGATATTAGAGAGCCTCGATGATAACACGACGGTTGTAAGAAGCGGGCTTAACCTCAGCTACGCCACCCTTGCCTTCAACTACGATGTTCTCCTCAGCTACGCCCATCTTAATGAGCTCCTTAGCAACGGCCTTAGCACGACGCTCAGAGAGCTGCTGGTTGTAAGCGGGAACGCCAGTAGCGCTATCAGCATAACCTGTAACCTTGATCTTAGCACCTGTGCTCTTAGCCATGTTAGCCAAAGACTCGAGGTTCATGATCTCCTTCTTAGAAGCGATCTTAGCTGAGTTGAATGAGAAGAATACAGACTGGGGTGCAGCGAGCACTTCCTTCACAACCTTCTCTACTACTACCTCCTTGGGCTTTCTAGCCAACTGCTCCTTGAGGTTCTTGTTCTCGTTCTGCTCAGCAGCGAGAGCCTCGTTCAAGCCAGCGAGCTGTGCAGAGTGCATAGCTGCGATAGCGGCCATGTCGGGAGATACCTCGAAGCCCTGCTTTACCCAAGGCATGTTCCAGATAACGTTGATGTTGAGACCAGTCATCCAGTTGCGGCCCTTGTTAGAGTCGATGTTGTTGTACTGCTTAACTGAAGCCTCGAGGCTAACAGCCCAGTTCTCGTTGAACTGATAAGGTACATCAAGACCGAAGCAGAAGGGTGACCATACGCCGAGCTTGTGAGCGCCAGAGAAGGCACGACCGAAGCCGATGTAGGGGATGAAGCTTACCTTGCGGTCTGCCTTGTAGCCGCAGATGATGTTAGATGCGTTAAGCATTACCTGAGCGTAAGCAGATACTGCGTTGGGAGCACCGTTCTCATACTTCACACCGTTCAACTTGTAAACGGGGAGGTGGAACTGACCACGGAGAGCGATCTGGGGAGTGAACCACTTACCTACTGCGAAAGTTGCATTGTAAGTTGTAGACTGACCAAACTTGAGACCGTCAGCGTGGATGCCGAGGGGGCTAACCTCGAAGAACCAGTTGTCCCAGAAACCGTTGGTCTGAACGCTGTTCTCTCTTACGGGGTAGTCCTCAGTCTGTGCTACTGCAGTCAAAGACATTCCAGCTACCACTAAAGCCATTAAAATCTTTTTCATACTTTTTCGTTTAAAAATTTATAAAATTGTTACTATTCTCTTCATAACACAACACTCTACCGCATTGTATCGCTGCAAAATTACACAAATTATTTAATCCATCAACACTATTTTATGTAAAAAAAGCCAAAAATGTGCATAAAAAGCCGTTTCTGTAGCGATTTTTGACAATTTTAGCTCAGAATAGAATGTCAATGAAACAACTTGTCCAGTTCGGCGTCCTCGATGATGACGTAGGTTTTCTTTCCGTCGGGGGTGTAGGCGGGCAGCTCGGTGGCAAAGAGATCGTCGACGAGGGTGATCATCTCGGCCAGCGAGAGCACCTCGCCCACGACAAGGGCAGCCGAGCGTGCCATCGTGAGTGCCATGCTGCGGTGTATCTCTGCGCGGGGCATGCTCCCCTTGTCCATGGCGCTGGAGAGGATGTCGGTGACAAGCCGCGTGGGGCTCAGCCCGGCAATGCCTTCGGGGATGCCTTGGATGGCAAAGGAACCGCCTCCCATGTTGCTGATGTCGAAGCCCAGGTGGAGAAAGTCGTCGAGCAGGGTCTCCATCATAGCGCTCTGGGCAACGGAGCACTCGACCATCTCGGGGAACAGCATGCCCTGCGTGGCGGCAGGCTGCTCTGCCAGCTGCTTGAGGTAGCGGTCGAAGAGGATGCGAGTGTGGGCACGGTGCTGGTCGATCAGCATGAGACCCGACGGGGTGGAGCTGACGATGTAGCGTCCCTTGTACTGGTAACAGTCTGTAAATGTGTAGGGGCTCTCAGTGTCGGACGAGAAGAGGTGTGGCTCCTCGGGGGCGGCATCGTGCGATGTGCTCGGGGTGATATCGTCCCACGGCATCGGCTCCTCGGGGGCATCGAAGCGTATCTCGCGACCTACGGTGGAGCCTTCAACCCCTCCGTAGAGGTCCTCCCAATGGGTGGCAGGGCGCTTGTAGTCGCTGCCTCTGGACTGGGTGAAGGGGTTGTAGGAGGTGTCTACGGATACTTGGGGCGGGGTGGGGTAGTTGTCGCCAGTGGTGTAGACGGGGATGTCGGGGCAGTCGGCCACGTCGAAGTCAATGGTGGGGGCCATGTTGCTGCGGCCAAGGACCTCGCGCACGGCTGCCATGAGGATCTGCCAGATGGCTTGCTCGTCTTCGAACTTGATCTCGGTCTTGGTGGGGTGTATGTTGACGTCGATGCGCGAGGGGTCTACGTTGAAGTAGAGGAAGTAGGGGACCTGCTCGCTCTGAGGTATCAAGTGGGCATAGGCCTCCATCACTGCCTTGTGGAAGTAGGGGTGGCGCATGTAGCGGCCATTGACGAAGAAGAAGCAGTGGGCACCCTTCTTGCGGGCACTCTCAGGGGTACCTACGCAGCCGCTGACCTTGACGAGCGAGGTGTCGACGTCGATGGTGAGCAGCTCTTGCCCTAGCTTCTTGCCGAAGAGGTGCTGTATGCGCTGGCGCATTGTCGCCTGCGGCACATTCATCAGTTCGACCTCATTGTGGTATAGCGAGAAGGCTATCTCGGGGTAGACCAGGGCGATGCGCTCCATCTCTGCCAGCACATTGTTGAGCTCGGTCTGATTGGACTTGAGGAACTTGCGACGGGCAGGGACGTTGAAGAAGAGGTTCTTGACCTGGAAGTTGGTGCCCACGGGGCAGATGTCGGCCTCCTGTGACTCGAGGCGGGAGCCGGCGATGTGGAGCACGGTGCCCAGCTCGTCCTCGGCTCGGCGGGTGCGCAGCTCGACCTGGGCCACTGCGGCTATCGAGGGCAGCGCCTCGCCGCGGAAGCCGAAGGTGTAGAGCGAGAAGAGATCGGCCGACTCGCGGATCTTCGAGGTGGCATGGCGCTCAAAGGACATGCGGGCATCGGTCTCTGACATGCCCTTGCCATTGTCGATGACTTGGATGTTGGTGCGGCCAGCGTCGGTGAGGCGCACTTGTATGGTGGTGGCTCCCGCGTCGACGGAGTTCTCCACGAGTTCTTTGACCACTGAGGCGGGGCGCTGGATCACCTCGCCTGCAGCAATCTGATTGGCTACCGAGTCGGGTAGCAGATGGATCAGGTCTTCAGCCATAGGGATGTTGTTGACGTTGTTCTTGGATGGGGACATGGGTTAGTTGATGAGGGCAAAGATCAGCGCCACCAGCAGGGCAGCGATGATGATGAGCCACTTTGACGATGTGGGCTTGCCCTTCTCTTGCTGCCGCTTGAGGTGTGAGGTCTGCTCCACGAACTTGCCGCGTATGCGCTCCTCGGTCGTCTTCTCGGCCTCGGGGATAAGGCCCAGCTCGCGTCTGGCTCGTTCCTCCATCGCTCTCAACCTCTCCTTGCGTTCGTCCACGTAGATATACTGATGATTGAATCCTCTAGGTTTGCGTTGCTTAAAAAATCCCATACCTTCTTGTCGTATTTTTTTCTGTTCTTTCTGTTCGTCTGTTACTTATTGGTGGTCAGCCCCTTCAGTGTGGGGAGCGGCACTTCGCGTCGTGTCGTGGTCTTCAGCTTCTGCTCTTCGTCCTTGCCGCGCCATATCATGATGTCATATTTGCTCAACGGCCTCAGTTTGTGGAGCCAAGCGAAGTTGGGGAGGCGGTCCTTGCCTGGAGGGACTTGTGTGACGGGGTAGAACACGCCGTTGGACTGCTCCCTGATGAAGAGCTTCTCCACTTGGCGGTCCTTCATGTAAGCCGTGAGGTAGCCACACTCGGTGGTATTCATGCCGAAGGCTATGCTGTCGCCCTCCTCAGTGTAGTAGTAGACCACGAGCACATTGCCCGTCACGTCGGTCTTCTCGATGTTGCCTTGGGCAAAGTATGCCTTGACGTCGCGTCCGCTGATCTGATTGAACTGGTTGGTGTCGACCTGCTCGACGATGAGGGCTTGGTTCTCCACGTGGGCCCACTCCACAGTGCTGTCGTTGAGGTAGACACGTATGACCTCGCCGAGTACCTGCTGGGGACCGTTCCATATCACGGGGTCGAAGTGCATGGTCATGCAAGAGTCGAGGGTGTTGAACACCAGGGAGTCGCACACGGCTTGTACGTCGTCGCGGTAGATGCGCACCTTGTGGTAGGCCTGGATGATGCGGTACACCGAGTCGGTGTCGGGGTAGCGGGAGAGCAGACGGAGCGTGTCGCCATGGATGAACATGCTGTCGCCTTGCGAGTAGTCGATGGCAACGGCGCGGCGTGTGGCGTAGGCTGAGTCGGCCAGCTCGTTATAGTAGGTGTAGTCGCCCGTGAGGCGGGTCTTGCCCTCAAAGTCGTCCATCTCTACATGGTCGAACGCTTCGCCATATCCCATGTTGCGGTCATAGAAGATGCTGTCGCCAATCAAGCGCTTGGCATCATTGGTGAGCACGGAGCGGTTGAGCAGATGGGCCTGCTCCTCGGCGGTGTAGTATCTGCCGAGGGTGGAGTAGATGTGGTTGCGGTTGCTCTTGATGTCGGACGGACCTACGATGGTGGCCACCTGTGTCTTGGTGTTGTAGAGCAAGGTGTCGGAGGTGAGCACGAAGTTGGGGTTGGTGAGGGTCACCTCATAGTTGAACATGGCATCATTGGTCTGTGTGTCATATTCGCCCCACTCAGAGGTCAACACGTTGAGCGTGTCTTCTACCGTGCCCCAATTGAAATAGTAGCCCAGGTTGATCGTGCGGTCATAGTTGAGGCTGTCGGTGGTGAGCGTCATGGCCTTGTCTATCATGATGACGTTCTCTCGCACCTTGGCCAGCATCTCATCGCCATTGTAGTGCAGGCGGTCACCATAGAGGAACAGGGTGTCGCCTTGGTTCATACGGACGTTGCCATAGGCATCGAGGGAGTTGCTCGTCTCGTAGAAGAGAGCGCTGTCGCAATACATGTACATGCTGTCGTGGCGAAACACT
Organism: Bacteroidaceae bacterium; assembly: GCA_017555875.1. Taxonomy (GTDB): domain Bacteria; phylum Bacteroidota; class Bacteroidia; order Bacteroidales; family Bacteroidaceae; genus UBA1189. The sequence continues at coordinate 17,524 of JAFZFN010000003.1, forward strand.
ACGTCGCCCACCAAGATCTGTGCGTCGGGGTTGAGGCGTTGGTTGAATCGCGTCTCATCGGCATGGAGCAGATAGACGTAGCGTTCGTCGGTGGTGTCTTCGGGTGCCTCCAGCGAGGTGTATGTGGGGCGTGATGTCTCTGGTGCCGTCGGGAGGGTTTTCTCCACTCTTGTGTCGGGCTGTGTTGTTTGGGGTTGCTCATGTATGGCTATCGATGCCTCCTTCTGGGGCACAATGCGCTTGGGCACAGCTTGGGAACGTGCCGATTGTGCCGATAGAGTGATGGTCACTGCTATCAGCATGAAGAGTAGGACTATGCGCTTGTGCATGCCGATAAACTTCACGATGAGCGATTAGTGTTGACCCCAACCTGGGTATTGGAACTCACAGTCGCACCATTCGCCATTGATGCGTACGTAGGTGGTCTTCTGCTTCTCGCGAATCCACTCTTGTAACTTTTTCTCCTTGAGTTGTCCGATGATGACGTCCTTGACCACTTGGAAGTCCTCTGTAGGTGTCGCCTTGTGGCCTTCGATACGATTCTTGAGTTTCACGATGGCACACACCTCCTTGCCTCGCTTGTCAATCATGACAAAGGGGGCAGAGATCTCTCCGACGTTCATCGAGTAGACTGCTCGGGCCACCTCTTGGGGGAGCTCCTGCAGCTCAAATCGGGAGGAGAGGGTCATCTCGTTGCTCATCAGACCGAAGTTCTTGCGTGTGTTCTTGTCGGCCGATAGGGCGACAGCCTCCTCGAAGGTCATCTTGCCTCGGCGGATATCGTCGGCTATCGAGTCGAGCTGCTCCAATGAGGATGTGATGCTTTCGGCAGGCACTTCCGGCTTGCGCAGGATGTGGCGTGCTCTGACGCGGTCGCCTCGCTTCTCGATGAGCTGGATGATGTGGAAGCCGAACTCGGTCTCGACAATCTTTGACACTTTGCCTGGCTCGGTGAGGTTGAATGCCACTGCCGAAAACTCGGGGACCATCTCGCCACGGCCGAAGAAGTCGAGCTCGCCACCGCGGCGTGCAGTACCCTCGTCCTGTGAGTAGAACACGGCCAGCGTGGAGAACTGGGCATCGCCGTTGTTGACACGGTCGGCATATTCACGTAGTTCGGACTTGACGCGTTCGATCTCGTCAAGCGGAATCTCGGGTTGCAAGGTGATGATCTGTACCTCTACCTGTGTGGGGACGAAGGGGATATCCTCCTCTTTCATCTGAGCATATCCGCGGCGTACCTCTGCGGGGGTGACGGTGACGTTCTCAAAGAGAGCATACTGTGTGCGCTCCATAATCATGCGGTCGCGCATCGTCTCGCGCAGCTCTTCGCGCAGTTGTGTGGAGCTCTTGCCAAAGTACTCCTCCATTTTCTCTCGCGAACCGATCTGTGTTATTCGTCCATTGATCTCTTGCTCTACGGCATTGAGGACCTCCTGCTCGGTGACTTCGATGCTGTCGATGGCTGCCTGGTGCAGGAAGAGCTTCTGTATGGCCAGCTGCTCGGGGATGACGCAATAGGGCTCTCCCTCGATGGATTTTCCTTGCATCATATAGTACAAGCGAGCTTGCTCTACATCTGATTTGAGGATGGCCTCGTCTCCTACTACCCAGAGGACCTCGTCGATAACATTATCTTGTGCTGCCAGTGGCAATGCTGTCAACAGCATGGCACACAGTGTCGCTTTCAGTTTGAGATGTTTCATTATAATAGTATTTTATTCGTCCTTTCTCAACGGACTCATTATACAAATCTTGTTTTACCTTATTCATGAGTTCCACCTTGCGGTAGTTGGCCAAGAGGTCTACAATCTCGTGTCGGGCAAGGTCGTATGGCTTCACCTCACCCTTGGCTACATACTCTTCGATGTGGAGCAGGTAGCAGAACTCATCGTCCTTCGCTTCGATGTCGCGCTGCTTGTCAAAGTTGTCGCTGAGCTCTGCAAGGTTGATGACCACCTTGCCCTCAAGCTCTGAGATGGGAAGCCAGTGCTCATAGAAGTATTCGTAGATTACGGCGTGGCGGAATGCATACCCCTCCATTTGCTCCAGCGCTTCGTCTGAGCTGTCCTTGTACCACTTCTTCAGGTCTTTCAGTCCAGGCGAGTTGAGTGGCACCTTGATGAAGACGCCCTTCACCACGGACTCTTCGAGTATGAAGAGCTGCTTGTTGTTCTCGTAGTATTGCAGCAACTCCTCCTCGGGTAGTTCCTCCGACACCTTCTGTTGCAACAGACGACGCTCATAATTGTTCATCACGAGTGTGCGGCGATAGTCGTTGACCATACGCTCGATGCTCTCGTCGCCGCGTACGTTGTGTTCGGCTTTTTCGTAGAGGACCTGTTCCTCGACCCACTTCTGCACAAACTCCTGCACGAACTTTATGCTGTCTCCTCCCGACAATCCATAAGGGAGCTGTTGTCGCATCTCCTCGAGGTAGAGGAAGGTGTTGCCCACTTGCACCAAGGGGTGTTTGCCTCCATGCTCCACTTCTTGGCGACACGAGGTCAATGTCCAGAGGAGCGTGAGCAGGCAGCAAGCCCATCTTGCGGGGCGTATGGCCGATTGATACAAGCGAACGGGCATCATCTTATTAGTGCTTATTTACTGTTGCCAATGCCTCGGGGTAGAGCACCACGGTGTACTTCTTGCGGAGCTCGCTCACCCATTGCTTCTCCAACTGGCTCTGGTAGTCGGCAGTGACCTCTCCACGTACGTCTTCAAAGCTGTCGGGGCCCTTCTTCTGCAGTACGCCCACTACACCAGTGGCGGGGAATGAGGGCATGGGCTCGGGGCGTTCGCCCAATCCGAAAGCATAGTAGTCTGAATAGACGCTCTTGCCTGCGGTGAAGGGGCCACGCACCATGCGCACCTGTACGAGTGAGTCGCTGTTGAAGGCGGTGCGGATGGCTTGTACCCACTCCTGCTGGGGGTGTTTCTTGACCAACTTCTTCACCTTCTTCAGCACATCCTCAGATACGCAGTGGACGATGAGTCCGCGATATACGGGCTCGTCGTAGCGATAGTCTTTCTTGTGCTTCTTATAGTAGTTTTCCAGTCCCTTCTCGTCTTGTGCGGCCTTCTCCCACACTTCGCGCAGGCTGATTTCGTAGAGCAATGAGCCTTCGTAGAACTCCTTCATCAAGAAGCCGAACTCGGGATACTTCGTGTCCAGTCCCTTCTCGGCGAGGTCGAGTGCTTGTGCGGGAGTGATGCCACCGCCAATCTGTTGAGCCAGCTTCTCACCCATTGAGCGCTTGGCGTAGGTGCGTATGCCGCGCTGCTCGAGGAATGCGAGGATACCTTCGCGGTGGAACTCATAGGGCTCGAAAGCCTTGCGGTCATTCATATATATGATGTGGTATCCCACGGGTGTGAGCACGGGGCGGCTCATCTCACCGGGCTGCAGAGCTAGTGCCACGTCTTCATACTCCTGCACCAGTTGTCCCTTGTGGAGCCAGGGGAGCATGCCTCCTTCTCGTGCGCTTCCTGGGTCTTGAGAGTAGGTCTTGGCTGTCTCGGCGAAGTCCGCACCAGCGATGAGTACCTGATAGAGTGAGTCGATGCGTCGTTTGGCCTCGGCTTGATCCGCAGCAGTAGCCTGCTGGGGAAGGCGGATGAGGATGTGCGATGTCTGGAACAGTCCCTCGGGACCTACTCTGCTCGCGGTAGACTCATACACCTTCAGCGCTTCGGCCTCGATGTACGCTGAGTCCAAGAGATACTCCTCGGCTTGTTGTGCGCGATAGTCGGCTACCTCCTTTTGGAAGGCAGCCATGGTGTCGAGCTGTGCCTCCTTGGCTGCAGCGACCTTGAGCTTGTAGTTGACAAAGAGCTCTACATACTCGTCGAGCGAGGCCTTGTCGACCACTAGGTCGGTGTTGTTCTTGTTGTATGAGTACTCAAACTCTGAGCGTCGTACGTCTTCACCATTGATGGTCATCACGATGGGGTCATTTGCTTGGGCCAAAGCGCATTGGGCAATGGCTGCGGTGCAAAGGGCAAATAGTAGTTTCTTCATATTTCTTGTTTGTCTTTTATTGCATTATACTTATAATTCTGCAAAATTAGTGCAAACAGACTGGAGTACAAAATATTTTAATATTTTTTATCTTGCTACCTCTCTCGCGTGCGTACCTATATTTATATATAGTGGGGAGGCCCTCATGTGACCTCCCCACTGAATTATGGGTATTTTTCTAAAAGGTTTAGAACATCACCTTCTTGCCATCAACGATGTAGATGGTGTTGGGCTGCATCTCTGTCACTTGACGTCCGTCGACGCTATAGATCTTGCCGCTCTTGCCCTCAGCCTTGGGCGCTGCGATGCCAGCCCCATCGATGAAGTCGATGACAACCACGTCGTCCTTCTTGCAGGGGATGGTGGCGATGCCGTGCTCGTCAACCTCGATAGCAATCTGCTCGTCGTTAACGACCACCATAGCCTCAGCTAGTGCCTTAGCACCACGGTCGCAGCGTACGCGCAAGTCGGCACCTGCATGGCTTCTGATCACTACTCTCTGGCACAGCCCGTCGACCCAGTTGAAGTCTACGGTGAAGTTACCCATAGCCTTCATGCCAGTCACCTTACCCTGAGTCTTCCATACCTTAGGCAGAGCGGGGAGCACGTTGATGTAGCCGTGTGCGCTCTGGAGGAGCATCTCGGCGATACCTGAGCATACGCCGAAGTTACCATCAATCTGGAACGGAGCGTGTGAGTCGAAGAGGTTGTAGTAGATACCACCCTGACCCTGGTCGGTGCCGTATGTGGTCGAGTGCTTGAGGGCGTTCTTGATGATGATGTGTGCATGGTCGCCATCCTGAGCGCGAGCCCAGAGGTTTACCTTCCAACCCATTGACCAACCTGTAGCAGCGTCGCCACGATGCTTGAGGGCATTCACGGCAGGAGTAAAGAACTCGCTCTCGGGAGTGATCTGGTCCATGGGGAAGAGAGCCATGAGGTGTGAGATGTGGCGGTGGCCACGCTCACCTACGCTGTAGGGAGAGTACTTCCACTCGCGGAGGAGCACGTCGCCCTTCTTGACGCCATTGAAGGGGTCGCCCCATGCGCCATCATATACCTCTGTGTGCAATCCCTTGTCGGTCTTTGCCAAGTAGAGATCGAGCTTCTCGATGTCCTCCTTTGACAAGCCTACCTCCTCGGCACCGAGGATGTCGATGGCCTCTCTGAGGTTTTCAAACAGGTAGCTGATCATCTGCTGTGCGTGAGCTGTACCATCCTCCTTCTCGTTGCCGTGCTGCTCGGCGCTGAACTCGTCGGGCGCCACGTATGTGCCGTCCTTCACCTTGCGGTCTTGGATGAGTCGGTGGAACCAGAACTCTGCGCAGTCCCACATCACGGGGAAGGCCTTCTTGAGGAACTCCTTGTCCTGCGTGTACTTCCAGTGCATCCAGAGGTGGCTGGTGTACCACACGTTGGCCACGAGGTAGTTGCTTCCCCATGTACTCATGCTATTGTAGAGTGATGACTCGGTGAGCACGCTCCAGCCGTGTCCGCCATTGTATTGCTCACCTACCTTCTTCCATCCTGCGCTCTGCGCACCGCGGATGATGAAGTTCACGAAGGGCTTGTGGAGGTCTGAGAGGTTGGTGATCTCAGTGGGCCAGTAGTTCATCTGGATGTTGATGTTGGTGTGGATATCCGAGTTCCAAGGAGAGTCGGTGCCACGGTCGTTCCAGATACCCTGCAGGTTGTTGGGCGCTGCGATGGGCTTGCGGTTTGAACTGATGGCGAGGTAGCGTCCGTAGTGGAAGTAGAGCTGCTCGAGGAAGAGGTGGTCGTTCTTCTTGCTCGTAGCGTTAGGATTGTTGGGGAAGTAGTTGTCCACGAGGGTCTTAGTGTCCACCTTCGGGGTCTCCAGTCCGAGGTCGAAGGTCATGCGCTTGGTGATGGCTCTGAAGTCGGCCACGTGGTCGTCATGTACGGCTCTGAAGCCCTTGTCGATAGCCTCCTCGATGACAGTCTTAACCTTGGCATCCACATCTTCGATGCTCTCTGCAGTGAAGTAGTTGTCGAGCACCTCCATGTCGCCGTTGAAGTTGGTTGCTCCCTTGAGGAAGAAGCTAATCTCTGTGGCGTTCTTTACGCGGATGCCGTTGGGCGAGGTGATGATTTCTGCGCCCTTGTTGGCTACGACGTGGAGTCGTGTAGCATACTTCACGGTCATGGCGCCTGAGAATGAAGCTGTACCATCAGCATAGGTCACTGTGCTTGCATTGATGCCGCTTCCGGGCTCGAGGGTGAAGGTGAGGTCGAGCCGGTCGTCGCCATGTGTCTTGTATCGGCCAGCGATCACTTGGTCGGGTGCCGAGCTGAGGTACTTGCGTGTCTGCTTGGTGCCGTTGGCGTTCTTGAACTCTACGCCAGCCACACCATCCTCGATGTCGAGGTAGCGCACATAGTCGGTCACGCCCTCAGTGTAGATGGTGGGGTCGTTGTTGGCGATGATGAGCGAACCGAAGTTCATGAAGGTGCGGTTACCGCCACCAGCTCCCACCACGTTGGCGGGACCGCTCCAGAGGGTCTTCTCATTGAACTGCAGCTCCTCGTGAGCCACGCCACCGAATACCATGCAGCCGAGCTCACCGTTACCCAAGGGGAGTGCATACTCCATCCAGGGGTAGCTCACGCCAGCAGCCTCAGCTGAGGTGGTGTACCACAGGGTGTTGGGGTTCTTGGGCTCGTAGCTCTCGATGCCCTTGATGTCGGAGATCTCGTGGATGTACTCGTCGGGGTAGCTCACATACTCTGCCTCGTTGAGGTAGAACTTACTGCCCTGGTCGCCTGTGGGCTGACCACCGCTATTCCAGAGGGCGAGGAAGTTACCACGCTTGTTCCAGTAGTTGGTGGTGCCTTTCAGCTTGATGTATCCTTCTGTGCCGTCAAACTTGACACTTCCGTCAAATGCTGTAGTATAGCCTTCAGCGCCCTCTGCCACCATTGTAGCTCGTGCGTCGGCCTCGCTGCCTGTGAAGCCCAACACCTTAGAGAGACCTGTAGAGAAGTTGTACACCTTGTAGGCACCGTCGCTCTGTCTTACGAAAGCCCAGAGGCCCTTGTTGTCCTTGGGGCTGTCGGTCTTGGTGAGGAGCAGGCTGCCACCGCTGGTGTAGCCCTCGCCCAGGCTCACGTAGCCGCCATGGCCACCGCGGAGGGTGTAGAATTTTGTGTCAGCCGCCATGTAGCTCACATACACTGTGGTGCCGTCGATGTTTACCACGGCAATCTGTCCCTCGATGGCAGTAGCAGCGAGGTCGCCCTTCTTCAGTCCCTTGGCCTCGAAGGTCTCTCCATCCTTATACTCCTTGCCCTCGAAGGTCACGCCACCCTCTTCGGCACCGAGCACGTCGATGGTGTAGGTCTTGGCCTTTACGATGGCCTCTGCAATCTCGTAGCAGTTGCCGTCGTCGGGCTGGTCCCAGTTGCTCACGGTGATACCAGCAGCCATCTGGCCTTTGGTCTGTGAGTTGAGCTCGTTGCCGCCCAAAGCCAGCTGCCAGGGATGCTCTCCGCCCACGTTCTTCAGTGTGAGCACGGCTGCCGAACCTTTGGCGACAAAGGCGCCTTTGGCGTCGACATACTTGTCAGCTCCCACGCTGTAGAGGTAGTAGCTGTCTCCGTTCTTCTCGATGCGGAACTGTTGGTTGACATCCTCCTTATTGAAGGTTACTGTACCTACAGACGAACCTGTACTAGAGGCCAACTGATTAGGCAGTGCCTCGCTGTAGAGCAGGAATGCGCGTCCGCTCTGCAGGGTGTAGGTCGCGTCGTTGTCCAATTGCGACAGATCAGTCACTGTCTGTGCTTGTGCTGCAAACAATGTGCAGAAGAGAGTCACAAGCAGAAGAGAGATTTTTCTCATGGTGATTGAATTTAATTGATTTATGATTTGTGATTTATGAATTATTTGTTGTAGTTGATGGTCACGGTGCGTCCCTTCTTGCAGGGTATGGTGGCTATGCCGTGCTCGTCGACCTTGATCTTGGCCTTCTTGCCGTCCACGGTGATGGTGGCTGCGGTGATGTCGGTGGCTCCACGTGTGCAGCGCACTCGGAGGGGTGCTCCGGCATGGCTCACGATGGTCACCTGCTGACACTTGCCCTCCTCCCAGCTGAAGCCTACGGTGAAGTTGCCCATGGCCTTCATGCCAGTCACTGTGCCTTGCGCCTCCCACACTGTGGGCAGGGCGGGGAGGATGTTGATGTATCCGTGTGCGCTCTGCATGAGCATCTCGGCTATACCTGAGCATACACCGAAGTTACCGTCGATCTGGAACGGGGCGTGTGAGTCGAAGAGGTTGTAGTAGATGCCTCCCGCCCATGCGTTCACTCCATACGAGGTCGAGTGCTTGAGGGCGTTCTTGATGATGAGGTGGGCGTGGTCACCATCTTGGGCACGTGCCCAGAGGTTTACCTTCCATCCCATCGACCACCCCGTGGCTTCGTCGCCGCGCAGCTTGAGTGAGTTCACGGCAGGCTCGAAGTAGGGGCTCTCGGGCGTGATCTGGTCCATGGGGAAGAGGGCCATCATGTGTGACATGTGGCGGTGTCCACGATCGTTAGAGATGTCGAAGGGGGTGTATTTCCACTCGCGCAGCAAGGGGTCGCCCGTCTTCACACCATTATATATATTACCCCACGCACCCGTGTAGGTCTCGGTGTGTAGTCCGCGGTCGGTCTTCTCGAGGTAGTGGTCCAGCTTGGCCACGTCGGCCTTGGTGAGCCCGAGCTTCTTGGCTCCGAGGATGTCGATGGCCTCCTTCACGTTTTGGAAGAGGTAGTAGATCATCTGCTGGGCGTGTGCTGTGCCGTCCTCGGTCTGGTTGTCGTGCTGCTCGGCGCTAAACTCATTGGGGGCTACTAATGTGCCGTCGGGGGCATACTTGTAGGGGGTGTGGTAGTTGCGTACGCGGTCTTGCTCGTCCTGTGTGTTGTCGAATCCGCGGTCCTCGATCAAGCGGTGGAACCAGAACTCCGCTGCGCTCCACATCACGGGGAAGGCCTTCTCGAGGAACTCCTTGTCCTGGGTGTAGCGGTAGTGCATCCACAGGTGGCTGGTGTACCACACGTTGGCCACGAGGTAGTTGTCGCCCCAGGTGCTCATGCTATTGTAGAGCGACGACTCGGTGAGCACGCTCCATCCGTGGCCTTCGTTGTATCGCTCTCCCACGTGCTTCCATCCCTCGCTCTGTGCTCCGCGGATGATGAAGTTCACGAAGGGCTTGTGGAGGTCCGAGAGGTTGGTGATCTCGGTGGGCCAGTAGTTCATCTGGATGTTGATGTTGGTGTGTACGTCCGAGTTCCAGGGCGAGTCGGCGCCGCGGTCGTTCCATATGCCCTGCAGGTTGTTGGGCGCTGCGATGGGCTTGCGGTTTGAGCTGATGGCGAGGTAGCGTCCGTAGTGGAAGTAGAGCTGCTCGAGGAAGAGGTGGTCGTTCTCCTTGCTGTTGCCCTCCTTGTTGTTGGGGTAATAGTTGTCGATGAGGGTCTTGGTGTCCACCTTCGGGGTCTGCAGCCCGAGGTCCAGTGTCATGCGCTTGGTGATGGCGGTGAAGTCCGCGATGTGGTCGGCCTCCACGGCTTCGAATCCCTTGGCGATGGCTGCCTCGATGGTGTGCTGCACCTTGCTGTCCACCTCCTCGATGCTCTCCTCGGTGAAGTAGTTGTCGAGCACCTCCATGTCGCCGTTGAAGTTGGTTGCTCCCTTGAGGTAGAAGGTCACCACGGTGGCTCCAGTCACGCTGATGCCCTCTTCGGTAGCGGTCACTGTGGCTGCCTCGTCGGCCACCACGTGGAGTCGTGCTGCATACTTCACGGTCATGGCGCCCGAGAACGATGCGGTGTTGCCCTCGTAGGTTACCTCGCTGGAGTTGATGCCTTGGCCGGGACGGAGGCGGAACACGAGGTTCATCTCCTCACCCTTGTACTGGCCTGCGATGACCTGGTCGGGGGCCGAGCTGAGGTAGCGGCGTGTCTGCTTGGTGCCGCGGGCATCCTTGAGCTCTACGCCTGCCACGCCCTCCTCGATGTCGAGGTAGCGCACATAGTCGGTCACGCTTCCCGTGGCGTTGAGGTCGGTGATCTCCACATGGCCGAAGTTCATGAATGTGCGGTTGCCGCTGGCTGCGCCCACCACGTTGGCGGGTCCGCTCCAGAGGGTCTTCTCATTGAACTGCAGGGTCTCCGTGGGCACACCTCCGAAGACCATGCATCCCAGCTCGCCATTGCCGAGAGGGAGTGCATACTCCATCCATGCGTAGCTCGAGCCAGCTGCGTCTGCCGCGGTGGTGTACCACAAGGTGTTGGGGTTCTTGGGGCTATAGGTGTCGATGCCGTCGATGGTTACGGCGGTGTGGGCCGATGCCATGAGTGTGGTGCCGATGACGGCCACGAGTAGCGATGCGAGTCTCTTCATAGGTGATGGGTGTGTGTGTCGGTGTATCATGTGCTTAGTATTCTGTTTGCTATATATCAATGCGCGAAGATACGAGTTTTTATCCAAATTACCAAATTTTTGGGTCAGTTCGAGTTTATGATTTAGGTGCGTTGTCTTTTTTCTTGTTGCCGTGGCGGCGGCGTTTGCTATGGCTCTTGCTCTGCCCGTCGTTGGAGGCTTGTGCACCGTTGGGGGCCTGTGCGTTGCTGTTGCCGCGTCCTTTGCCGCCACGATGGTTGCCCTTGCCGCTGCGTCCGCGACCACCCTTGCCGCGTCCGTTGCTCTTCTTCTTGGGGGCATACTCGGGAGCGTCGCCCAGTCCCTCGGGTAGGGGTAGCTTGTGCACCTCGCGTCCGATGAACTCCTCGATGGCGGCGAAGCGCGACTGGTCGTCGACAGCCACGAAGGTGATGGCGCAGCCGTCGGCTCCGGCGCGGGCTGTGCGGCCGATGCGGTGCACGTAGTCTTCGCAGTCGTGTGGTGCGTCGTAGTTGATTACCAGGCGTATGTCGTCGATGTCGATGCCGCGCGACACGATGTCTGTGGCCACGAGGATGTCGATGCGTCCGCTCTTGAACTCGCGCATCACCACGTCGCGCTGCGACTGGTCGAGGTCGCTGTGCATCTCGCCCACGTTGAGCTTCATGCGTCGGAAGGCAGCAGCAATCTCCTTCACCTTGGTCTTCTTCGATGAGAAGACGATCACCCTCTCGGGCTTGGTCTCACGGAAGAGGCTCTTGATGATGCCCAGCTTCTGTGTCTCATAGCACACGTAGGCCGTCTGCACGATCTTCTCGGCGGGCTTGTTCACGGCGATGCGCACCTCCACGGGGTCGTGCAGGATCGATGAGGCCAGCTTCTGTATCTTGTCGGGCATGGTGGCCGAGAACATGATGGTCTGTCGGTTCTCGGGCAGCTGCTTGGCTATCTGCATGATGTCGTCGTAGAATCCCATGTCGAGCATGCGGTCGGCCTCGTCGAGGATGAAGAACGAGGTGCGCGAGAGGTCTACGTTGCCCAGCGAGATGTGGCTGATGAGGCGTCCTGGAGTGGCAATGATGACATCGGCGCCGAGCGAGAGGCCGCGTCGCTCCTGCTCATAGCGTATGCCGTCGTTGCCGCCATAGACGGCCACGCTGCTGACTGGCACGTAGTAGGAGAATCCCTCCATGGCCTGGTCTATCTGCTGTGCCAGCTCTCGGGTGGGCGACATGATGACGCAGTTGATGGCATCGTCGGGGTAGCCGCCGTCGCTGAGCATGCTGAGGATGGGCAGCAGGTAGGCTGCCGTCTTGCCCGTGCCCGTCTGGGCCACGCCGATGAGGTCGCGCCCCTCGAGCAAGGGGGGTATGGTGTGCTCTTGGATAGGTGTACACGTGGTGAAGTTCATCGCATCCAGTGCGTCGAGCACGTCGTCATTGAGGTCGAGATCGTAGAAGTCCAATTGAATTATGAATTTTGAATTATGAATTATGAATTATTGGCATTGTTAATGCAGGCTCTGTTTTTTTTTTATTATTTTATTCTCGTACTCTGAATTCAGAATTCATAATTCAAAATTCAGAATTCCCCCTCACTTCGGAGCCTTCCAGTAGAGCACGATGCCGATGATGAGGAAGGTGAAGTTGGGTATCCACACCGCCAGCATGGGCGACATGCTGCCATTGACGGCAAAGGTGGCCGAGATCGTCTGGAACACGATGTAGCCGAAGCTCAGCGCGATGCCGATGCCCAGGTTGAGGCCCATGCCTCCCTTGACCTTCTTGGCCGACAGGGCCAGTCCGATGAGCGTGAGGATGAACGCGGCAAACGACGTCGCTATGCGCTTGTGGTACTCGATCTCAAACTCTTTGATGTTGGCTATGCCGCGCTTGCGCTGCCGCTCTATGTAGTGCTTCAGCTCGGGCGAGGTGAGCGTCTCCTGCTGGTTCTTGCTGATGAGCAGGTCATAGGGCTCTATCTTCACGATCGTGTCGAGCTGCAGGCCGCTGGTGATGTGCTCCATCGAGTCGGTGATGATGCGGTGTTGCCAGTTCTTGGCCTTCCACTGGTGGGGGTTCTCCTCGTCGCCGACGTAGACCAGCGTGCGGGCCGTGAAGTGCGACACCATGGAGTTGCCCTCGAAGCTGTCGAGCGAGAAGCGGTAGGCCGTCTTGTTGCTGTTCTCGAAGCGCTCGATGTAGGCTATCACGTCGGGCTCCACCTCCATCTGTATGTTGCGGGCATGCTCCACCTTCTTCTTCTTCTTGTACATGTTCTCAAACTCGAGGCGCACCACGTTGCCCCGCGGGATGACGTGAGCTCCCAGCCCATAGGTGAGGGCAGCGATGAGCAGTGCCGAGAACATGTAGGGCAGCATCAGTCGGTGTAGGCTCGTGCCAGTGGAAAACATGGCGATGATCTCCGAGTTCTCGGCCAGCTTCGAGGTGAAGAAGATCACCGCGATGAAGACAAACAACGGGCTGAAGAGGTTGGCAAAGTAGGGGATGAAGTTGAGGTAGTAGTCAAAGATGATGGCTCGCCACGGCGCACCCGTCGACACGAACTTGTCGATGTATTCGTTGTAGTCAAACACCACGGCGATGGAGATGATCAGCGCGATGGAGAAGAAGTAGTGGCCCAGGAACTTCGTGATGATGTACCTGTCCATCCTTCCAAACAATTTGCCTTTGAATATATTTTTCATCGCTGTTGCTCTAGTCCGTCTCTTTTTATCGCACAAAGGTAGTCATTATTGTCCACACTGCCAAACGTCTGGGTCAAGTTATTGGCGATAGGGGTTCTCCTCGTTTACGGTGCAAAGTTACTACAATTATTTTTTGCCGCCCGACTTACTGCAATCTTCTGCAAAGTACTGCAAATATCTTTGTGCAACTGTCATGCGTACAAAGAGATATGAAATTTAACACAAAGAGAGAAATATTTTTATTAGTAACAGGAAAAGACATTTTGCAAGGTCCGAAGTACGAAGTCCGAAGTTATATTCCGCGCTCCGAGATGGCGCAAAAAGGATGAGGTAAAAAAATCCTTATTTTTGTATTAGATATACGTAGTATATATAATACTTAAATAAGCC
>JAFZFN010000014.1 GCA_017555875.1 Bacteroidaceae bacterium
ATAGCTGCTTGTTCTTCCCATGCGTTTGAAGTATTCTGCAGCCTCGAGATAGGTGGTAGCACATTTGTCCCATTCATAGATTGTGCTATAGATGCGACCTTGAGTGAACAGCACTCGTGCCTTGGTCAGTATGTCCTCTGAAGCCTCGCCATCTGTAATTGCCTTTGCAAAGCATTGCAGGGCAAGTTCATCGTGCTTCTGCTGGTTCTGATATATTCGTCCTTGGTAGTAGTAGGTGCGCAACTTGTCCGTAGCCGTGCCGTGATTTTGGTAATAGTCGATGGCAGGCTGTAGCACCTCAAAGTCCGTCTTGTCCACATAGTTTTTGTCCAAAGCCATAGATAGCAGCAAAGCGTACTTCGCCCTCTCTTCCTTATTCAGCAATTCTTGTTTATCAATGCGCTGCAAAACTTTCAACGCACTATCAGGCTGGGCCTCAATGAATCCCTCAACCTGTGTCAGCGTCTCCCAATGTGCGGAGTGCCGACTGCACGAAAGCATGCAGAATACTGCAATAAAGACGGCTATATAGTATTTCATAGATATGCTTCTCTTAATCATTACTGCGAAGATAGGCATAAATCACGACACAGCAAAGAGGGAACGCTGAAAAGCCAAACAAATAGTCTTGAGGGGCTACAATGATAGGTTGGCAGTAATGATAATGCTCTGAATTATGAGATTTATGACAGGATGTCACAAAAACAACGAGTTACAAGTCTATCAGATATAAAGAACGGACTGGTATGCTATTTGTTTATACCTCCTATCATGGGACCTACAAATGATATTGTAAATATAATCCCAGGAAGGAGGAGTTTAAATGGGTAAGAATCAACACGTAGTTCCATCCGATGGAAGATGGGGAGTGAAAGGTGCCGGTAATAGCCGAATGACATCTTATTACGATACACAAGCAGAAGCCATTGCACGTGCTCGTGAAATCTCAATGAATCAGGGTTCGGAACTTTTCATACACGGACGTGATGGTCGTATAAGAGAGCGAAACTCTTATGGCAATGATCCATTCCCGCCACGTGGATAATCTTGTTTTCATTTAGGAAGTGCCAAGGGGAAATTTCTCCTTGGCATATTCCCTTATTAGGAGTCTTAAGAGAAGAAGATTACGAAAAAGAATTAACGATGTTGTGGTTTTTTGTGTAACTTTGTAACATCAAAGTTTAAAGCTACCTAATTATATATGGCACACAGAATGACAGAACCAGAATTGCGCGAATTCCTAATACAAAATTTCCCGAAGGAGGACATCAATTGTGAATGGAAAGAAATGAAAAATCTGAAAAACTCTTTCAATGGTCACGAAGGGGAAGATGTGATGTCGTATGTGTCTGCCATTGCCAATATGGAAGGAGGGCATCTTGTCATTGGCGTAGAGGATAAAACATTAAATATAGTTGGAACAGACCTTACGAATTTTAATCTAGATAGCGATTCTGCCGTATTGAAGATTAAAGAGAATTGTACAAATGTTTCTTCTGAAGGGTTGTTTATTGATGATTACGAGACAACCGATACTAATAAAACAGTGTGGGTCATTCACATTCCTAAGCATCTTCCACGCAAGCCCGTGTATGCTCACAAGAAGTCTTGGCAGCGCATTAAGGATAGTTTGGTTTATTTGACACGCGAAAGAGAAGATGCAATCCTCAATGAAGAAATTCTGCAAACAGATTGGTCTGCTCAAATCATTTCCAATGCGACTTTGAATGATTTGGACCCTAAAGCAATAGAGCAGGCTCTGAAGGGTTTCTGTGAACGATATCCTGATAGAGCTGACGATGCTCGCAAATGGGATACTGCAACATTCCTTGATAAGGCAAAACTCACGATTAACCATCAGATAACACGAACTGCAATATTACTCTTAGGTAAAGAGGAGGCAGTGCATCACTTAGGACACATTGCACAAATCGTTTGGAGGTTAAGAACAGAGAAGGAAAATGCTGGAGAGATTTTCTCCGTACCTTTCCTATTATCAACTTCTCGGATAATGGAAAAGATTAGAAATTACAGAATCAAGATTTTTCCCAATAATAGCCTAATCCCTGCTGAGATATGGAAATACGATACGAAGACCATACTTGAGGGATTACATAACTGCATAGCTCATCAAGACTATTCGCGTAATGAACGAATTGTAGTCACAGAAGAACAAGAACAATTGTCTTTTGAAAATGCTGGTGCTTTTTATGATGGCTCATATGAGGATTATATTGAAGGATGCAAGACTCCCAAACGCTATCGCAACATGTTTCTTGTACAGGCAATGGTCAACCTGAAGATGATTGATACACAAGGTTATGGAATACACGAAATGTTCAAACGACAGAAGGACCGTTTTCTGCCAATGCCTGATTATGACAAGTCACAAGAGAATTATGTAAAACTAACGATACCGGGACAAGTTATAAATCAAGAATACTCTCTGTTGTTAATTGAGAATGTAAACATTGATTTGATGACGGCTGTTTTATTAGATAATGTTCAGAAAGGTAAGCCAATCAAAGATAATGCTATCGCATTGCTCCGAAAGATGAAGTTGATTGAGGGACGTAAACCCCATTTCCATATAAGCAAGAAAATAGCAGAAGTCTCTCATCAAGAAGTAGAATATACGAATCTCAAAGGATTCGATGATCAATATTATCGCGATTTGATATTAAAGGCATTAAAGCAACATCAAAACCTAAAACGCACAGGTTTTGATAAGTTGTTAATGAATAAATTGCCGAATGTGCTGAATGAAGAGCAGAAGAAGAATAAAATAGGTAATCTGTTGAAGCAATTGAGAATGGATAAAAAAATATATGCCGATAACCATAGAGTTTGGCATTTGAGAAAAGAATAGAATATTTTACCCGAAATTTACTCGAGTTTACTCGAAATTTACTCGAAATTTACTCGAAAATCTGAGTTCTTTACTCGGTACAGATAAGTTTGGGAGTAATTGTCCTTCGCGATACGATAGTTGAGATTTGGAATCTGCAAGCATCTGAAGAGTATAATCCACAACACACAGCGAATAAGGCCGGCCTTATTCGCTGTGTTGTTATTCCACTTCATGACTTTGAAAGCCAATATAGTCTTACATCAGCAGCACCGACTCCACGAAGATGACTGCGATGCCGGCTGCGTAGCCGAGGAGGGCCATCAGGGAGATGTTCTTCAGATACCAGGTGAAGTCTATCTTCTCCAGACCCATGGCTACCACGCCGGCTGCCGAGCCGATGATGAGGATGCTGCCTCCCACACCGGCACAGTAGGAGAGGAGTAGCCAGAAGAGGCCGTCGGGGGCGAAGAGCTGGGCATACGCGGGGTCGGCACTGGCGGCGATGGCAGTCACGTCGGCAACGGGATACATGCCGATGCAGGCGGCTACCAGCGGCACATTGTCGATGACGGAGGAGAGCACGCCGATGATGGAGGTGATGGTGAACACCTCGTGGATGTTACTATCGAGGAGGTGGGCTGTATGGCTCAGGATGCCTGCCGTCTGCAGTCCTGCCACGGACATCAGTATGCCGAGGAAGAAGAGGATGGTGGGCATGTCGATATTCTTCACAATCTGCGACACGCGGTGCTTGGCATCTTCACGCATGCTCACCTTACGGTGCCCGTAGATCCACTCCGTGACAATCCATACCACACCAAGCGAGAGCATCATCCCCACATAGGGCGGCAGACCTGTGAGGCTCTTGAACACGGGTACAAAGAGTAGTCCCGCCACGCCCAGGCACAGCACGCCGCGGCTGAAGCGCTTGCCCACTCCGCTGGGTAATGGGGTGGTGGTCTCCACGGGCGGCAACATCAGCGCTCCTTGACGCAGCTGTCGCATAGCCATCGCCACGGGTATCACCATGGCCACGAGGCAGGGCACCAGCAGGTAGAGGATGAGGCTGCCGGCCGAGACATTGCCACGCATCCATAGCATGATGGTAGTGACATCGCCTATGGGCGACCACGCGCCTCCCGTATTGGCCGCCATGATGATGACGCCCGCGAATATCCATCGGTCGCGCATGGTGGGCACTACCTTACGCAGCATCATAATCATGATGATGGTGGTGGTCATATTGTCCAGCACGGCCGACATGAAGAAGGTGATGAAGGCCAACGTCCACAGGAGGGTGATCTTGTTGCGCGTGGTGATGCGCTCGGTGATGATGGAGAACCCGCCATGGCGGTCGATGAGGTCCACGATGGTCATCGCTCCAATGAGGAAGACGAGTGTCTCGCAGGTGCTGCCCAAGTGCTCGAGCAGTTTGCTACCCGTGTCGGCATCGCCCGAGGCCAGCGCGTAGACCGACCATATCACGCCAAACATTGCCAGCGCCGTGGCCGACTTGTCAATCTTGATCTTATGCTCCAGGGCGATACACATATACCCCAGGGCAAACAGGATAATCATTGTCAGTATCATGGCTTTATTCTTTGGATTCTAACAATAAAAACAAAATTTTGGGTGAATATGTGGTAATATAATGTGAGTCGCGCGAACTCACATTATATTACCTTCTCAATCAACAAACCTTACCGATGGGCATACACTCGCTCGAGGTCTTGCGAGATGTTGATCATGAAGTCGCCCATGCGCTCAAACTCGTTGATGATGTCGATGTAGTAGACGCTGGCGGGGTAGCTCCTGCTGCCGCTCTCGATGCCCTCAATCTCGGTGTCGCGCAGGTTGTTGCGCAGGCTGTTGAGGCGGTCCTCAGCGTTGTAGGCATTGACAATATCGGTGAGCTCTCCGCGATGAGCGGCGGTGAGGTTGGCAATCATCACATCGTAGGCCTCGTCCACCGCGTCGGCCATCAGATTGAGGTGCTTCAGGGTGTCGGCATCGAAGGACTTCTTGTGGATGTTCTTACGGGCAAGGATGCGGCTGATGGCTTCGCCCGAGTCGCCCAACGACTCCAGTTCGCCGATGATCTTGTACATCGCCTTGATCTTGGCCGATGTGCTCTCGCTCACCTCCTCGGCCGACAGGGCATTGAGGAACGAGGCTATCTCGTACTCGATGCGGTCGGATATCTGCTCATACTTGACCAGTTTCTCGCGCAGCTCCTCGAACTTGTCCGGGTCGGCCTCATTGATGGCGGCTTGGGCATAGGCGGTGCCCTTCTGCGATATCTGGGCAAAGTGGATGATCTCGTCGAACGCCTGCTCTACTGATAGTTCAGGCGTGGCCAAGGGACCTGCCGAGATGTACTTGAGGCGGAACACCTCGTGCTCCTGGTTCTTGGGCTGGCGGATAATCTTGGTCACGATGTGCGCAATCTGCTTGGTAAACCACACGAGGATGAAGGTGTTGATGGTGTTGAATAGCGTGTGCAGCATCGACAAGCCATACAGCGCAGCCGTAGCCTCAGCCGAGTTGGGCGAAGCTACGGCAAAGTTCTCGGCCGAGGGGTCGGGAAGGCCGAAGAGTCCTGCCGTGATGGCACCTACGAGACGCAGGAAGGGACGGAAGAGGATGAGCGCCCACACCACGCCAAACACGTTGAACAGCGTGTGCGACATGGCGGCACGCTTGGCCTGTGTGTTGCCCACTGAGGCGGCGATGTTGGCCGTGATGGTGGTACCGATATTCTCGCCCAACACCATGGCACAAGCCATCTCGAAGGGTATCCAGCCCATGCTGAGCATGATGAGCGTGATGGCCATCGTGGCCGATGACGACTGCAGGATGAGTGTGAGCACCGTACCGAAGGCAAGGAAGATGAGCACCGAGCCGAACCCATGTGACGACCACGACTGCACGAAGGCCAGCACCTCGGGTGTCTCGCCCAGGTCGGGCACCGACTCCTTCATGAACGACAGACCGAGGAACAGGAGGCAGAAGCCCACGATGAGTTCGCTGATGTTGCGGCGCTGGTTGCGCTTCGAGTTGGAGAGCAGGAAGCCCACCGCCATCAGCGGTACGGCAAGGATGGAGATGTCGGCCTTGAAGCCCAGCCACGACACGAGCCATGCCGTCACCGTAGTACCTATGTTGGCACCCATGATGACGCCGATGGCCTGTGCCAAGGTGAGCAATCCCGCATTGACGAAGCTCACCACCATCACCGTGGTGGCCGACGAGGATTGTATCACCGAGGTGATGCCAAGTCCTGTCAGCACCCCCTTGAAGGGGTTGGAGGTCATGGCCGAAAGGAAGCTGCGCATGCGCTCGCCCGCAGCCTTCTGCAAGCCCGAGCTCATCAGGTTCATGCCATAGAGGAACATGCCCAATGCGCCCAACAGCGTAAATAGTTGTAATATACCCATAGTTAGTTGTTGCTTATTTTGGTTAGTTATTAGTATGTGCCACTTACCCCATCACCAACCAAGCCATGTAGGCGGCGTAGATGAGCAGGAGCAGGATGGCATCGGTGCGGTCGAGCACGCGCTTCTTGAAGGTGAGCGAGGCCACGAGCAGCATCACGGCCGAGAGCACCATCACGCCCCAGTCCACGAAGGTGATGTCGCCCATCGAGAGGGGCTGCACGAGGGAGCTGACGCCGAGGATGAGCAGGAGGTTGAAGATATTGGACCCCACGATGTTGCCCAGGGCCATCTGTCCCTTCTTCTTGCTCACGGCGATGATGGACGACACCAGTTCGGGCAGCGAGGTGCCTCCAGCCACGATGGTGAGACCGATGATGGCCTCCGACACGCCCCACTCACGGGCAATGGCCGAAGCTGCGTCGACAAACATGTCGCCACCGAAGATGAGTCCGCCCAAGCCGAGGACGATGGAGGCTATGCACACCGCCATCGAGCGGTAGCGGCCGAGGTCTACCTCGACCTCCTCATCGGGAACAGCCTGCTTGGCATCGCTGCGCAGGCTATACCACAGGTAGAAGGCGAAGCAGGCCAGCAGGAGGAATCCCTCGACGCGGCCCAGTCCGTACTCGCCACGGGTGTAGATGCTCAGTGCGCAGAGCGCCATGACGAAGAGCGAGACGGCGATGTTGAGCGGGATGTCGCGACGGATGTTTGTCCGCGTGTACTTGATGGGCATCATCAGGGCGGTGACGCCGAGGATGAGGAAGACGTTGAAGATGTTCGACCCCACCACGTTGCCGATGGCAATCTCGGGATGTCCCCCGAGGCCCGACACGACGCTCACCACCAGTTCGGGCATGCTGGTGCCCATGCCCACGATGGTGGCTCCGATGATATACTCTGATATGTGATAACGGCGGGCAATGGCTGCCGAGCCGTCGACCAGCCAGTTGGCTCCTACTACGAGGAGCACAAGGCTGAGGATAAGCATGATGTAGCTCATGATTTTAATTAGGAATTAGGAATTAGAAGTTAGGAATTAGGAATGCCATCGATGGCATAATTCACGACATCACCACCCATCCTGTTTCGGGACGATATCCTTCGGGGCAATACTTCTGCATGCGCAGGGCTGTGAAGGCCTTGTCCTTCGACTCTAAGGTCTCCACCAGGATGCCGCCCGTGTCGTCGGTCTTCAGTGCATTGAGGCGCGATGTGTTGTGCTCCTTCAGGCATTGGCGTATGTCGCTTTCGAGGGTGAGGTTATAGTACTTCTCCGTCTTCTCTACGGGGCTGTTGGTGGGTGCATAGGTGAGCTTGCGGTCGCCAACGAAGAGCTTCACCACGGCCAATACGGCAGAGACGATGACCAAGGAGATCTGTACGATGCCCAGCGTGGTGTCCTTGTCGGGCTGCTGACGGTAGATGATGAACAATGTCACCGCGATGATGGCCCACAACAGGGCTTGAGGGTTGATGACTGACTTTGTCTCGTTGATTGCTTCGGGGTATGCAGTGGTATGGAGGCTCTGAGCCTCGGTGTTATTTTGGATTTCCATATTGTTTTTGTTTTTAATAGTGTTTTAATAATGATGATTGCTTGCGTGTACACATACACGCACATGCTTTGCCACAGGCTACCGCCCGAGCAAAGAAGAAACTGAAAACATATGGAAATCGCTAACACCGCATCTGGCAGCGGTAATAGATATAGTATCCAGCGTGAAAACGCTTGGTCGAGAGCGTATGATGCAACGCCTCAGTCAGCCCATTGCTGCACGAGGTCTCACCCGTCAACAGTGCGCCCAGCATCCGCACCACGCGCTGCCATGCCGTATGGAGCGATACCACCCGTCCTGCCGTGCCTTGCAGGGTGACCGAGGCCGAAGGCATAGCCCACTGCCCCATCTCGCGTGCAGCACGCAGCATGTCGTCTTCCTTCTCGATGAGCGAGGCGCAGGCATCGTCACTCACCTCACAGGAGAGGGTGGCGGATGGTGTGTGGTCCGCAGAAACGGCATCGACATGCCCCAGCACCATGCACAGCAAAACCATTGCCATGCCAAGAATCCATCGGGTGTGTCGTGTCGTTGCTCTCATAATGGGTGCAAAGATAATGTTTTTTATCAAAAAACGCATGCGATGGAGAAATGTTTAATATTTGCTAACATACGGCACTTTCGGTACCGCTCAATCGAGTAGATTCATAAACGTTGTTAAAAATGCATCCATTTGCATCGGGTTTTGAAAGCAACAGCAATGTTTTAACTTAAAATTATCTACTTTTGCAGAACCGATAACCTGAACGAACTATGAAAAAGCAAAACACCTATTCCCTCCCCGAAGAGATTGTCAACATGAGCACCCACGGCGTGGGGCTCGCTATGGCACTTGCCGTGTGCATATACTTCCTTGTACGAAGCAGTGGCTCGGGCTCGTGGCTGGTGCCCTTCAGCCTGGCGATGTATCTGTTTGGCGTGGTCAGCTCCTATGCCGCCTCGGTAGTCTACCATGCCATCCCCGCCTCCCGAGCAAAGGCCAAGGCGCTGGCCCGCAAGCTGGACCACGCTGCCATCTATTGGCACATCGCGGGCAGCTACACCCCCTTGACGCTCATCGCCATGCGCGATGGCGGAGCACCCGTGTGGGGCGTGACGATATGCGCCTTCGTGTGGCTCTGCGCCATCGTGGGCACAGCACTCAGCTTCCGCAAGATGAAGACTCAGAGCTACCTCGAGACCTCCTGCTATGTGCTCATGGGGCTCACCATCCTCGTGGCCTTCAAGCCATTCTACGACACCTGCGGACTCCCCATCGTGCTATGGGTCGTGGGCGAGGGCGTAGCCTACATCGTGGGCGCCGTGCTTTACAGCTTCAAGAAGGTGCCCTACATACACTCCGTGTTCCACGTGTTTGTCATCCTCGGCGACATCTGCCACATGATAGCCACCTGGATGATGCTGCAGATCTTTGTGCTATAGGGGAGTGGAAAGCTGAAGCGAGCTTAGCTTTCGCGTAAAAGGTATTGGCCTTTATCTCCCTTTAACTCCTAATAAATTTTGGTATTTCGCTCGCTTCTTCGTACCTTTGTGGACATGGAACAATAATTGATAGACATCATGAAAAAACTATTTGCACTCGTATCATTGTTACTGGCAGTGGCTATCCCCTCCATTGCCAACGTCATCGTGACAGAGCAGCTGACTGCCACTAAGGGGGCTCAGGTGAAGGAGACGGTAAAGGCCGACTCCTATTACATCATCTCAGGCATAGATCAGGGAAATGCGGAGTATTACCTCTACGACAATGGCAGCCAGGTGAAGGGTAGCGCATCGACACCTACCGATGGGTCGCATATCTGGACCTTGAAGGCCAGCGGAAACAAGTGGATCGTGGTCAATGCTCTCACGGGCATGTGCATGAACCTGGGTGCGAGCAACGGAAGCGCCATCAAGACCTCCTCAGAGGAGCAGCCCAATGCCATACACTTCGGATCGGATGGTTACCTGACGATACTCAACGACAACGGGCAGGCCATAGACATGACGGCCAATGGAGCCAACCCCACCACGTGGGAGGGTACGACCACACCGAACGGTTCGCGCCGACTGAAGATGTATGTGGCGGGGAATGTGAAACGACAAGAGGTAAGGTCGCTCAGCCTCATACCTGCCCCCAAGGTGGCTACCGTAGGTGAGGGCGAATATGTACTGAAAGAGGGCTTCACCATCGCAGCGGGCGGGTTTGCCGAGAGCGAACAGACTGGTGTGTTGGCCGATGTGACACGCTTCATCACCACTATAAACAATGCCACAGGTCTCGGATGCAAGGCCTCGACAGGAGGAGCCGACATCACCATCACAGAGAACACCGCCTTGGCCGCAGAGGGATACGTACTGGATATCACCAAGGAGGGTGTCACCATCGAGGCAGCCACAGCGGATGGTGTATTCTATGCCATGCAGAGCCTCATGCGCCTGCTCCCCTCAAATGTCATCCTGGGCAAGCAGGGCGAGGAGGGCACGACCTACGCGCTCCCCGTGGCCCGCATCGAGGACGAGCCCCGCTTCGCATACCGCGGCTTCATGCTCGACGTGAGCCGCCACTTCTTTACCATCGAGGAGGTGAAGAAGATGATTGACCTCATGGCTATATATAAGATGAATGTGTTCCACTGGCACTTGACCGACGACCAGGGCTGGCGTGCCGAGATAAAGCAATACCCGCTGCTCACCACCATCGGTGCCGAGCGCAAGAGCAGCTACGACACACCCATCACCCGCATCGAGGAGAACGGACAGGTGTACTGGACAGGTGAGGGCGCACAGACTAATCGCAAGTATGGCCCCTTCTACTACACCCAAGAGGAGATGCGCGAGGTGGTACGCTATGCCGCCGAGCGACATATCGATGTGCTCCCCGAGGTGGACATGCCCGGACACTTTGTGGCAGCCTTGCATGCCTACCCCGAATACTGCTGTCATCCCGACTGGGCTCCTGAGGTGTGGATCACTGGCGGTGTGAGCCAGGATGTGCTCAATGTGGCCAACCCCGAGGCGGTGCAGTTTGCCAAGAACATCATCACCGAGCTGTGCGACATCTTCCCCTATCCCTACTTCCACATCGGTGGCGACGAGTGTCCTACCACACAGTGGGAGAGCAATGCGCTGTGTCAGGAAAAGTTGAGACAGATGGGCAAGACCAGCTATCGCGCCCTGCAGACAGAGTTTATCCGCGAGATCAACGAGCATCTGGCCACCTTGGGCAAGAAGATCTTCTGCTGGAACGAGAGCATCACCGATGGCGGTGCCGACCTCGACCTGATGAAGCAATCGGGCGCGACGATCATGTGCTGGAACCCCTGTCAGGCTGGTGCAGCCAAGGCGGCCTCGCTGGGGCTCAATGCCATCATCACCGAGTGGGGTAGCGGATGCTACTACATCAACCGCCGCCAGAGCAACGACTATGGCGAGCCTACCGCAGCAGGCTACGGCAATGACAACGTAGCTGCTACCTATAACTATGTGCCCGTACCCGCCAATGTCAGTGCCGAGAATGCCAAGTACTACATCGGTGTGCAGGCTACCTTCTGGACCGAGCACGTGAGCAGCAACGAATACCTGGAATACCTCGCCCTGCCGCGCTTCATGTGTGTGGCCGAGGCGGGATGGACTCCGCAGGAGAAGAAAGACTGGCGTAGCTTCGTGCGCCGCATGACCATCGACACCGAGATGCTCGACCTGGGCGAGTACATCTATGCCCGCCACTGGATGGACGACTATGTGCCCCGCCAAGCGCCTGGCTCTGCCATTACCGATGGGGCAGTGGTCACCTTCACCAACAAGAGTGCCGACCGTGGACAATGCCTTGCCGACAACGACGGCTCGCTGAATGGCCAGGGCAGCGAGTGCACGGAGTGGACCTTGGAGCGTGCCTCTACGGAAAGTAAGTTCTATATCCGCAGCAATGTGAGCGGCAAGTATCTCTATGCCGCTAATGGGAGTAAGGGTACGATGGTGGAGCTAAGCAGCAAGGGCACAGAGTGGGAGTTTGACACTACCACCATCCCCGGCTACGTGGCCATATGCTACGGCAACACCTCGGGACAAGCGGTGAACAATAACGTGACCAATACCACCAAGACCCGCCTCTTCGACCACGGCACGGGCAACGGAGCCTCCTTCTGGCTCATGGAGTCACCTGTCGACGACGAACTAAAGGAGGGCGAAGAGGGCACACTGACCTACAACTTCTACTTCCGCGGCATCAGCGTAGGCAAGAAAGAGTTTCACCTGGCAGCAGGCAGCGCATATCCCTCCTATGAGGAATACATCCCGCGAGGATACTATGTGACCAGCTCCGACCCCCTGCCCTCGGGCACCGTACATCTCAAGAGCGAGTGGGTGGAGATTCCCGTGGAGCGCGTAGCCACCGACATAGATCATGTGACGACGGACGCAGAGTTCTCTGCCTCACAACCCTCGTACTATGACCTCCAGGGACGCCGTCACACCAATCCCACCAAGGGACTCTACATCGCCAATGGGAAGAAGTTTATTGTGAAATGACCTTTTTGAGTGAGCGCAGAGACAACCCCGTTTGCTGTGCCTATATTTACACCAATGCCCCGACGTCGGGGCATTGGTGTTGCTATAAAGTTACCATCAAGCCCCGAGTCCCTCTCTCAGCGCCTCAGCCTTGCTCTTGCCTATGAGCGCCTCTATCTCCTCCATGGGGGCCTCCTTGATGCGCTTCACGGACTTAAAACGTGAGAGCAGAGCCTCCTTGGTCTTAGGTCCTATGCCCTTGATGGTGTCGAGCGCTGAGGCTGTCTGTCGCTTGCTGCGCTTGTCGCGGTGGAAGGTGATGGCAAAGCGGTGCACCTCGTCCTGCAGGCGTTCCAGAAGATGGAAGAGAGCGCTCTGCGGCTTCAGCCCGATGCTCATCGCAGGGAATCCGTAGAGCAGCTCTGCCGTGCGGTGGCGGTCATTCTTGGCCAGTCCGGCTATGGGGATATGGAGGCCCAAGGCATCTTCTATCACCTCGCGCATCGCCTCCATCTGTCCCTTGCCACCATCGGCAATGATGAGGTCGGGTAGGGGAGTGCCCTCGCTGATCATACGCGAGTAACGGCGGTGCACCACCTCTCGCATCGAGGCATAGTCGTCGGGGCCGACGACGGTCTTGATCGTATATTTGCGATACTCCTGCTTGCTGGGCTTACCCATACGGAAGACGACGCAGGCAGCCACAGCATCGGTGCCCGAGATATTGGAGTTGTCGAAGCATTCGATGTGTGCGGGCAGACGGTCCAGCTTGAGCTGCTCCTGCAGCTCCTTGAGCAGGCGTGTGCTCTTCTGCTCGGGGTTGAGCTTGTCGGCCTGCTTGAGCCGATCCAGTTTATATTGCTTTACGTTGAGTTCCGAGAGTTCGAGCAGCTTCTTACGGTCGCTACGCTGGGGTACGGTGAAGGTGACTCCCTCGAGGTCGATGTCTATGAGGAAGGGCACCACAATCTCTTTGGACTGGCTCTTGTAGCGCTCGCGCATCTCCACGATGCCCAGGGCGAGGAGCTCCTCCTTCGTCTCGTTCATCTTCTTCTTGTATTCGAAGGTAAAGGCCTGGTTGATGGCTCCATTGGTGATGTGCAGGTAGTTGATGAAGGCGCTCTCGCCCTCCTCCTCGATGGAGAACACATCGATGTTGTCAATGATATGGCTCACCACCTCGCTCTTCTCGCGGAAGCGCTCCAGCGCATCGTACTTGCGCTTCAGCTCCATGGCCTCCTCGAAGCGCATCTCCTCGCTCAGCTGACGCATCTGTACCATGAGTTCACGGCTCAGCTCCTTAGTGTTGCCGCGTAGGATTTGGCGTATCTCGCTAATCTGTTCCATGTACTCCTCACGACTCTGCAGGGCGATGCAGGGCGCCTTACAGCGCTTGATGTGGTAGTCGAGGCAGGGCTTGAACTTGCCGCTGCGTATGTTCTCGGGCGTGAGTGCAAGGTTGCAGGTGCGCACCGTGTAGAGTTGCTTGATGAGACTGAGTATCTCGTTGAGCGTGGGCATGTGGCTGTAGGGCCCGAAGTACTGCGAGCCATTGCGGATGATTTGTCGCGTCTTCATCACCTTGGGGAAATAGTCGCCCGTGATGCAGATGGAGGGGTAGGTCTTGTCGTCCTTGAGCAGCACATTGTAGCGCGGCTTATACTTCTTGATGAGGTTGTTCTCGAGCAGTAGTGCATCCTCTTCGCTCTTCACCACCACATAACGTATGTCGGCAATCTGTGCCACCAGCACCCGCGTCTTGCCCGTGTGCTCCTTCTGGAAATACTGGCTCACGCGCCGCTTCAGGTTCTTCGCCTTACCCACATAGATTACCGTGCCCTCCTTGTTGAGATACTGGTAGCATCCCGGTGTGTCGGGCAGGTTCTCCACAATGGACTGCAGGTAGGGATTCTTCTTCAGCGGACTTTCAAACATGGTGCGGGTGTATCAGATGATTGCTTCGGCCAATGCCTTCATGGCAGGCTCGTCGGTGGGCTGCATGGTAGAGCGTATAGTTACCATAGGCTCCACGAGGTCGATGTCTTTCATCGCGGCGAGCATCTCCTTCATGACGCGCCCTGCAGAGGGAGCCCACGAACCATTTTCGATAAGTCCCACACGGCGACCCTTGTAGCCCTTAATCTGTATGCGGTGGAGGAACTCGTACATCGGTGTGAACAGTCCGCCATCGTACGAAGAGGCGGCGAGCACCATGCGTCCCATGCGGAAGGCCTCGGCCACAGCTACTGACACATCGGTGCGGCAGAGGTCGATAAGCTTCACCTCGGTCCCCTCGGCCTGCTGTTGTATCATAGCAGCCAAGGCGTGGGCTGCAGTGGCCGTGTTGCCATGAATAGAGGCGTAGGCGATGAGCACTCCCTCGCTCTCGGCCTCGTAGCGGCTCCACTTGTCGTAGAGCCCGATGTAGTAACCTAAGTCCTCGGTGAGCACGGGGCCGTGGAGCGGACAGATGCGCTGCACATCGAGTGCGCCCACCTTCTTTAGCAATGCCTGCACGGGCTGCCCATACTTGCCACAGATGTTGTAGTAGTAGCGGCGGGCCTCATCGGGCCAAGCACGCAGGTCATTGATGTTGCCATGCAATGCCCCGAAGGTGCCGAAGCCATCGGCCGTGAAGAGCGTCTTGTCGGTCTGCTCATAGGTCACCATCACCTCGGGCCAATGCACCATGGGTGCCATGATAAACTGCAGCGTGTGGCGCCCCAGCGAGAGCGTGTCGCCCTCCTTCACGGCAATGACGCGGTCTGTGAAGTCCATCGCCCCGAAGAACTGCTTCAGCATGGGTGCAGCCTTCACCGAAGTCACAATCTTCATCTCGGGCCAGCGCTCCATAGCAGCCGCTATGCTACCTCCGTGGTCGGGCTCCATATGCTGCACCACCAGGTAGTGGGGCTCGCGCCCTGCGAGCGCATCGGTCAGGCGAGCGAGCCACGCATCACACCTGCGGCGATCTACGCTGTCCATGATGGCTACCTCGTCGTCGAGGATGAGGTATGAGTTGTAGCTGACCCCTTCGGGCACAGCATACTGGCTCTCAAAGAGGTCTATGTCGGTGTCATCCACACCGACGTATTGGATATCCTTTGTTATGTTCATCGTTGTTCGGTTTTCTTTTCGCAAAGATACTACATTCTATTTTTTCTTCAAGCAATAGTTGTCATAATAATCACTAAAAACGAAGAGCAGCCCGCAGGCTACTCTTCTACGATGGCAAAGTCCTCTTTCGTCACTCCACATAGGGGGCATGTCCAGTCGTCGGGGATCTCTTCGAACGGCGTTCCTGGCGCAATGCCACCATCGGGGTCACCTACTGCAGGGTCGTAGACCCACTCACATACTGTGCAATAATATTTCTTCTCCATAGCTTCTTTCTTCTAATTGGTAAAACATCTTTGTCTTATTAACGCTGCAAAGGTAGCAGATGTTCGCCACACCACCAACAGACAAAAACTATGCGCAGATAGAGACAGACTATTGCCTTTTCTTTTTTCATTGATGCACACTACTCCTCCACCTCATAGGGCAAGAAGTGAAACTCCTCGCGGGCCTTCTCTTGCGAGAAGCAATAGAAGGTGAGTTCCGCCGTGGTGCATAGCTCGCCATTGCAAGTTATTGAGGCCTCCATGAGTGCAAAGTTGCGTTTCATCTCGCGGATGTGAGCACGTATCTCCACCTTCGTGCCCTCTGTAGTCGGTATGGGGCGCTTATACTTGATGTTGAGGTTCGTGGTCATACCCGAGGTCTGCATCTTGCGAGCGATGACCCACCCAGCCGTCTCGTCAATGAGCGTAGCTTGTATGCCTCCGTGCAGCGTGTTGGTCCATCCCTGAAAGTGCTCTTTGGGAGTCCAGTAGCATACTACCTCGTCGCCATCCTCATAAAACTCCATGTGCAAGCCATGTTCATTGCGAGGCGCACAGGCAAAACAGTGGTAGCCCTCCTCGCGGCCCATCCCCTCGTAGGGGTTGATGATTTTCTTCATAGTCGTTTTTTCTATATGTTAGTCCTTCTTTATTGTGTTCGCTATTCTGCCGTAAAGATAGGGATAAACGAGCGAGAAATATTAAGCTTGCTTGAATATTTTTCACAGCGAGTGCAAATTATCTTCGATTTCATCAAAGGTACAAAGAAAACTTGTGCATCCTCATAAAAACCATTACATTTGCACCAGAAATAGTAAACCGCTGCCACCGGGTAGCACAGATGCAAACACCAAAGCATCCCGTCCGCGTATCGTTAGGTCTTAGAAGATATCGGGAGGATGCTTTCTTATTTTATATGTAGATAGTATGAAAGTAACACTTATCAATCGTCAACTGCGCAAGATGCTCAGCGCCTTTGGCTCCCTCACCCGTTTTGAGCGCATGCTTTGGATGTCGTCGATGGCCGTAGTGGCATTGTCGTATCTGCTGTCTCCGCAAGGTGATGCCCTCTCGCTTGCGGCTTCGCTCGTGGGCGTCACCTCGCTCATCTTCATCGCCAAGGGGTATGTAATAGGGCAGGTGCTGGTAGTGGTCTTTGCCATCCTCTATGGTATCGCCTCCTATCATCAGCGCTTCTATGGCGAGGTCATCACCTACTTGGGCATGACGGGCCCCATAGCCGTAGCAGCCATCGTGTCGTGGCTACGCCATCCGTTCGAGGGCAGTGCCGAGGTGCAGGTCGCCCATACGACTCCCCGTAAGTGGCTGCAGGTGGTGGTGCTCACGCTGCTCGTCACCTTCACCTTCTACTTTATCCTCCGTGCCTTGGGCACCGCCAGCCTGTGGGTGAGCACGCTCTCCGTAGCCACCAGCTTCAGTGCCTCGTACCTCACCTATCTGCGCAGCCCCTACTACGGGATCGGCTATGGTGCCAACGATGTCGTACTCATCGTGCTTTGGGCCATCGCTTCGGCCGACGATCTCGCTTATCTCCCCATGGTGGCCTGCTTCGTCATGTTCCTTGCCAACGATATCTACGGCTTTATCAATTGGCGACGGATGCGACGCAGGCAGCAAGAGCATACGCATTAGAGAAACGGGGGGATTCGTGGATGAGACTAAAATTCCGAATTACTCCTTATTAACGATTCCCTGTACATCTTCAGGTTGTAAGGTGCCGGAGAATATCATCACCACGAACTCATCGTCGGTGCTATCCACTACCAGCACATATTCGGAGCGGTCATCCTTCTGCTCTTTCATATAGATTGTCACCTTCTGCCCGTCTTCCTTGACGCGCATCAGCTCCTCGTAGCCCTCCTTCTTGTTGATGAAGGCTGTTTCCTTGCGTAGTGCCTCCATTATTTGAGGCTCTTCTGTAGTGAGGATATACAATCCGTCGAGTTTCTTGATGATTCCGCTCATGTCCACATCGTCGCTCTCAATGGGCAATCCTTGTATGAACTTGAACATAGCCTTAGATACATATACCGAGGTCACACCCTCCATATCTGCGTATTTGTCGAAATAGTCGTGCTGCGCATGGGCTGCAAATGCAGTGATGGCAATGAGCACCGATAAAATGAATCGTTTCATATCGTTCGTTGTTTTTTAATTGTCATTATTGTATGTTGTCAGTTTTTCGAGTTGATGGGTCACAGTCTGCTCTATCTGCTCGCTGGTCTCTACGGCCATCGCAACATAGTCTGTACCCTTATTCAGAGCCGCAGAGAAGGTTAGCAAAGCCTCACGTGTGGCAGCATAGGCCTCCTCAGGTGTATCGAAGGTGTCGCGCGGACTACCCAGTCTGCCCAACTGCAGACCTATCCCTACAATGAATATCGCACAAGCCGCAATGCTTGCCGCTCTCCACAGACGCACGGTGAGTGCACGCCGCTTTGCGCGACTCTCCTCAGCTGCCCACTCATCAATCTGGCGCGACAGGCGCTCCATTGCTTCCGTGTGGTCGGGCTGTTGCACTGCACCTTGCAGGGTAAGTATCACCTGCTTGTCACGCTCCAGATGCTCGGGCACCTCGGTCACCATCAGCAGTCGCACCAGCTCACGCTCTTCGTCTGCGCTCAGTGAAGCATCGAAGTAGCGCTCTATCTGTTGTTCCAGTCTCTTGGCATCCATATCGTATACCTTTTATATAGGGTTATAGTCTCTTGAATCTCTCTCGTATAGTCCTTCGGGCACGGCTCAGCAGCATCCTTATATTTACGGCCGTCAGTCCCGTCTGCTCCGCTATCTCCTCGAAGCTGCAATCCTCCATATCGCGTAGGGTGATCACCTGTTGCTGATGCTCGGGCAATGTCTCGATTATCTGTTTTACCTGCTCCACTGCATCGTGCCTCTCCACCTGTGCCTCCACGTCATCGGTCGCAGCAAGCATTGTTGGCACCTCGTCCACATCTGCCTTTTCCATCTCAGCCATGCGCAAGCGATCTATGCACATATTCTTTGTCAGCGTCACGCAATAGGCCTCTACGTCTTGCACGTCGGGCAACGCATCGCGCTTGCTCCACAACTTCATATACACCTCCTGCACCATGTCTTCGGCATCCTCGGCATTGCCGAGCAAGCGCAAAGCCACGCGCTGGAGCCGTGGGTAGAGTGGCAATAACAGTTGCTTGAATAGGGAGGCAGGCATCATAGGTTCCCGACAGGTTTATTCGCCTGATACCAATGTTATGTTGTTCTCAGACATAGAAACATTAAGGTCATCCATCCTCAGGTTCCCTTTAATACGGATAAGAGCCGGCTCATTATCATCTCCGCTCACACCAATAAGTAGTTCCTTGATTTTTTCTCCTTTCATCTTTCCCCACATCTTGACGCTACTGCCATCATCCTTTACCACAAGTAGCGGCTCGTATCCTTCCAGCTTGAGTTGCTCCATTTTTGCAGCGAAGCGCTCTTGCACCTGCTGTGAGCAATCGGAGAGATCCAATACCCGTATCGAACTGATATGACGGATTACTCTGCCAGCCTCGTCATCGGCAAATAGCCCAACCAATTTCACCGGTAGCCAAGGAACTTTTACACACACGGCATCCTCTTCGCTGCGAAACTCTCTGATGATTCCGTCCACCGTCTGTGCCTGGCTCATCTGAACTCCGAGTATGAGGACCATTGTTACAATAATCTTTTTCATCATCCTTTTATTTGTATTGTTATGTTTGTCTTCACTTATACAGACGAGTCGAACTGACGTTTTGTGACAAAAATAATCCTATTTTTTCATTCGGGCAACAATAATATCCCCTTAGTACAGCCCTATTTTCCACTATTCTCTTCAACTATTTCTATTGTTTGAGAATGTAAAAATAGAAAGTTTGCAAGATAAAATGTAAAATTTATTTGTCATTAAGAAAAGTTTACTTATCTTTGCAGCGTGAATCTTACGTAAGAGAGTTTTATTAAATGTACAACCTCAAAAAAGTAAATGCTATGAAGAAAAGTTATTTGTTGCCCGTAGGCTTTAAGAAAGTTGGGCTTTGGATGGTGGTGCCGTTTTTGGTACTCAGTGTGCTTTGCATGTGCAGCGACGTGCTTGTGAATGTTGGCATCAATGCCACGGTGCCGGCTGTAATCAGCCATGAAGGTTGGTTCTGTATGACAGAGACTTCCCTTATCGAAGAGATTACGATGCTCGGCCTCCTCGCTTCGCTTGTATTCATCGCCCTTTCGCGTGAGCAAGACGAGGATGAGATGACAGCGCATATCCGTATGCAGTCGTTCGTGTGGAGCACCTGGGCTACATCTATTGTTTTGGCGCTGGGCATACTCTTTGTCTATGATTTGGAGTTCCTCACCTTTATGTTCTTGACAATGTATCTCTACCTGATGCTGTACATCGTGAAATTTAACCTCGCCATGCATCGCGAGAGAAAGGAGCAAAGATGAAGAACACCATCCGCGTAGAGCGTGCCATCAAGGATATTACGCAACAGGACCTTGCCGTGGCAGTAGGCGTGAGCCGTCAGACCATCAATTCCATCGAGGCAGCCCGCTATGTGCCTTCTACTGTATTGGCACTGAAGATTGCCCGTTACTTCGGGAAGACTGTTGACGAAATCTTCACCCTTGAAGAGGAAGACTGAAGTCCATGACATACACCTTCAACACTCCCATCGGAGCCGTCCGTCTCACTGAAGAGGGCGGCTCCATCATACGCATCGAGCTCACCGACGCTGCTGGCACATTCTCTGCGCCCACTCCCCTGTTGCGTGAGGCGGAGCATCAGATCACAGCATTCCTACGTGGTGAGCGTCGCCAGCTGGACTTCCCCATCCGTATGGTGGGCACTCTCTTCCAACAACGCGTGTGGCGAGCATTGCAGCAGATACCCTATGGCACTACACGCACCTACGGAGCCATAGCCACCGCCATAGGCAACCCCCGAGCAAGCCGCGCCGTGGGCATGGCCTGCAACAAGAATCCCCTGCTACTCATCGTCCCCTGCCATCGCGTTGTCGGAGCCAATGGTAAACTTGTTGGCTTTGCCTATGGCACTGAGGCCAAGCGGTGGTTGCTGGAGTTGGAAGTTAAATAATAAATTTCTAAAGTGTTGTAATCCTTTACTTTTTCTTTTATCTTTGCCCAATAAATCCCCTATTCTATGAAAAACTTCCTTGTGATACTACTCTTGATTGTCGTTATCGCCCTTCTAAATACACTTATCGGCGGTGCAGCGGGTCAGGCTTTGGCGAGCCTGTTTGTGGCGATTGTCCTTTTTGTAGGTAAAGGCGACTTCTTGATTGCGGGCTACAACACCGCCAGCAAAGAGGCGAAGGAGAAATGCAACATCAAGCGCTTGCGCCTAATCATGGGGTCTTGTTTTATCTTATTGGGTGCTCTCTTGGTCTTCATGGATACCATCGGCCTCGGCCTATTTATGGCCGCCACGCTATTGCTGGTTATAATGACCATAATCTTGGCCAACACTTGGGCTATGAAGAAATAGACTCAAACGTTTCTGTTTGCAATCACCTTCCATTTCTTCATTGAGTCTATGATAGAAACAGATAGATAAGAACCACTATAGTATCCGTTAAGCGGCTTTTTGCGAGTTAACGACTACTATTGTATCTGTTATGTGAAGTGAATGATTTCGTTCACAGCTTAATTTTACGTCCACTTTCTACCTATTTTCTCTGCTCATTAAAGAGATTTATCGGGGAGGAGCCTGTGACGAAGTCGCAAGAGAGGCTTGATACGTCAGTTTTAGCAGTTACAAACTGCAATTTGTTCAGCTCCAAACTAAAGTTTGCAGGGCTCCAAATTAGAGTTTTTATTAAGAGAAACTGCAGTTTGGATATAGTCAAACTATCTCAAACAACCTTTTGTCATTGCCTTTCCCTTCGGCCGGCGACCTGAAGGTTCTGACGACCTAAAGGGAGGAAGAATCTCGCGCAGTACTATGCGAGCTGCCTCGTTCTACTGAGCATGACAAGTGCAATGAATAATTTTCAGATTACCACTGATGATCCATTTCGTAACCATCGAACTCCACCTCTTGCAGTGCGCCACATTCGGCTACAACGGTGCGGATAACCTCCTGATCGGCAGGTGCAATGGGGCGTTTCCCCTTGCGCATGTCATAATAGCCATTGCGCCCAAAGCATGCAATCAGTTTATGCATCACCATTTCCGACACGTTCACCGGCAGCGTACGCATCATCCGCACGAAGCCACGAGCATACTGTACCTTCTCGGCCGAGCGGAACATTGGGCACTCGCCCTCCATCTGTGCCAGATACGCGGGGCTTACAATCTGCCATCTCTCCACCTCGGCCGGCATCATCGTCACTGCTGCATGGCGCAAACAGTTTGCCGCTTTCGGACAATCGCCCTTGATGCAGAGGGTATAGTTATTGGGGACTATGACTTGCTGTTTCATATTGTGTAAAGTTTTAGGGGTTATACTCTTAGTAGCCATTTATGAATGGGGATAACATCTATTCTCATACCATCCTGCTCTATCACAGACTCTTCGTGACGAGTAATGATGATTGCATTCGCCACATCAAATACCGAGGCCAATTTGACAAGAGCCCTTACCTCTCGCTCTTGAGTGATAGAGTCGCTGATGCTATATGAAACCTGTATAGCCATCTTTTCGTTAGGGACATAGAAGTCCACCTCTATCCCTTTGTTGTAGAAATATACACCGTCCGACTCGCTCTCTCGATAGCGCTTGACGAGGTCTATGGCCACGATATTCTCCAGCAATTGGGGTTCTGCTTCGACGAGAAAATTGTTGAGCAAGGCGTTGTCGAAGTAATAGCGCTTGCAGTTACTCGCTCTTTCGGCAAGCGAATCGATGTAGTTGGCAATGTCAAATGTCAGATAGGCATCGTTCATATAGCCGAGAAAGTCTGCTATGGTGTTGCGACCAACAGCATTTCCCGACGACTTGACAATGTGCAGCAATCGAGTTTGTGTGGTAGGTTGCATTACGCATTCGGCAAGTTTTTTTGCCAGCAGACGTATGGCATTGCCATTGCGGATGTTGTTTCGGGCAACGATGTCGCCAAGCAGAATCTTCTGGTATAGCGAGTTTACCCATTCTCGTTTGTTGACCATACCAAAGCACTCGGCAAATCCTCCAAAATGCAAGTAGGTCTCCATTAACTTAGCGACCTTTGTCCGTGTGTCGGGATTATATTCCCAGTTCTTGTCTATCGCAACATCGTTCCAAGTGAGGTATTCCGCAAATGAAAAGGGGAAGACTTCGCGAACGATATATCGTCCCCCCAGCGTAGTGGCTATATCGTGGCTGAGCATACGCGCATTGCTTCCTGTGATGATGACACGATACTTCGAGTCGGCAATCCTTCGAGCAAACTTCTCCCATCCCTCAATATTCTGTATCTCGTCCAGATAGATGAGAGGACGGGGATTGTCATACATCTCGGCATAACATTCCAAGAGCAAGCCAAGATCAGAGGCCTGCATATCGGCCACACGCTCATCCTCAAAGTTGATATACAGACAATCCTCTATTTTTATCTTCCCGGCTTCTATCTTCCGCTTAATATCTTGGAACATCTGGTAAGATTTACCAGCACGGCGAATACCCACAATGACATAACTTGCATTGTCGTCAAACTCGATAGCCCGTTGTTGCAGTTCTATCCGCTCTATCTCTTGTTGCTTTTCAGCAATAAGTAACTTAATAATCTCTTTTTTCATAAGCATTGCTCTGTATGCAGTGCAAATATAAATAATTTATGCTCTCCATACAAAGCATTGACGTTTTTTTTGTGTTTTTACTGATAATCCCTTACCGAAAAGCAAATATTCCGATGATAGTGTGCGGAGTATTGAAAAGTTTTAGTACATTTGTGGCGATGAGTCGAAAGACTTGTCAAGATAAACATGTCTACATTATGGAATTCCTAACATGCTTTAAGAAACTTGTGACAATGGCTTTTGCAACCATATTATTAGCATCGTGCCATTCATATCTCTTTGATTGGGAGGTAACCCCAGAAGATGAAATAGTGCAGATACCGAGAGAGGGAGGAATATATGGTTTTGCGGCATTTGAAGTCGAGTGTGTAGGTACAACGAGGGTGATTCGTCCCGGCGAGGCATACAAGTGCTATCGCTATCGCCTTAATGTGGGAGACAACATCGGCAAGAGCGAACACGGTCGGGACTTTTCAATCACTTTCGAGGTTCCTGCCAATGAGAGCGGTATAGAACGCAATGTGACGCTTGAAATATCAAAAGCAAAAGAGTTTCACCTCTCAATGGAAATGCACGGCAAAGCAGATTCGTCAGAGGACAATTGGGAAGAGTGGCAGACTGTATGGATAGGGGTACAGGCAAAATAATTAGTATTCACCAAAACAAGAACATTATGAAAAAGAACGTATTCAAAACTATTGCTTGTGCAGCCATTATGCTGTTCTCATTGACCTCTGTGCAAGCTCAAAGCATCAAGAAGAGCTTCTTGGCTGAGGGAAGAAAGAATTGGAAGTCGGAGGTTACGGTGCGTGGTAATCTGGGCATTTATGCTAGCGGATTTGCAGTGACAGGTGGTGTGCGCATCGATGAAAAGCGCACGTTGGGATTGATGGCAGGAAAGAATGTGAATGTATACACCGTCACTCATGGCTATACGGATGTCAATAGCTTTAGTGCTGCTCTATATGGCCGACGATACTTCCATTTGGGCGAACGCAAGATTGTCTCATTCTACAGCGACTTGGCGTTGGGTACTGCTTTTGTCACAGATTTGGAAGGAGCGTACTGGGTTGACCCTGTAGATGGGGTTACAAAGAAGGAGGATATTAGTGTCGATAAGGGAGATGTGCAATTTTATCTCTCTTGGCAGCCCGGTATCAGAGTGCGTTGCTACAAGAATTTGCATATATTTCTCGGCCCCACGCTATCGTCACATTGCTTGGGCGTGCATCTCGGTATAGGTTTTTAATATAACATTTCTACTATGAAGAGATACTTTTTCGCACTAGTCATACTTTTCGTGAGTTTATCTGCTTGCACTTCACAAAAGTGGTTGGCCGTTGACACCAATGTCAATACAGAACAATTGCTGCAAAAGAAGTTCCCCAAGCTATACGCGGAAGCTAATGCTGGAGAGATTGTCATTGACAAGATAGAGCAACAGTTGGACAAAAATGGAGCGATGAAATATCGTGTCACATATTCACACACTGGAGATGATGACGAGTTCGACCTCCTCTGGCAAACGATATTTATGCCTATGTTGTTGGATGATTAAAGATATGCCGTAGCAACAAAAATCTTTACAATCCGAAAACATCCTTCATGACCGACACCCCCACAACCAGGGTGTCGGTCTTTATACTCCAATACCACAACGCATTACATGCCATGACCGACACCTCAGCCAAAATTCCCCAAACACATCTTTTTATTGCTATATAGGGAAACTTTTATTTCATCTACTTCTCCCCAATCTTAAACACTATCAGCTCACTATCTGAGCCGATGCGGAATGGCGGTCCCCAGAGGGAGAGTCCTTGCGACACGTAGACGTGGCTATGCGTCCAGCGACGGTAGCCGTGGCTCTGCTCGAAGAGATGGTCGGTGACCCACGTCAGTGGCCACACCTGTCCGCGGTGGGTGTGGCCGCAGAGGAGTAGGTCTACGCCCAAGCTATCGGCTTTGGCCACGCCGTAGGGCTGGTGATCGAGCACGATGATGGGGCGTGTATTGTCGGTACGTGCCATCAAGGTATCCAAGCTGATGCGTGTGGGGTTGCTCTTGTCGTCGCGTCCGATGAGTTGGAAATCTCCAGGGAGTGTTACCATGGAGTCGCGCAGGAGGGTGATGGGAGTGCTCTTGAGGAACTGCTCCACCGCCTCGATGCCACTGATGTATTCGTGGTTGCCCGGTACCATGAAGATGCCGTGCGGAGCAGAGAGACGGGCCAGCTCGTCGGCCATGTGGTCTCGGTAGAGCGGGCCTACGCTGTTGTCGACGAGGTCACCGGCAATGACGATGACATCGGGACTTTGCACATTGATAAGGTCTACGTAGCGTGCCAGCGCCTTGCGTCCCGTACCTTCACCAAGGTGCACATCGCTCACTGCCACGATGGTGAGGGGCTTGGCAAGGGCACATTCCTTATCGAACGACAGGGGTACCACATTGACCTTCGGGTGCTTGTAGCGATAATGGCCTACAACAAGCACTGCAAGGCAAAGCACAAGAGACACCCAAAAGCGATAGGGAATCTTTAGACCAACCCATGCAACCACATCGACAACGAGCAAGATAAGCACCATATATAATAGGAATACCAGCCATACGGAGCCTACTTGGAATAGTCCGCGCGAGAGCACTGCAGGCAGTCCGCTACTGCGCAAGGCAATGGAGAGGAACACGCCACACGTGGCAATGGCCATACACACGCCTATCAGGAGCTTTGCTGCCATAGGCAATGCAGGCAAAGCCTGCACCATACGTGCAAGGATGTAGGCATTGGCTCCGAAGAGCACACCTAGGAAAAGCAGGATAAAGAGGTATATCATCATAATCAGTCACGATACTCAAGTATGTCGCCCGGCTGGCAGTCGAGCGCCTTGCAGATGGCGTCGAGCGTGGAGAAGCGGATGGCACGGGCCTTGCCCGTCTTCAGTATAGAGAGGTTGGCTGCGGTGATGCCCACCTTCTCGGCCAGTTCGCCCGAGGTCATCTTGCGCTTGGCCAACATTACGTCTACGTTTACTATGATTGACATTGTATGCTTATTTATAAGGTTCTACATAGTGGGGTAACGAATCACACGGTCAAGCGGTTCTCTTCACTCAAACGGACACCTGCTGAATAGATTATCGCAACACCGATGAGCAGAAGGGGAGTAAAGAATGTGTTGGGATAGACCATAAAGAGTGGAGCACCATAAATTATGGGGAAATTATTGGCGCATAGACCTGAAAGAAAATATACAGGTGCTGACCACCATATAAAATTAGCGTTACGCTTTGAGAAAAACTCGCCGCATTTGATTAGCTTGATGGAGTTGAGCATAAACACCATGGTGAGTATGTTTACTATAAGGCCAAAGATAACATACCCTGCGAGAATAAGTACTTTCCAAGCATACCACTCTTCATCCCATTTGCCCAAAGGATTACTCCAAATGCCCACCGCATTCTCTGCTTTCGCCAATAATAACAATATGTTCAACACTCCGAAAAAGATCACAAAACCGGTAACTACCGACAAACGTTTTGAAAGATTTGTTTTCATAATACAATAAGTTTTTATCGTTTAACGATGCAAAAGTAATACAGTTTTATCGAAAAACAATAAACAAAGAAAACTTTTAATATTGTTTAACAAACGAAATACTTCACCGTTCCTTTGGAGGGAGAGGGTTTGTGATGTACTTTTGTAAGGAATAATATATAGACTACGCCATGCTCTTCACCACCTTCGGCAACCCCACGCATAAGACGTTGATGCTCATCCACGGATTGGGCGTGTCATACCAAGTATTCGCTCCGCTAATTGAGCACTTACAGGATCGCTACCACATTATCGCCGTGCAGGTCGACGGATTCCTTCTCGATGCCGAAGGCAAGGCCATCCCCTCCGTGTTCACGAGCATCGATGACCAGGTGGACCAGCTCGTACGACATATCCGTTCGGCATACGACGGCCATTTGGATGCTGCCTACGGCCTTTCGATGGGTGGGTGCATCGTGGCCAAACTACAGGAGCGTGCCGACGTCACCATCGACCACGTCATCCTCGATGCTGCTCCCTTGCTGCCCCTGCCACGCTGGAGTATCGACCCCTTGCGCTACTATCAGAGCTTCAATGTGTGGTGCAGCTATCACATGAGCGGCCTCTTCAAATGGCTCTTCCGCTCACACTACTTCGACACCCTGCTTGCTGAGCTCGCCAAGGTCTATCCCTCGGGCTATGGGCGTGCCGTGCGCGATGCCTACAAGTCCGTCTACACCTCGCGCCTCGAGTGTGTGCGCAGCACCGATGTGCACTACTGGTATGGTCAGCACGAAGCCTTTGTGGCCAAGTACATGTTTCGCCACCTCGAGTCGCTCGCTCCCCATTGTCACATCATCCGCTTTCCTCGCATGCAGCATGGGCAACTCGTGATAGACCATCCCGACAGAGTGGCTCAGATGCTCGCAGACGTGGTGAGGTAGGGGGTGTGTGAAGACAGGCATGGTGGGCAAAGAAAAAAAACTCCGTGCTTTCGTTCCTTCTCTCACATATTCTTATTACTTTTGCTCCTTGAAAACCATTTTGCGAAACACATATCCGCCATGAAGCAAATCATCAACCACTTTACCGACAACGACCTCTACACCTTCACCTGCATGTACTACATCTTGCAGAAATACCCCCGTGCAGAGACCGAGTACCGCTTCTTCGACCGCAACTACACCCGCTACCCCAAGGGCTTCGATGCCCTGCTGCGCGAGCAGCTCGAGCACTTGGCCGAGGTCACCATCACCGACGAGGAACGCGAGTATATGACCCGCTCGTTCCCCTTCCTGCCGTATTGGTTTATCAATGTCTTCCTGCGCGGCTTCCGCTTCAACCCCGCAGAGCTCACCATCACGCAGGACGAGGAGGGACATCTCGACATCAGTGTCAAGGGCAAGTGGTGGAGCACCATCATCTGGGAGATGCCTATCCTGGCCACCATATCGGAACTTATGCACATCCTCAACGGCGATGACAAGAAGTACGATGCCGAGGCCGAGTATGCCAAGAGCCTCGACAAAGGCCGTCAGATATGGCGTGGCGGACTCACCTTAGGCGATATGGGCACCCGTCGCCGCTTCTCCTTTGCTCATCAAGAGCGCGTCATCGATGCCCTGATGCAATCGTACCGCGAGGTGAAGGACGAGACCGATGGACAGTGCGGCCGATTCACCGGCACATCGAACGTCTACTTTGCCATGAAGAAGGGCATCCCCTGCCTGGGCACCATGAGCCACCAGTGCATCTCGTTCGAGGAGATCGTGAGCGGCGTCATCGAGTGTAACTACAACGTGATGAACAAGTGGAGCGAGGTCTACGACGGCAACGTGGGTATCTTCCTCTACGACTGCTTCGGCGACCGCGTCTTCTTCAACAACCTCTCCAAGCGCATGGCCATGACCTTCTCGGGACTGCGCATCGACAGTGGCCGTGAGGAGGAACAGGTAGACCTCATCGTGGCCAAGTACAAGCAGCTGGGCATAGACCCCATGACCAAGCAGGCCGTCTTCAGCAACGGACTCGACATAGCGCGCGCCATCGAGATACACCGCTACTGCGAGGGTAAGATCGTGGACAGCTATGGTGTGGGCACCTTCCTCACCTGCGACGTCACAGGCTGCTCACCCATGAACATCGTCCTCAAGCTCGTACAGGGACGCATCACCGAGTCGCG
Source organism: Bacteroidaceae bacterium (assembly GCA_017555875.1). GTDB lineage: Bacteria > Bacteroidota > Bacteroidia > Bacteroidales > Bacteroidaceae > UBA1189. The sequence goes on from JAFZFN010000014.1 coordinate 29,196, forward strand.
CGAATGGCACCCCTGTGTGAAACTCTCGTGTGACAAAGGCAAGACGCTGGGCGACAAGCAGAAGTGTGAGTACCTCGTGTCGGTGCTCAACAGGTAGCGCACACGTTCTTTCTCAGTCTTATCATATGCAACACACGCCGCAGAGCAATGCTTTGCGGCGTGTATGCTTATATATACATGGTGTACGTTTACCACACAAAGGGTATCATGCGATAGCGTACGCGATGGATGTAGTCGGCATAGCCAGCGAGGCCTTGGCAGAGCACCTGCTCCTCATTCTTGATGCGAGCAGCCAAGAGAAGCAGACAGGGCGACATCACCAGCAGTGCCCACCACGAACCGAGCACGAGAGGAATGGAGAGATAGAGCAGGCTTACGGCCGAGTACATCGGGTGACGCACGATGGAGTAGAGGCCCGTGTCGATGACGCGCTGACCCTCCTGCACCTCGACCACACGCGACAGATACACATTCTCGCGCAACACCTCGGCATAGAGCGCATAGCCCACGAGGAGCACCACAGAGGCGATAGCCACGATGAGGCTCGATACATTGCTCCAGTCGAAGCGATAGTCAAGGCCAGCCACGATAAAGGATGCCACGAGCAACAATCCCGATAGTGCCACCACGCCCTTCTGCTCCTTCTCGCGCTCCTTCATCTCCAGGCGCTTGCGCAGCAGTTCGGGATTCTTGATCATGAGCACGATACCCATGACAAGGATGGGCACGAAGAGCAGGGCCATGAAGAGCCATGCACCAGGGTAGTGCAGCGTGCCTGCAGGGACAAAGAGCATAGCGCCCGTGATGAGCAATCCACTCAGGAAGGCGGCGAAGGTCTTCAGCAATAGTTTCATAGATATAGCATCATTGTGTTACTCTATCAACAGCTGTCGGGCAAACTCCCAGATGACGATGCCTGCCGTGACAGACACGTTGAGTGAGTGCTTGGTGCCATACTGAGGCAGCTCGATGCAGCCATCGCTCATGTCGACGACCTCTTGCTGCACCCCCTTCACCTCATTGCCAAAGATGACGGCATACCTCTTCTCCTTCTCCAATCGGAGGTCTTGCAGGGCGGTGCTTCCCTCGACCTGCTCGATGGAGAGCACGGTGTAGCCCTCGCGGTGCAGTTGCTCCACCGCTTCGCGCGTATCCTTGAAGTATTGCCATGCCACGGAGTCTTCGGCCCCGAGGGCTGTCTTGTGTATCTCGGCCGATGGTGGGGTGGCAGTGACTCCACAGAGGTAGATGCTCTCGACGCGATAGGCATCGGAGGTGCGAAATACCGAGCCTACATTGTGGAGGCTACGCACATTGTCGAGCACCACGACGAGGGGCACCTTGTGGACCTCGCGGTAGTCGGCCACGTTCATACGATTGAGTTGGAGGATATTGAGCTTCTTCATTTATGATTTGTGATTTATGATTAATTTCAACCTGGTTGAATTTTCAATTTTCAATTTCTATGATTTACCTGCGGACTCTGAGTTGCCTCCGCTAGAGTGAGCCCACTTTCTGCGCAAAGGCTCGTCGTAGAGTTTGAGGCAGAGGATGGCTAGGAGGATGCTGGAGACAACGACTAGCGTAGCCACGCCGAGGCAATGGCTCAGGGAATAGATTTGCTTATCGATGAGCCAAGCGTAGAAGATGTACATGATGGGGTAGTGCACGATGTAGAGCGGGTAAGAGAGGTCGCCCAGAGCTTGGCAGATGCGATGGGTGGCCTTGCCACCCTCAATAGTGCTGCCACAGGCGCCGAGCCACACGAGCAAGGGGAAGATGAAGGCTACACACACATATTCGTAGAGGCAATTGAGGTTGACAACTCCCCCCGCAGACTCGATGTAGGGGACGGAGAAGAGAACGATGAGCACGACGCTGCATATCCAGAACGCACCCTTCACCTTCATGGGCTTGAAGGTGCGCGAGATAAGCATACCCAAGGTGAAGGGGAAGAGCATGCGCAGCAGTCCGCCCCAGAAGTTGACCTCATCAATGGTCCAGCCCACACCCAGCATGCCATATCCAGAAATGTCGCCCACGAAGAACCATGCATGCAGCACACCCAGCACAAGGGTGAGCGCGGCCAGCCTCTTGGTGGAGAGGCGACGGATGAAGAGAGCGTAGAGGATGTTGCCTACATACTCGAAGAAGAGCGACCAGGCAGGACCGTTGAGGGGAAACATCTCGCCATTGCCACGCACCTCGTAGGGGAGGCCAGGCACAGCAGGTATCATAAATATGGTGAGTAGCAAAGCCATCATGACCCAACCCGTAGGAGCCATGGTGCCATCCCACCGCTCGAAGCCCACAAAGGCAAAGGCCGCAAAGCCCATCACAGCGCCCATGACAAGCATGGGGTGGAGGCGTATGAGGCGGCGCTTGAAGAACTGTCCCATGCTCATCTGTCCCCAACGATTGTCGTAGGCATAGCTGATGACGAAGCCCGAGAGGATGAAGAAGAAGTCCACGGCGATGTGGGCATGATTGAGCGTAGTGATGATGCCACTGCCCACGCCATTGGTGGCCTCGGCAAAGGCAAAGCCCTCGAAGACGTGATAGAAAAGCACGAGGATGGCAGCCACGCCACGCAGTCCGTCGAGTAAGTCGTAGTGAGGTTTGGCCGATATAGTCATGTCGTGTCGCATGGTAGTGTATGTCGCTGATTACGTATTGGTATGCAAAGATAGCGAAAAGTGAGCGAAATAATATCAAGCTTGCTTGAATATTTCACAGCGAGCAAAGCTATCTTAATGATTCGTCATAAAGATAGTTAAAGCGAGCGAAATAATATCAAGTTTACTTGAATATTTCACAGCAAAAAAAGAAAGACACTGACAGATGATCTGCCAGTGTCGGTATGGGAAGAGTGTACGAGGATCAGTCGATGTCGACAAGCTGCATGTGCTTGTTGAAGGTGAGCTCCACACGATTGGTAAGCTTGACATCTGTCTCGCGGTGGTCGCGCTCAATCTTGGTAACCTGTGCATCGGGATATTGCGCACGGATGACCTTGCTGATAGCTTCGGGCACGATGCCAAAGGGTAGGGGATGAGTGAGGCAGTCCACCTCGGTCCAGTTGCCCTTGCGGTCAAACTCTACCTTGCATCCATCGGTGAAGATGACATCGTAGGAGAGCTCCATCACGTCAATCTCCTTGCGAGCCAGTGAGATCTTGGCTTCGGGGAAGTAGGTAGCGAGGAAGGTCTGTGCCTTCTCGGGGAGCTGAGTCTGGCTGATGGGTTGGTAGTTGTCGGCACAAGCATTGGTCACTAAGGTAAATACACACGCGATGGCTAGAATAATCTTTTTCATAATAGTACGGTTTTTTAGTTGTTTACATTTAGTTTCTCATTATTTACACGACAAAGGTAGAGCCCTATTCTGAAAAGATTCTGAAATTTCGTGCAAGGCGAGCGAAAAAGTGAATTTTTTTTTCAATTTTTCCGAGCCGCAGCCGAAATTCATGGCAAAAAACCATAAATTTTCGTGCAAAGCGAGCGAAAAAGTGTTTTTTTTCATTTTTCCTCTTCTCTATCAACACGTAACCATAAAGATATGTTTACCCTGCTCGAAAGCATAGCTGACCTTGAGCTTGCTAGCCTCGCAGATGGCCTTGACGATGGAGAGCCCCAAGCCATTGGATCCTCGCTTGTCCTGATGACCACGGTAGAAGCGGTCAAAGAGGCGCTCACCATCGAGAGGCGCCCCCTCACTGGTGTTGGCGATGCTCAGTGCCCCCTCCTTTATATATATATCGATGCTGGCATGAGGCTGACTATGGATGTAGGCATTGCGCAAGAGGTTGCTCACGAGCGAAGCCATCAGCTCATCGTTGGCAAGGAGGGTCCATTGTCCTTTCTCGTAGAGGGAGATGGTGATGTCCTTCGATGCATACACCTCAGAAAGCATCTCGAGCTGTCGATGTAGCTTAGCGTTGATGTCCACTTCGGTGTGCTCGATGTACTGGTTGTTCTCGATCTTGGAGAGAAACAATAGGGTCTTGTTGAGGCGGATGAGTTCCCCTATGGTCTGCTGCATCTTGGCCAGCTCCATGAGTTGCTGCTCGGTGAGGGAGGCATCGTCCATCATCAGCTCTATGCGGTTCTGACATACCGCCAAGGGAGTCTGCAGCTCGTGCGAAGCATCGCCGATGAAGCGGCGCTCACGCTCGTAGACCTCCTCGATGCGACGGATACACTCGGTGACAGACTGATTGAGTTGCTCAAACTCGGTCACGTCGGTGACATTGTCGAGCGGTTCGGGGCGACCTATGACGTAGGAGTCAAGGTAGCGCAGCACCTTATAGAGCGGACGAGTGTGGCGCACGAAGACCCATGCAAACACCCCTATCACTACGAGCAGCATCACCACGAGCAGGATGAGCGTAGATACGAGTATGGTGCTGATGACCTCGTTGCGCTCATAGACTGGAGTCTTCACCGTAAGCTTCCAGCAGGTGCCGTCATGATGCTCAAAGATGGTGTGCATCACACGCGCTGGCTCCTCCTCGAGGCGTGAGGGCACGTAGACGTTCTTGTACTCATACTCCACCTTGCGCTCCATGGTCATCTCCTCGGGAGTGATCTGGCGCATGTAGTAGGTGTTGTTGGAGGCATCGGCAGAGTCGGGGAGCTCCTCGCCCGAGAGCCATTGGCGTATGATATGCTCAGAGTAGACCTCGAGCTGGTCGTCTATCTCGTCGATGAGTTCGTCGGTGAGGATAAAGTAAAACGCCACCGACCACACCCCAAAGATGAGGAGTAGGGGTGCGATGAGGTGGCGTATGGCATGGGTGGTGAGCTTCATAGGCGATTACATTCGGCCTCGATCTCCTCTGTCGTGCAGGGCTTGTGAGGACCGAGGTGACGTGATCCGTCGGCAGTGATGAGGTAGTCCTCTTCGTTGCGTATGCCGCCAAAGTCTCTCCATGCATCGAGCTTGTCGTAGCAGATGAAGTCGGTAAACTGCTTCTCCGCTTTCCACTTGTCGATGAGCTCGGGGATGAAGTAGATACCCGGCTCGATGGTGAAGACGAAGCCCGGCTCGAGAGTGCGTGCAAGGCGCAATGACTTGAATCCAAACTGGGTGCTCTTGGGCTGTCCGTCGTAGCCTACATAGACCTCGCCAAGATTCTCCATGTCGTGTACGTCGAGACCCATCATATGACCCAGGCCGTGAGGCATGAAGAGGGCATAGGCACCGACGCGAGCAGCCTCGGCAGGGTCGCCCTTGAGGAGTCCGAGCTCCTTCATCCCCTTACATATCTCAGTGACAGCCATCATGTGTACCTCGCGGTAGGTGATGCCAGGGCGCAGTGCAGCTACAGCTGTGCGGTAGGCACGGAGGTTGATGTCGTAGACGATTTTCTGTCGCTCGGTGAAGTGTCCCGACACGGGCATCGTAGAGGTGAGGTCACCGGCATAGTGCATGGTGTTCTCGGCACCCGCATCGAGGAGGAAGAGCTGTCCCTCCTTGAGCACGTTGCTGTGGCAGTGGTTGTGCAAGGTCTGTCCATTGATGGTGGCGATGACAGGGAACGAGAGTCCTCCTCCATCTCTCATGGCCACCTCGGTGACTGCTGCTGCCACCTCGCTCTCCTTGATGCCTGGGCGCACCACACGCATGGCGGTCTTGTGCATCTCTACGCTAGTGGCCACAGCCTGCTCTATCTGTGCTATCTCCTCCTCGCTCTTGTAGTTGCGCTGGTCCACCACGGCGCGTATGAAGGGCACCGATGATCCTGCAGCCACCTCAGCGGGTTGCTTGCCCAGGAGCTCGGCCAGCCACAGCTTGTGGTCGCCACGGTAGGGTGGGAGATAGTGTATGGGCTGATGCTTGGCAACAGCACGGTCGAGATAGCTCTTGAGCTCGCTCATGGGCAATGTCTCACGGATGCCTACGCGCTCGCTCTTCTCACTGATGGTAGGCTGTATGCCCATCCAGATGATGCTGTCGATGGTGAGTTCGTCGCCAAAGATGATCTCGCGGTCCTCATCGATGTCGATGATGGCTGCAAGGCCAGCATAGTCGGAGCCGAAGAAGTAGAGGAACGTCGAGTCCTGACGATAGTGATAGGTGTTGTCGGCATAGTTCATGCCACACTCGTCGTTGCCCAGGAAGAGCAACAGGCCGCTCCCAAGCGTCTCTTTCAGCTGCTGGCGGCGACGGATATAAGTTTCTTTTGCAAACATGATTTTTAAAATTTACTATTTGACAATTTACTATTTACTATTTATTTACTATTTTGCTATTTAATATTTTTTTTCTGTGTATTCAGAATTCCCTGCACTGTCCCCTCTTTAAGGGGGACGAGGCCGAAGGCCGGGTGGGGGTCTAAGGAGAGGGTTGGGGTGAGGCTTCCATCTTCTCTCTCAACTCTCATCACTCATTCTTTCCAGTCACTCGGTTGTATATCCCGATGTACTTCATGGCAACGCTGTTCTCCCCATAGGTGTTCACCGCCTTACGTGCAGCTTCCCGACTGAGCACCTCATACTCTCCCTCGGTGAGCAGCCAGCTGATGCCATCGGCCAGGTCACCCACATTCTTATATTCGGCCACGTAGCCATTGTGCAGGTGGTCTATCATCTCGGGGATGCCTCCCACGTTGAACCCTATGCAGGGCACTCCACATGCCATGGCCTCGACCACGGTGTTGGGCAGATTGTCCTGCAGCGAGGGTACGGCATAGAGGTCCACGGCATTGTACACGTCTATCATCTTCTTCTCGTCAGCGATGTATCCCATCGGGTACACCTTGATAGGCAACCCCTCATACATGGCGATATTCATGTCCTTGCCCACGATGACGAGCCCCAGCTGCTCTCTCCACTCGGGGCGCTGTGTGGTGAGTCGTGCGATGGCCTCGCCGAGGTAGTGAAATCCCTTGCGCTCGTCGCTCAGCATGTGTGAGCTGAAGAGCACGAGCCTCTTGTCGTCGGGCAAGCCGAGTGCCTGGCGTGCCAGCTTCTTGCTGCGCGGACGGAAGAGGTTGGTGTTGATGGGGTTGGGTATGCAGCTTATCTTGTGCCCCTGCAGCAGTCGACTATTGCTGGCCATGTTGCCCAGCCAGCGGCTACATGCCACGAAGCGCAGGTGTGTGCCCTGTAGCAGCTGAGCCTTGTGCTCGAAGGTGCGGAAGGCCATGTCGCGCTGCTTGCGGCTGCTGATCTGCGGACAGTCGTGGCAGTGTGTAGTGTATCGGTCACAGTCGTGTGCATAGTGACACACCCCCGTGAAGGGCCACATGTCGTGCAGTGTCCACACGATGGGCTTACCCGAAGCGATGATCTTCTCTATGGACGAGAGCGACAGCATGCCGTCGTTGACCCAATGCAGGTGTACGACATCGGCCTGATGAAACTCGGGCAGCTCGGTGATGTCGCCCCCAGCGCGTCCGAGGTCGATGCGGTAGACCCTATTGCGGCGGAAGTGAGTGTGCCACGCCACAGCCATGCGCTCCCACAGCATCGAGAGCCGTGTCGCGAGGCTGCGCTCTGCCACCACGGTCGTGAGCTGCTCGGTACTCTTGCTGCGCACCAGCATCTTGGCCTTGATGCCATTGTTCTTCAAGGCTTCGGTGAGTCGGTAGGCTGCTATGGCAGGTCCTCCCTGACGCTCGGTGGTGTTGATGATGAGTACGCGCATGGATTAATTTTATTTAACTATTTTTTGGGGAGATAGAGGGAGATAGTCGCTTCGCTCCTTGGAAGATAAAGGCCGATAGTCTCATCGCGCGAAAGGACATTCGGCATTTAACTCCATATAACTCCATTTAAATCCCTTTATCTCCTAAACAATATATATATAATAGGTGTATCACGATGATTTTTCAGCCACGTCGAGCAGCTGTCTGGTCATGTTGCTCCATGCATACTTGGCCTTCTCCTCGACGATGCCCTCTCGATAGTCCTCGTCGGTGTGGTGATCCACAAAGTCGACCAATGCATCCGCTATCTCCGCCACGTCGGGCTTCACCACATAGCCCACCTTGCCGTGAGGCACGATCTCGGCCAGTCCGCCCACGTCGGTCACCAGCATGGGTCGCTCAAAGTGATAGGCTATCTGTGTGATGCCGCTCTGCGTGGCCGTCTTGTAGGGCTGTGCCACGAGGTCTGCCGCGGCGAAGTAGTAGCGCACCTTGTCGGCAGGGACAAACTCCTTGCACCACACGATGTGCTCGGCCAGATGGAGCTCCCGCTCGAGCTGCTCATAGGTGTCGGAATTGCTGTAAAACTCACCCGCCACGATGAGCTTCACCCTCTTGCCACGCAGTCGCTCGTCGGCAAAGGCACGCAGCAGCAGGTCGAGGCCCTTGTAGTCACGTATGAGTCCGAAGAAGAGGATATACCTCGTGTCGCCATCGAGCCCCAGCACCCTGATGGCCTCCTCGCGCGACACCTTAGGTCCGAAGTTGTCGTAGAGTGGGTGAGGGGTGAGCCCATGGGGTAGCGAGTCGTCGAAGCTGCGTGCATCGCTGAGCACACTCTCCGACATGGCCACATATCCCCCGAGCGACCTTATCATATATCGCGCGAAGAGTCGGTCGCCGATGCGGTGCTCGTGAGGAACCACATTGTCGAGCAACCCCACCACACGAATCCTCTTGTCGCGCCTCACCACACGGGCTATGGTGCCCAGGCAAGGTGCCAGGAAGGGAAGCCAGAAGCGTATCATCACCATGTCGGGGCGCTGGCGACGTATCTCGCGCCCCACCTTGAGCCAGTTCAGGGGATTGATGGAGTGTACCCTCCTCACGATGTTCAGGTCCTCAGGAGCTGGGCCAGCAGCATACTGTGTAGTGCCAGGGAAGAGAAATCCCGGGTACTGCAGCGTGAAGGTATAGATGAGAACCTCGTGCCCCTCGCGCTGAAACTCCCTTGCCAGCCGCTCATTGAAGTCCGCTATGCCTCCGCGGTAGGGATAGGCCGGACCCACTATGATAATGCGCTTCTTCATACATGTTCATTGTTGCGATATCGCAAAGGTAGTGATAAACGAGCGAATAAACAACCATCCCGGAAAAAGTTGTTAATAACGGTGGAAAAATAGTGGATAAAAAAACGCTTTAAAATTTGGAGTATTGCCAACGACGAATTGATAATCAAGAAATCCAAACCGCCAAAAAAGTTTATTCTTTTTTTATAATGACTTTTCAGCATCACTTTTCACCAGTTTTGACCTTGTCCTTCGACCCAAAATTATCCACTCCACCCATTATCCACAGCCTGTGGACAACCCTCGCGTAAGCGCTGATAGTCAGCCATAAACCCCTCATTTTTGCTGTGGACAACCTGTTGATAGCGCAAGACCTAATGTGGGGTACGAGATATGCAAATCAGGGAGCATTTATTTATCCACCCTTTCCACAGGCTATCATCATACCCATAAGTTTTTTTAAAAAAGGATAAAGAAGAAAAATATATTTAGTAATGTTGAAAACCGAATGTACAGCCACGTTCGATGGCGCCATAGCCGCGAAGTGGGGGTAAGTGGTCCTATTATATATGATAAAGGAGTTATCCATGGGCAACTCCTTTATTCTTGAACGATACAATCCGTCAGCGAGACCAGCCTTCACTCCCCATCGAGCAGTGCCACGAGCTCACGCATCCCCTGCGAAGCCCCCTTCTTGATGACATGCACAGGCAGTCCGTAGGGCACCCTTACCTCGGCAGGGTCGATGAGATAGATCTGTGCATCGCTCTTCGTAAACTGTATGAGTCCAGCCGCAGGGTACACATTGAGCGAAGTGCCTATGATGATGAGCGCGTCGGCCTGCATCACATGGTCGGCAGCCACCTCGATAGCGGGCACCTCCTCGCCAAACCACACGATGTAGGGGCGCAGCTGGCTACCGTCCTCAGCGCAGTCGCCCAGGTGCACCTCATACTCCTCGGGGCTCAACTCGCGTATATATTGAGGATTGTTGGGCTCCAGGCTCGATGTCACCTTGGTGAGCTCGCCATGCAGGTGTATCACATGTGTGCTCCCCGCCCGCTCGTGCAGGTTGTCCACATTCTGCGTCACCACCGTCACCTCATATCTCTCCTCCAATGCTGCCACGAGTCGATGCCCCTCGTTGGGCTCCACGGTGAGCAGCTGCATGCGCCGTGCATTGTAGAAGTCTGTCACGAGCTGTGGGTTGCGTCTGTACCCCTCGGGTGTAGCCACATCCTCTACGGGGTACTTGTCCCATAGTCCGCCCGCATCGCGGAAGGTGCTGATACCGCTCTCGGCACTCATGCCGGCACCTGTGAGCACTACGATCTTCTTCATGGTCTGTGTCGTATTTTTATTGTTATCAAATCTTCCCATTCTCATCATCCCCTTTCCCTGAGGATGCTATGGTCATCTCTTCGTGGCCAGATATTTCCATAGCGGAGCCGCCATCAAGGCCTGCTTCATCTCGTCCTGCTCGAGCAGCGCCCTCACCTCCTCCTCCGTGAGCAGGTGCACGGTGAGGTCCTCGGTCTCCTCGAGGTGCTGTGTCGACACCCGCTCCACATCCGTAGCGAGGAAGCAATGCGTGAGGTTTGTTATCGTGCCCGGGTTGGCGCTGATGGTCATCCACCGTTGCCAGTGGCCACCGCCATAGCCCGTCTCCTCATAGAGCTCGCGGCGCGCACTCTCCATCGGGTCTTCGCCCGCCTCACACACCCCTGCACACAGCTCCATGAGTGTCTCCTGCAGTCCGTGGCGATACTGTCGTACCATCACAAACCTCCCCTCCCGAGTAATGGCGATCACGTTCACCCAATCGGGATATTCCAGGATGTAATACTCAGGGTTCTCTGCCCCCGTAGGCAGCTTCACATGGTCGCGCCGTGCCGTGAGCCACGGTCTGCGTATCAGGTACTCGGTGGAGAGTATCTCCCACTTGCGGTCATCGGTGTTGTTCATCGTATCTCTCATTTTGCCGTAAAGGTACGAAGAAGCGAGCGAAATATAAAGCCTGCTCAGATATTTTTTCGTCATTCAGATTTCCCGAAGGCGTAGTCCACTGTTACGAAGCACGAAAATGCGATTTACCCCCTCTCCCCAGGTGGCAAAAGTTCATAAATAGGTTGGCAATGGCACAGCGCAGCGAGAGCAGAGTCAAGCTTGCTTGTACTCTGCCGAGCAAGCAAGCCATCATGAAGTTCTCTTCATACTGGCAGAGCTCGGAGTAGTTAATCACAAATTACACTCAATATTATTGTTTACAAAAAATATAACAACCATGTCTCCAACATATTGCATCTTTTTTTCAAACTTTTTCGACGGCTTGAAAAAAAATTATCACTATAGTGAAAAAATTTTTTCAACAAAGCGAAAAAAAATTTTCAAGCCTATGAAAAATAAAATTGGAAGGCTACAAACCACAAAAATCGTTTATCCATTTTTTCCAACTCCTTTCGCTTCTACCAGTATGAAGCCAATACCAAACGAAGTTCGCTGCCAATGCCAACCTATTTATGAACTTTTGTAACCTGAAAAGCGACAAAAATCGCCCATTTCATCGAGAAGCGACACCTTAAATTCCGTGTGGGGTACAAATTTGTACCCCTCACCAATTCCTTTCCACGGATGGCAAGAGACATGCAACGAATTGCGCTTCAATAGAGGGTATACTCCGTATAGTACAATCCATTCCCTCAAAGAAAGCCGAACCCTTCAAACGATGGTTGGCACAGGTGGGTGCCGAACGCATTCATCAGATGCAAGACCCCTAGCTGGGCATACAGCAGTCGCTCATGGATTACAAACGACTGGGCTACTCGGACAACTGGATAAACCAACGTCTCAAAAGCATTGAGATACGCAAAGACCTCACCGACCAGTGGAAGGCTCACAACGTAAAGGAGGGAGTAGGCTATGCCACGCTCACCGACATCATATATCAGGCATGGGCAGGACTCACTGCTCGCGAATATAAACATCTTAAGGGATTGCATCAAGAGAACTTGAGGGATAATATGCCGACGCGGTATGAAAGCGTCGGTTGCGACGACTGCCGGTTTATCGGCACAAAGGAGTCTGCCTAGGCAGTCGAGGAGTTGGTGATGAATATGCTTGCCGAGCTTACCGCCACTAATATCACTAAAGAGGAACACCCTCTGACGATGCACGAGCACGCCCAAGTGGCCGCACGAGGAGGATCGGTAGCACGCGTGGCCAAAGAAGCTTTCGAAGAGCAAACAGGCAAAAAGGTGGTGACATCACTCAATATGAAGCAATACCTCGATGCCCAACAACCGACATTAGGACTTGAACAAGATACAGAAGAATAACCCCCCATTTCTCCCGACCCACTAGTCGGGAGTTTCTTTTTGTCTACCTCTTCAAAGGTATATGGTAAATTACGTCGGTCTCGCTCTTCTCATAAATCAAATTCAAGATTCATAACTCATCATTCTTTAACGGTTTTCGTCATCGTTATCGTTTTCGTACAGCAGAGGCTGTTTTATCGTTACAATCTCCGTTTGCTTTAGAAGAATTACCTGCAGTATGACGCACCCCGGTAATTTGTTTGAATAAAAACGGGGAATTAATAGACTTTATCGAGGATAATTCGTATATTTGCATATTTAATTTGTCTATAATTGAGTATGTTCTATAAGCTAATTGAAAAGAAAAGGAATGAATGGTTAAACTCACCTGATTGTACTATACGGGAGTTGATTCAGTATATGGCAAAAGTTGGGAAAATGCGTGATGCCCAGCTTGAAGCAATCAAGACCTATTTGTTTCTAAAGATTGCCTGCTGCAATAAGCCTCTATGGCAACTGTTTGTAGAAGGACGTTTTAATAGCTTGGACATCGATACTTTAGCTTTGACAGTTGATGCGCGATATGTCTTGACATCCAACAAGGCTGCAGTGGCTTTATTGGAATATTCTTTGCTGAAAGACAAGAACGGAAAGCAACTAGCACCTGAGTTAGAGAAGTTTATAAAAGAGCATGCTTCAGATATTGACTACGAAAAAGCATTCAAAAAGATATTCTACGATGTAAATTATACTGATTATCTTTTCAGCCTCCCGATGGGAGCAGGAAAAACCTATCTGATGGCAGCTTTTATTTATCTGGATTTATATTTCGCGCAAAACGAACCTGACAATCCTGCTTTTGCCCATAATTTTATGGTGTTTGCTCCATCTGGATTAAAATCGTCTATCGTTCCTAGCCTGAAGCATATTAAGGAGTTTGACCCTTCTTGGATTATACCTGAGCCTACGGCTACACAATTAAAGCGTTTGATAAAGTTTGAGATATTAGACGAACAAAAGACTGCAAATAAAAGCAACCGTGTAAAAAATCCCAATGCTCAGAAAATCAACAATTATCAACCTTTAGACGATTTGATGGGATTGGTAGCCATCACTAATGCTGAAAAGGTGATATTGGATCGTGTAGACAAGAATGTAGATGCTACGCTATTCACGGATGACGAGAACTACAAAATAAAGTTGGCCAACGAGTTGCGCTCCATTATAGGAAGACTCCCCAATCTAGCGATTTATATTGACGAAGTACACCACGCTGCTGATGGCGACATCAAATTGCGCCAAGTAGTGAACGAATGGACAAATGCACATACCTTTAACTCTGTTTTGGGTTTCTCAGGAACACCTTATTTGGATAAGGCTGAAAGTGTCGTATTGGGTGGAACCTTTCATATCAAAAACACAGACCTGTCCAATGTGGTATACTACTATCCACTGATTAATGGTATCGGTAACTTCTTGAAAGTCCCAGAGGTGAAATTTTCAGATAGCGATACCTCAATGATTGTACGTAATGGTGTAAGGGAGTTTCTTGACAAATACAAGGATACCATATATTCTAATAACACTTGCGCCAAATTGGCCATCTACTGCGGACAGATAGAGACATTGGAAGAGCATATTCACCCCTTAGTTGCAGAAATTGTTGCGTCATATGGCATAGACCCAGCAACAACCATATTGAAATATCACGGAGGTAATAAAGCGTATCCACAACCCGAAGGTTCAGAAACAGAATTTGCTTCACTTGACACCTCGGTTTCTCAGATTAGAATTATATTGTTAGTGCAAATTGGAAAAGAAGGATGGGATTGCAAGAGCCTCACAGGAGTTATTCTACCCCAAAAAGGAGTATGCCCGACCAATATGGTGCTTCAAACAAGTTGTCGTTGTTTACGCCAGGTACAAAGGCACCACGAAGAGTCTGCTTTGATTTGGCTAAACAAGTTCAACGCAGATACGTTGAACAAACAATTGAAGCAACAACAGAATATAACCCTGCAAGAGTTTAATAATAAGAAGCCTCAAAGTGGTAAACTAGTGGAACGGTTCTCCCGAATAGAGAAACTTCAAGTACCTCCTATTGATTTTTACCAATTAAAAGTTTCCTATGAAACTTTAATAATAGAGGAAAACATCAATGTGTCAGAGCGATTGCAGAATGAGTCATTGCTTTGCCAAACAGCATCATCTCTCATTCATCAACAGGATATAGAAGGTAATATCATAGGACACTATGAAGAAGATAGGGAGGATAACGAACAGACAACTTTCAATCATTGGCTACATCTGATAGTGAAGGAAGGGTTCAACACCTGTACAATGGCGGATTTGAAGAAGTATACAACCGAGTTGCAAGCCATCTTCCTACAGATTGTTGTAAAAAAAGATGGTGAGTACTTCTTCAATCATAAATATAATCAAATACAAATCCGTTCACTGATACGTCAGGCTTTTCTCCCCAAACGGACTTTTGAAACAAAAGAAGAGGTAATCCCCACTAAAGCCAACTTATTGCGCATTGAGAACTTTACAAGCCCAATAGAAACGACTGATGGCAAGTACTATCCATCGTCTGATACTGTACAAAAAGTGTTAGAATGGGATAATAGACCAATAGTCCCCACACTTTCTGATGATGTGCTCAAAAAGTTGGAGGAGTTGAAAGCCATGGGTATTGACACTTCAAAATTGGCTCCAGAGAAAGACCCTCATCCCGAAAGAGAAAAAACGTACCACTATCTGCCTTACCATTTTGATAGTCGCTTAGAGATTGAGTACTTTGCAGAGTCAATACTTCCCATCATCCGTAATAAGAATTTGGAAGTCTATTTTAATGGCGATGACACTTTGACCGAGTTTAAGATAGACTGCTATCGTAAGAAAAGCGAGGCATGGCAATATATTGGAAAATATGTCCCCGACTTTCTGCTGATAAGCCGAGATGCCAGCAAGAATATCCACAAGATAATTATTATCGAGACGAAGGGTGAAGGCTATGCTGCAAAGTTTGCCGAACGTAAAGAGTTTATGAAAACCTTCGTGCAGAAGAATAACGAAAAGTTTGGTTACCCACGTTTTGACTTCCTTTATTTGGAAGATACCATATCAAAGGAAGAACGCGAGAAGCAGACTATCATGTCGATTGAAAACTTTTTTAATGACTAATACACATAATTTATATGGCAATCAAATATATTCCCTATTACCCGAACACGTTAGAAGGACAAGCACTTCTCGATAATTTCGTGCGAACCAAGCGCATTCTTAGTTATCATGATAACGGTAAAGTTGTAGAACGTATCAAGCGCGGAATGCCGCTATACGAAATGGAGTTGACGGAAAAGGTTGGAACTAATCCTAATGATAACTTAATTATCCGTGGAGAGTGCGTATCAGCCTGTGCTTGCTTAAAAGATAAGGGCATTACTGTGGATTTGGTGTATATTGACCCTCCTTTTGCCAGTGGTGCTGATTATGCCAAGAAAGTGTATGTTCGTAGAAATCCCAAAGTAGCCGAAGCTATTCGTCAAGCAGAACTAGAATTGGATATTGAAGATCAGAAAGTCTTTGAAGAAAAAATGTATGGTGACATTTGGGATAAGGAACGTTATCTCAACTGGATGTATGAGAATCTTGTTGCTATTAGGTCTGTAATGAGTGATACGGCAAGTATATACGTACATTTGGATGACCATATTGGGCATTATGTGAAAATATTAATGGATGAAATTTTTGGAGAAGAGAATTTCAGAAATGACATTTCGTGGAGGAGTACAGCTTCTCATAATGATTCCAATAAAAGTTTTAGTAGTGTATTTGATCATATTTACTTTTATTCGCTATCTAATGATAGTACATTTAATATACTATATAATCCTTATTCCGAAGAATATATTGATAGTGAATGGACAAAATTGCCTTCAGGACGATATTATAAATCAGAAAACATGTTAGACCCTCAGTTGAAAATGGAGGAATATGATTTTCATGGGACAGTTGCAAGATGGCGAATGACTCCAAATAAATTCGAAGAACTCTGGAATGCAGAACAGACTGAAGTCCCTAACAGCCATGGGAGAATAAAATTGGGGAAAAATGGCAAACCTATAAAACGCTGTAAGATTGTCTTTATGGATGAACTCCCTGGAGTTCCGCTGAATGACATGTGGAATGATGTAGCTTATGTAGCAGGACGTTCAAAAGAAAAAGAAGATTATTCTACTCAAAAGCCCGAGGCCCTTCTCGAACGCATCATTAAAGCGAGTAGCAACGAAGGGATGGTTGTGGCAGATTTCTTTGGAGGAAGTGGCGTGGCTGCAGCAGTTGCTCATAAACTCAATCGTAAGTTTATTCATAATGATATTAATATTAATAGTATTCAGACTGCACGTGATCGTCTTAAAGGAATAAGAGCGGAATTCGAAATCTTAGAAGTAAATGATGGTATTTCGCTTTATCGCAATCCGATTCAAACCGATGAAAAATTAAAGACTCTTATTGTAGGATTACGAAATGATGACGCATTAAGTGACTTTTGGGCAGGATGTATTATTGATTCAAAATATGGCATGATGCCAGTATATCTTCCTAAGTTTAAGAATGGACCTATTTCTCGTCTTTTGGATATTCCTTTGATGAATCGTATAATTCGCGAAGCAATGCCTGATCTTCCCGATGAAACCAAGCGAGTTATAATCTATTATATTGACATCGAAAATCGCGAAGAGATCGATAAATTCATCAAGGAGAATGGCAATCCGTTAATAGAGATAGAATTGCGAGACTTGAAGCAAGTGTTAGATAATGTTGTGGTAGAAGACTATGCCGAATGGGAACTGTCTGAAACTCAAGCAAACCTCTTCAAAGGATGGATGGTTGAGATTACTCAATTCCATAGTGATAGAGTAGCTCAAAAGATTGAGGCAATAAATTTAAAAGGCGAACAACAAGTACTACAGCAGTTGGCCAAAGGAAAAGAAAAAGTTTTCAAACCTATAATCATAAGTGATGAAGGACTTGAAACCATTGAATGGATTAGTCTTGATTGTACCAATGCAGAAAAAGAGGCAACCTGGCATAGCGATAGTGAAGTCAAGATTGACAAACTCGGCTACGTAATCAAAAACGGAGTTAAGACAAACGAATTTTGGGATGCTTGTATCCACTGCGAGGAAAAGCCCCTGCGTATGAAAATCCGCAATATCTGCGGTGACGAAACGGTGTATGTATTATAATATTTATAGATATGGTCTCAATTAAAGTATTTCTAATATCTTTGTTGGTATGCTTTCTTATAACCTTTATATTAGGTTATTTATTGTTCGACAGTTCTGTTCCTAAAAAGGTCTTGTCTCATTTGGTCGATGTATTCGCATATTGGCTACAGCGTCTTTGGTATGCTATAATTTTTATAGGAACAACTGTTTTTGTTATGATGAATTTTGATAAATGTATTGAGTTAACATTCACTAAAGATTTCAGTGGTTATAATGTCGTTTTGTTATTTTGGTTGTTATTAATGATACTTCCTTTGTTTGAACGCTTTGAAGGATTTGGAATTAATTTAAAATGGAAACAACAAAGTGCCGAAGCCTCAAAGATAGCAATGGATGCAATGGATACAAGCAAAATAATGTCAATAAGCGAATTAACAGAGTTAAATAAGAAAAATAAGGAGGAAGACGATGAGAACAAATAATGTAGCTCTTCAAGGAGTCATAAACAAGGGATTAGAATTAATGAGTTCCGCGAGTGTTACAGAAGTTCAATATGATAATTGGCTTAATTATTCAAGAACTATTCTGTCTATGATATCGAGAAATCCATCAATAATGGCAAACTATTTAAGTGTTATCTTAACGGCGAACAATCCAAATCTCCGAATTTATCAACGTATCAGTATTTGCTTGAGGTATTTAATAGGCATACAGAACTTAATCTAAAATAATATACGTATGGCACAACGCAGAATAGGCTTCTTCTACCTACATTGCACGGAAGGAGAGAATACTTTGAATATTGAAGAGAATTTACTTAAAGTTCTTCGCTTTATTGGTGGACAATCAAATAGGGCGAAGAAAAAAGATGTTTCAGACGACAGGTTCTGTTTCCTCGATAGTTACGAATATGATGAGGATAATCATTTATTAAGAATCTTGTTCAAAAGCGCCCGACATAGTTATCGAGCTCCTTTGATAAATCGGAATACTGTCGAATCTAGAGAGAATCCTAAAACAAGGGAGGAAGGCGAACAAGTCAAGACTCATTTGCTGATAAAGTTTGTTAATGGAGATGCTATAGTATTTCTTGAAACAGGAAAAAGCATACTGACCTTAAAAATCATTTCAGATTATTTCAATACTTTTATTTCAGTATTCAATAATAGTCATCGAAGAGAACATATTAATGGTCGGTTTCATTTCGATATAATACCTCGTGATAATTTCAGAGAAATATTAGACAACATGGATCGAGTTGTCTTTGCTGAAGTGTTTATTGATAAACAAGTTCTAGGTAGTGACTCTTTAAATTTTTCTGATCGTTTAGATTATGTTCAAGAGGATATTGTCATTGGACTCAAAACAGAAAAAAAGGAGTCTATAAAACATACCATATACGACGTATTAGCTAAAATGGCTGGGGGTAGGACAGAAATAAAGCGTGTTCGTGTAAAAGGAAAAATGTCGGACTCGAGTGAAAGCGTAATAGATACAGACTTTATTATAAAAAAAGAGTATATTGATGCTCAACAGGATGAAGAAACTGGAGAATATAATACTCAATATATGTTCTCTCAATTAGAAATGCTATCAAATGATTATTGATGTATTTAGAATTTTTATTAGTTGTAGCTGATTATTTCTCTACATTAAATAAACGAATAGCTATTTATGAGTGGGGAATTCCTATTCTTCTTGGAATAGCGAGTGGAGTACTTTCATTTATTAATAATGACAATGTGCTTTATATTATTATTCAAGGTTCAGTACCAATCATCGCAACATTATTAGGCTTTACTTTGGCCGCATTAACATTATTTCTTACAGGAAATTCAAAAATAGAAGAAGCAAAGTCTTATATTACGGAAAAGAAAATATCGGGGAAACCGATATCACTGTATCGGTTAATAGTTGTATCTTATTCGTATTTGATATTAGTAGAAACTATACTATGTATAAGTTTTTATGTCGCATCATTATTTCCATTTGTCAGTAACCAATACATTTGTTCCATAGCAAATTCTGTATTTATAATTATTATGTTCAACACCTTCTTTTCTACAATACGAAGTATCACAGATTTATATTTTATAATAACAAAGAAGGATAAGGAATAACGTATATAATGATTCTACTTGCATGGATTCCAAAAGAGAATTGACTCCCGAACTTGATATAAAGCCTAAGAAATAATTAAGTTTGCAAAGAATATGAATAACAATATGACATCAACCGATTTGAAGCAAGCCGTTCAGACAATTAAGACGGCAATATTGCAGAGCCAAAGTCGCGCTGTAAGAATGGTGAGCGGCACGCAACTGTCATTATACTTTGGCGTGGGGCTTTATGTATCTGCTAATTCTCGCAGAGGAACTTGGGGAACAGGAGCCATTGATGCCATAAGTGAACAACTGCGGAGAGAACTTCCTGGACTACGTGGCTTCTCGGCACAAAACATCAGAAACATGCGCCAATTTGCAGAATTTTGGCAACCATTCTTAATTCACTCGCCAATGGCGAGCAAATTAGGAATTGAATCTTTGCATGCTGAAATAGAATGCGATAGATTGTCTTTGGCAAAATGGTCGCCATTGGCGAGCGAAATTAACCGAGATGAGTTCTTGGGCATCAGCTTCTCTCATCATATGGAGATTCTACACAAGACAAAAAACATTGATGAGGTTCTGCTTTGTATACACGAGACAGTAGTGCATCAGTGGGATAAATATACCTTGAGATCTATACTGAAGACTGGTATACCTGCACCCGATGGCACTGCTCCAAATAATTTTATACAGACAATACCATCTACCCGACAAGCGATAAAAGCTATAAGGATGTTCAAAGATGAGTATTTGCTTGATTATATCAATGTGGAAGATATCGATGCACAGGAAGAAGATGTGGACGAAAGATTGGTAGAGCAGAGAATTGTGCATAATATCAAGCGATTCATTATGACACTTGGAAGAGACTTCACCTTCGTAGGCAATCAATATCATTTGGAAATATACGGTGAGGAGATGTGGAGCGACTTGCTATTCTTTAACCGAGAACTGAATGCTTTGGTTGCTATAGAACTAAAAATTGGAAAATTCAAGCCTGCATACTTAGGACAATTGCAAGCCTATCTGCAAGTACTTGACGATAAGGTACGCAAGCCACATGAGAATCCAAGTATAGGCATTGTACTTTGCAAAAGTGCTAATCAGGCGTATGCAGAGTATGCTGTTCGTGATTACAACAAGCCGATGGGCGTTGCAACGTATAAAACAATCGCCGATATGCCAAAAGAGATGCAGCATACCCTTCCTGATATCGAAGACCTAAAAAAGTTGATGAATGACGATGAGGATACCCTGACTATGTAAGTACCATGTAAGTACCATGCAAGTGACCATGCAAGTGTGCAAGTGGAGAAACTTGTTTCTATATTGACAGGTGAGATGGGGCGCTCGGAACAGCAGGGATTGTTATCTATCAAGAATAGAGATTATTTTAGAACGGATTATCTAAATCCTGCTATTAGTAATGGTTATATAGAACTTACAATTCCTGATAAACCCAATAGTCAGAATCAGAAATATCGACTTACTGCAAAAGGCATCGCATTGAAAAAGTGCCTTGAAGGTAGCAAGTGACATTAGCATAACCTATCATATAATAGATACTGTTCCCAAAACTGTGTCTGCGTAGAGTTCTAAAAAAGGACCAGTAATCTAATTAGTAAAGCAGAGAAAAGCCAACCATCTGTCAGATAGTTGGCTTTTCTCTCAGTACTCGAAGCGGGACTTGAACCCGCACAGCCATCACTGGCCAAAGGATTTTAAGTCCTTCGTGTCTACCGATTCCACCATTCGAGCAGCGTTTGACAGGGGTGGAAATGGAAGCATACCCCCATCAATGCGGTGCAAAGGTATGAAAATACTATCAATGTTGCAACAATTACTCGGAAATTTACACTAATTTTGTAGCCTCTATGAATATTACTCGCAAAGATATCGTCTTCTTCGTCCTTCGCCTTGTGCCCCTGGCGTGCTTCCTCTTCGTGGTCACCGACATGATGGGGGTTCTCTTTGTCGGTGATGGATATGAAGTGGGCCTTGGGTTCAGATGCAAGGTGGCTGCCGCGCTCGGTGCCTTCGGCTGTGTCTTCTTGCTGTGCCGCAAGGTGTTGCGATGGCCCGTGAGGAAGATGACTCTTGTGGGTTACCCTCTGTATCTGTTGCTGATGCTTGTGGGTGGCGTGTTTACGGCCTCGCACCAGCTCTTCGGCTACAAGGTGGGGCTGGCCATAGCGCCCTGCATGGCTCAGCTGTTTGCCCGGTGGGGCAAGGGGTGGGTGCGCAGCTATCTGCGCATGGCGACACGACTGGCAGGGGGCCGCATAGCTTCGCGCGGGGGGCTGGCGGTGATCTTGGG
Source organism: Bacteroidaceae bacterium (assembly GCA_017555875.1). Lineage (GTDB taxonomy): Bacteria > Bacteroidota > Bacteroidia > Bacteroidales > Bacteroidaceae > UBA1189. The sequence goes on from JAFZFN010000014.1 coordinate 51,112, forward strand.
TTCGGTGGCACTGGTGATGGTGCTGATGGGTGTTGTGTATGCCCAGCGAGGGGCGCTACACTTCGACATGCCTCGCCTATGGCCGAAGAGGTCGGAGGCAATCATCATCCCCCCGAAACCTAATCACGACCCCACGCTGAGCGACCGACGCGACCCCTATCGCAACTACCCCAAGCTGTTTGCCGACCTCAACGACAAGCAGCTCGTGGCAGCACGTGCCAACGGCACTCCCCGCACGCTCACCATCGAGGAGCTGGAGGGTGGGGCCTATGGGCTACGTAGGATAGGGACCAATCACCTCTACAAGGTGGACCCCCTCACCCACTCGGCACCCTACCTGGTGCCACGGGCGGCGGACTTCCTCAGCGAGCTGGGCGAGGCGTTTCAGGACTCGCTCTACAACCGCGGCTATGACCGACGCCACCGCTTCATCGTGACCAGCGTGTACCGCACCGAGGATCACATCAAGCGACTGCGCCGTAGTGGCAACGTCAACGCATCGGCCAACTCGTGTCACCAGTATGGCACCACCATGGACATCACTTACGTGAGGTTCGACAAGCCCGAGAGCGACTGTGCCAACGACCCCAAGCTGAAACAGTTGCTCATGCAGTGTGTCTACGACATGCATCGGGCAGGGAGGTGCTACGTGAAGTATGAGGTCAAGCAGAGCTGCCTGCACATCACCGTCAGGTAGGCGGAGGGAGCGGCATCACGAGCGTGGAGGGTGACACATACATCTATGTGCATACATCAATAATAGGAAAGAAAAAAAATATATATTATATCATCGGAATGAAGAAGTTCATAATGCTGCTCCTCGCAGGAGTGATGCTTCCCCTAAGCGTGGCCATGGCCCAGGGGAGCGTAAGGGGCAAGGTGGTCGATGAGGCCACGGGCGAGCCCATAGAGTTTGTCAACGTGGTGGTGAACACCAAGGCTGGGAACACCATGGCTGGAGGTACCATCACGGATGAGGACGGAGGATTCCGCATCGACGGGCTGGACTATGGGAGCTATGTGCTCACAGTGTCGTACATCGGATACCGCAACGCCACACGGGAGTTTACCCTCACGGCGGCAGCCAAGAATGCTCACTACAAGCAGATAGCCCTCGAGGAGGACAACAATGTGCTGGGCGAGGTGGAGGTCACTGGTATAAGGGCTCAGATGAAGTTTGAGATTGACAAGAAGGTGTTTAACGTGGACCAAGCTATCGCAGCTACGGGAGGCTCGGCATCGGACATCTTGCAGAACATACCCTCTGTGGAGGTCGACACCGAGGGCACCGTGTCGCTGCGCGGATCGGAGAGTGTGACCGTATGGATCAACGGCAAGGCACAGGGGCTCACCGCCGACAACCAGGGCGACATCCTGGAGCAGATGCCTGCTGAGAGCATCGAGCGCATCGAGGTCATCACCAACCCCTCGGCAAAGTATAGCCCCGAGGGCACGGTGGGCATCATCAACATCGTGCTCAAGCGCGACCGCAAGGCGGGATACTATGGCAGCGCACAGGCTGGAGCGAGCATGTATGACACCGACTTTGGCGGCTACAACGCAAGTGCCAACATCAACTATAGCAGCGGCAAGTTGGACGCCTATGCCAACGTGAGCTACCGAGAGCGCCATCACCGCAACGAGAACACGAGCTACCGCAAGAACTATCTCGGGGCCGACACTACCTATCTGGACCAGCTCGGTCAAGGACAGATGAACGGACGCAACCTCTTCGCACGCTCAGGACTCACCTGGCACATGACAGCCAAGGACCACCTCTCGCTAGACCTCATGGGCATGATGGGAAGCCCCCGACGCTACAACACTACTGAATACTGGGGAGGACAGATCGTCGGTGGTGAGCAGCACCAGCAATATACCCGACAGCGTAGCACGACAAGCACGGGAGAGATGCGTATGTACAATATCAGCCTCGGCTACAAGCATGAGTGGAGCACCACACACTGGATAGACTTCACCGCATCGCGCCACCACTGGGGCAACAGCAGCCGCAACGTCTACATAGACAGCACTTCACGCGAGGGTATACCCACATATGGCTCCTACCAATTGCAGGAGAGCGAGGGCAGCAACGTGGACTATGAGGTGCAGCTCGACTATGAGAACGCATTCACCGAGAACCATAAGCTGCAAGCAGGATACCGAGGCTCCTTCACACGCGACAACAGCCCCGTGAGCACCTATGCCGACCCCGACAAGAGGGAGGAGATAGAGGCTTTGTACAACCGATTCATCTACATCCGAGACCTGCACGCACTCTATGCCACCTACTCGGGCAAGCTGTGGAAACGCTTTGGCTACCAAGTGGGACTCAGAGGAGAGTACTATGCCGTGTCGACAGACTCGCACCATAAGAAGGATGGCGTCATCAGTACTCATCCCGAGACGATAGACCCTGTGCTGCAGTTCTTCCCCAGCGTGTTCCTCTCCTATCAGCTGCCGGGCGACAATGAACTGCAGGTCAACTACACCAAGCGAGTGCGCCGTCCCTGGGGCGGACAGCTCAACTCGTTCCACAACATCAGCGACTCTACGAACATCTCCTTCGGTAACCCACTACTCAAGCCCGAGTACTCCAATGCATTCGAGCTCAACTATCTCAAGTCGTGGGAGAACCACATGCTCTCCGTATCGGCTTATTACCGCACCACCGACGACATCATGCAGCGCATATCTTACATGGAGAATGGCATCATGTACAGCACATCGGACAACGTGGCGCAGTCGCTTTCGTCAGGTGTGGAGATCGTGGGCAAGAACCGACTCTTCGGCAAGGTGGACCTCACGACGACGCTCAACATGTTCTACTACAAGCTTGAGGCCTTCGATTTCCTCCTGCCCAATGGAACCAATCTCCATGGCGATGCCAGTGAGGACTTCTCATGGAACCTCCGCATGATGGGTACCGTAGGGCTGCCCAAGGCATGGTCGCTGCAGGTGACGGGCATGTACAATGCCAAGAGCGTCATCGCTCAGGGTTACCGGGCACCCAACTACGGACTCGACGCTGGAGTGCGCAAGCAGTTTGCTGGAGGCAAGTGGAGCCTCTCGCTCAACGGACGAGACCTGCTCAACTCACGACGATTCCACTCGGAGAAGTGGAGCCAGGACTTCTATCAGAATAGCAGCAACTTCCGTGGCGGACGACAGATCACCGGCACACTCACCTACAGCTTCGGCAACATGAGAGCCAAGAAACCTCGCAAGATGGATAATGGAGGCATGCAGCCCGAGTATGGAGGAGGAGACGGACTAGAGTATGACATGTAATTTAGAAGAAGCTATTTGGATTTTACCGTTAACAAGTTTAGAATTCAACTAAACTTGAAATAAAATCCAAATAACTTCTTAAGGTGCGGATTTTCGCAAGTCGAAAATTTACACTAATTTTGTACACCTATATATATAATATTGCATTATGGAACAACAACTATTGATTTACAATACCCTCACACGCTGCAAGGAGCTATTCAGACCCTTGCACGAGGGACGCGTGGGAATGTATGTCTGCGGACCTACAGTATATGGTGATGCTCACTTGGGACATGCACGTCCTGCCATCACCTTTGACATCCTCTTCAGATACCTGCAACACCTCGGCTACAAGGTGCGCTACGTGCGCAACATCACCGATGTGGGTCACCTCGAGCACGATGCCGACGAAGGCGAGGACAAGGTGGCCAAGAAGGCTCGACTCGAGCAGCTCGAGCCCATGGAGGTGGTGCAGCACTATCTGAACCGCTACCACAAGGCCATGGAGGCACTCAACGTGTTGCCTCCCAGCATCGAGCCACACGCATCGGGACACATCATCGAGCAGATCAAGCTCGTTGAGGATATCCTTGCCAATGGCTATGCTTACGAGAGCGAGGGATCGGTATACTTTGACGTAGAGAAGTACAACCACGACCACCGCTACGGCAAGCTCTCGGGACGCAACCTCGACGACGTGCTCAACACCTCGCGTGACAACCTCGACGGACAGAGCGAGAAGCGCAACCCCGTAGACTTTGCCCTGTGGAAGAAGGCACAGCCCGAGCACATCATGCGCTGGCCCTCACCCTGGAGCGACGGTTTCCCCGGATGGCACTGCGAGTGCACGGCGATGGGTAAGAAGTATTTGGGCGAGCACTTTGATATCCATGGTGGTGGCATGGACCTCGTCTTCCCCCACCACGAATGTGAGATCGCGCAGAGCGTGGCCAGTCAGGGCGACGACATGGTGCACTACTGGATGCACAACAACATGATTACCATCAACGGACAGAAGATGGGTAAGTCGTACAACAACTTCATCAACCTGAGCGAGTTCTTCGCAGGTTCGCACCCCTTGTTGGAGCAGGCCTACAGCCCCATGACGATCCGTTTCTTCATCCTGCAAGCACACTACCGCAGCACGGTGGACTTCGGCAACGAAGCGTTGCAAGCATCGGAGAAGGGCCTCAATCGCTTACTCGAAGCGTGGAGCAACCTTGAGCGCATCACCGCTTCGGAAACCTCATCTGTCGATGTCAGCGGCATCCGCACCAAGTGTTACGACGCGATGAACGACGACCTCAACACGCCCATCGTCATCAGCCACCTCTTCGATGCTGCCCGCATCATCAATCAGGCTGTCGACAAGAAGGCCACGCTGAGCGCTGCCGACCTCGCTGAACTGAAAGAGGTGTTCGCACTCTTCCTCTTCGACATCCTCGGCATCCGTGCCGAACAGAGTGGCAACAACAGCGGTCGCGAGGAGGCCTTCGGCAAGGTCGTAGACATGCTCCTCGAGCAGCGTGCTATCGCCAAGGCCAATAAGGACTGGGCCACCAGCGACAAGATACGCAACGAACTCGCTGCCCTCGGATTCGAGATCAAGGACACCAAGGATGGCTGCACCTGGAAGTTGAATAAGTAAATAGGGGACCCACCCCCGACCCCTCCCTCTATGGAGGGGAGTTATTGGATAGATTTTTCATGTTAGATTTCTTTAATAAAGTAAAGAAGACCGAGATGTCCGCAAAGCCCCTCCATAGAGGGAGGGGTTTGGGGTGGGTCTTCTTGGTCTTGCTTTTTGTCGCCTGTGGCGGCAAGAAGCCCCAGCCTGTCACACAGCCTCAGGCTCCCGTGGTGGTGCCCACCTTTGATGCCGATAGTGCCTATCACTACACAGCACAACAGGTAGCCTTTGGTCCTCGTGTACCCAATACCGAGGCTCACGTGAGCTGTGGCGACTGGCTCGAAGGCGAGTTGGAGCGCTTCGGAGCACAGGTGACTGCGCAGCGTGTGACCCTGCGTGCCTACGACGGCACCATACTGGCTGCACGCAACATCATCGGCTCCTATAAGCCCGAGCTCAAGAAGCGCGTGCTCCTCTGTGCACACTGGGACAGCCGACCTTGGGCAGATGCCGACCCCGACCCCAAGTATCATCGTACTCCCATCCTCGGAGCCAATGACGGAGCCAGTGGTGTGGGCGTACTCCTCGAGGTGGCTCGCCAACTGCAAGCACAACCCACGCAGATAGGTGTCGACATCATCTTCTTCGATGCTGAGGACTACGGCACCCATGCCGAAGAGAAGGAGAGCACTGGAAGCAACACTTGGTGTCTCGGCTCACAGTATTGGGCTCGTGTGCCCCACATGGCAGACTACAATGCCAGATATGGCATATTGCTCGACATGGTGGGCGGCAAGGATGCACGATTCCATCGTGAGGGCTACTCGGACTACTTTGCCAAGCCTATCGTGGACAAGGTGTGGGCTGCAGCACAGGCCTGTGGCTATGGACAATGGTTTCTCCATGCCGATGGAGGAGTGATCACCGATGACCACCTCCCTATCAATCAGTTTGCCCGCATCCCCTGTATCGATATCATCGGTCACTATCCCGAGACTGGATTTTCCCCCACATGGCACACCATGGACGACACGATGGACAACATCGATCCCGCAGTGCTCCGTGCTGTAGGGCAGACGGTGTTGCAGGTGATATATAGTGAGAAGTAATAAACAGGAATGTCAAATCATTATTAAATAGTAATTTGTAAATCGTTAAATTGTAAATTCCATGATGTCCATCAACGAAATACAAGACCAAATCATCGAGGAGTTCAGCGAACTGGACGACTGGATGGACAAGTATCAGCTCCTCATCGACCTTGGTAGTGAGCAGGAACCCTTAGCTGAGGAATACAAGACCGACAGCAACCTCATCGAAGGATGCCAGAGCCGCGTGTGGCTGCAGGCTGATGAGGAGGACGGACGCCTCATCTTCAAGGCTGAGAGCGACGCGCTCATCGTGAAGGGTATCGTGAGCCTTTTGGTGAAGGTGCTCTCTGGTCACACCGCCGAAGAGATTGCTGATGCCGACCTCTACTTCATCGAGGAGATAGGCCTCAAGGAGCACCTCTCGCCTACACGAAGCAATGGACTCGTGGCTATGGTGAAGCAGATGCGACTCTATGCACTGGCCTATAAGGCTAAGCATACGATGTAACACATACATACAAATTACCCCGCTTGCTTATGGAAGATCTAGTGCGATACGTCTGGAAGCATCGATTATTCCCACTCACATCACTACACACTACTGATGGACAAACGGTGGAGGTAATACACCCTGGCATGGAAAATCGTAACGATGGACCCGACTTCTTCAATGCCAAGGTCAAAGTCAATGACACATTGTGGGTGGGCAATGTGGAGATCCATACGAAGTCGTCGGATTGGTATGTCCACGGACATGACACGAACAAGAGATACGACTCCGTAGTGCTACATGTGGCTGCAGAGGTCAATCGTGAGGTGATGAGGACAGACGGCACTCCTATCCCTCAACTAGCTCTCCCTGTGCCAGCACATGTCATCAGTAACTATGATGAGCTGCGCAAAGCTGAGCACTACCCTCCCTGCTACCGCATCATACCTGAACTGAGTAACCTCACACTGCATAGCTACATGTCGGCGCTCCTCTGCGAACGACTCGACTTGCGGGCAGCACAAATCACCGAACGCTATGAGGCACATGACAAGAATTGGGACGATGCGCTCTTTGCCACTCTTGCCAGAAACTTCGGGTTTGGTACCAATGGAGATGCCTTCGATGAATGGGCGCGACGAATGCCATTCCGAGCGGTAGACAAGCATGCCGACAACCTATTGCAAGTGGAGGCTTTCTTTTTCGGACAAGCAGGGCTGCTCGAAGAGGATTCTGTGCCCACCTATTACCAAGAGGCTTTGGCTGAAGACCAGTACTTCCAGTCACTACGGAGAGAGTACAAGTTCTTGGCGCATAAGTTTGATCTCCGCCCGATGAGCTACACCGCCTGGCGATTGCTTGGCATGCGCCCTGCAAACTTTCCCCATGTGCGTCTAGCACAGCTAGCCAAGCTCTACCATAAGCGCTGCATCAGCGTATCACAGCTACTGAATGCTGCGGACCGAAAAGCACTCACAGAGCTACTTCAGGTGGATGCTTCGGAATATTGGGACACACACTATGTGTTTGCTTCTACAGCATCGGCACCAATGAAGAAGCATGTCACCGACAATGCCGTCACACTGCTGCTCATCAACTCCGTAGCACCATTCTACTATAGCTATGGACTGCGTAAAAATAGCGAGCAACACATGGAGCAAGCTGTAGCGTTGCTCGAGCAGCTAAAGGCCGAGAACAACTATATCATTCGTGGATGGATGGATTGTGGCATACTCGTCAAGAATGCTGCAGATAGCCAAGCACTCATCCAACTGAAAAAGCAGTACTGCGACCGCAGAGACTGTCTGCGTTGCCGCATCGGATACGAATACCTGAAGAAGGAGTTTGGGGTGAAAGGGTAAGAAACCGTTTGGGGTAAGAAGCTGAGTGGATTCAGATTTTTCACCAAACGGGTGTGAAAACCAAGTTTTTTGTGTAAGTTTGCAATTACAAAAAACGAAGCGATGAACAAGCTACCGAAACTATCCATTATCATCCCTGTATACAACGTGGAGCAGTACATCAAGCGTTGTCTACAGAGTTGCCTCACTCAGCAGAGGGTCGCATGTGAAGAGTATGAACTGGTGATTGTCAACGACGGCACCAAGGATAACAGCATGGCCATTGTGGAAGAGATGACACGTGGTTGCTCCAATGTCACCATCATCAATCAACACAATCAAGGGCTGAGCATGGCACGCAATGCTGGACTGCGAGCTGCCAAGGGGGAGTATGTGTGGTTTGTGGACTCGGATGATTGGATTGCTGACGACTGCTTGCATGAGATTCTGGAACGCTTGGAGCAGACCAAGGTGGATGTGTTGCAGCTGCAGTATAAGAATGTGTACTCCGATGACACCCTCTGCGACGAACACTATGCCACAATAGATGGCATAGTCAGAGGAGAAGAGTTGCTGGTGACAAACAGCTTCTTCACAGCCGTTCAGTTTATGATCTATCGACGCGAGTTCATGCTTGAGAACAACCTGTCTTTTTACCCTGGCATCTACCACGAGGATAACGAGCTGAAATCAAAGGTTGTCTATCTCGCTAAGAGCTGCGCATCATACGACAAGGTGGCCTACAATTATTATAAGGGTAATGCTACTAGCATAACGGCCCAGCTGAAATTAAAGAACGGGACAGATCTCTTCGTTGTCATGAATAGATTATACAGTTTTGTAGAGCAGCACCATGTCAAAGGAAAATGCAAGCAGGCCTTCTATACACAGATTGGCTTTGCTATGAGAATCGTGCTCCGCACGTTGAATATTGTCAATGCAGAAGAGGGCAAACAGCTGATACAGTTGATGCGCGAAAACCGACATCTGTTCAGATGCTTATGTAAGGCCAACAACATGAAGGTGAGGCTGGGTGGAATGTTGATGTACGTATGCCTTCCCTTAGGACTTAAAGTATATAAATGGGTGGCTTAAATTGCTATCGATAAAAGCGAAACGTCATATGCCTAAAGTATCTCTCATCATCCCTGTATATAATGTGGCTCCCTACATCGATACTTGTCTAGCATCGCTCATTGAGCAGACTATGGACGACATTGAAGTATTGCTTGTTGATGACCACGGAGCAGATGACAGCATCGTGCGTGCCAGATCATTCGTCGAAAAACACCCGAGCAATAAATCGGTGCGCTTCCTTGCCACACCACACAATATGGGGCCAGGAGCGGCACGCAATATAGGTATCGAGGAGGCTAGGGGTGAATATATAGGATTTGTGGATAGCGATGATGTTGTAACATCAGATTACTGCGAACAACTCTATACAGCTGCTCAAAGCTGCAATGCTGACCTATCCTACTGCCAGGCGACACTCGTGAATGGCAAGGAAGAGCAACCGATGAGTAATCCCGTGATTGGGAGTGGGGCTTTTGATGGAGATGAGCGTCGCTATTTTCTCTCTCATTACGTCACAATGATGTGGACATTCCTTTACAAGCGTGACGTGGTCATGAAGTATGGCATCCGTTTCCCGTCAACACGCAGCGCCGAGGATAGCTATTTTCTTACCTGCTCGCTCTTAGCCGCTCAGCGCATCGCATGTGTGGACAGCCCTCTATACAGGTACTTGGTACACGAGGATTCGCTCTCTGAAGTGCGCAACCCTAAGCGATATGCCGACAAAATAAAATCTTTCGACCTGCTCATGCAGTTTGCCCGCGAAAAAGGACTCTACGACGCCAACAAATCAGAACTTGACTATATCTATCTGAAGAAGGGGTACCTGCTTGGCATGCTCACCTATATATATAATGAGACGCATCCGCAGCAAGTCATCGTACAGAAGATGCACGAACACATGCTCAGCTACATACCGCACTACAGGAGGAATGACTACTACCGTGCGGACTTGAAACTACGCATGTTGCATACATTTGTCAGGCGTTGCACACGGATTGCTTTCAAGGTGATGCCTTACTATATCAAAAAGACAAAGATGAAATTATGAAGAAACATATACGCATTAAATTCGTTGATTTTTGGGACGACTTCATCCCCGAGAATAACCTATTCTATCAGATTCTCGCAGAACGCTACGATGTAGAGTTGTCTGATGAGCCAGAGTATCTTTTCTACTCTGTCTTTGGCGAGGAGTATCTGCGCTATGATTGCATAAAGATATTCTACACTGGCGAGAATCAATGCCCAGACTTCAATCTTTGTGACTATGCCCTTGGCTTCGAACATCTGACATTGGGTGACAGATATTTCCGTCTCCCCATATGCTATCTGAATCGATACCAGAAGGATTTTCGCCTCATGCAGGAAAAACACCTAAAGCCTATCCCCGAAAAGACAGGCTTTTGCAGTTTTGTCTACTCCAACGATAGGGCCTCAGAGGTGCGTGAGAAGTTCTTCAATCAGCTATCGGACTATAAGACCATCTCATCAGGAGGTCGCTATAAGAACAATATTGGAGGTCCTGTGGCAGACAAACTGATTTTCGAGCAAGGCCATAAGTTTAGTTTCTCTTTTGAAAACAGTAGCTACCCTGGATACTGTACCGAGAAGTTGATACAGTCCTTCGCAGCACAGACCATCCCTATCTATTGGGGTGACCCTACGGTGAGTGAAACCTTCAATGAAGAGGCCTTTATCAACTGCAACAAATATAATTCATGGAGTGAGGTCGTGGAGGAGATAAAACGCATAGATAATGATCCCGAACGATATGCACGTATGCTTGCCACTCCTGCACTGAAGGAGCCCGAGAGAGATGGCATAGAAGCTAAACTCGAACATCTGGCTGCATTCCTCTATCACATCATTGAGCAACCATCAGACAAAGCTATACGTTACAACCGCGTGTACTGGGGCCGACGCTACGTCAATCGCGTAAGGCAGCATGCCAAAGCCTATCGCAATAGCCCACGGGGCATCGCAGAGAGGCTCTACATGAAATTCTTTTGGAAACATCGTCGCAAAGGTTTCCTTTGGAAGATTGACCGATGGATCAAGAGAAAGCTATAGGCATACGAAACTGTTTTCAGATACCTACCCAAGCCTTGGGTACTAGTCGGGTGTGGTCAAAGACGTAGGCCACAAGGTAACTGACTGCAAAGGACAGGAGCGTTATGGCTATAGGGCGTATCCACAAAGGGCACCATCCCCACATATCAATCATGCAGAACATCGCTACCACCAATACATGCACAAAATAGATTGTGTAGGTGTAGCGTCCAGAGGAGACAATAAAGGGCTCCAAGCGTTGAGGGATGGTGCTTGAGTAGAGCAGCACAAATAGGCAAATTACTGCTACTGTATGCACAAGTGTTACGCTGACTCCTATTGACAAGCCCCATACATTGAGTGTATAGGCTGCGCAGAACACGGAAAGGCAGACCAACCTAATGGTGTGACTATAGGTAAGATACTTCACACAATAATGTCCGCATAAGAAGAATCCTATGTACATGAATGCAGGACTGTTGAAGTATCGCATGGAGCCAAATTGTGGGAAATAGGCACGCAGTAATATCCAAAGCAACCAAAGCAACAATCCGTACCGAGTGAGCTGCTTACCTTGAGAAGAGGACAATGCACGCTGCATGAAAGGAGTCAGCAGATAGATACCCATAAGCACAAATATATACCAATAGGAAGCATTCACCTTGTCGGAAAGCATGTAGGGGACATAGTTATACAATGCTGCGGTAAATGTAGATACATCAGGATACTTGTGCATCACTACTGACAGGGCGTAAACGATTGTTCCCCACAGTAAAAAGGGTATGAGCAGTCGCTTGAACCGACGGTTAAGAAAATCGGTAACTGGCAACGCAGGAGCACTCAAGAGCAAGGCTCCTGAAAGCATGAAAAACAATGGCACACCAGTCACGACCAAAGCATGATAGAAGAATCGGCCAAAGCCTACTGAAGGTTCATCAAGCTGGAGCCCTGTCCACGAATGTTGCATAATGACAAGCAAGATTGCAACCAATCGAACAAAATCAAGCGAGGCAATACGCTGGCTCTTCATTGTGTGGAGATCTTCTGGTTATGCAGCTTTTCGTTTGCGTATGATACCATAGATACCCATTCCCAGCACAAGCAGCATGGTGGCATACATGATGATGATGCACCCCATGGCAATGGCTTCACCCTTTTTAACACTGTCGGGATCAAACTCCATATGTATGTTGTGTGAACCTGCCGGTACATTGATGGCACGGAGTATGTAGTTCACTCTGTAAATATCTGCAGGCTGACCATCAATCGTTGCTTTCCAACCATAGGGATAGTAGATCTCTGAGAATACGATCGTTCCAGGCTTGCTAGTGCTATACTCATAGTCTAGGTAGCGGGGTGTGTACTTTGTGAGACGCACCATAGCATCAGGATCACTACCTGGTGTGAAGTTATCAACGTAACTTGCAAACTCCTTATCAAGCACAGCTGTGGTGTGCAAATCGATATAGTTGAGCGCATCGCTCTCCTCATTGGCCGTGTTCACCACCTGCAGTGTGTCGACAAACCAAGCATTGCCCATAGCGTAGGGGTTGAGTTGCACTTGAGCCTGACCACTGCTCCTATCGGGGACGATGAAATACTTCGCATTGAGCATGCTGATGACATTCATGTTCATCTTAGATATGTGCTGGTCTATCAAGTCCTGGTAACGACGTAGCTTGGCTGCATGATAGCCACCGATAGATTTCAGATAGTACGAGGTACGGGCATCATTAAAGGTGCTTGTGGTAAGATTAAACACGCGGAAATGCGGATCCTTGTCTTGCAATATCTGTTTTTCATAGGGCAACATTTGGAATGCGGCCTTGTTGTGCTTCTTTGTCACGTAATGGCTGTCATTGAAGTAGCGCTTGTTTACAGGCCACATATCGGCAATGACCAATACACCAAGAATGGCTACCATGTAGCCCCACTTAATCCATCCTTTCGTGAAGACCCACAATGTGGCTGCAGCCAACACTATGAAGAGGAGCGAACGCCATGCATCGCTCTTCATCAAGGCTTCGCGCTCGGCCAAGATGCCTTGGTATGCAAAGTCGGGTAATTGTGCTGCTATGCTTGCATCCATGGGAGAGGTAAAGTCAAACATGCCTCCTCCGAAAAGAGCTATCACGAGGCAGAGCCCCGCTGTCACGCCAGCAGCTATGTAGATACTCTTCATGGCCTTGTCACGAGTGAGCGCTCCATCCATCAACTCCTTAATGGCCAAGAATCCGAGCAGAGGCATGGTAATCTCAGCCACGATAAGTATCGATGACACGGCACGGAACTTATTGTACATGGGGAAGTACTTGAAGAAGAACTCTGTGAGCGGCATGAAGTTGTGTCCCCAGGCCAAGGCTACAGAGAATAGTGTAGCAGCCAATATAGCCCACTTGTAAGGTCCCTTGACAATGATAAGTCCTAGTACGAAGAGGAAGCATACGATAGCTCCCATATAGACATTACCTGCAGTGAAGGGCTGGTCACCCCAATAGAGGGGGACGTTGGCGCAGAACTGGGCAGCCGATGAGCGAGGTACGCCATTTCGAACCAACGATTTATAGAGCTCGGAATCAGTGCCTACGTCATATGTCGATGCACCTCCCATAACGCCTGGGATGATGAACGACAGCGACTCATCGATACCATAGCTCCACTGTGTGGCATAGTCGAGGTCGAGTCCCTTGGTCTTGTTCTCTGTGTCTGTCTTTTGTGCTAGGTCAGAGTGTCCGCCACGCATGGTTTGCTCTGCATACTCCTTGTTCACAAAGATGGTAGAGCTTCCCGTGCCTAGGCCTATGATGAGCGAACCGAAGAAAAGCAATGACCCGACGGCGAGGTCTCTATAACGATTTTCCTTTATATGGATAAATAATTCTGCAAAGTAAAAGAGCCCAATCATCATAAATAGATAATAGGACATCTGTGGGTGATTGCTGAATCCAACGGCAGCAAACAACATCGTCAGCACTACACCCAAGCCATATCTCTTACGGAAAATGAGATAGAAGCCTGCAGCAACCACGGTTATCAGCGCTATGGACGAGGTCTTAGTGTTGTGTCCTGCCTGTATGATAATGAAAAAATACGAGGAGAATCCTGTTGCCAATGCCCCTACGATGCTCAACCACTTATTGATGTTGAACGCACGCATCAGTATATAGAAACAAACGAAAAAGGTGATGAGTATCCAAGGAGAGCTCCAGTGTCCTCTGAGCATGATCCTTCGGAACGGCTTCAGCCATTCGTTGGCCTCGTAGTGTCCTCCGCCAATCTGATAGTTGGGCATGCCGCTAAACATAGAGCCTGTCCAAAAGGTGTAGTCGCCTGTCTCAGTTGAATACTTTGTTGATTCATGTACTGCAGCGGCTGCATTCGTGCCATCACCCGTCTGCACTACCTTACCCTCTAATGCCGGTGAGCAATATATGCACGCAATGGCCACAAAAAGTACGAATGCAGCGAGGTAAGCACCATATTTCTGCATGAAACTCTCTTTCTTCATATCGTATCGTTCTATTTTTTATTGTTATTGCTAGCAAAAGTACGCTTTTTTATTGGTTTAGAGCGCATACTCCTGTGTATTTATCATCTTCTTACGATTGTTTCAGTAATTTATTCACCTTGTCCCTATCGATTCGCAGCTGCTCGGTGAGCTCCTCCAGGCTGACAAACGTACGCTCTTCGCGCAGACGATGAGCAAACTTGATTGTAATAGTCGTGCCATAGAGTCTGCCTTCGAAGTCCAATACGTGTACCTCAATGCTACGTTCTCTACCATTGTTCAGTGTAGGACGGTATCCTATGTTGAGCATACCTTTATAATATGTCTCTTCGATGACTACCCATACAGCATACACTCCATCTGCAGGTATCAGCTTGTTTACACTTTGGGGAGCGATATTTGCTGTAGGGAATCCCATCTTGCGTCCCTCCTTATATCCATCCACTACCTCGCCTTGCAACGTATATTGGTAGCCTAGGAATTGGGCTGCTCCTTCCACCTCGCCTTCGGTCAACAGATGGCGTATACGGGTAGAACTTATAGGTCCACCACAATCAGTGCATGCATCGCCCTGTATAACCTCTATCCCTATCTCTTGACCATAACGCACGTAGTCGGGAAAACTCTCCTGTCGGCCACGGCCAAAGCGATGATCATATCCTATTACAAGGACCTCGATGCCATACTGCTCCTTCAGCACTTGTTGCATAAAGTCTCTAGCAGACATGGACGCCAGCTGAGGCGTGAAGTCAAGCACCTCCACCTCGTCCATCCCCGACCTCCGCAGTAGGCTGACACGTTCCTCTATAGAGTTGAGCGGCAATGCATCATCTATCCCCAGCACTCTTTTGGGCGAGGTGCCGAAAGTGATGGCTACTGCATCCATCTTACGTTCGTCAGCAATGTGCCGCACTTGGTGCAGCAAGCACTGATGTCCACGATGTACACCATCAAACGAGCCTATAGTTGCAACAGCTATCATCGGTCAATAGTTAATTCTCCACGCCAGTCCGTATTGGCCACTGGGCAATAGGTGTGGAATCCTAGCGCCTCTGCAGCCTGACAACTTACGGCCAAGTCATCTATAAAGAGGGTTTCCTCGGGCTTGATACCAGCCAGCTGAGCCACTTTAAGGAATGCCTCGGCAGAGGGCTTCAGTTCATGAATCTCATGTGAGAGAAATATCTGGTCAAAGAAATCTTCAGCTCTATACCCCTTATAGTCGAATCGCTTACGCCCCTCTGCCCAATGTAGAGCATTGGTATTGCTCAGTAGAAACAATCGATAGCTCTGTTTCAGCTCTAGCAGCATGTCTAGTTTATAAGAAGGTATATCCAGCAACAAGGCATTCCACGCCACGTCAATCTGCTCATCGGTGAGGGTAGGAGAGTAGATGCGACGTACCGTGTCATGAAACTCATCCACCGTCATCAATCCTTTCTCAAAGTCCATCAGGTCGGCACGCTGTCCGTAAGGATTGGTCAGTTCATCGCTCACCTCCACCCCTAGTTCACGGAAAGCGCTGGTACACCTGCTCTTGTCGAGATGTATGAGCACTCCTCCCCAGTCGAATAGTATATTTTTTATCATATCACTCCAGTTCTATTGATAAATATAGACAAAGGTACAATAAGGTACGTGGAGAACAAAATAAACCTTTTATATTTTTTCTCTTCGTACATCATGCTCCCCAGTTCTCCCGATCGAGGCTACGATATCCGATAGCCTCGGCAATGTGAGCAGACTGCACCACCTCACTACCATCGAGGTCAGCAATGGTGCGAGCCACCTTAAGGATGCGGTCGTAGGCACGAGCCGAGAGATTGAGACGATCCATCGCACTCTGTAACATAGCTCGTCCCCGTTCATCAGGTTG
This sequence comes from Bacteroidaceae bacterium, assembly GCA_017555875.1. GTDB lineage: Bacteria > Bacteroidota > Bacteroidia > Bacteroidales > Bacteroidaceae > UBA1189. The sequence continues at coordinate 67,449 of JAFZFN010000014.1, forward strand.
AGCATATTGCTGCAGCAAGCGTGGAGTCATCTGCGCATTGCAGTGGACACCCGGTTCATGGGCAAAGCGTTGCTCTTGGATATGGCGGGCACGGATGACACGTTCACGAATGGCTGCGCTACTCTCCGAGGGAGTCTCCTTGACCAAGTCATTGAAGGGGACGGGCACAATCTCGACCTGTATGTCGATACGGTCGAGCAGAGGTCCACTTATCTTATTGAGATATTTCTGCACCTGCGAAGGGCTGCACACACACGGCTTGGTGGGGTGGTTATAGTAACCACAGGGGCACGGGTTCATCGATGCTACGAGCATGAAATTGGCAGGATAATCGATACTGTACTTAGCGCGAGCAATGGTGATGTGCCGATCTTCGAGTGGCTGGCGTAACATCTCAAGCACACTGCGGTTAAACTCGGGCAGCTCGTCACAGAAGAGCACGCCATTGTGAGCCAAGCTGATTTCTCCTGGCTGAGGATTAGTACCTCCACCTACCAAGGCCACCGAGGAGATGGTGTGATGAGGACTGCGGAAAGGACGTATGGCCACAAGTGAAGAATCCTTACCTAGTCGTCCTGCCACGGAATGTATCTTGGTGGTCTCCAGACTTTCGTGAAGCGACAGGGGTGGTAGGATGGATGGCAAGCGCTTGGCCATCATGGATTTACCTGCACCTGGAGGTCCTATGAGAATGATGTTGTGCGATCCAGCTGCTGCCACCTCGAAGGCACGCTTTACATTCTCTTGGCCCTTGACATCAGCAAAGTCAAACTCAAAGCTGTCTTGATGAGCATAAAACTCACCTCGGGTGTCGACAATGACAGGAGTAAGTGTGTCCTCCCCATTGAGAAATCGTATTACCTGTACGATGTTGTCGACGCCATAGACGTTGAGATTGTTGACCACTGCCGCTTCGCGAGCATTCTGACTAGGGAGGATGAGGCCCTCGTATCCCAATTCACGTGCTTTGATGGCAATAGGTAGGGCGCCACGGATGGGCATAAGGCTACCATCGAGCCCCAGCTCTCCCATTATGAGGTAGCGTGAGAGTTTCTCCGTGACAATCATGTCGCTCGCAGCCAATATACCAATAGCGATGGGCAGATCGTAAGCCGACCCCTCCTTGCGTATGTCTGCAGGAGCCATATTGATGGTTATCTGCGAGGTGGGTACTTTATACCCTGTATTAAGCAAAGCTGCACGGATGCGTTCGTGGCTCTCTTTGACAGCAGCGTCGGGAAGACCTACCAAGAAGAATTTCATCCCCCGCGAGGTGTTTACCTCTACTGTGACTATAGTGGCATCGACACCCTGCACAGCTGCACCGAAGACTTTGACTAACATGATTCTCTACCTCTTGTTATGCTCCTTTGCAGGAATGAGTATTTGTTTATAGGCCACATCATCGGCTAGGAGAGCTCGAGCGCGAATGATGGTGCTGTCGCTCTTGATAGCTTGTATGATGCTTCCTCGCTGATAATAATATCGAGTGACGAGCTCGTCGGCCAGGAGTTCACAGATGTCTGTCTTGAATATGTCAAAGTCGCGGTCGACGTCATGACTCAGCTTCTTCTCCAGCGCAGCAAACTCGGCTGCAGCATCTGTCGTGTATCCCTCAAACTTGGCCACCTCCTTGAGGGCAGCAAGTGCCTTCTCGCTTTGGCGGTCATACGTAAAGTCTGATGCCTTGACATATTCCTTGAATGCAAGGAATAGACTGTCGCTCACCTCAAACTCCTCGATAGGAGCAATCTCGGCATGTCGGCGTACATAGTCGGTGACAAAGTCGAGCAGCTCCTCGCTGTTGGCCAAGTAGAACAAAAGGTTGGGCAATCGCTCAGCTGCAATCTCCACGTCGGGGGTGATGCCTCCACTAGCATGTACGGGTCGTCCAGAGAGGGTGTAGTAGGTCGTGTCATTCACAACCTTCTTGTTCTTACCAGCATCGGTATCCGACTTTTTCTTCGAGTAGTCTATCTTCTGCACGTAACGTCCCGATGGAGTGTAATATTTCGATGTTGTAACCTTCAGCGAAGCATTGTATGGCAATTCACGCACGGTCTGCACCAACCCTTTGCCAAAGGTCTTGCTGCCCATGACGACTCCTCTGTCGAGGTCTTGTATCGCACCGGCTACAATCTCCGAGGCCGAAGCGCTCTGTCCGTCGACAAGTACGACAAGTGGGATATCCATGTCGAGTGGTTCACGCCTTGTCGCATAGGTTTGCGATGATTGAGGCACTTTTCCTTTGGTAGACACTACAGTGGTTCCCTTCGGGACAAACATCCCAGTGATGTCTATAGCTTCTGCCATGGAGCCACCTCCATTACCTCGGAGGTCAATGATAAACCCTTTCGCTCCACGATTCTTGAGTTCCACGAGCGGAAGTCTCACCTCACGTGCACAGTTTTCCGTGAAGCTGTTGAGGATAAGATATCCTATGCTGTCGCTAAACATCGTGTAGTAGGGTACAGACGGCATAGCAATGTTGGTACGCACAATTTTCACCTCCACGATGCTGTCGGCCACGCCCTCTCGCTTGGCCCTCACGGTGAGTGTCGTACCTGGCTGTCCACGCAGTCGCGAGCTCACTTCATCTACAGCCAATCCCTTGAGGTCTTCGCCATCGATAGACAGCAAGATGTCTCCAGCTCTCAGTCCTGCATCCAAGGCGGGCATCCCCTCATAAGGCTCCACGATGACTACGCGGTCATGCTTCTCATGGTATCGGATGACAGCACCCACGCCAGCATACTTGCCCGTGAGCATCATTTTGAGGTCTTCGTCCTCCTCTTCGGGATAATATACGGTGTAGGGGTCGAGGTCGGCGAGCATGGCGCGAATACCTGTCTCCACAGCGTCAGCCACATCAAGTGTGTCCACATAGATCATGTCCAACTCCCGGAACACAGAGTGGAATATGTCCAGATACTTTGAGATGAGGAAATTGCGGTCATCACCTCTAAAACTCATCAGTGCAGCGCATGCCAAGGGGATGGCTATCACCCAAAGCCCTATTTTACGAAAACATTTCATGGTGCGATGGCTTTAATCTATTAATGACTTTATCTTACTCCAGGTGTTCTCTGTGAGTTGAGTACCCACGACCTGTATCACATGTCCTGAGAGTACTGTACCACCTTGAGCACATTGGGTGAGTGTGTGTCCGTTCATGAGGCCATACATCACGCCTGCTGCATAGAAATCCCCAGCAGCCGTTGTGTCGATGACCTTTTCTACGGGCCAAGCCTCCACGAACACCTTCTCTCCTTCGCTCATGATGGTTGCTCCCGCTGCACCCAGTTTTACTACTGCCACCTCGCACAACTGGTGCAGATGTTCGAGTGCCTCCTCGGGCTCGGTCTTGGCAAAGGAGCGCGCCTCCTCTTCGTTAGCAAATACTACATCTACATACTGTGTCACCAGTCGTACAAAGAACTCGTGGTCGGCCTCCACTATATTATAGCTGGCCAGGTCGAGGCACACCTTTAGTCCCTTTTCTTTTGCCAGTTCCACGGCACGCAAGATGAGCGCATGGTTTTGGACAAGGTATCCCTCTATGTAGAGGTAGTCATATCCCTCGAGCATCTCTGCGGTAAGGTTCTCTGGTCCCATCATAGCTGCTGCTCCGAGATAGGTGGCAAAGGTGCGCTCCCCTCCCGGAGAGATGAACGTATAAGCTATTCCCGACTGCACTGGGAGTTTGGTCAAGTGAGCCTCTATGCCACATTTTTCACAGTTGGCAGCAAAGAACTCTCCCGTAGTATCGTCACCTACGGCACCGATAAATCCGGGTTCAGCCCCTAGGTGAGCCAATGCCAACATGGTGTTTCCTGCTGATCCGCCTGTAGCACGCTGCACGTCGAGCGAGGCAAAGCACTCCTGTATTCGTTTCTGCTCATCATCACCAATGAGTGTCATACTTCCCTTGGGTAGTCCAAAGTCATATAGCAGGTCATCGTTGGGTAAAGTGACCAATGCGTCGACCAAAGCATTGCCTATTCCTATAATTTTCTTCATTTCTACGGTGTATTTTCTTGTTTTTTTGCAAATTTTTCCACAAAGTTATTGCTTATTTCAAAATATCCTATTAATTTTGCAGCGCAATTGAGAGAAAAAGTAAGAATTTCTTCTTTTTTGCGACTTTACACTCTTCGTTAGCTCAGTCGGTTAGAGCATCTGACTGTTAATCAGAGGGTCCTTGGTTCAAGTCCAAGACGAAGAGCAAGATTTAAGGGTTAGATTATATTCTTCGTTAGCTCAGTCGGTTAGAGCATCTGACTGTTAATCAGAGGGTCCTTGGTTCAAGTCCAAGACGAAGAGCAAAGAAGGTTCATCGTGAGATGAGCCTTTTTTGTTTCCAATGCTTGCTCATATAAAAAGATGTGAATACTTTTGTAGTCGATACGTTAGACTTTATTTATGGACATACTACTCACTTCGGCCTATCTAGCCCCCATACAATACTACAGCAAGTTGTCGCAGTGCGGCATGGGTACAGCTCACATCGAAGGTCATGACCACTACACCAAGCAGACCTATCGCAATCGTTGTGTGATAGCCGATGCCAATGGCCCCTTAGCGCTCACCATCCCTACCGAGAAGCCTGCTGGAGGCAAATGTCTGATGCGAGACATCCGCATCAGCGATCATGGCAACTGGCGTCATCAGCATTGGAACGCCTTGGAGGCAGCCTATCGCCACACTCCCTTCTTCCTCTACTACGAAGACGATCTCCGCCCCTTCTACGAGAAGAAGATGGCGTTTCTTTACGACTTCAACATGCAGTTGACACAGCTTGTGTGCGACCTCATAGGATTGCATGTGACGCTGAAGCCCACCGCCGAGTACCTCCATCAGCCCGATGGTGTGGAGGATCTTCGCTCAGTCATCACGCCCAAGGTCTCATGGGAAGAGGATCGGGCATTCCATTCGGTAGAGTATTATCAAGTGTTCAAAGACAAACATGGATTCATCCCCAATCTCAGCATTGCCGACCTGCTGTTCAATATGGGTCCAGAAAGCATACTCACACTAAACGCTAGCAGATAACATGAAAGTAGTTGTTGATGACAAGATACCCTACATCCGCGAGGCCCTACACACGATGGGTGTCGAGGCCCTCTATGTTGCTGGGAGCGACATCACCTCAGCGATGGTGCGCGATGCCGATGCCCTCATCGTGCGCACCCGTACTCATTGCGATGCGTCGTTGCTCGAGGGTAGCCGCGTGCGGTTTATAGCAACCGCCACTATCGGCTACGACCATATCGACACGGCTTACTGCGACTCCAGAGGCATCCGTTGGACCAATGCACCGGGATGCAATGCCGCCTCGGTGTGCCAGTATATCCAATCCGTATTGTTGCTACTACAGCGCGACAGGGAGTTGCAGCTTTCAGGCACCACGCTAGGCATCGTAGGAGTAGGTCATGTGGGCACTTTGGTGGCTCAGATGGCTCGTTCATGGGGGATGCGCGTGCTGTTGTGTGACCCTCCCCGTGCCGAACGTGGCGAAGAGGGGTTTGTGTCACTGGACGTCATTGCCCGCGAGGCCGATGTCATCACGTTGCACACTCCTCTCACACAGGGTGGGCGCTACCCTACATACCACCTGGCCGATGCGTCCTTCTTCGCATCATTGCAGCGCAAGCCCTACTTCATCAACACCTCGCGTGGCGAGACTACCGATACCGAAGCCTTGCGGCAAGCTCTCGATGAGGGTAAGATATCGCAATGCATCATCGACGTATGGGAACACGAGCCCGATATCGACCTCGAGCTGCTGGAGCGATGCTATATAGGTACACCTCACATCGCAGGCTACTCTGCCGACGGCAAGGCCAATGCCACTCGCATGTCTTTGGAGTCGTTGGCAGCCCATTTCGGCCTAGGTCCCGTGCCTGTCATAGTGCCTCCTGCTCCTGCTCAGGCGATTATCTATGCGGGCAGCAGAGCCGAGGCCATGCTCAGTACGTATGATCCACTGACCGACAGCGAGGCGCTGAAGTCAGAGCCCGCTCGCTTCGAGTATCTGCGAGGCCACTATCCGCTGCGAAGAGAGGAGCAGGGGTACGACTTTCGGGTCAGCATTCCCGATGTCTGAGGTGCCGTGTCTCTCTAAGTGCACTATCTCTGCAAGTTACGCATCAGCCCCTCGTATCCAGCTCGCTCCATGGCGCTATGCTTGAAGAGCTGTCGGTACCGCTCGGGAGTCATCTCCATCCATTCCTGTGGGGTGAGTGCTTCCACCTCGGGTGCCATGTCGAAGGCCTCCTCCTCGGTAGGTTGGGCCAGCCTGTTGTGTGGGCACACCTGCTGACAAGTGTCACATCCGTAGATGCGCCTGCCCAACTTCTGTGCCATCCCCTCGGGCAATGGTCCGCGATGCTCTATGGTAAGGTACGATAGGCAACGTCGACAGTCGATGCCCTCCCTTGTGAGTGCTCCCGTGGGGCATGCCAGTAGGCAACGCTTGCAGTCGCCACAAGCGACGGGGTCATCCTTCAGGGTGTCGATGCCCGATGTATCCCTTGTCGGGGACGATGAGTCTGCCTCATGCCTCATGCCCAGCTCTGCCGTCACGGCCAATACCCCTAGGAAGAAGTAGCTCCCCTTGCCGGGTATGATGAGTGTGCGGTTGCGCCCCATGAATCCCAGTCCTGCTCTCACAGCCCAGTAGCGCTCGAGCAGAGGTGCCGTGTCGCAGAAGGCTCGCCCCTCCACGTCGGGAGCGAGTGTCTTGATGTAGCCCAACAGCTGGTGCAGCTTGTCTTTCACCACGCGATGATAATCCTTGCCATAGGCATAATAAGCAATCTGATAGCCCTCCTTGGGCAAGGTCCGTTTGGGGTAATAGTTCAATGCTACCACGATGAGCGTGCGGCATCCGGGGACGAGCTGTGTGGGGTCTTCTCTCAAGTGTCTGTTTCGCTCCATGTAGCCCATGTCGGCATGATACCTATTGGCAACCCATCGGTCGAGCGTCTCCATGCACACACCGCTCACGGGCCCAGCAGGAGCAAATCCGCATGCTGCAAATCCCAGTCGCAATGCCTCTTGCCTGACTGCTTGTGTGAGTTCACTACCACTCATGGCAACATCCGTTAGTTATGCACCATCAGCCTTCCTCCGTGGAGGTCGGTGCGGTATCTGTAGAGCGGTCTGCTATCTCCCTCCCGAGGGACCCCGCTGTTGTTGAGGTCATACGCATTGCCACACTTGCCACATGTGGCCACCCCTTCCTCGCTCACTTGCAGAAGTGTCGAGGCTCTGTCGCAATGGGGGCATCCGAGGTCATAGGCATAGTACACCCCCTCGCCAAAGTAGGGCATCCCGATGATGAGGCCTCCCAGGCCGAAGCGGAAGATGCGTGTCTGCACCTCGGTGTAGAGGATGAGCTGCTCGTTCCCACCAGGCTCCTTCACTCGGTAGCCGTCCTTCTGTGGCGTGGGCCTCACTGCGAGGAAGTAGCCGGGTGTCTGTATCTTGTTGAAGGGCGGCACGGCCACATCACACGAGAACGAAGCCACATACTTGTCGGTGAACACCTCATAGGATCGCTCACATGCCGTGGCTCCCATGAGCCATGCGAGACAACATGTCAGCACCATCATCATGTTTGGTCGCTTTGCCTTCCTCCCTCTCATACTAGCATCAGTTTATACCCCATGCCATACACCGAGGCGATCTCCACGTTGGCGCCCCATGCAGTAAGTCTCTTGCGCAGGTTCTTTATCTGGGCATACACGAAGTCATAGTTGTCCACATCGTCGAAGTGGTCGCCCCAGATGGCCTCGGCCAGCATGCTCTTGCTCACCAGGTGCTGTGGGCGTTGCAAGAAGTAGAGCAGCAGGTCAAACTCCTTGCGCGAGAGCTCCCTCTTCGCACCTTCCACCCACGTGTCGAAGGTGTGTGGGTCGACCCTCACGTTGCCATACTCCACCCATTGCGCCCCATTCCTATTGTTACGTCTCATCACGCTCCTGATGCGCGAGAGCAGCTCGGCCAGATGGAAGGGTTTTGCCAGATAGTCATCGGCACCGAGGTCGAGTCCCTCTACCTTGTCGTCGATACTATCGCGTGCCGAGACGATGATCAGGTTTCCTGTCTTCCTCATCGCCTTGAGCTGTCGCAGGAGGTCCAGTCCATTGCCGTCGGGGAGGTTGATGTCGAGCAACACGCAGTCATACTCATAGTCGGTCAGCTTGATGAGCCCCGTGTGGTAGTCACCAGCCACCTCCACCACATAGCGCTCCTGCTCCAGTGTGCGGCGCATGATCTCTTGCAGCGAAAGGTCGTCTTCGATGATGAGGATCTTCATGTCTTTAATTTACTATTTTACATTTTTTCAGTCTACTCTGAGTCCCCTGCACTGCCCCCTTAGGCACTGTCTCTCCCGTATCTCCTCAATGCATCAGCCTTGGTTCTGCTCCACACTCAGCGCCAGTCGCTTCACGATCATCACGAACCCGCCCGTGAGGATGAGGTTGAGTACCAGGGTGAGCACCGAAATGAGCAGTATAGGGCCGCCGATGTGGTATCCCAGCGCGATGAAGATGACGCCTGCGCCCACCTCGCCACGGGTAAACATGCCTACCGAGAGGGCCAGTCGCTCCTTGAGCGAGTGGTCGCGGTAGAAGAGCATCGGTGTGAGCTTGCCCACGTTGGAGAGCAGCGATATCATCACCACATGCAGCGCTATGCTTCCCCATGAAAGCATGGGCAACGAAGCTATCACACTGCTTGTCTGTGCAGGGGCCTCCTCCAGGTGGATGAGCGGCATGCTCATACCCACCAGCAACATAAACAGTAGCGAGATCACCGAAGCGGCGCGATCGTCGGCCTTGGTCGACTTGTATCCATGGCGTATCACCATGCCCAACACGAAGGCAGGCAGCAGCACCTCGATGTGTACGCTACCCTCCTCGCCGAAGAAGTGGTCGGTAAGCACATATACCACGTAGGTCGCTCCATAGACCAGCACCGAGTAGCCGAGCAGTCTCCTCCAGTCGCAACGCAGGTCATAGGCAGACATCTTCTTCCAGCCTATCCAGAGCAGCAGCACCACCACCACGAGTATCACTCCCATCTGCCACTGCATACCTATCATGGCTATCTGCAGGGGTATCATGAGCAATATCGTGTCCAGGTCATCGAAGATGGCCAGCACCTGTATCTTCTTGTATATCCAGCTCTTCTGCAGGCCTATGGCAGCCAGCATCGTGAAGAGGATACCAGCCGAGGTAGGCGCTGCAAAGCGGCTCAGCAGGAGCGACTCCTTCCACACCGCACCTTGTGACCACCACTCCGAGGGCATGAGCACAAAGATATAGTACATCGCTATCAAGAGCCACGGCATGGCCGCTGCGAGCATAGCCACGAGGTAGTCCTTGGCATACGACTTGATGTTGCGCTTGTCCACCTCGAACTCGCGTCCTACATTGATCATGATAAAGGCTAGGCATACCCCAAGGAGTATCTCTATACCATGTCGTGTGTGTTCATAGTGTGTTTCGGTCATGAGACCTGGCATCAGTTGCGATAGCAGCAGCCCCAGCATCAGCATCGCGGAGAATGACAAAACTTTCTTCATTGAGATTCTTCGTTCTTACTTATTTTATTAATCTATAATATCTTCGGTTTGCAAAGATAATATAAATTACGATAACCTGCAACAGGCACCGCCCTGCGAAACAAAACACAGGCAAATCCCGTACATTTTTTTCGTAGCACACTGGTAGGCAAATCCAATGGTTTGCTTACGCGTTATAGAAATCAGAAGTACAAACTTTCTCGCTCTTGTGACAGATTGTTATCGGTTCTCTACTCTTCGCTTTCATTCTGCATATGCTTTCAGATAATTCGTTCGTTGAAACGAACAAATTGGTAAATGTTGAGAGTATTTCGTTCGTTGGAACGAATAAATATGCACGAAAAAAAGTGCACGGCCAAACATAAAGTGCACGAAAAAAAGTGCGCTTTGCTTGTTTTCAATAGAGAAAGTAGTATCTTTGTAGCGAAAAACGATTGTTGCACATTATCTAACACCCATCGTTATGAATGCTTTGCAAGAAGAAATGAAACGCCAGTTGAGCAACCTTAATCCCAAGATGATTCGACGCTATCTGCACGATATAATAGATTGGGACGCGCGCCTAGTAAGTATTTTAGGAGCGCGAGGCGTGGGCAAGACCACGTTGCTCTTACAACATATCCAAGAGAGTGGCGATGTAGAACATTCGCTTTTCGTATTTGCCGACAATATCTACTTCACTAGGCATACCCTCCTCGACCTTGCTGGTGCATTCTATCGCAATGGAGGCAAATACCTATACATAGACGAGATTCATAAATATCCCAATTGGTCTACCGAGATAAAGAATATCTACGATAGCTACCCTACGTTGAAGGTAGTGTATACTGGCTCTTCCATTCTCGATTTGGAGAAGGGTGGCGCCGATCTTTCCCGTCGTAAGCTACAATATCATATGTATGGCCTCAGTTTCCGTGAGTTTGTAGAGTTGAAATATGGGCAGCAAATCAGAGTACACTCCCTGCAAGATCTGATTGCGGGACATATTGATTGGCCTTATCAGTCATTGCAACCACTACCCGCCTTTGCCGAGTATCTACGCTATGGATATTACCCCTACTTCACTGACGGTCATTTAGAGAATCACCTCTACGGTTCCGTGTTACAGACATTGGAGGTAGATATTCCCACCTTTGCACAGATGAATGTAGGCACCATACGTAAGTTGAAGACCCTGCTTGGCATCATTGCTGCCAGTGTTCCATTCAAGCCCAACATGCAAGGCATAGCTCGCGACTTAGGTATGAGCCGCAACGATATCTCTGACCTCTTCTACTATCTCGAGAAGGCTGGTATGATAGCCCAACTGCGCCAATCTACGGAAGGCATAGCCCTGCTCGGTAAGGTAGATAAGGTATACCTCAACAATACCAATCTGATGTATCTTCTCGCATCCGACAAGATAGAGATTGGTAATGTACGCGAGACTTTCTTCCTATCGGCAACTCAAGTGACCGAGCACGTCCTTGCTTCTACCATTAGCGACTTCCAGATTGGAGAATACACCTTCGAGGTAGGTGGGAAGAAGAAGGGGAAGAAGCAGCTGGCAGAAGCCACTCGCGGGATTGTTGTACGCGACGATATCGAATACTATTCCCCAGACATTGTTCCATTATTTGCTTTTGGTCTGCTGTATTGATTGATAGTAAAGGCATTCCCAAGATTATATTTACTACCGACAATATCCCTACCCGCTCGGGCCTCGACATCAACTTGGAGGAGGCGATGAGCGATGAGCAGTGAGGCTGAAACAAAAAAAAGGGAGTGTCTGATTGCCCCCCTTATTCTTGCTGCTGAGCAATACATCCTATTGCAAGTTCTACAGGATTTAATACTATCGTTAATGTTGTCCCACTGCCCATGGCTGCATTCTTTTTATTTGTCTCGGGGATTGGGCGGAAAGAGGGCAAGGATGGAGCAATAAATGCTCCTTCAAGATTCTTTTCTTTGATTTCATTCAACTCTCTTGACTAGCGTTTGGTAAAGAAATAACGAGCAAAGCCAACCATTGCCTGTGCGTTTTCGTTGAAAACGTAGGAAATATACGATAATACGGAAAAAATATTATACAATTATTCTATAAACTCTTGACACTGAGAATTTATTCCTCAGCAAAGGGTACGACAAGAATATTCTCATTACATTGTATTCCATAAAAGACATCTCTCACTCGTCCCTGCTGGGGCACCAATATCCCTTTGTCTATAAGGTCTTTGATATCTCGCGCTGCAGTATCTGGCGAAACCTTACAATGTTTTGCCCAGTTCTTACTTGTCAGTTTACCGGGATAACCATCAAGATAGAGATTCAGCACTTTTCTCTGTCGATCTGTAAATCCTGTTTCTATATGGTTTTGCCAAAAGATTGTCTTGTTTATTATCTGCGACAATATCTCGTCAGATTGTTCCACGGAACGTAGCAGGCAATTCAAATACCACATTACCCATTCAGTAATATCGAGGTTGCCTTTTTGAGTGCGTTCCAAGATGTCGTAATATTGTTTTTTGTCCTTATTAATCTGGTGAGAGATACTGAAGAATCTCATCTTTGATTTTTCAGTTTGCGACAATGCCATATCCGCAATAGCTCTTCCTATTCTTCCATTTCCATCATCGAAAGGATGGATGCAAACGAACCACAAGTGCGCGATTGCCGACTTTACATAATCACATGTTTGGTTAGAGTTAAACCACGTAAGAAACTGCTCCATCTCCTCATTCACTTTCTCGGCCGTAGGAGCAATGTAGTGCACTCTTTCTCTTCCAAACATTCCAGAGACGACCTTCATCTCTCCCTTTCTATATTTTGCCACATCAATCTCTACCGCTCCGCTCCATCCCGTAGGGAACAGGCAATTGTGCCATCCAAACAATCTCTCGTGTGTCAATGGCGCTGCATAATTTTCCGTAGCATCCAATGCCATTTCTACCACCCCATCAATGTAGCGTGAAGAACTGACCTCCTCTGCCAATGTCACGCCCAATTTACGTGCCACTGACGAGCGCACCTGTGCATTGTTGAGTTCCACCCCTTCGATTTCCGATGATGCGATAATGTCATGTGCAACAGCCTCCACGACGGCAATCATTTGATTGTCGAATCCTAATACACTCAACTTACCATACAGATACCCTACAGCTTTATTCACAGTGTTGAGCATTGTATTAACTTTCTCCTTATCCCATACGAAAATGGGCCAATTTTGATGCTCGTGGATGTACATACCGTTGATTTTTCCGCAAATATACGAATATTCGGCTTGCTAACCGCAAATCTTGCGGCTTATTATCCGCAAATATTACTTTTTTTGTGGCATAATCTACGAGACTCTCGGAAATCCTGTACAAAAATTTTGTGCAAGCCGAACGGAAAAGTTAGTTTAGTAGCATTTTTCTGAGGCGCAGCCAAAATTCAACCAGTGTGAGCACTCGTTAAATTTTGTAGCATATTGGTAGGCAAATCCTGCGGTTTGCTTACGGGCATCGGAATCGGAGGTATAGGCTTCTTCGTTCTCGTAGCAGGGTGTCATCGGTTCTCTTCCCTTCGCTTACTTTTTGCATTTTCCTAATCGGTCGTGGCTGCGTTCTTTTTATTCTTCTTGGGGATTGGGCGAGAAGAGCGCAAGGATGAAGCGCTTTCTCGCTATTGGCACCGACATTAAAAAACAAGAAAACTCCATAAAGCCTCTTCAGTACGTCTACGCCTATTCTTCTGAGACCTTATGGAGTTTTTCTTAATGCGAAGCGAAAGGCTTACTCCAAGAACTCGCGCATATTCTCCTTATAGATATTTCCGTAATTTAGAATATTATATATCTGAACATGCGACCCTGCTGTATTGCGAGCAAGAGAGTAATAAAGATCACGAATCAAAGTACTAGGATTCTCATCGATTGCGTCTTGAAATCCACGCGTAAAGCCATTTGTTAGATATACGCCAAGTTCTTCATTCCAAACCGAAGCATGACTTGTTTCATATGGGCCAGCCGCTGTAATAAAAAGTGAACCTGGAATTCCTATACATACATCTCCTAAACCACCACTATAGCACGCTTCAATAACAAAGAGTAGTTTACGATGGGGAGTATTCTCAATTATGTTTCTCATTTGTTGATATGACACAGAACGTCCTTTGCCAAAGTTCAGACTTCCCACACCACCATGTCCGCTCCAAAAGACAAAGACATTATCATCTTCTTTAGGACTTAACACATGAGAGAGCTTTTCAGATGAACGTCCTTGCAGTATGTCTCCAATATCAGATGGATGTATTTCACTTAACCTATAATCTATTCCTGATTGTTCATAGACATTCTCTCCATCATGACTGATAAACAAAGCATTTGGATAGATATTGTATTCATGTGTTGCAATATCATCTTCTGCAATCATCACGATATGATCATCTTCATAACCATGTACTTTCAACAACTTATACATTGCAAATACATCAGCTTGAAAACGATAATTACTCCATCCCTCAGAAGCAGCAACGAGTAGCGCCCATCGTTCATTCAATATTGGATAAGTTAAGTTGTTTGTATCCTCTGCTTCAAATGTTTTTATTGTCGATGCCGTCCATTCCCACATTGCCTTCGAAGAAGACGTACGTCCACCGCCATCAGTACTGACATATTCTGTGGTTAAGAAACATCCATCATAAAGTCGCCAACGACGAAATGTAGACCCTATAACTGAAGCATGCGTCTGCTTATCAAATGTCCACGTACTGCTTGCTCCATCAATATCAGGGCAAACGCCTTGTCGTAAGTTCTTGAAGTTGACGTCCATATCTGCAGGTAACCAACTTCCCCCCTTACCGTTTCGTCCGTCTACTACAGAGAGAATGGCATCGTTTAACGATTCTCCAGAATAGAGTGAACGGGCTACACCGTAAGCAACTAAACATATAGCATCATAAAATTGAGTTTCTCCATTCAATGGCTCTCGTCCGAATCTCTGTCTGTAGGCTTGCAAGTAGCCGGATGTGGGCAAAGCAAATAAATCCACTCCTTCATAAGTTGCATGAGTAACCTTTTCGGCCACTTCATCAGAAACGAATGCATCAGAGCAATACAACTGAGGGATATAGAGATATTGTCTGTTTTGCAATTCTGATTTCATTACCCCAATTTCCTCATCAAAGGCTAATGCTATAGCATCACTTGAAGGATTAAACAGCAACGCCTTATTTGCCTTTCGCCAATCAGTACCACATACATCACGCACACAATCACGTACATCTTCTACAGACTTATAAAGATAAACTCCATCTACATCCAGTCCATACTCTTCAGCAATAAATCCAAACCACTCTGCATATGCATTGCGCACTCCCTCTTGGCCGTCTCTGTCATCTGCCGTAAGCAGCATTACTGATTTATTACTATTATCAAGCCGTGCAGCAATCCCTGCCAATATCACCTCCAATTGAACAATGTCACTTTCAGCCATATTCCATATGTAAGGAACATCAGCAAATCTCCGCTGATACTCCACCGAGGTTGCCGAGGGACTAATCATTGGGATTTTGTTCTTACTCAATAGCATTGCCACTTGCATGGCACAATCAGAAGTCGTAGGGCCAATTACGGCTACCACTTCTTTCTCTTCCACTAATTGCTGTATATATTCCTCAACATCTTCATCATCTTGATTCTTAAATACTAGTTGTAGTTGCACACGCTCATCCATATCCTTCTGTGCTATTGCTATATTCTGCAAAGCCCAACGTGCAGTCTCTTCCCATCTCTGTTGCTCGGTTTCTTGCATCAACACTACCACCTTAGCCTGATGAGTTTTTATGTGCGTTGAGTCCTCTATACAAGCAATGCACGCCAATGCAACAAACATCGCGTACGCGACTACATACCATAGATGTATCTTAGTACCTCTCATCACACTCTTTTATTAAAGCTTCTTCATAGTAAGTCTTGTATCTATCCTTGAACGTGTTAGGATCTTCATACCTATCGTCCCAGATATCCAAATCATCTATAAAATTAGGAGTAATCACAATATCTACGGCCTCTTCTGCCAACCCTAATATCTGTTGTTTCTTCCATTCCTCACCATCTACCCATTCTTCAAGGTATCTGCAAATTACATCTCCCACACGTATTACCACCGAAAAGGGCACACGTGAACAACGTCCAGTTTGATCCACATCCATTCCAACAACCAAGGCCATAGCAAACTCCTCATCATTAATACAGCGAAGTACTCCAGTTCCCGACCCACCAAGCAAAGGAAAAATCATCTCGTCATATATCCAACTCTGCTGCATACGCCTCGCTATAACACGATAGGCTGAATCGGGCATTGCGAAGCCTTCTTCACCATCGGCCAAATAAACTACCTCCGATGCACACCCTGCGTCTCGATAAGTTGTGTGGCCATCAACAAAGCCTTTGATTGCACTCTCCAATGTAGTATATCCTGGGGCAGCAGCAAAGATCAGTGCATTAAAATCCGCAGACATGGCTCCAGCCAAATAACTTACTCCATAGCGGTCGATTATAAATGAAAACACTCCATCAGGAAGTTCGTCACTATTACCATCCACCAATAGCACACGACTTCCTTTTCCTTTCAAGGTCAATGACGTTTGTTTTGCTATATGCTCATAACTTGATGCTCCCAATATTATTATGGATGAGTCCTTATTCTCGTTATCTGCCAAGTATTGAGCATACAGTCTTGCTGCCTCCTTTTCATTATCAGGTAACAATAAATGCACTTCCGTACCATGTTGTTCAGAAAAGGCAAACACTGCATCAGCGATACAATCATTATAGCCATTGTCACCTAATCCGTAAGGGGAAACCAGTAGGGTGACGTTAGCCTTTCTACATCCAATCTCTTGCTGGACGTTATTGTCAGCACATGAGACAAGTATCCATAAAAGTAGGACTATGAAATAATATTTCCTAAACCTTCTATTCATAATCGCTAACGACATTTGCATCTTCATCTATTGTAATGCGACCACTAGTACTACCATTTGCGCCAGCACCTATTGCCTGAGCATTCATGCCCCGTTTAGCTATAGCATAGACCTCATCTACAGTATTCCTGATGACAATATCTCCACAGCTACTATTATCATTACTACTACCAATACCAGCTCCGCCGTCATGACCTAATGCTTGGATATAACCTCCGGTAAGAGAAATCTTTCCGCATATATGGTTTGCGCCACTACCACTGCCAATTCCAGCGCCACCTTTAATTCCACCAATTGCAATAATTTTTCCACTTGAAATATTAATCTTTTCACAATTATAACCACCACCAATACCTACACCACCTCCTTGTTCATCGTTACCATCACCACCTTGGGCAATAATATCACCACCAGAGATGTTTATATTTCCACATAAACCATCAGCACCACCACCGATACCTGCTCCATAAGTACCACCTGTAGCATTTACTATGCCGCCTGTGATTGTAATATCGGCACAATAGCTACCACTTCCAGTACCTATTGCAGCTCCTTTCACGCCTGTATTTGCTATCACCTTACCGCCATAGATTTTTATATATCCACAAGCACTTCTAGCACCACTTCCGATGGCCGCAGCTTCTTCGCCTCCAATTACCGTTATAGTACCACCAGAAATTACAATATCATTACAAGCCCCTGCTTTTCCTGCGCCAATTCCAGCACATCCTTCTCCTTCGGCAACAATATTTACTTCACCACTTTCAATGGTCACATCGCCACCAACATCTTGCGATTTACCGCCAATACCTGTACCCTTTGATTTTACCGAAAGCTGTCCTGCCTCACCTTTAATTCTTAGTTTGCACAGCATGTCAACCTTTATTCCTGGTTCGTCATCATCTCCACATTCAACACTATTGTATGTACCATTCTCTAACCTTATTGTTATATCTCCCGAACAGCACAATTGGTTTTTGACATGAGCATCTTCCATAAAGACATCTGCAACACCCTTTATTGTTACTTTGTGATTAGTCGTACCACTGAGAAGACAATGGCGTTCCAGTATTATATCCGAGGTTTGTTGATCCAAATTGACATGTACAACATCTTTCACATTTGCTCCATCTCGTATTTTTACAGCTTCAAGGTGTGAAGCAATTGAGCTAGGGCTATCAAAATCACATGCTACAGCAACAACTTCTGCTACATTATCATAGATTCTTATATAGCCACACCTTCCTATATTACCATCTCCGATACCCATACCTCCTTGTCGTCCTTTAGCATAGACATAAGCTCTTGAAATTTCAATATCGCCACACGAAGCATAAGCTCCACTACCAATGCCTGCTCCTCCGGACTTCCCACCAGTAGCACATACCATTCCACCAAAAATGTCAATATTCTCACATTTTCCTAACCTGGAACTACCTATACCTGCAGATTGGTAACCACCTGTAGCTGTGATCACACCGCCATAGATAGCAATACTTCCACAAGCTTTCGCAAAGGCAGAACCTATACCTGCTGCATCGGAAGATTTTACTGTAAGGCTACTTTTATCCGTTCCGTAGATAATCAATGTTGTTCCTTTATCACCCAATTCTATGGCAGGGACATCTGTTGCAGTCACACTATTTTTCGATCCATCGGCTAGTTCTATTACAGCATTACCCTCACATTTAATCTGATTGTTAATCACTGCATTGTTAAGAGTCAAGGTTACACCGTCAGCTATAGTAAGTTTGTGAGACGTCGTATGACTGACAGTTACATCCTTTGTAATCACAATATCCTCCGTCAGTCTACGAAGGTCTATATATTCCCAAACTTGCGTATTTTCTTTCACATAGTTGACTTCCTTCAAGTTACAATAATAGTAATACTCTTTATTGCGTACCATACGTGTACCATCATATTCCCAGTTGGGCAATCCACCAAGTTCTCCTGTTTGTTCCGTACCATCCATTTTAAGTAGATAGAAATCATTATTTTGTTTGTAAGGCAGATAGATCGGTTTATCTGTATTAAGATTCCCATCTTTATTAATTGAATATGGCCACTCATAACCTATACACGATTGACTCTCCAGATAGTTTATCCCATCAGTAGCTTCGGGATACAGGTATCCCATAGACATGTATATGGTCTTACTGTCGGTATTTCCAATTTCCTCAACAAAATACTCACCAAATCGCCATCCTACTCTATATGCTTTACCTTTATGAATACATAAACCTGTTGTGGTATTTACCTGCTGATTATAAATCGGATAGGCAACCCATACAGGTTCATTAACATCTATGATATCTACCCATTCTCTACAATAAGTAGCTACATAACGACCTCCGGCCAATATGTTATAGGCATTCTTGGCACGGTTCTCCATGATGGCCTGTCCTTGATAAGTTTTAAGAGTTGGTGTAGAGAACGATGTGTTTACATAGTTTTGATACCCATATAAGTCGAGCATCAATTCAGCCGAGCCTGCAATATGCGCTTCCAACATTTCTGCCACATGCTCGTCTGGTATGAATTCCCATATTGGGGTCATCACCATGTCTACAAGCTCCAAGTTTTGCCGTTTGTCCTCGGTAACCCCAATACTTTCCATCCACTTTCCGATGACATCAAGCGAAGCACCACTTTCGCCCCACTTGAAGTTAAAGATAGAAAAGTCCAGTTCTCTACTATCTCCACCGCGCACCGTTAATCTGCTATCTCCCGAATTGATAATCTTTAGGTCGCGATAATCATTGTCACCCATATCGGAGTGGTCATACAGACTTAGCAACGAAACATCGGCGACGGCATTCTGTTGTTCCAACGTTCCTACGCTATCCTTTTCCAAACGGATGTCAAGATCCAATCGCCCACCCATTTGGCATTTGGTAACTACATGCGTTCCGTATCGTTTGATGAGCGAGTCCATCTGATTCTTTGTGGGCTCTTTTCCCAAACGTTCTACAGCACTGCGGAAGTTTTTGGTAAGCACTTGGGGATGCTCGTTTACCACGGCACTGACCGATGGAGCATCTACCCAAGCATTGAATCCACTGATACGTGCCGATGTACGGCAATAAAAAGAACTTGTCTTTGATTTCGTATACAATTGTAGTGTGCCTCGCACACTCCCTTTGAATACAACGACAGCCTCGGCATTAAGTCCGCCACCGAAGTATAGTTTTTGTAACAGTTCATGAAGACTGTATCCAATCTGCGAAGAATACTCAATCTGAGGGGATAGAACTTCTGCTGTTCTGAAATCTATACCAATCTTTCGTATAGCTTCAGGGTCGAGAACCTGACTGCGCACATCCATGACATTACAAAACTCTCCCTCCACACCATTGTAACCATAGCCTATACCATGACTGAGCACCAACTGTATTGCCTCAGCACGTGTCATGACACCATTGTCTTCACACTCGATTCCGTCCTGTTGCAATTCGCTTGGAATCATCAAGTCATTATCACTACAGGCAGTTATTCCACATACTACAACTACTGCAAAAAGACAAACTATGGCTTTCGTTTTCATTTCAAATCAGAGTATTTATGTTTGGAATTATGGAACGGACGATAAGGATAATAGGTATAATGCTGAATCCAACCACCAGAGTCAACCACTTTTATAATGTTGTATGTATAATTAGTATTGAGTTGTAAAACTTGTGCTTTCTTCGAATCTTCAATGAATATGCCGTAACATGCATTGCCTTTTTCTTTTAGATTGTATTCGACCCAAATGTATCTGTCTGTATCCCTATCATATTGGGCATTTACCTGGCAATGTCCATCAAAGGACGCATCGTATCCGGTCTGTTGTCCTTTGAACAGCGACTTCTGATTATTCCCAATGTAATTAATCAATGCATTCAAATCGTAAACTGTTGGCATACACCATGCACTCTTGGTTATTGGTCTTGTATAATTTACTCCTTGCAATGACACCTCAGGTACAACTTCCTTACATTTGCTGGCATCAGCTGCTCCATACGCATTCCTACGTGACCAATATCCCGGTCCAATCTTTACCAAAGGATAATATTTATAATCAACGATATAACTTTGAAACTGTATCTGTGTATTTCCTTTTGCATCCTGTATTGGTGTATTCATGTCAGCGGTATATAGCGCACCATCTACATAATACAACGTATCAATCACGTCTCCCACTTGATATCCTTCCATATTGGCTACGTAACAACCTCCTTTTTCATCGAAGCTCACCTCACATGGAGCATGGTCACTGTTGCCCAAGAAGACTCCCCTACGTATATTGGATGATTGTGATGTTATCGGATAAACTATCGTTACGCGACGGTCGCCACGAATTTCGGGTACATATTCATTGCAGATTTCCAATATTGGCACTTTGTTGACATAGGCGACCTTGACGAGTGTTGCATTGGCGTCCGTTCCGAAATCATCAGGTTTAAGGTCTTCTACCGAAAACTTGTAATAACCGCTTATTCCCAACAATTCCCGCATTTCGGCCGATAGCATCATGTTATCTACCATGCGGATAATGTAACTCAACACACTGTTGCGAGCCTCTTCGTTCGTGAATAGTTGCCAAATGGGAGTCAAACGACAATTCGACATGGCAAGGTTCTGTTGCTGTTTGTCCGTTATCGTATTGGCCCAAGCCGAAAGCAGAGCTGCGGGTATCTGTTGGTTGGCATCGTCAGATACCGTGGCGGTTTGTAGAGCATGGCGAGTACTGTCTGACCCACCGTGTACTGTGGCGGTCATCGTGCTGTTCAATGTGCTGAACTCCTTTTTGCGACGTTCCTCGTCTTTTTCTTTCAGTTTACCGTTCTTATATTTCATCACTCTTTCCATCTCGTCTCGGTTTACTTGCACGGCACTGAAATTAACAGTATATTCCAAGCGACCGCCCATGTCGGCGTATGTAATAACGTGTGTACCGAACTTGGTCACCAATCGTTCAGCATTTTCTTGTGTTGGGCTTTCGAGTACTGCCTTGTAGTATTCAGCAAAGTCATCGGTAAAGATGTCTGTACGCCCCTCTCTGATGATGGCCTCCACTTTGCCCACATCAATATATCGCGTAGCCACGGTTTTGGTTATCTTTGCAAATCCGTAACTCTGTTGTGACTGCTCAAAGTCGTCAATCATCTTGTATTTAGTCAACTTCTTGCCCAACCCAAGAAACTCCACAGCATCGGTCTGCTCCTTCATTAAGTGCTCGGCCATTTCGGCTATAGAGTAAGCCGTGTGCATGGTATAGTCTATGTGATTTCGATTGTCTTGTGCTACGATGGCTCCATACTCCTTTTCTGCACGCAATAATCCTTCGTAACTGAACACCAACTCGGTTGCACTCTTCACATCCATATAGTCTTTAGTAAGGTCGTATCCCCATCCTACACGTGATTTCAATTCAAGTGATCCTGAGTCCAAGGCATTGTTGTCATCTTCCGCTTCTGAGCGTTGGCTTATGGTGAACGAGGCTTTGCGCCCTTCTGCCGATATTACATTGATTGTAACATAACGGTGTCGCTGGGTATCATTGGGCTTCACATAGATAGTGAGCGCACTACTATAAATACCCTCAACTGACACCCATTCGTCCGAAGGCAACACCGATGCGATACTGTCGCCATCGACCAATCCGAAAACCTTCACCGTATAATAACGTCCCAGAGCACCAAATTCTATCACTGTTTCACTGAGCATTAAATCCGGCAATAGTATTTCGTCGGTATCATCGTGGCATGCTGCGAACAGCAGCATGGCCACGATGTAAACCCAACGAAAGCGACTGTTTGTACGCATCGTTTCTTATATTATGTATCTATTAAGTGTTAGAGTTCTTCCAAGTTTACGAGAGTCTTTTTGTCCTTATAGTGCATAATGTACCATGCACGGATAATGTCACTATATTCAAATGGGAACATCCCCCATATAGGCATATATCCCATGTCAATGACAGACATATTCTGTTTTGCGACATCACTCGTCAGTTCTGTGGGAATAGTACCCATCCATTTGGCCAGTTCCTTATTGATACCTACCGCATCAATTTTAGACTTGTCAATACCCAATGACTGAGTTAAATTTTGGTTTGTGTCAGAACTGCCACCACGAATGCTGAAAGCATACGAACCATTGCGCAAGATTGAAGTAGCTAATTGGCTGTAAGAGGCAGAAACGTCTGCATCTACTTTTAGCAACCCTACCGTAATAGCTGTTTTAATCTGACCAGAAACAATTGTCGTATCTTGAATGGCTGTGGTGTCACACTCTATATGCATAGTACAGCTTCCTCCCAATTTTGTTTGTGACACATATACTGCACCATAGTTTGTGTTCAGTTGAGTCAGAGCACTTTTTATCTTTTTCATTTTCGATGTCTCCCAGGTTGCAGGATCGCATTCAGCAAGTTTTTCATACTCATCATCGCTCAATTTTGCGGCTGTAATACTATTTATGACATTCTGACGAGCTCTGGTAAAACCAGGAGTGAATGCATACTTCACTGTATTTTCCTCATCGGCAATTGCCTCGAGTGTAGGAGCGTCAACGGTGGCCATTACGCGCGGCACCTCGTATGAAACATCAAATTTATAGTTGTTTCGTTCTGTGAAATTTCCCATAATGTATTCTCCGTAAATGTCCAATTTAAAGAGTCCATAAGCAACATTTATGGTTGCTTTTACCCCCAAATGTTCGGGTTTGGCAGATAAAGAATCTTTCACTCCGACTTGACCTATCAGTTGTGGATCAGAAGTTTCCGTAACAATATCCTTATATAGTGGATTTTGCTTGGCCAAAGCATCCAATGTTGCTTTCGTAAACAGCGGATTCTTCACCATCTCTATTTCCTTGGTTGCTGAGATATTGATACCCTGCCCTAAACCACGCGTTAGATAAAGGTCATTAAAGCCCAATTCATCACTGATATACGCTGCATTCTCGCCATCAGTTATTCCTACATATTGGCGCACACGAATTGATTTAGTTTGGTCACCAGCCGTTACAACGAGATCAACACGACGTTCTTCAGCAAAGCGTGGATCATTGTAATCTACAAAAATTTCAAGTGTATGGTTACCTGTACCAATGCTATCGCTCAAGCCTACCCAATCGCAGTCAGCAGGAAGTGATGCCTTCCACTCTGTATTAGTTACAATAGGAAGTTCAATAATACCACCAATACGATTGATAGTTACTTCCTTTACTCCATCTTCACCCGTTCCAATGGTGAGTTCGTCTGCAACATCGTCTTGGCACGACACGAATGCCATACCCAGTGCCATCATCAACAAGGCACTTTTCAAAAAGTTCTTTTTCATATTCTTTTTATATTAAGTTATGGTATGTAATCACTCCACTTATTTTAGTTTGCCCTCGGCATCAAACTCGTAGGTTTTTGCCGTGTTGAAGCGGCCTTCTGCAACGCTTGCGGCTATCTTACTGCCTGCTGCTGTACCATTGCCCGTATGAGAGAGACCTTCTCCTGTGCTCACGGTAGCACCGTCAGCATCGATAAGATAATAGTTGAGGTGGTAGACATTCTGATGATAACTCACCTTCTCAGCTGCCGCCATATCCTTGTCGGCCTTCAGCGTCACCGTCTTGTTGAAAGTGAATTTGCAGGGGAGTGCAGTGGTGAGAGTCTTCTTCCACTCGGTAGCAGTGATAGTATCCGTCTTGGCGCCACTGCCATCGTTGTATTCTAATACGATGTCGCAATACTCCAAGAAGTCGGCCGTCTCAAGCACCGTGTACTCAACGACTATTGCCGCAGCAGTCTTCTCAGCGTTGTTTTGACCGCCATTGTCGTCACCGTTGTTGAGGTCCTCATCATCACATGATACAAAAGCCAAACTCATACCCATGGCCATCATGAGGAGGCCACTCTTCAGAAAGAAACTTTTCATACGTTTCATAATCTTTTATTTTGCCACCGGCCTCAAATGGCAAAAATAAGTTCAGTTTACTGTATAAAAAAGCGTGAAGCCAGTCACCTGTTGCTCGCTCCACTCTGTAAGGCCTTCGCATTGCCCGATTTGTCGAAACGAGCAACGCGAAGCCTCACGCCGATAGTATATACGCCACCTTACATTACACCAGTCATCACGACCAGTATAACAAAGGAGTACGAAAAACTACCCATGAGACATTCACCGTTGCTTTGTTTTTGACAAATCTTAAAGAAGTTGAGAAGTTCTACAGAGTCAAAACCAAAGCGTCAAGTAAACGCCTTTTCCATTATGTCATCGCCACCCACGAACCCTGTCGGCGCGAGCGATGTGACAAAGATACAACAAGCCGATCGGAGAACAAAATAATTCAGTTATTTTTTATCTCGCCGACGCGAATGAGCGTCGGTTGCCTTTAGCCCCTGCGGGCGGCGAACACGTTTTGCGGATTGTTCGTGAAAATTTATGTCGATATAAAAAACGCGACCTTCGAAAAGGGGGAATGGCGGTGAGTAAACGATTTTTATTTTTGCCCTGGCATGGTGCCGCTTCTCGATGAAATGGGCGATTTTTGTCGTTTTTCAGGTTACAAAAGTTCATAAATAGGTTGGCAATGGCACAGCGCAGCGAGAGCAGAGTAAAGTTTACTTACGCTCTGCCGAGCAAGCAAGCCATCATGAAGTTCTCTTCATACTGGCAGCGAACTTCGTTTGGCCTTGGCAGAGTCAAGCTTGCTTAGATTCTGCCTTGGTTCTTCCGAGCCTTCAGAAGCGAAAGGAGTTGGAAAAAATGGATAAACGATTTTTGCAGTTTGCAACCTTCCAAACTACAGTTTCCCTTTGTCTAAACTCGAGTTTGTAGCTCTCCAAATTTATTTTTCATAGGCTTGATAATTTTTTTTCGCTTTGTTGAAAATTTTTTATCACTATAGTGAAAATATTTTTTCAAGCCTTCGGAAAAGTTTGAAAAAATATTGTAATATATTGGAGATGCGGTACTTATCATTAAATTTACCATTATGATGCCAATGCCAACCTATTTATGAACTTTCGTCACCTAGGGAGGGGGGCCGAATGTTCTTACGCGCGAAAAGACTATCGGCATTTATCTCCCTTTATCTCCTAAAACAATCCCCTTCTATCCCCTAAAAACAAACATTTTTTGTCAAAATGTGTGGAGATACTATTTTTTTTCCTAATTTCGCGCTGTAGATGGTGTGCTCGTGGGCATGGCCATCACAGAGGTAAACAGATTATTAATTATTAAAAGATGTATTTTATGAAGAAATTTACACTTTTCTTTCTTTCGATGTTCCTCGTGTGGGGAGCATCTATGGCGCAGGACAAGTTTGAGGTCGTGAGAGTGACCCCTAGCGGTGCCGTGACTGCGGTCGACAACATCCAGCTCGTGTTCTCACAAGAGGTGGAGGTGACATTCCCCGAGGGTGGATTCGCCGTGATCGATGAGGCTACCAAGAGTGAGGTGGTCAAGGTGGCTAACGTGATGGAAAACGAATGGCTGGAGAAGACTTGGGTAGTGCTCGAGTTTGAGAAGAAGATGGTGGCCGACAAGGATGGCAAGGGAGAGGAGCTGCAGGCACAGCGCATCACCACTCCTGGCTCATACAGCTTTACCATCCCCGCTGGCATGATCAAGAGCGCGACCAGCGGTGAGGAGTTCCCCGAGACCACATTCGCATTCAGCGTAGTGGGCACATTCCCCGTGGTGGGCTACTCTCCTCAGGAGTCTACCGTGCTGGATAAGATTGAGGTGAAGTTTGACACCGAGATCGATGAGGTGAAGATGCCCGCCAACGGTCTCCGCGTGACAGACTATTTTTCCGTTGAAGTAAATGTGAAGCCCGAGGTGGCTATCAGTGAGGACAAGAAGACGGTGACTCTGGAGCTCGAGACTCCCATCACCACACCTGGAAGCTATAGCCTGGACCTCTATCAAGGCATCTTCGTCGGCGCTGCCGGCATCAGCCAGGGTGCTTACCTCACTTTCGAGGTGGTGGATCCCACACCGCGTTTCATCACCAACTACAACGATGGTGATGAGGTGAAGGAGCTCAATGGCGTCGTGTTTGAGATCTCGTTCAAGAACGTCAAGGATGTGGAGCTCGTGGGCGATAAGCTCGAGGTGTTCCTCCCTGGTGAAGGCGCTGCCGTTGCGGCTCCCCTCGTGAAGGAGGGCGACAAGCTGGTGGCTACCTTCAGCGAGAATTTTGAGACCCCAGGTGACTACCTCTTCTATATCCCCGAGGGACTCTTCCTCATGGACGGTGTGCCCAACGAGGAGCGCGAGATCACAGTGACATTGGTCAAGGTAGATATTAAGGACCTCGAGATCGTGAGCATCACTCCCGAGTCGGGCAAGGTGG
The DNA here is from genome assembly GCA_017555875.1 of Bacteroidaceae bacterium. Lineage (GTDB taxonomy): Bacteria > Bacteroidota > Bacteroidia > Bacteroidales > Bacteroidaceae > UBA1189. The sequence goes on from JAFZFN010000014.1 coordinate 94,333, forward strand.
ACCAGCTGGAGCATATCAGAATCCAGTTCAACCAGGACGTGCAGCTCTCTTTCGATGAGAACTGGCAGTGGATCTCACAGCGCATCATGCTCAAGTGTGGTGACAAGGAGATTCCCTTGCAGTATGCAGCAGGAATGAGCTCTGGCACCAGCAACACACTGGACTATATCGTCAATGGTGAGTGGAAAAATAATGAGTGGGTTGGCACTCCCGTGTCTGAAGATGGCACCTATGTGCTCGACCTGAGCAGCATCGTGGTGGACTACTCTGCAGAGCAGGGCATCGACGAGTTGGGCTATCCCACTACCATCTGGAATGCCAAGAACCATAAGCTTCAGGGCACCTATACCTGGACCATCGGTGAGGCTGCAGTAGAGAAGGTGGTGGCTGGCGAAGGCGAGCAGGTAATCTATGACCTCCTCGGACGTCGCGTAGAGCGCATCGCTGGCGCTGGCATCTACATCGTAGGTGGACGTAAAGTTGTGGTTAAGTGAGAGCAGAGCCATGCTTAGCATGGGCTATGCCGAACGTGAACAACTAAAAAAAACGAAGTTTAAAGTTGTGGTTAAGTAAATCTATAGTGTAGACCACAAGTCAAGAGGGAGAGCATCGTGCGCGATGCTCTCCCTCTATGTTTTTCCTTTTTTTTGCCCCTCACGTGCGCTGCAGCACCTTGGTGCCTGGGGCCACATCCTCGGTGACCCAGACGTTGCCTCCGATGATGGCACCCCGACCGATGGTGATGCGCCCGAGGATGGTGCTGTTGCTGTAGACGATGACGTGGTCCTCGAGGATGGGATGGCGGGCGATGCCCTTGATGGGCTTGCCCTCGGCATCGAGGGGGAAGCTCTTGGCCCCGAGCGTGACTCCTTGGTAGAGCTTGACGTGGGAGCCGATGATGCTCGTGGCGCCGATGACCACTCCCGTGCCGTGGTCGATGGTGAAGTGGCTGCCGATGGTGGCGGCGGGGTGTATGTCGATGCCTGTCTCGCTATGGGCCATCTCGGTGATGATGCGTGGGATGAGGGGTACACCTAGCAGGTGGAGCTCATGAGCCACGCGGTAGCTGCTGATGGCACGCAGGGCGGGGTAGCAGGCGATGACCTCACCATAGCTGGTGGCGGCGGGGTCGCCCTCATAGGTGGCCACCACATCGGTGGCGAGGAGGCGGCGCAGGCGGGGCAGACGCTCACAAAGGTGGAGGCTATGCGCTGGCTATCGTCGCTGGCGCTGGCTGCTCGGCCATCGAAGCAGAGCCCTGCACTGACCTGACTGATGAGGAGCGTGTGGAGGCGCTCGACATTGACCCCCATGTGGTAGGCCATGGTGTCGCTACTGGTGCCCGAGTGGCCAAAGTAACCTGGGAAGAGGATGGCGCGGCATAGCTCCACGACCTCGGTGAGCACAGGGTGTGAGGGCAGTGGATGTCCCTCGGCGTGGTGGTGGAGGATGGCATCGGTGGGCTCAGGGGTGGTGAGCTCACGCACGACTTGGGCGAGGAGCATGGGGATGAGTAATTAGGAGTTAGGAATTAGGAATTGTTAGTTAGTCTAACACTAAAACGCTATCCATTGTTCGGGGTCGAGGCTGTCGGCATCCTTGCGCAACTGGAACTGCATGGTGTAGTTGCCCGAGGTGTCGGGGCGCACGAGGCCTAGTGAGGCACCACCCTTGACCTTGTCGCCACTCTTGACCTTCAGGGAGGTGAGGTTGAAATAGGCCGAGATGTACTGCCCGTGGCGTATCATCACGATGTAGGAGCCCTGTATCTGGGGATGCTCGAAGATGTAGGATATCGTGCCTTCGAAGATGGCGCGGGCCTGGGCATTCTGTTGGCCGCGGATGTCGACTCCGTAGTTGTTGTACTTCACGCCCTTGAGCCCTTCGACGTAGTTGACCCCATAGTGTGAGGTCACGAGATAGGGCCCCGTGATGGGTACGGGGAGGCGGCCCTTGTTGTCCTCGAAGACGACGGAGAGCTTCTTCTCAGCTGTGCTCTGTCGGTATGCGGGCATGGTGCTGCCGCTGGGCTTGCCCCCTTCGCTATTGTCGGCTTCGGCCTTCTGCTGGGCGTTGCGGGCGGCAATCTCGGCTTCGATGATGCGATTGATCTCCTCGTTGAGCTTGTTGCGCTCCTTCTGCTGGCGGGCTATGCGGCTGCGTATCTCCTTCTGCTTCTTCTTGAGCGAGTCTACGAGCTTCTGCTGCTCGGCCTTGCGCTTGTCGAGCGCCCTCTTCTCCTCGATGCGCTGGGTCAGGAGCGATTGCTTGGCCTTGCGGGTGTGTGCCAGTTCGGCGCGCTTGGTGTTGAGTTCCTCCTGCTGTGCCATGATGGCTTCGCCCTGCTTCTGCTGGAAACCTGAGTATTCGCGTAAGTAGCGCATGCGACGTACCATCTGATTGAACGACTCGGCTGAGAGGAGAAACATCAGGCGGTTCTCGAAGGTGTTCTTCGTCGTCATCAGACGCAGCGCATGGGCATAGTGGTCGCGGCGGCGGTCCAGTTCGGTCTGCAGGGTCACGAGCTGCTCCTCGATACGCTTGATCTCGCGGTCGGTGGCACGTATGTCGGCATCGAGCCGGGCTACGAGTTGCTGCTGCTGCTTGATCTGTGCGGTGAGGGCCGACAGGGCGGCCAGCTGGCCCTCGACATCCTTCTGGGTGGTGCTGAGCAGCTGTTCCGACTCGCTGATGGCTTGCTCCAGCTTGCTGCGCTGCTGCTCCATCTCGGCCACCTTGGGGTTGGTCTGGCCATAGGAAGCAGCGAACAGTATTGACAAGGCGATGAGGCTGAGTAGGCGTTTCATATTATCTGATTACATCTAGTATCGACATCAGTTCCTCGAGTTCTACTCTCTTGTAGCGCGACAGGTCGGTGGTGCTTTGCCATCCTGTGTCGATGGTAGAGACGGTGTTGAGCTCGATGTGGGCACCGATGTTGTGGGCTTGGCTGCTCACCGACACGTCGTGGGTGATGGGGTAGGTGTAGCCATCAATGGTCTCGAAGTGGTCGTAGCGCCATGTGGCGGCATACTGCTTGAGGCTGAGGTTGGTCTGCTCCACCTGGCGGTAGTCGGCGTCGGTGTAGAACTCACACTGGAGCAGGCGTTGACGGTCAGGCACTACGAGATGCTGGCTGTCAGCATCGCTGATGCTGAAGTCGGCGGTGTGGCGCCATGCCTCCTTCTCGCCAGGCATGAAGAGGCGGTTCCAGAAGAGGCCTTGCACGGCGCTGAAGTTGACCCCGGCGAGGTTCATCCACCCCGACGAGTAGTCGAAGTAGACGTAGCGTTTGTTGATGCGGTCGATGAGATAGGCTCCCTTGGGAGTGAACTCGGCCATGGCTATCTCTACTAACCCCAAGGCGGTGAGGCTCATTTGCACCACCTCGTTGTGGCGCATGCGAAGGCGACCCTTGACGGTCATAGCATGTCCGTTATAGTTGAGGGTGATCACCGTCTTGGCTGACATGAAGGGGGTCTCCTTGGAGTACTTGGCAAGGGGGATGAGCTGCTCGTTCTGCGGCTTCTTGGCCGATGCCGACGGGCGCTCAGCGTTTCGTGTCGATCGGCACCCCGCGAGGGTGAGGGTGAGCAGCAAGAGGGCCGCGAGGGTATGGGTATACTTTGCTTTCATATCAAATCTTTATGTTATCTCTTGGTCTTCTTCTCCAGTTGCTTGTCCACCATGCCGCTCTCACGCTGCAGGTCGAGCGCCTTGTACCAATAGTCGAGCGCTCTGTGCCTGATGCCCAGCTGATGGCAGATGTCGCCAGCGTGCTCATAAAGCACGTCGCTCGGCTCGGGGTCGTCGGCGATGGCTCGCTCGATGTAGGTGAGCGCCTCCTCGTAGCGCTTTAGCTTGTAGAGTATCCAGGCATAGGTGTCGAGGTAGGTGGCGTTGTGGGGCTCGGCCTCGATGGTGAGGCGGCTCATCTGCTCGGCCCGCTCCAGATTGTTGTCTTCTTCGGCAAGGAAGTAGGCATAGTTGTTGAGCACCAGGTAGTTGTCGGACCTATAGCTCAGCGATGCTTCGTAGCTACTGTAGGCCTCGGCTGTCTCTCCCTGTGCGTGCAACAGGTTGCCCATCTCGGCGTAGATGTCGGCCACGACGTTGGCATCACTCTCTTCGGTCACTTGGCGCACAGCCTGGCGGTAGGTCTCCAGTGCCTCCTCGGGGCGGTCCATATAGTAGGAGAGTCCTATACCTTTATAATAATAGAAGTCGAGCTCCTCGGGGGTGTAGTCGATGCCCTCGGAGCAGATGCGTATCATCTCCTCGATGTCGTTGCGCTGGGCAGCATAGGCCAGCATCTGGCTACGTGCGGGGATGTGGTCGGGCTCAATCTCGAGCATGCGCAACAAGATGGGGCGCACGCGCTCCTCGGGCTGGTCGAGGGAGATCATGTACTGCGCACACAGGTGCCCCAGGTTGGCCGTCTGCTGGGGCAGGGGCATGGCGCGCTCGAAGAGGTCGAGCACGAGGAGGCTATCGGTGTTCTCGGTGATGAGCTGCAGCATCAGCCTCACCTTGAAGTCGTCGCTGACGTTGGTAGCCATCATCAGTGAGTCGGCCATGGCAAGGTAGCTGGCGGTGTCTGCCTGTTGCTTGTAGTATTCGGCCAGGCTGATCTTGGCTGCAGCGTTGTCGGGCTCCTCGGTGAGTATGCCTTGCAGGATGGGTTCGGCTTCGGAGGCGCGTCCGTAGTCCATATATACCTCGGCAAGCACCACGCGGTAGTAGCTGTTGTCGGGATGCTCAGCTGCGAGGGTCTCCACCTCACCGAAGGCGGCCTCCTGGTTGCCCATGAGCAGGTAGTTGCGCATCTTCTCCATGCTGATGGCTTCGGACTTGCCCGTTAGCAGCTCGAGGCGCGACAGGGCGTCGATGACCTTGTCGTACTGTTCGGTGTGGCCATATAGCCCTACCAGCGCAGGCAACAGCTCACCATTGCGCTTGGGAAACTGTGCTTGCATCTCTTCGATGGTGGATATGGCCTTGTCATATTCCTGATTGCTCTGGTAGTAGGCTGCCAAGTTCTGCTTGTACCAGTAGTTGTCGGAAGCTCCCTTTACGGCAGCGAGGAGCGCTGCGGCAGCCTGGTCCTTCTGGTTGAGCGCAAAGTGATAGTTGGCCATCTTGAAGAGTGCCGACGGGGCTGTGGGGCACAGGGATAGGCAGTGGCGTAGCATCTCGTAGGCCTCGTCGTAGTGTCCCTGTTGCTCTAGCCTGACGGCTTCGAGAAAGTAGTATTCATACTTACGCTGATCTGAGGGGGATAGCACCACCTCCTCTCTATCGGGAACTACACTCTTGCGCATCGTGCCGCACGAGACGAGTAGTAGGGGGATTATCAGCAGCAGTTGTCGAAAACGGTGCATACGTGTGTGTTGTTTAAATAGTAACATAGATGTCTTGCGCATCCCTTTAGTTCTCCCTATAGAGGAGTATCCTCAATCGGGACTTACACTCCCGTATGGCCGAATCCTCCAGCACCGCGCTCTGTCTCGCTAAGCACTTCTACTGCCTCCCATGCCACTTGTTCGTGGCGTGCAATGACCATCTGGGCAATGCGCTCTCCATCCTCGATGACAAAGTCCTCGCTGGAGAGGTTGATGAGGATCACACCCACTTCGCCGCGGTAGTCAGCGTCTATGGTACCAGGTGAGTTGAGCACGGTGATGCCCTTCTTTATGGCTAGTCCGCTACGGGGACGCACTTGTGCCTCGTATCCTTCGGGTAGGGCGATGAAGAGGCCCGTGGGGACGATGCATCGTCCGAGGGGTTTCAGTGTGATCGGTTCTGTGAGGTTGGCCCTCAAGTCCATGCCTGCCGACAGGGGAGTGGCATAGGTGGGAAGTGCATGGTGTGAGCGGTTTATGATTTCTACTTTAAGCATAGTTCTTGTCCTTGTTTCTTATCGATTGTATATTTTGCGCGAAGATACAACAAATAAATGAGAGTGAGTCCTATTGTTGCTAAAAAAAGGATTAGAATTCTGTCAACGTTTGTCTTCTGTACATTGCAAAACGCACACATAGAACTCTTTCTTGCCTTCATATACTTTAGAAAAGGTATAAATAAACGCATATTTTTGTTTGGACGTTTTCTAAAAAGCATTATCTTTGCAGCCGATTTATTTGAACAAAATCTAAATAGTGTAAAGAAATCCGTAATCTACACTAAAGGTATGAAAAAGTGTTTGTTTGCAGTGTTTGCGTTCGTGATGAGTTTGCAGGTAGTGTATGCTGGTGGTCCTGTGAAGGCCCCCTCTGTAGTTTCCGATGTCAAGGAGGGTTACAAGATCTCGGGTCACGTCATCGAGAAGGAGACTGAGGAGAATATTCCCTATGCCTCTATACTCATTGTGGGCACTAGCAAGGGTACGATGTCGAACGAGGCTGGTCAGTTTCAGTTTACGGGACTAGCCGAGGGCACCTATGTGCTGCGTGTGTCGGCCGTCGGATATAAGACATTGGAGAAGACAATCACTGTAGGTGGTGAGTATATGGCTGTGGTGCACTTCCCGCTGGTGGAGGAGACTTTTATGGTCGATGAGGTGGTCGTGTCGGCCAGTCGCAGTGAGGTGAGCCGTCGCGATGCTCCTGTGGTGGTCAATGTCCTCAGTCCTATCCTCTTCGAGACGGTCAACAGTACCGACTTGGCGAAGACGCTCAACTTCCAGTCGGGACTCCGTGTGGAGAACAATTGCCAGAACTGCGGCTTCCCCCAAGTGCGCATTAATGGACTCGATGGTCCCTACTCGCAGATTCTTATCAACTCGCGCCCCATCATCAGCGCTTTGGGTGGGGTATATGGATTGGAACAGATACCGACAAACATGGTTGACCGCATAGAAGTCGTACGTGGTGGTGGGTCGGCTCTCTTCGGTGCCAATGCCGTGGGGGGAACCATCAATATCATTACTAAGGACCCTATCAGCAATTCGTTCCAGGTGACCAGCACCTTGTCGAATCTCGGGGGTAAGTCGTGGGAACAGTATATGGGTGCCAACGTGTCGCTCGTGGCCAAGGATAACTCGTATGGCATCGCCATGTACCAGAGCTACCGTAACCGCAATCCCTATGACCATGATGGGGACTCGTTCTCTGAACTGGGATTGCTCAACCTCAATACCTTCGGCTTCCGAGCCTACTATCGTCCCACACAGCAGAGTCGACTCAATGTAGAGTATCACACTACCAATGAATTGCGTCGAGGAGGTAACAAGTTTGACCTACAACCCCATCAGACCGATATCACCGAGCAGACCAAGCACATCATCAATAGTGGTGGCGTGAGCTATGACCACTTTTGGGATGAGTATAAGCATAAGCTGTCGGCCTATACTTCTATACAACATACCGATCGAGACAGTTATTATGGAGCTCAGCGCGACACGGCAGCTTATGGCAAGACCGATGACCTCACCTGGGTAGCGGGTGCCATGTATGTAGGCAATTACACGCGATTCCTCTTTGCTCCGTCGACCTTCACTAGTGGATTGGAATACCAGAACAACTCCCTGCACGACCGCATGATGGGCTACAATCGTGACATGAAGCAGGATGTGCGCATAGCTAGTGCCTTCGTGCAGAACGAATGGAAGCTGAATCAGTTTACCCTCCTTGCCGGTGGACGCGTAGATCAGCACAACCTCATCAAGAAGCCCATACTCAGTCCGCGTGTCAACCTGCTCTATAAGCCGCAGGAGAAGTTTCAGGCACGACTGACCTACTCGACTGGCTTCCGTGCTCCTCAGGCCTATGACGAGGACCTCCACGTGACTGCTGTGGGTGGCGAAGGAGTGCTCATCACCCTTGCCGACGACCTGCGCGAGGAGCGTTCGAATAGCTATAGTGGTTCGGTAGACTATACCACCACCTTTGGTCACTGGGCTGCCAATGTGCTTGTCGAAGGATTCTACACTGGACTTGATCACGTATTTGTCCTCGAAGACATTGGTCACAATGCAGAGGGGTTTGCCATCAAGGAGCGTCGCAATGGTAATGGAGCCCGTGTTTATGGTGCAAATCTTGATGCCAAGCTCGCTCATGGCAAGGAGGCTGTCTTCAGCTTGGGCTTTACTGCCCAGCGTAGTCGCTACACCGAGGCTGAGGAGTGGACAGAGGGGAAGTTTACCAATCGCATGATGCGTACTCCCGACTACTACGGCTACTTCACCTTCACCTCTGAGCCTGTCAAGAACTTTGACTTCTCGCTCTCGGGCACCTATACGGGCTCGATGATTGTGCCCCACTACGCAGGATTCATAGAAGAAGACCGTATGGAGACCACTCCTGACTTCTTTGACCTCAACGTAAAGTTCAACTATACCTTCGTGCTCCACGATCACATCAAACTGCAGGTAAATACGGGTGTGCAGAATATCCTCAATCACTTCCAGAGCGATTTGGATAGGGGAGAGTTTCGCGACTCGGGCTATTTCTATGGCCCCACACAACCTCGCACCGTATTTGTGGGCTTCAAGGTACTCAACTGATTTGAAAAGTTGTTTTGAGTTTTATGGGACACCGATAAAATAAATTCGAAACAACTTCAGTTTTTTAGCACCTTTTTTCCTATCTTCGCATCATAAAATGCAACCTATGAGCCACGATGAGAAGATACAGAGCACACGCCTACTCGAGAAGTTTGGCCAACATCTCTTGCTAGAAAAGGCCCTATCGACCAACACACTCGATGCCTATGTGCGTGATGTGGAAAAGCTCTTCTGCTATCTCGAGCCGAAGGGGCTTCATCCGCTTGATGTCACGCTCGATGTGCTGGAGAACTTCCTTGCCTCGCTACATGACGAGAACATACAACCCCGCTCTCAGGCTCGCATCCTATCGGGCATCCGCGCCTTCTATCGCTATCTCGTGCTCGATGGATACCTCGAGGCAGACCCCACCTTGTTGCTTGAGTCGCCCAAGACGGGGATGCACTTGCCCGAGGTGCTCAGCGTGGGTGAGATAGACCTGCTCATCGACACCATTGATCTCTCCTCTCGAGAGGGGCAGCGCAATCGTGCCATCATCGAGACGATGTATAGCTGTGGTTTACGTGTGTCGGAGGCTTGCAATCTCAAATTGTCGGACCTATACCTGAGTGATGGGTTCATCAAGGTCGAGGGCAAGGGCAGTAAGCAGCGTCTTGTACCCATCTCAGAGCGTGCCGTGGCAGAGATTATGGACTACATGGCAGAGCGGTCTGCGATACCCATAAAACCTGGACATGAGGATTTTCTCTTCGTAAGTGCTCATCGCAAGACTAAGCTTTCACGCATCACCCTCTTCCACATCATCACTGAGTTGGCACAGATGGCGGGTATCAAGAAGAGCATCAGCCCTCACACTCTGCGTCACTCCTTTGCAACTCATCTGCTCGAGGGCGGGGCCAACTTGAGGGTGATCCAGAGCATGCTCGGGCACGAAGATATTGGCACTACCGAGATATACACCCACATCGATGCACACCGTCTGCGCTCCGAGATTATAGAGCATCATCCTAGAAACAAGCGTAGAGGACTAGGAGAATAAGAGGGTGTTGGGATTCAGACAGTTCTAAGACCCCATCAACGATTGGCCGCACGGCTGATAAATCCTACGTGCTTGTCTACCTCTGATTCGGTCCAACTGATGAACGTGTGGGCCGATGAGGCAAAAAGGTCGGCATGCGTTGTGGCATCTTGTAGCAAGAGGTAACTCATGATGATGTAGCCCGCCATCTCGACCAAGCGGCGTGCCACAAGATCGGTGAACTCTTGAGAATTGTGAGATGTAACGATAGCTACCGTCTCTTCGTAGCGTGCAGATAGGCCGTCGAGGCGCGCTCTCAGAGGAGCCATCTCTGGAGAAACCTCCCATTCTGCGAACTCCTTCATCACGTTGGCATAGAATCCCGAGGTGGCGTAGCGGATGGCAGCAATGACCTGCATCTGTGTGGTGCCCTCATATATGCTTGTCACGCGGGCATCACGGTAGAGCCGCTCACAAGTGTAGTCTTTCATATAGCCTGAGCCGCCATGTACCTGTAGGCAGTCGTAGACATTCTGGTTACATAGCTCACTACCCAAGCCTTTGGAGAGGGGAGTGAAGGCATCGGCCAGCTTGGCATAGTACTTCTGCTCCTTGCGCTCCTCGGGGGTGAGTTTGCGCTCCTTGCTGAGGTCGTCGAGGGCCTTGTATATGTCGACGTAGCGGGTTGTCTGATAGAGTATGGCACGTGTTGCATCGAGCTTAGCCTTGATATTGCCCACCATCTCGGCTACAGGAGCCATCTCAATGATAGGCTTGCCAAATTGACGTCGGCCACGGGCATAGGCGAGGGCTTCGGTGTAGGCTGCGTGTGAGATGCCTACCTCCTGGGCTGCGATGCCTAAGCGGGCACCATTCATCAGGGCCATCACATATTTGATGAGACCTAGGCGACGCTCTCCGCAGAGCTCGGCCTTGGCATTATTGTATACGAGTTCACACGTAGGACTACCCTTAATGCCCATCTTGCTCTCGATGCGGCGCACGGTGACCCCACCATCGCGCTTGTCGTAGATGAACATCGATAGTCCGCGTCCGTCCTTGGTGCCCTCTTCGGAGCGGGCTAATACGAGGTGTATGTCGCTATCTCCATTGGTGATGAAGCGCTTCACACCATTGAGTCGCCAGCAGTTACTAGTCTCGTCAAAGGTGGCTTTGAGTTGTGCACTCTGGAGGTCGGAACCGGCATCAGGCTCGGTGAGGTCCATGCTCATGGTTGCGCCGTCACACACGCGGCGGATGTAGCGTTCTCTCTGCTCCTCGCTACCAAATTCATAGATGGTCTCGGCGCAGTCCTGTAATGCCCACAGATTCTCGAAGCCCGCATCGGCACGGCTCACCATATCTGCTGCCAGCATGAAGGTCACGCAAGGGAAGTTGAGCCCACCATATCGGCGAGGCATCGATAGCCCCATGAGGCCAGCTTTGCGCAAAGTTTCGAGGTTATGCTCGGTGCCCGAAGCGTAGTATGCATGGCCGTCACGACAAGTGGGGCCTTCGTGGTCGACACTCTCTGCATTGGGGGCGATGACATCGCCACATATCTCGCCTACGATTTCGAGTACTCGATCGTAGCTATCCATGGCATCCTCGTGGTCGTGAGGGGCATAGGTATATTGGTCTTTCTCTATGAAGCCGCGCTCACGTAGTTCTACGATACGCTGCATGAGTGGGTGGTTCAAGTAGTGCTTGAGTTCGGGGCTATCGGTGTAGAAGTTGGGCATAGTGTTTTATCATTTTCGGTACCACCTCCTCCATGCGACCTATGATGACATAGTCAGCGATGGCATTGATGGGGGCACTGGGGTCTGTGTTGATGGATACGATGATGGCGCTTTCCTGCATGCCTATGGTGTGTTGTATCTGTCCGCTGATGCCGCAAGCGATATAGAGCTTGGGGCGTACGGTGATACCTGTCTGCCCTATCATGCGGTCGTGCCCCACGAAGCCGGCATCCACGGCAGCGCGGGTGGCCCCCACCTCTCCATGTAGCTCCTTAGCGAGGTCGAAGAGTAGGTCGAAGTTTTCGCGCGAGCCTACTCCATAGCCACCAGCTACCACGACGGAGGCATCCTTGAGGTTGTGCTTGGCATGCTCGATGTGGCATTCGATGACCTTTATGGCAAAGTCGGTGTCGGTGACATAATCTTTCACCTCATGACGGATTACCTTGCCTTGATGGTGGGCGTCAACCATCTCCTTCTGCATCACTCCCTCACGCACGGTGGCCATTTGTGGCCGATGTTCGGGGTTGACGATGGTGGCCACCACATTGCTTCCAAAAGAGGGGAGCATCTGTAGCAGTATACGTTCATAGTTCTTGCCCGTCTTCTCATCGGTATAGTTGCCTATGGCGAGGGCTGTACAATCAGCAGTGAGACCCGTGCGCAGGGCTGAAGATACGCGCGGCCCGAGGTCACGCCCTATGGCCGTGGCTCCTAGTAGGACAATCTGTGGTTGCTCCTCTTCAAATAGTTTGGTAAGTATAGCGGCATGAGGCAGGGTGGTGTAGGGATACAGTTCTGCTCCATCGAAGAGGTGCAGCACATCTACTCCGTAGGGCATCACCTGCTGGGCTATGTCGTCGAGTCCCGTGCCTATGGCTACAGCTTCGAGCTGGCACCCCAACTCATGAGAGAGTGAACGTCCCTTGGTGAGCAGTTCGAGGCTCACCTCAGCCACGCGGTTCGCTTCTTGTAGTTCGATGTATACGAATAGGTTATTCATAATTCCTTATCCAAACAATTCTACCATCAAGTTCTCAATCTCCTCATCGCTACTGCCTATCACGCGGCTCTCCTTTTTTGTGGGGACTATGGTCTCTATGTCTTTCACTCGGGTGGGTGAACCTACGATTCCGCACTGCGTGATGTCGGCTTTGATGTCTGTGGCATTCCACGCCATGATGTCGGTATGCTTGTGTGTCATCAGCAGTTTGGCATGGCGTGGTCGGCACGATGCAGCTGAGCTATCTACGGTGACGAGCAAGGGTAGGGGGACTTCTACAATCTCTGTTCCTCCATCGATGTGGCGCTTTAGGGTGAGGTGTCCTTCTCTGACATGGAGTATCTCTTCAGCATAGGTGACTTGAGGGATACCCAAGCGCTCGGCCACTTGTGAACCCACCTGTGCGGTCTCTCCATCTATGGTTTGGCGGCCACAGAGGATAATGTCGTATTCTCCCATCTTGCCTATGGCCGTGGCGAGAGCATACGAGGTAGCGAGGGTGTCGGCCCCGCGGAAGGCGTTGTCAGAGAGCAGATAACCTCCATCGGCTCCGCGAAAGAGACTCTCGCGTACCACATCGGCGGCCCGTGAGGGGCCCATCGTGAGCACTTGTATTGTGGATTCAGGATGTAGTTCCTTAAGTCTCAAAGCCTGCTCGAGCGCTTTCATGTCGTCGGGGTTGATGATGACGGGCAATGCTTCGCGGTCGATGGTGCCATCGGCACGCATGGTGGCTTGGCCCACACAACGTGTGTCAGGTACCTGCTTGGCTAGGACGATGATATTCAGTCTCATAGTCGTGTCGGTTTTGTGTTGCGCATGGTGAGCTTACTCATTTATACCAAGGCAAAGGAGAGGTTTCCTCTACAACAGAGCTTACCATCTACCTTAGCCTCTGCCTTCACGAAGATGAGCGACTGGCGGCGATCGGTGATGGTGGAACGCAGTATGATGGTGTCACCAGGGCGCACCTGATACTTGAAGCGTACATTGTCGATGCCTGTGTAGAGAGGGCGCTTGGTACGAATCTCATCACCCAGCAGCATGGCGCATGCCTGAGCCATCATCTCGCAGAGGATGACGCCAGGCACCACGGGGTACTCGGGAAAGTGGCCTTGCAGGAAAAATTCATCGCCACGCACATGGTAAGTGCCTACGGCATAGTCTATCTGATTACCATTTGCATCGGTCACCGTCTCTCGCTCTACCGAGTCGATGAGCAGCATCGGGTCGCGGTGGGGGAGGAAGGTCTTGATCTCTTCTCTGTCCATTAGTTTATCTTTTTAAGAACTACACAAGCATTGTGTCCGCCAAAGCCCAGTGAGTTGGAGGCAGCCATGGTGAGCTCTACCTTTACGGCTTTGTTGGGCACATAGTTGAGGTCACATTCGGGGTCTGGCTCCTTGTAGTTGATGGTAGGTGGTACGATGCCGTTTTTCACGGCCAAGGCAGATGCGATAATCTCGATCGCTCCTGCGGCACCGAGCATATGGCCTGTCATCGACTTGGTGGAACTGATGAGTGCCTTACGTGCATCTTCCTCGCCGAGTGCAAGTTTGATGGCGTAGGTCTCGGTCTTATCATTGAGTGGTGTGCTGGTGCCGTGGGCATTGATGTAGAGCACATCTTCAGAGGTATATCCTGCTTCATTGAGTGCCATGCGTATGGCCTTTGAGGCGGGTATACCATCGGGTCGCGGTGCCGTGTAGTGGTGAGCGTCGCAGGTGTTGCCATATCCAGCCACCTCGGCATAGATGGTCGCTCCGCGTTGCAGGGCATGTTCATACTCTTCGAGGATGAGCACACCAGCACCATCGGCCATGGTGAAACCGCTACGGCGTGCATCGAACGGCGTGCAAGCATCTTCCAAGGTCTCGGCATGGGTGAGTGCTCGGCTATTAGCAAAGCCACCTATTGCCAGGGGGTGTATGGCTGCCTCGGCACCTCCAGTGATGATGGCGTCGGCCATGCCGCACTTGATGGCGTGGTAGGCTTCACCCACCGAGTGGGTACCCGTGGCACAAGCCGTGACTACGGGCAAGCAGGGTCCCTGTGCATTGTGTCGGATGGCGATGTTGCCCGATGCTATATTGGCAATCATGGTGGGGACGAAGAGTGGTGACACGCGACGTGCTCCCTCCTCTGTGTATTTGTTTGTTTCACGCACAAAGGTGCTGATTCCACCAATGCCCGAACCGACGTATACACCGAAGCGGTCTGGCTCAATGTTCTCGCCGCTTACCAATCCGCTATCTTGCACGGCTTGGTTGGCGGCTGCTATGGCATATTGGCAATAAAGGTCCATCTTGCGTATATCGGCACGCTCAAGACCATGTGCCATGGGGTCAAAATTTTTCACTTGTGCCACGATGCGCACGGGGAGGTCCACATCGTCAAATCCTTGAATGAAATTCAATCCACTCTTACCTTCTACGAGGCTATCCCAAAACTCAGCGACTGTATTTCCTACAGGGCTGATGGTACCCAATCCAGTAATTACAACTCTTCTTTCCATTTCTATTTTGAGTTTTTGAATTATAAAACCGTTGCAAATATACTCATTTATCCCATTCGATGATGCATGCACCCGAGGTAAATCCTGCACCAAAGGCGCTAAAAGCGAGTAAATCGCCCTTTTTCAGTTTGTCTTTGCGGTTCAGTTCGTCGAGCAGCAAGGGTATGCTAGCCGATGAGGTGTTGCCATACTTATCAACATTCATGGGAATCTTGTCGCTATCGACTCCGAAGCGGTGGCGTATGTAGTCGAGGATGCGGAAGTTGGCTTGGTGTAATATATAATAGGTGATGTCATCTTTGCCCAGCCCTGCTTCATGGAGTACGTCTAGCAGGTCTCCCACCGAGCAAAAGTAGAGAAAGACTCTTAGCTTCACAATAAGCCAAATGCTCAATGTGGTCAGCGAAGTAGCATATAGTGACTAAACAAAACAATGTGGGGCAAAGTTTTGCGGGGGGAGTATCTTTCTCTTATTGCTCGACATGCGATGTGTGATTGCGGAATCTAGGGCGTGTGTGTATGGCTTATGTATCGCTCATGTATTCAGTGTGTTGTGTTGTTCGCCACATGGCGATTGGGTGAATGACGCATGCTTTGTGGTGAGTTGTAGTAGGATTGAGGGCGAAAGAATTTGGTGTTTTCGCTCGATGCTTTACCTTTGCTCCCGAAAAAGATGAGACACGAAGACTTGGATGGATATCTCTTTCTCTTTTTTTGAGCAACCGAATCCTTAGTAGAGAAAATTGCTTGTTTTTACAACCTAAACTTTAACATAAAGAGTGGCAGCCTACCGCGAGGTACGCTGCCACTTGCATTGTGGGTGTGGAGGTTGAGGGTAGCCGTGGTTGAATCTTTCAGGGCTCTCTATCTCTCCTTTACTTCTCTTAGATGATTCCCTGATTGGCGAGTTCCTCTGCCACGAGCTCAAGCTCGGCATACCAGTCTTCGCCAAAGCGGCGGATGAGGGGCTCCTTCAAGAACTTGTAGATGGGGAGGTTCTCCTTCTGACCCTTGAGGACGGCCATCTTGCACACGTCCCATCGGTCGTAGTTGAGGGCGCGGTAGGGCCCATACTCACCCACGCGGATGGGATAGAGGTGACACGATACGGGCTTGTAGAACGGTACGCGGCCTTGTCGGTAGGCACGCTCGATGGCGCAATAGCAGCATCCTCGCTCGTCGTAGCAGGTGAACACGCAGTCCTTGCCATTGACGATAGAGGTCACGAGTTCGCCACTACGATCGTGGTAGGAGATGCCCTGTTTGTTGATCACTTCGCGGGCCTCGGGCAATAGCTCATCCCATATCTCGGGCAGCAGTGCCTCGACCTCTTTCACCTCGTCGGGTGTGATGGGTGCGCCCGCATCGCCTTCGATGCAGCATGCGCCATTGCAACCCTCAAGGTCGCACAAAAACTTCTCTTTGAATACGTCGAATGATACGACTACGCCGTTGACTTCTACCATTTTTTAGAGTGAAGAGTGAAGAGTTTCCAATCGGGACTCTTATTCTTCGTTCTTGACTCCTTTTGAAGATTTTAATATTGATACTAATAGTTTCTTTATCTCTTCACAATCTGCATAGATAGAGTCGAATTGTACCTTGCTTAAAAACTCTGTTTCGTTTAGTATTTCTAACCAGTACAGGCTTTCAGCACACTCTTTCAAAGCTATCTGCTGCTTTGCGATAAAGTCCGCCTTGCTTATTGCATACTGAGCCTCAGCAATGTTCGCTCCAATGCTTGTGCCAGACCGCAGTAATTGTTTCGACATAACATACTCATTCTTTGTTTTTGTCAAATAAGAATAGAGATTTACTATGCGAATGGCTAAAGCCTTGCTTTTAGGTAACACGACATCCATAATAGGGAAGAATGAAGAGGGGAAGTTAAAAGTGAAGAGTGAAAAGTCAGAGCACCGAATGGCAACTCTTAACTCTTCACTCTTAACTCTTCCCTTAGATAAGTTGCTTACCCGTCATCTCAGCCGGTACGGGGAGACCCATGATCTTCAGCACTGAGGGAGCCACGTCGGCGAGGATACCATCGGCGGGCTGCACGTCCTTGTTCTCAGTCACGTATACGAAGGGCACGGGGTTGAGTGAGTGAGCGGTGTTGGGCGAGCCATCGGCATTCACTGCATTGTCGGCATTACCGTGGTCAGCGATGATGATAGCCTCGTAGCCAGTCTCCTTAGCTGCCTCGATGACATCCTTCACGCACTCATCAACTGCCTTAACGGCTGCCTCGATAGCGCTGTATACGCCAGTGTGGCCCACCATGTCACCATTGGCGAAGTTCACCACGATGAGGTCGTACTTGTCTTCGCGGATAGCCTCCACGAGCTTGGTGCGCACCTCGTAGGCGCTCATCTCGGGCTGGAGGTCATAAGTAGCCACCTTGGGTGAGGGCACGAGGATGCGGTCTTCGCCCTCGTAGGGAGTCTCGCGACCACCATTGAGGAAGAAGGTCACGTGAGCATACTTCTCAGTCTCAGCAATGTGGAGCTGCTTGAGACCCTTTGAAGCTACATATTCGCCGAGGGTGTTCTCCACGTTCTCCTTGTCGAAGAGGATGTGTACGCCCTTGAATGATGCGTCGTAGGGGGTCATGCAGTAGTATTGCAAGCCGGGGATGGTCTTCATGCCAGCCTCGGGCATATCCTGCTGGGTGAGCACCACGGTAAGCTCCTTGGCGCGGTCGTTGCGGTAGTTGAAGAAGATCACTACGTCGCCCTCCTTGATGGTGCCGTCGTAGGCAGCGTTCACGATGGGGAGGATGAACTCGTCGGTCACGCCCTCAGCGTATGACTCCTCCACGGCCTTCACCATGTCGGTAGCCTTCTTGCCCTCGCCATTGACGAGCAGGTCATAAGCCACCTTCACGCGCTCCCAGCGCTTGTCGCGGTCCATAGCATAGTAGCGACCGATGATAGAGGCAATCTTAGCATTGTGCTCTACGAGCTGGCCGATGAAGCCTGCACCGCTCTTGGGGTCGGTGTCACGACCATCCATGAAGCAGTGTACGTAGGTGTTCTCAATGCCATACTCACCAGCGATGTCGATGAGCTTGAAGAGATGGTCGAGTGAACTGTGTACGCCACCGTCAGAGGTGAGACCCATGAGGTGGAGGTTCTTGCCATTCTCCTTGGCATAGCTATAGGCAGCTACGATCTCCTTGTTCTGCATGATGCTGTTGTCGGCACATGCGCGGTTGATCTTCACGAGGTCCTGGTACACTACGCGACCAGCACCGATATTGAGGTGGCCCACCTCAGAGTTACCCATCTGTCCGTCGGGGAGACCTACATTCTCACCGCTGGCCTGGAGCTGAGAGTGAGGATAGGTGCTCATGAGATAGTCCCAGTAGGGAGTGGGGGTGTTGAAGATAACGTCGCCCTTACCTTGGTTGCCGAAACCCCAACCGTCGAGAATCATCAATAATGCTTTCTTTGACATACGATTTTAGTTTTTTATGGTTTATACTTCTTGGTTTCACTATACTGATACTCAGCCTCACGGAGGCCCAGTATCACTTGACACGGCAAATTTACAAAAAAAAGTGGTAAGTGCTATGGTTATTACATACTTATTCACTACTTTTGCGACGTTTTCGTCCTACTTGACGGGCGAAAATGGTATTAGTTTAGTAATTTAATTCATTAACCTATCATTTTATTCATCGAAATGAAGAAGTTTTTCTGTTCCTTGCTGATGCTCCTCGTGGGCCTCAATGCCGCCCTGTATGCTCAGCAAGAAGAGGCTGCCACCGTGACCGCATGGGATGGTAGCAACAAGAGCATCACCCTTGGTCGTGGTGGCAAGCAGACCTATGCCTATACCGCCACTCAGAAGGGTCGTCTGTACATCTACGCTGATAATCAAGACGTGAACGACAAGGCCCCTGTGACCATCTGGGGCGGTTGGTATAGCTGCGGTGAGTACGTTGCCGATAGCCCTCTCCAGGAGGCTGGCACCTATGAGAATGGTGTCGGTGTCTATGGTTGGATCAATGTGTTTGAGAGCGACACCATCCGCTTCACCCTCTCCGTGTCGGCCGAGGCCGAGGGTCAGCTGGCCCGCTTCACCTTGAAGAGTGTGTTCTTCGACGAGAACGTGGGTGGCGACTCATGGGAGCGCCCCATCGTGCTGACCAAGGACAGGAGTGTCAATATCCCCGTGTGGCCCAACAACTCGCCCGACATGCTTGTCGACCTCGCCCTCAGCAATGCCACCTTCTGCAAGTTTACCGCCCCGAGCGATGGTGTGGCCAGCATCGTCACCAACCAGTACCTTATCTATTATCTTGAGGAGGAGCACCTCGGTAGTGTGGATCATCGCTTCAAGTCTGTTCCTCAAGATGTGGCCAATGACAATCACGAGTTTATCGTCACCAAGGGTGTGGACTACATCGTCGTGGTGCCCAATATCCGCCCTGCCATCCTGAAGCTTGCCATGACGCAAGAGGGACTGGGCCATAGCGCTCAGTTTGCCAAGCCCATCAACGGATTCCCCGCCAGCCTCGACCTCAAGAAGGGCGACAACTACTACGCCTTCAGTCATGAGTTCATACGCAATACCAACATCCTGGAGGTTACCGCCGCCAAGGGTTGGAAGGGCTCTATCACCTACATGGAGGACCCCACAGAGGAGTCTACCGAGCTCTCTGCCGACAAGGTCGATGGCACCGCTGCTACCACCTTCACTAAGAATGTCGACACGCGCTATCTCTCTGGCGACAAGGTGATCATCAACTTCAAGATGACCGACAAGGCCAGCTACTCCAAGGCCGTGACGCTCACTCTGCGCGAGCCTGCGGCGGGTGAGTCGTTCTCTACCGCCATCGCGGCCTCATTGGGCGACAACGCCATCAGCGGCCCTGCCGGTGACCATTGGTATGCCTACACCGCTGAGAAGGATGCCGAGTACAGCTTTGCCACGAGCGGCACGCTCAAGCATGTCAACTACACTCCTGGTGTGGAGCAGAAGGTAGCCGAGAACCGCTACCGCATCGGTGAGGGACAGACCGTCTACCTCTGCGTTGCCACTACCGAGCCCGATGCCACCCTCACCATCACGAGCACCGACATTGTCGATGGCGACTATTGTGACCGCCCCATCTACTTTGAGCTGGGCGACGACATCCACATCAAGGGTCGTGGCATCGACAACTTCCATGCCTTCACCGCCAAGGAGGATGGCTTTGCGCTCTTCCACTCGACCAACTGGACGGTGCAGTTCCGTAGCGAGTGTGGCGGTGCTCGCCTCAATTCTCACATGACCTTCGAGGACGGCAACGACGTGAAGTATGCCTACAAGCTTCCCGTGTCGGCTGGCGAGAGCTA
This sequence comes from Bacteroidaceae bacterium, assembly GCA_017555875.1. Taxonomy (GTDB): domain Bacteria; phylum Bacteroidota; class Bacteroidia; order Bacteroidales; family Bacteroidaceae; genus UBA1189. The sequence goes on from JAFZFN010000014.1 coordinate 114,456, forward strand.
CATCGTCGAGGTCACCGCGGTGAGCGAAGACATCACCATCACCACGGGCTTCGAGGCGGCCGTGGCGGGCGATGTGTGTGCCACGGCAGTAGCCATCGACCTGTCGGCCGACACCATCGACATCGCCTACGAGTTTGGCAAGGCCAAGTGGTACAAGGTCACCGCCGACAAGGCTGGCTTCCTCGTTGTGAATGCCAAGCTGGGCTATGCGGCCAACATGACCACCAAGCTGGGCGATTGCGATGCCGAGGAGATCAATGCGGCAAGTGACAATAGCAAGAGCAATGCCTACATGGGTGGCTACAAGGTGGCCAAGGTCTATGTCGAGGAGGGTCAGACACTCTATATCTACACCAAGACGGGTAGCGAGAACGACGAGACGACCTTCTCTCCCGACTTCTACCTCGTGGTGTCATACGTCGAGGCTCGCCCTGGCGAGGACAAGGCCATTGCCATCGAGGCTACGCCCGACACCGAGTACACCGTGATGACCAACGATGCCGAGGGCTATGAGCAGTGGTACACCTACACCATCCCTGCTGGCGAGCAGGCCACCATCACCATGGCGGCTACGGTGAAGTATATCTCCAATAGCCTCGTGTTCTACAAAGAGGATAAGGTCAACTACCTAAAGAGAGATACCGACTACACGCAGGACAACATCACCGACGCCAGCGGCACCGTCATCGGCAAGCAGTTTGTGTTTGCCAAGCTCGACACCGACCGCACCTTCTACATCAAGGTGTCTATGGCCAATGCCATGTACTATCCCATCGTGTGGAAGATTGAGTTGGGCGACGATGTCGAGAATGCCATCTCGGCTCCCGAGGCAAGTGATGAGGCTCCCGCCATCTACGACCTCATGGGTCGTCGTGTGGCCCACCCTGCTAAGGGTATCTACATTATCGATGGTGTGAAGCGCGTCATCAGATAAGCATCACGGCTTTGCTCATAACATTAGAGGAGAGGTCACTTGCGTGGCCTCTCCTCTGTATTTTTCCTCCCCGACTCATGTCGGAGGGGCTATCTATTTGCGCCCAAAGTCGGCAGGTATCTCGCCCCACTGGTCGGTCTCCCACTTCACGATGGGGTTGGTGACGCGGTGGCTCTTGAGCCATGCCTCGGCTCGCTCGATGAGCTGGAAGAGCTGCTCGGTCGTCTCGTTGCGCTCGAGCTGGGTCTTGCAGCACTTCTTGCGCACCCAGCCGATGGCCGTGCGGCTATCGCTATAGATGGTCATCTTGAGCCCCTGCTTGTCGAGCAAGGCGAGGGCATGCACGATGGCGAGAAACTCGCCTATGTTATTGGTGCCATGCACGGGCCCGAAGTGGAAGATCTCCTTGCCATCACCGAGGTACACGCCGCGGTACTCCATAGGGCCAGGGTTGCCACTGCAGGCGGCATCGACGGCAAGGGCGTAGAGAGACCCACCTAAATCCTCCCTGTGAGGGAGGACTTTTTGTTTCGCGAGGCCCGAACTCCCTCCCTCACAGGGAGGGTTGGGGTGGGTCTTCCTTACATACTCATACGCTGGTGAGGCATAGGCCCGCTCGGCCTCCTCCTTCGAGGCGAACGACTTGTACACCGCGCCCTTGACGCCCTTGATCTGCGCCTGACACTCGTCCCAGCTACGGTATATGCCAGGGGTGAGACCGCTCCAAACGACGTAGAACTTTTTTTTCATAAAATGAAAAAGGGAAGAATTAAGAGGGAAGAGTGAAGAGGTAGCAAGCATCGCGGAACCCAACTTTTCACTCTTCCCTCTTCACTTTTCACTCAATTACATTCTCTCGGGTACCTCGATACCGAGCAGTCCCATGCCGAGGCGGATGATCTTGGCCACGTTGGCCGAGAGCACGAGGCGGAAGCGCTTCACGGCTTCGTCCTCTTCGCGCAGGATGCTGTAGTCGTGGTAGAACTGGTTGAACTCCTTCACCAAGTCGTACACATAGTTGGCAATCACCGAGGGGGTGTAGGTGACACCGGCATCCTTCACTACGGCGGGGAACTCGGCCAACTTCTGGATCAACGCCATCTCTTTATCGTTGATCACAAATTCTGAATTCTGAATTTTGAATTCTCTTTCGGCCTTGCGCAAAATAGACTGGATGCGGGCGTAGGTGTACTGGATGAAGGGACCTGTGTTGCCGTTGAAGTCGATAGACTCCTTGGGGTTGAAGGTCATGTTCTTGCGGGCATCGACCTTGAGGATGAAGTACTTGAGCGCGCCAAGGCCCACGATGCGGGCGATGTCCTCGGCCTCCTCAGCGGTGAGTCCGTCGAGCTTGCCCAGCTCCTTTGAGGTCTCGCGGGCGGTGGCGATCATCTCGGCCATGAGGTCGTCGGCATCCACCACGGTGCCTTCGCGGCTCTTCATCTTACCCTCGGGGAGCTCCACCATGCCGTAGGAGAAGTGCACGAGGTCCTTACCCCAGTCGAAGCCGAGCTTGTCGAGGAGGATAGAGAGCACCTGGAAGTGGTAGTTCTGCTCGTTGCCCACCACGTATATCATCTTGTTGATGGGGTAGTCCTGGAAGCGGAGCTTGGCGGTGCCGATGTCCTGCGTCATGTATACCGATGTGCCGTCGCTACGGAGCAGGAGCTTGTGGTCGAGGCCCTCGCCCGTGAGGTCGGCCCATACGGAGCCATCCTCCTTGCGGAAGAAGAAGCCCTTGTCCAATCCCTCGAGCACCTTCTCCTTACCCTCGAGGTAGGTCTGTGACTCGTAGTAGATCTTGTCGAAGTCCACGCCCATCATCTTGTATGTCTCGTCGAAGCCGGCATATACCCACTCGTTCATCATCTGCCACAGGGCGCGCACCTCGGGGTCGCCCGCCTCCCACTTCACGAGCATCTCGCGGGCCTCGGCCATCAGGGGCGACTTGGCTTCGGCCTCCTCCTTGGTGCATCCCTCGCGCTCCATGATCTCGGCCACCTCGGCCTTGTAGTGCTTGTCGAAGGCCACGTAGTAGTCGCCGATGAGGTGGTCGCCCTTCTTGCCCGACGACTCGGGAGTCTCGCCCTCGCCATACTTCTGCCAAGCGAGCATCGACTTACAGATGTGAATACCGCGGTCGTTCACGATGTTGGTCTTCACCACGCGGTTGCCGTTGGCCTCCATCACGTTGGCCAGCGCATAGCCGAGGAGGTTGTTGCGCACGTGGCCCAGGTGGAGGGGCTTGTTGGTGTTGGGCGACGAGTACTCGATCATCACCAGCGGAGAGTGCTCGGTAGGAGTCTGTATTCCGTACTTGGCATCGCTATCGATGGCCGTCAGCAGCTCCACCCATGCCGATGCAGCGATGGTGATGTTGAGGAATCCCTTGATTACGTTGAATGCCTGCACCATAGGCTCATGCTCGGCCAGGTACTGGCCAATCTCCTGTGCCGTCTGCTCGGGGCCCTTGCGCGAAGCGCGGAGGAAGGGGAACACCACGAGGGTCAAGTGTCCCTCAAACTCTTTCTTTGTCTTCTGCAACTGCACCTGCGCAGGCTCCACGGCCTGTCCGTACAATGCTTGTATCGCCTCTACGACGCTCTTTACCAACTGTTGTTCTATCATAGGTGTATGTATTGTTTTTTTAATCTTGCTATTAAAATGCAAAGGTACGAATAAGCGAGCGAAAAAACAAGTAAGCTTGATTTTTTCCCAGCGAGCGGGAGTGCCTTCAAGCTGCGAAGCGGATTAAAGGTACGAATAAGCGAGCGAAAAATCAAGTTTATTTGCATTTTTCTCAGCGAGCGGGAGTACCTAAACGACTTAGTCGTAAAGGTACGAATAAGCGAGCGAAAAATCAAGTTTATTTGCATTTTTCTCAGCGCCGCCGCATCACTATACCTTCGCGCCGCGGAGGGCATACCGTTGAGTCGCGGAGGGTATACCCACGGTGCGCGGACGGTCAACGCTTTTTTGGCGATGGGGCAACGCCCTTAGGAAAAGAGTCAACCTTTCCAGTGGAAGTAGTCAACTTTTTTCAGGAAAAGACAGACAACAAAGTCATCAGTCATCAGTAATCAGTTTTTTCAAACGCTCCCAAAAATGTATGAAAAGAAGGTTATATATATAATTTAATAAATTATATATATAAAATTTTTCTTTACCAAAAATGCACATCAAATTAAAATAACTGATTACTGATGACTGATGACTTCGACTCAGGTGATCTTGGCGAGATGTTGCTCGGATTCGTGCCTGTTGGGAGACTTGTAAAAAAGGGTGAATAAATTTGTCGGTTTGCTGGAATGTCTGTATCTTTGCAAATGAATGTGGCATATACCGTCGAGCGCCGCGGATATGCAATGCTATGCTCGGGATTAAGCCACACGAAGAGAGAGTGTTAGCCATGAAATGAGGAAGATGAATCTAGTAATATAACCTTAAAAATTACACACAAGCAATGAAAAAGTTTTTTACCCTTATCGCCACGGTGCTCTGCGCTAGTGCACAGCTCATGGCCGACAAGATTGAGGTCTCGGTGACGCAGCCCGACAAGGGAAAGCCCGAGCATGTGTACACCATGACAAGTGGTAATGGATTGACATCCAATGCGCTCACTGCTCCTACGCAGACGGAGGCCAACTATGGTCAGTTTGCCTTCTACTCTGCTGGTATGGAAAACACCTACTACATCTATAGCCGCACGGCCAACAAGTGGGTGAGCTACAACGTGGCAGGTAGCTATAGCGACGGCGTGGACTTCGTCAAGATGACCGACGCCAAGGTCGAGGGAGCCTACTTCAAGGTGGACAACTACAGCGGCGACTTCTATCAGCTCTCGCCCTACACCACGGCGGGCGCGACGAGCAAGTACCTCAACTGGCATGGCGGCATCGGCTCGAACCCCTATGATAGTAATCACACCCTGGGCCTCTATGGCACTGGCGGTGCTGGCGATGGCGGTAGCCGCTACACCTTCACCGAGGTGACCATCGTGGAGCGCACCTACACCATCCACATCCCCGACGGACACACCGTCAAGATCGGTGGCAAGACCTACAAGGATGGCGACACCTACACCATAGAGGGCTCGGTGAGCAAGAGCGACATTACGGTCGTAGCCCCCGAGGGGCAGTTTGCCGCCGTGGCCGTCGACGATGAGGCTTGCACCATCAACGTCTACTTCGCTACGCTCCCCACACAACCTCAGGCCGAGCCCTACACCAATGCAGTGCTCTATCCCGCACAACAGGAGGCCGTAGGCAAGGCCAAGCTGGAGGAGAAGGAGGGTGTGTACACCCTGAGCAACAATGTGCTGGCCGCCTCGTTCATGCGCCTTGGCGATGCCATCTACTTCGCTGGCTCCGAGGCTATGGACCTCGTGGCAGGTACCGAGCTCTTCACCGTGGCCTTCGGTAGTGGTGAGGAGGTAGCCGCATCGGCCATGACGCTCAAGAAGGTCGAGGTAGAGGACCTCAAGGCCAAGGAGGATGCCGTGGGTGGCGTCGAGCACTTCGACGGCAAGGCACTCGTGGCCCACTACGAATATACCTACAAGGATAGCCTCGTGGCTATCGAGTGGCGTGCCGTGCTGCGCGACGGCTCACACTACCTGCGCACCGAGATGGAGCTCACGGGCGAGGACGATGTGGATATGTTCAACATCATCCCCATGATCTATAATGTAGACACCAAGGCTGCAGGATCAACACCTGCCGTGGTGGGCAACACCCGTGGTGCCGTGCTCATGAGCAACAAGATCTTTGCCGGTCTCGAGACTCCCACAGCCTACAACACCGTAGGTGGTGCTACCGGTGAGGAGGACAAGTGGAACCTCACTACTACTATCGACCCCGTGGCTGTTGAAGCTAATGCTTGGGTACAGATGACTGAGGCTGAGGCCAACCAGGCTAAGCGTGTCGAGGAGGCTACGGGCGCTACATATCCCAACCTCTATGCTTTCAAGAAGGAGGGCGTCGAGTTGGTAGCGGGCCAGAAGGTAGAGGTGACATTGACCTACAAGCAAGGTGCCAATAAGCTCTATATCGGTGGTATAGACCTCTTGGCTCCGAATGGTGACATCGCTGCTATGGACTATCATGTAGGCTATACCGGCAGTTCGCACGACAAGAATACCTACACCTTCATCGTTCCCAACACAGGCACCTATGCCATCCGTGCAATCGTTCACAACGCACAGGAGGCGATTAATGCCAAGAGCGAACTCACAGCCAAGATCTACACTCCCAAGGAAGGCGTGGTGATCAATACCGATATCGTGGGCATCCAAGGCCGCTGGAGCCGCAACACTACCCTCGCTGCTGGTGAGACCTGGAAGGTAGCTGCCGTAGTGGGCCTCATCGCACAGGATGGCACACAGGCCAATGCCGATATCCACTCTACCCAGAAGCGCCGCTCATTCCTCGCCTACTCGGAGCGCGAGCGTGCAGTGCCCTGGCGTGCCATGTCTATGTACCTCGCTTGGTACGAGTTGCAGATCAACCGTAACAACGCAGCTCCTGGCCGTGAGCATATCGACAATACCGAGGAATCAGAGGTGCTCGATGTGATGGACCACTGGAAGAGCGACTTCTATGACCGCTACGGTATCTCTCCCGAGATATTCATTGTCGACGACGGATGGGACAAGTATGGTGAGTGGACCTTCCACCCTGGCTTCCCCGACGAGTTGAGAAATATGTCTGCTGCCGCCAAGGAGATGGGCTCAGGCATCGGCGCATGGCTCGGCCCGGTAGGTGGCTATGGTCAGAGCGGTAACTATCGCCGTGACTATTGGAGCGACAAGGGCGGTATGCAGCTCTCTAACCCCCGCTACTACAAGGCGTTCAAGGATGCTGCATACAACCTCGTAAAGAATCAAGGTGACAACTATCTTTTCTTCAAGTTCGACGGTATCTCTGGTCAGTTCTCTGCTGTAGGTCCTGACAATGGCGACACCGGTAATGAGAATGCCGAGGGTATCATCCGCCTCGAGCAGTATGTGCGTGAAGAACTCCGCGAAGACATCTTCTTCAACACCTCTGTAGGTACTTGGGCATCACCCTTCTGGTACCAGATCACCGACGCTACATGGCGTCAGGAAAACGACCACGACCGCACAGGTAACAACAGCACCAAGCGTGAGAACTGGATTACCTATCGCGACCGCCTCGTATATCAGAACTATGTGCAAAATTCACCCATCTGCCCCATCAACACCTTGATGACCCATGGATTCATCCTCACCAAGTTTGGTCCTCCCGCAAGCGATGAGCGCGACTACCTCCCCGTACGTAACGAGCTACGCGCTGCGTTCCTCTGCGGCTCAGGTATGGTAGAGCTCTACAACGACTACGACCTCATGAGCAGCATCAACGGTGGTGCTCTCTGGGCCGACCTCGCTGAGTGTATCGCATGGCAGAAGCGCAATGCTGATGTGCTCCCCGATGCTCACTGGGTAGGTGGTAACCCATGGACAGGCTCTAAGGCCGAAGTATACGGCTGGGCAGCATGGAACGGCACCAAGTCGTCACTTGCACTCCGTAACGGTGCTAATGATGCACAGACCTTCACCTTCACCTTGCGTAGCGCACTCAACATCCCTGCTAACGTAAGTGGTAGCATCATCCTGCGTAGCGCATTCGGTGACCAGGCAGCACTGGCAGGCCTCACCGAGGGTAAGGCATACGGTATCGACGAGACCATCACTGTCACTCTCCCCGGCAGCAGCGTATATGGCTTCGAGGGTATCAAGGATGGCAGTCAGAAGAACGTAAGCGCTATCACACTCAAGACCGAGGGCGATGCCAAGAGCGTAGGGGTCAACAAGACATTGGTCGTAAAGGCTATCGTGGACGAGGATGCGACCTTCCCCGCCATCGAGTGGACAAGCAGCGACCCCAAGGTGGCACGTGTGCAGGGCGGCCTCGTGATCCCCGTCAAGGAGGGCACGGTGACCATCACCGCCACGGCCAAGGACGGCTCGGGCATGTCGGCAAGCGTGACCCTCACCATCACACCCAAGGTGATGGAGCCGGGCGTCGAGGTGACCGACCTCGCAGAGCTCAGCAACGACAAGGTCTACACCATCCGTAGCACTCGCGCCTTCCTGCTCTATAGCGAGGCCGAGGGCGTTGCCAACACACTCTGCACCAGCAATGGCAAGAAGGTGGGCTCGGTGACCTACTCACTGACCGACCCCAACCAGCAGTTCCGCATCGAGGAGAAGGACGGCAAGTATTACCTCTATAGCGTAGGAGCACAGAAGTATGTCGGTGCCAATGGTGGCTATGTTGACAATGCGTCTACCGTCCTGAAGATGGAGAACGTGGGTGGTGCCTATCCCTGGAAGCTCTGCCTGGGCAACAATGGCATGAACTCGCAGGATGGCGGGCAGACAGATAGTGGCATCATCATCAACTCATGGACCACCACCGACGCGGGCAACTGCTACCAGATTGTCGAGGCAGGCGAGAAGGAAGATGTTCGTGTTGAGCATTCAGAATTGGGAATTCAAAATTCAGAATTCACCTACGACCTGCAAGGTCGCCGTGTGGACAATCCCAGCAAGGGCGTCTACATCCGTGGAGGCAAGAAGGTGATGATACACTAAGCTGATGCGTGTTGAGAACAGATGTGTGATAAGTGAAGAGAACACATATCATCAGTAATCAGTTATTTTCAATAGTATATTACAGAGACGAGGGTGTGGCAATGTCGCACCCTCGTTTGAGTAATCATAAAAGGACAAAATCATCATGAATACAACGACTAAACGACTCGAATCCCTCGATGTCTTGCGCGGATTCGACCTCTTCTGCCTCGTGGGGCTGGAGGCGGTGATGCATGCCCTCGATGGCGCCATCGATGCCTCGTGGTTCGATGGTGTGATGCGCTGCTTCACCCATGTCGACTGGGAGGGCTTCTCCTCGTGGGACCTCGTGATGCCACTCTTCATGTTCATGTCGGGCATCACCATCCCCTTTGCCTTGGCTCGCTACAAGCGTGAGGGAAACAAGCGTGTGGCCTATCGCCGCATCGCCAAGCGTGTCGTCCTCCTATGGGTGTTTGGCATGATGTGCCAGGGCAACCTCTTGGGACTCGACCCTGACCGCATATACCTCTACTCCAACACCCTGCAGGCCATCGCCGCAGGCTACCTGATAGCCGCGCTGCTCTATCTCAACACCTCGGTGAAGACACAGGTCGTCACGGCTATCTCACTACTACTCGCCTTCTGGGGCTGCATGGAGTGGATACAGGTCGATGGCTATGGAGGGGGAGTCTACACCCCCGAGGGAAACCTCGCCGAGTGGGTCGACCGCGTCGTGCTGGGACGTTTCCGCGGTGGGGCATCGGTGAGCGACGGCACCGTCGTGTTTGCCTCGTGGTATCACTACACATGGGTGCTCAGCACCATGACCTTCGGTGTCACCACGCTGACGGGCACCTTTGCCGGACATATCCTCAAGAGCAGCACCGCCCCGATGCGTAAGTGTTGCTATCTCCTCGGTGTGGGCCTGTCACTCGTCGCCCTCGGATGGCTATGGGGACTCCAGATGCCCGTCATCAAGAAGCTATGGACGAGCTCCATGGTGCTCGTGAGCAGTGGTTATTGCTTTGTGCTCATGGCGCTCTTCTACTGGGTCATCGATTGCAAGGGGTGTAACAAACACGCCACGTGGCTCAAGGTCTATGGCATGAACTCCATCACCGCCTACCTGCTGACCATGTGTGTCAATTTCACCAGCATCTCCTCCTCATTGCTCTATGGCTTGAGGCTCTACGTGGGAGACTACTATCCCGTCCTCATCGCCTTGGGCAACGCCGCCATCGTCTATCTCATCCTGTGGCTGATGTATAGGTGTAAGGTATTCTTGAAGATTTGATGGGGAGGAGTTAATTTCCCAAATTCTCTACATCCTACGTAGCGCCTCCTTGATGGCGGCCTCGACGCTCACCGAGGGCTGCTCCTTGAGGATAGCCTTGACCACCTTCTGTGAGGCGGCGGCGGTGTAGCCCAGCATGGCGAGGGCGGCCACGGCATTGTCGAGCACCTCGTTGTTGGGCTCGGCAAAGAGGGCACTACTCGTGGGGCTGGCCGAGGTGTCGGCGCCACCGACGCTGACGATCTTGTCCTTGAGCTCCACGATGATGCGCTGGGCGGTCTTGCCACCGATGCCCTTGACCATCTTGAGCAGCTTGTCGTTGCCCGAGCCGATGACCTCGCATAACTCGTTGGGGTTGAGTGCCGAGAGGATGGTGCGTGCCGTGTTGCCCCCGATGCCCGACACCGAGATGAGCAGGAGGAAAAGCTCGCGCTCACGCTTGTCGGCAAAGCCGAAGAGCACGTGGGCATCTTCGCGGATGGCCTCGTGGATGTAGAGCTTCACCTGCTGGCGCCCCTGGATGGCCGTGTAGGTATTGAGGGAGATATGAGCAAGGTAGCCCACGCCATGACACTCCACCGTGGCGGTGGTGGGGGTGAGCTCGGCAAGTTCGCCTTTGAGATATTCGATCATAATGTGCTGTTTTGTTACGTTTGGGTGGCACAAAGGTACGCATAAATTCTTTATCCCCTACATTTTAACCCCCTCAAATGCCGGCGAGTCGAAAAAATCGCCCCGACGCTTGCACTTATTTCACACATTTACACTACCTTTGCCCCACAATTCCTAATTCACAATTCACAATTCATAATTCATAATTCACAATTCACAATTCACAATTCCTAACTCATGCAACCTCCCAAGCTCGTTGAGAAGCGCTTTCTCGTCCCCTTCATCCTCATCACCTCACTCTTTGCCCTGTGGGGATTTGCCAACGACATCACCCACCCCATGGTGGCTGCCTTCCAGACGCTGATGGAGTTCTCGGTGGCCAAGTCGTCGCTCATCCAGCTGGCCTTCTACGGAGGCTATGCCACGATGGCCGTGCCCGCCGCCCTGTTTATCCGCAAGTATAGCTACAAGAGCGGCATCCTGCTCGGCCTGGCGCTCTATGCCGTGGGTGCCTTCATGTTTATCCCTGCCGCACAGTACCAGAGCTTCGCCTTCTTCTGCGTGTCGCTCTATGTGCTCACCTTCGGCCTTGCCTTCCTGGAGACCACGGCCAACCCCCTCATCCTCTCACTGGGCGCTCCCGAGACCGCCACGCGCCGTCTCAACATGGCACAGGCCTTCAACCCCATCGGAGCCCTCTCGGGCATGTCGGTGGCTGCCCTCGTCGTGTTGCCCAACCTCATCTCTGACCGTCGCGATGCCGCAGGCAATATCATCTACCACACGCTGAGCGAGGCCGAGAAGGCCGACATACGCCTCCACGACCTGGCCACGATACGCAACCCCTACGTCCTGCTGGGAGTGCTCGTGGTGATCGTGTTCGTCATCATCGCATGCACCAAGATACCTCAGACGCGTGGCGAGGGCGTCAAGACCAAGAAGCGCATCACCCTGAGCCGCCTCTGGGGCAACAAGCTCTACCGCAATGGCGTGGTGACACAGATGTTCTACGTCGGTGCACAGATCATGACCTGGACCTTCATCATCCAGTATGCCGACCGCCTGGGCTTCGACAAGGCCACGGCGCAGAAGTTCAACATCGTGGGCATGACCCTCTTCCTCACCTCGCGCTTCATCAGCACCTACCTCATGCAATACATCAGTTCGCGCAAGCTGCTCATGCTCTTCGGCCTCGGAGCCTGCCTCACCACGCTGGGCACCATCCTCATCCAGGGCATGGGAGGCCTCTACTGCCTGGTGGCCACTAGCGCCTTCATGTCGCTCATGTTCCCCACCATCTATGGCATCGCCCTCGAGGATGTCAAGGCCGAGGACACCACCCTCGGTGCCGCCTTTCTCGTGATGGCCATCGTGGGCGGAGCCGTGATCCCTCCCCTGCAGGGCGCCATCATCGACCTCGGCACCATCGCCGGCATGCCCGCCGTGAACCTCTCCTTTGCGCTCCCCTTCGTCTGCTTTGCCATCGTCACCCTCTACGGATGGGCGGCGACGAAAGCCAACCGTAAATGCAAACTCTAAGTAACACTTTCGTGAAGCTCGAGTCTCGAAAAATATGTTATAGAGCATTTTTGCTTTTATTAACGCAATAATTTCATGGCTGGGCTTTTCATAAAAGAAAAACCTTTATATATTTGTACACGGTTTGATAGGGGACGACTTTTCCCCTCGGCCGTGAGAGTAAAAAAGAAACAATATTAACCATAACTTTTTAATTTAATAGAAAATGGCAAACATTGATTTGAGCAAGTACGGAATCACAGGTGCAGTTGAGGTATTGCACAATCCGTCTTATGAGGTTTTGTTCCAAGAGGAGACAAAAGCTGGTCTTGAAGGTTTCGAGAAGGGTCAGGAGACTGAGCTCGGCGCCGTAAACGTGATGACTGGTGTTTACACTGGCCGTTCACCCAAGGACAAGTTCTTCGTAATGGACGAGGTAAGCAAGGACACTGTATGGTGGACTTCTGATGAATATAAGAACGACAACAAGCCCGTCACAGAGGCTACTTGGGCAGTGCTCAAGGACCTCGCCGTGAAGGAGCTCTCTGGCAAGAAGCTTTATGTAGTTGACACCTTCTGCGGTGCTAACGAGAATAGCCGCCTCAAGGTGCGCTTCATCATGGAGGTAGCATGGCAGGCACACTTCGTGAAGAACATGTTCATCCGTCCTACTGAGGAGGAACTCGCTAACTACGGTGAGCCCGACTTCGTAGTATACAACGCTTCTAAGGCAAAGGTTGAGAACTATGCTGAGCTCGGCCTCAACTCTGAGACTGCTGTTGTCTTCAACCTCACCTCTAAGGAGCAGGTAATCCTCAACACATGGTACGGTGGTGAGATGAAGAAGGGTATGTTCTCAATCATGAACTACCTCCTCCCCCTCCGCGGCATGGCTTCTATGCACTGCTCTGCCAACGTAGGTCACGATGGCGACACCGCTATCTTCTTCGGTCTCTCTGGTACAGGTAAGACTACTCTCTCTACCGATCCTAAGCGCCTCCTCATCGGTGACGACGAGCACGGTTGGGACGACGAGGGCGTGTTCAACTTCGAGGGTGGCTGCTACGCTAAGGTTATCAACCTCGACAAGGAGTCTGAGCCCGATATCTTCAACGCTATCAAGCGCAACGCGCTCCTCGAGAACGTAACCGTTGCTGAGGATGGCAAGATCAACTTCGCCGACAAGAGCGTTACCGAGAACACTCGTGTATCATATCCTATCGACCACATCGAGAACATCGTGAAGCCCGTTTCTAAGGCAGGTCCCGCTAAGAAGGTTATCTTCCTCTCAGCCGACGCCTTCGGTGTGCTTCCTCCCGTATCTATCTTGAACCCCGCTCAGACTCAGTACTACTTCCTCTCTGGCTTCACCGCTAAGTTGGCAGGTACAGAGCGTGGCATCACAGAGCCCACTCCCACATTCTCAGCTTGCTTCGGTGCTGCATTCTTGAGCTTGCACCCCACAAAGTACGGTGAGGAGCTCGTGAAGAAGATGGAGGCTAACGGTGCTACTGCATACCTCGTGAACACTGGTTGGAACGGTACTGGTAAGCGTATCTCTATCCGCGATACTCGTGGTATCATCGACGCTATCCTCGATGGCTCTATCGACAAGGCTCCCACAAAGGTTATTCCTTTCTTCGACTTCGTAGTGCCCACAGAGCTCCCCGGTGTTGATACCAACATCCTCGATCCTCGCGACACCTACGAGTGCGCTTGTCAGTGGGAAGAGAAGGCTAAGGACCTCGCTGCTCGCTTCATCAAGAACTTCGCTAAGTTCACAGGTAACGAGGCTGGTAAGGCTCTCGTAGCTGCTGGTCCTAAGCTCTAAGGCGAAGCGTGAGAGCGCAGGAGCGCAGCAACGAGCTACCCTTGCCGTAGCTGCTGGTCCTAAGCTCTAATTCTTGAGAATAGTTATTAGACTATAAGCAAACAGGGGTAGCTTGCAACAAGTTACCCCTGTTCTTTTGTTCAATATTAATAGTGCTAAGCAAACCAAAAAGCACTGTCCCTCTTTAAGGGGGACGAGTGTAGTGTAACGAAGTGAAACGGAACGGAGGGGGTCTTTTAACATGTAGCAACCATCCCCCCCCCCCCATTCCCTTCTCCTTCATAGATAACCATAATATAAGATGAACAGACCCCTCCGCATCGTCACCGTCATTCTCTACATCATGGTGTCAGCCTACGGATGCATCAGCTCGTGGCACCACTACGGTGAGCGCTTCCTCCTCTACTTCACCAACCTGGGCAACCTCTACTGCTTCGCCCTCATGGTGAACGAGCTCGTGCGCCTCATCCGTCGCAAGGACCTCTCCCTGCCCCTCCTCCAGTGGGAGTTTGGCGGACTCATCTCCATCCTTGTCATCGGTGCCGTGTATAACCTCCTCCTTGGCGACCCCACCTCGGCGGCCTACTGGGCCAACAAGCCCAGCGTGTGCCTACACCTCATCACCCCCATCCTCTACGCCCTCTACTTCTTTGCCACACGCCCCGTGCGCAAGGTCACCGTGGGCGGCATCCAGACGAGCATCCTCCTCCCTTACCTCTATATCGCCTTCATCTATGGCCGCCACCTCATCACCGGCGACCAGTGGTTCCCCTACTTCTTCCTCGATGTCGACCGCATCGGTTGGCTCGGCGCCCTCTGCTGGATCATGGCCCTCACCATCATCTTCGTGCTCACGGGCCTCACCTTCATCTACCTCGGAAAGCGCAAGAGCCGTAACCATTAACCATCGTTAATCATTCAAAATTCATAATTCAAAATTCAAAATTCATAAATAAGTTCATGCAAAGAGTATACGACTTCCTCAAAGAGGCCAAGGTCTACTACCTGGCCACCATGGACGGCGACCAAGCACGCGTGCGTCCCTTCGGCACCATCAACCTCTATGATGGCAAGCTCTACATCATGACCAAGAACCGCAAGCACGTGTCCGACCAGATGAAGGCCAACCCCAAGGTCGAGCTCACCGCCATGCGTGGCGACGACTGGGTGCGCATCACCTGTGAGGCCCACCTCGACACCCGCCACGAAGCCGTCGTGAGCATGGTCGAGGCCCATCCCCACCTCGCCCCCTTCTACCGTGCCGACGACCCCGACGTCGAGGTCTTCTACCTCGCCAAGGCGCAGGCCACCATCTTCAGCTCCACACCCGAGCCCCTCACCATCGCGTGGTGACCGAGAGGTGTAGCCACACTTACACACCGTTCTCACCCATCCCATCACGTAGTGAAGCACCTCGTAGCACATCTCTGTGGCATCGCCACACTGCTCCTCCTCCTCGGACATAGCGCACCGGCCGCGGCACAGACCTACCGCCAGCCTGTGCGCCTCCCCGTGGACATCTACGAGGGCGACACCATCCCCGTCGTACACCTCCCCAACGTCTACATCTACCGCCCGCCCCAGTTTGGTAGCCGCCGACAGGAGCGCTTCTACTGGCGCAACGTCCGAGACGTCAAGAAGACCCTCCCCATAGCCCGCGAGGTGCGCGGCATCATCATCGAGACCTACGAGTACCTCCTCACTATCCCCGACGAGAAAGCCCGCCAGGCCCACCTCGAAGCCGTCGAGAAGGGCCTCCTCGACCAGTACACCCCTCGCATGCGCAAGCTCACCTTCCGTCAGGGCAAGATGCTCATCAAGCTCATCGACCGCGAGTGCCAGCAGACAGGCTTTGAGCTCATCAAGGTCTTCATGGGGAGCCTCAAGGCCAACTTCTACCAGACCTTCGCCGCCCTCTTTGGCGCCAGCCTCAAGAAGGAGTATGACCCCGACATCGAGGATGCCGAGATCGAGGAAATCATCTTCTGGATTGACAATGGAGCCCTCTGACCCCTCCCGCACAGGTGGCAAAAGTTCATAAATAGGTTGGCATTGGCAGACCCCATAAGGGGGACGAGTGTAGCGTAATGAATACGAAGCGAAACGGAGGGGTTAGCGTTACTTGATCTTGGACAACATCTACATTACTACCCCAAATTATCACTATAGTGAAAAATCTTTTTCAACAAAGCGACAAAAAATTTTCAAAGGCTCCAAATTCCAGTTTGGACAAAGAGATACTGCAGTACCTACATAGAAGTATTGCAGTACTTACAAAGAAGTACTAGCCACTCGCTTTTCCATTTTTTCTCCCCCCCCCTGTAGGTCGATGGTTCCTGCTATCGCTCTGCCAATGCCAACCTATTTATGAACTTTCTGTAAGCTGAAATCGGCACGAGAAAACACAAAAAATGCCGACTTCATCGAGGAGCAGAGTTAGGAACTAGCAATTTATGCCGAAAAACATATTTTTGCAACGCCAACAAAGCAAATCCCTATAAACGACTCATTGATAAGGCCGTTAAGTGCCGTTGTTAATAACTATTTAACAAATATTAACTAATAGGGGGGGGGTAATTTGCGCCCTTCCCACTACCTTTGCACCCGCTGAATACCGTGCAGAAGAACAATCTATTACAATCAATCTTAATAACAACAAACAACACAATGAGAAAATTTACTTTAATTCTTGCGTCGCTGTTCCTCAGCTTGGGCACAGTGAAGGCAGAGTCTGAGTATTGGTCTTATGCCAAGACTGTAACGGTTGGTGACAAAATCACTGACTTTAGTACTATTACTGATGGCCAAACCGTGGCATTTAAGAATGTCGGCCAAAATCGCTACATCACAATCAGTTTAGAAGCTGAGGCTGGAGTGAGCACTTCTGTAACTGGATTGAGCGTTTTTAAATTGCATCGAGTTGCAGAGACAACTAATCAGTTTACAATTGAGTCTGCACGTGAGGGATATTATTTCCCCCAAATTCAAAATAATGGATGGCCCAATTACTACATGACCAATGCCGGGAATCCTACAGCATTTGAATTCTTGAGCACAATGGCTGATGGCACAACACTCGGCGAAGGTCAGTTCGTAGTAAAGAGTACCACTGCAGAAGCTTATTTCGATGGTGGCGCAAATGATTTCACAGGTTGGCAAGGTAAGGGTAATAACTCAAAGTACGAGGTGTATATCGTAACACCCAGCACAGAGACATACACTACACTTCACTTTACACAAAACTATCGTAAGAATTCAAAGTTTTGGGATGCTGGTGATAATTTGAATGAGACTTGTCCTCAAGATGTACTCACTGCTCGCGACAATGAAAACCATGTTGTTCGTGGTGCCTTGACAGATATCAATGTACCTCAAGACGGTAACATCACTATAACTTTCCAACACAATGGTGGTGACCACGCAATGAAGATTTTGGGTGCTGACATCATTAATGCTAATGGTGATGTTGTCAAGTCTGACTATCATTTTGGAAGCACAGGTAACTCAAACTCACTGAATGAGTATATACTCTCTGACGTAAATGCAGGTGATTACACTCTCCGCTACTTCGTATGCGATGGCAATGACAATGACCACAATCTTGAGAATGCTCAAGGCAATGTTACTGTTATGGGTGCAAAATTGAGAGAAACTACGCTTACTGCAACTCTTACTAATGCTATCGGAAACTTTGAATTCACATACGAAGGTATCCCAGGAACTGAGCCCCAAATCACTGGCGTTTATGGCTACACCCTGTCTAATAAATCATTTGACAAGAATTATTTCACTGCTGCCATTACTTTCCCCTTCCCCGTGTCAAACCCTACTACCACCAATGCAACAATGATTGCAAACTTCAACGCCACACAAAGATGGCATGCAGTAGGCGAAGATGTAAAGGTGCAAACTGCTGCTCCCTCTCTCTCTGCAATCGATGAGTGGATGTGGGCTATCTATCCTAGCTGCACCAATGGCGTATTCTCTTTCACTGTTAAGAACATCGCTACAGGTAAGTTTGTAACCGTAAACAAGGACCAAAATTCGTTCGACACTAAGGGTACAGTTACTCTCACCGAGGAAGGTACTGCTTTGGAGGCTATCACATGGCTCAGTGCACCTTGTTTCAAGATTCCCAACAAGACTTTGTATTTGACAATTAATGGTACAGCCGATACGGATGTTTACTTGGCTACTTGGACTGGTGGCAACAATAGTCACAGCGGAAACAAACTTCATTTCCCCGCCCTCACCGCCCTCACCGCCTATACCGTAGACATCAGCGATGCAAAGGCTGCAACTCTCACAACCCCCATTGCTGTATCACGTCCCACAGGTGTAACAGCAGGCTATGTAAGCGGTGTGAATACCGACACTAAGGTGTTGACCTATACTGATGTAACTACCATCCCTGCTGGTGAGTCAGTAGTAATCTTCGGTGAGGCTGGCACATATACTTTCAGTGCAACCAACGATGCTGAAGAGTTTGAGAACGAGAACTACCTCGTAGGTTACACCGTAGCAACCGATATCCCCGAAGGTCAGACAGTATATGCTCTTGGCAATAAGACCAATGGTGTCGCATTCTATAGCTTCACAGGTACACAGTATGCTGCTTATAAGGCATATCTCCAGCTCCCCGAGGCTGATGCACAAGCCATCGGTTATTTCAACGTGTTCGGTGGGGAGGGTACCACAAGCATTGAGAACACAGAGGTTGCTACTCAGAATTCAGTTGTGATTTTCGACCTCATGGGTCGTCGCGTAGAGACTATGACCGAGGGTAACATCTACATCGTGAACGGCAAAAAGATTATCCGCTAAACACTCATTTATGATTTCTGATTTATGACTTATTTCGCAGGGCGCGGAGTAAATCATAAATCGGGAAGCATAAGACAAAATCAAAAATCATAAATCAAAAATCATAAATCACAGATATGAAGAAGACATATATCGCTCCCGAGATGGAGGTAATCAATGTAATGACAGAGTGCAACATGATGGCTGCATCTACATATAGCGACGCTGAAACTGTTGCTGCTGGTGAAGAGCTCGGTAACGACCGTCGTGGCGGCTGGGGCAACCTCTGGGACTAATCCCCTCGCTGAGCTGACGCTCATAGCGGCTCGTCCGCACACACTATACTCCCAAGAGGGGGCGGTGACTCACCGCTCCCTCTTGTTGTGTCTTGTCGCTGACTAACGGAGTGCCCACGAAATCTCACGAATCCTCCGCTCTTGCGCCTGAGATGGCGATTTATCGTAGGTGCGGCCACGAATCATTGCACCTGCGGCGCGAGTGGCTCGCAGGTGCGTGGGGGAGTGCGTCGTGATGCAATGTACTCAGTTACTCAGTTACTCAATTACTCAGTTGTTTTTTTTCTTTGAGTATGGGGATAGGGTAAAAGTAGGGATTTTGATAAAGCATATATAGATAGTATAATAGATATAGATATAATAATAATATATATATACATATATAATAGTTAATATATATATAATTAATAATATATATAGTATTAATACTATTTATCTATAATTTCGTTTTATCGTTTTTCGCTACGTTGCTTTTCTCTCTATATTTCTTTTTGAGTAATTGAGTAACTGAGTAATTGAGTAACTGAGTGTGATCAGGCCTTCGCGGTGTTGTCGGCCTTTGCGCGGGGGAGCGTCTTGTGGAGCATGAGGCAACCGAGGAGGGCAGAGAGGAGCGAGCCTATGAGCACACCGAGCTTGGCCTGTCCCAGGAGGGCGGTGCCGGCATCGCCGAGGCCCGAGTAGGAGAGGTCGGCGATGAACATCGACACGGTGAACCCGATGCCACACACTACGCACACGCTGGCAAATGACTTCCAGGTGGCACCCTTGGGGAGCGACACGAGGCCGAGGCGTATGGCGAGCCATGAGAAGGAGAAGACGCCGACAAACTTGCCCACGACGAGGCCCAGCATGGCGGCGAGGCTCACGCCCGAGAAGAGGGTGGCGAGGCTCATGCCCGTGAGGTCGATGCCTGCATTGGCGAAGGCGAAGAGGGGGATCACGACGCGGTTGATGGGCCAGTGGAGGTTGTCCTCGAGGTCCTGCAGGGGGCTGATCATCTTGTCGGCGGCCGACTCGATGCTCTTGAGCGTGTGTATCTCGTCGTTGGTGAGGACGATGGTGTTGTGCAGGTCGTCGACCTCGATGACGGGAAACTTGTTCACATTGGTGCGGATGCGCTCAAGGTAGTAGCCTGTGCCGGCCTTGAGGGTGGCAGGGACGAAGAAGGCTACGATGACGCCCGAGAGGGTGGCGTGGATGCCCGAGTTGAGCATGAAGTACCACAGCACCACACCCATGGAGATGTAGAAGGCCTTGGAGCGCACGTTGCGTATGTTGGCCAGGCAGAGGGCGCCCACACACAGGGCCGAGAGGCCGAGCGAGGCGAGGTCGATGGTGGAGGAGTAGAAGAGGGCGATGACGATGATGCCGCCCAGGTCGTCGGCCACGGCGAGGGCCGCGAGAAACATCTTGAGGCCCATGGGGACACGCGTCTTGAAGATGGCGAGGATGCCGAGCGAGAAGGCGATGTCGGTGGCCATGGGGATGGCCATGCCGCGCTGGATGGCTGCGTCGGCGGGGCTCGCGAGGAGGAAGATGAGCACGGGCACGATCATGCCGCCACAGGCACCGATGATGGGGAGCAGGGCCTTGTCCATGGAGGAGAGCTCGCCCACCTTGATCTCGCGCTTGATCTCGAGGCCTACCGAGAGGAAGAAGATGGCCATGAAGAAGTCGTTGACCAGCTCACCCAAAGTGAGGGGATGGCCTCCGTGGCTGAAGAGGTTGATGGGGCCCACGGAGAGGGCTACCTCGAGACTCCAGATGTTGTCGTACCACTCGTTGACACCCCAAAGCTTGAAGTTGGCCATGACGAGCGCCAGGATGGTGAAGATCAGCAGCAGCACACTGGAGCTGACGTGTAGCTTTAGCTTACTCTTGAAACTGTAGTTCATAGTTTGTTGTTTTTTTTGATGCGTTATATTTATAGGTATAAATGATGCGTATGCCTAAACAGAACACTTGCCGCATCTCCGTGGTTTGTTTTTGTGGATTCGCGGCAAGTGTAATGTGTGGGGTCTCGATCAGGGGGCCTCGTAGCGCTCAAGGGCTGTCTGGGCGGCTTGCTTGATGAGCAGGTCGTCGCCCCTCAGGGCGGCTTGGGCTTGGTCGACAAACTCGTTGCGGCTGCGCTCGTTCATCTCGGTGCCGTGGAGGGCAAAGAGGTGGGCGATGAGGCGGAATCCGGTGTACTGCTCCATGCGACGATCCGATGCCATCCACTGGAAGGCCTTCTGTGAGGCGTAGGGGAGGCGGCGCAGGAGGGCCATGCAGAGGTAGTCGGCCAGCTCGGTGTTGGTGACGCTCTCCATCCAGTAGTCGGCCAGCTCGGGGGCAAAGGTATCGGTGGGTTGCAGGTAGGCGGCGAGGATCTTGCACTCGCGGATGTCCTCCCTCCACAGGGCCTGTGCCAGCTCGTGGTCTTGCTCATAGCCTGCGGCGATCTCCTTGAGGCGCGGTAGCTCGACGCCGAAGATGAGGCGATACGTCAGCCCCTTCTCGCGCAGGCTCTGCGAGAGCACTCCGTTCATGAAGAGGCGGAGCTGGGCTTTGATTTGGCGGATGGTTTCGTGCATGTTTTACATTAGTTTCTATAAGGCAACGTAGCGTAGTCGGTGCTGTAGCGGAGCATCTGTGCGTCGTAGCTCTCGTCGTAGGAGAGGGTGACGTCGGTGATGTTGCCCTCAGCATCGGTGATGGCGGTGTAGACGGGGTTGATGAAGCCCTTGTAGGGGGCGAGGTTGAGCGCTGCATAGCGGTCGAGGATCTCGCGGTGGAGCTCCTGGTCGACCTGCACGGCATATTGCTCTACCAGCTGGCGGCCAGCCTCGTAGTCACCCTCGGACTTGATGCGCTGCACCTCGGCAAGGAGCTCGCCGAAGAGGGCGCGGAGCTTCTCATAGTCGTTGATCTTCACGAAGGTCTTGCCGTCGCGCTTCACGAGCTCGATGACGTTGTCGGCCTTGCCGTGCTCGTAGGCCCAGCGGGCGATGAGCTGGCGGTTGCGCATGTGGGCCTCCTCGACGGTGGCACCCGGCTCGATGCGCACGAGCTGTGTCATGAGGCCGTTCATCATCTGGCCATAGTACTCAGCCTTGTAGGCCTCGGCATTGGGGAGCAGGCCGAGCTCTACCATCTTGGGGTCGCCGATGTAGTAGAGGCCGAAGAGGTCGGCACGGGTCTCCTCGATGGTGGAGCCGTGGGCCTTGAGCGCGTCGGGGTCGACACCGGGGAGCAGCTTGCCTGAGCCGTGGCCGAGGCACTCGTGGAGGTCGGTGTGGAGGTCGCCGGTGAGCGCATCGTACTGCTCGATGAGGCGGCGCTCCTCGTCGCTATAGACAAACTCCTCGTTGAAGCCGTTGCCGAGGGCGGCCATGTTGTAGGCCTCGGTGAGGTTGCCGATGGTCACAGACTTGGAGCCGTGGGCACTGCGTATCCAGTTGGAGTTGGGGAGGTTGATGCCGATGGCGGTCGAGGGGTAGAGGTCACCGGCGAGGATGGCGGCGGTGATGACCTTGGCGGTCACGCCCTTGACGGTCTCCTTCTTGAAGCGGTTGTCCATGGGCGAGTTGTCCTCGAACCACTGGGCATTGTCGCTGATGGTCTGTGTGCGCTTGGTAGCCTCGACGTCCTTGAAGTTGACGATCGACTCCCACGAAGCCTTCATGCCGAGGGGGTCGCCGTAGCTCTCGGTGAAGCCGTTGACGAAGTCGATGTGTGAGTCGAGGTCGTTGACCCAAGCGATGCAGTAGTCGTCGAAGTCCTCGAGGCTACCCGAGCGGTAGTACTTGATGAGCTTCTCGATGACTGCCTTCTGCTCGTCGTTCTCGGCCACGGTGAGGGCCTTCTCGAGCCAGTAGACCACCTTGCTGAGCGCCTCGCCATAGAGGCCGTCGGTGTGCCACACCTTCTCGACCAGCTTGCCGTCCTCCTTCACGAGGCGGCTATTCATGCCGTACATCACGGGGGTGGCGTCGTTGGGGTCCTTGAGGTTGTTATAGAAAGCTTCGGCCTCGGCCTGGGTCACGTCGTCGTAGTAGTTGCTGGCCGAGGTGAGCACGAGGTCCTGGCCGTCGGCCTGGTTGACACGCTTGGGCATCACCGTGGGGTCGAAGATGGCGGGGAACACCTCGTCGCATAGCTCGGCAAGGGTCTGGCCCTCGGCCAAGGGGAGCTTGTCGGTGTCGACAGAGGCCAACGCCTCGCGGAAGAACTCCTCAGAGAAGCCGGGCTGGAACTTGTCGGCACTATAGTGGTGATGGATGCCGCTCGAGAACCACACACGCTTGGTGTAGGTCACGAAGTTGGCCCACTCCTCGGTGGTCTTGTCGCCCTGATAGTCGGTGTAGACGGTCTCGAGCATCTTGCGGATGACGAGGTTGTGACGGCCATTCTGGTCGAAGAGGATGTCGCGGCCTTGCAGGGCGGCCTCCTGGAGGTAATAGACGAGCTTCTTCTGGTCGAGTGTGAGTTCATCGAAGCCCTTCACTTCGTAACGAAGCATCTGGATATCAGCAAAGTTCTCGCTGGTGTAGTTGAAGGCTACGTCGGCCTCCTTACCCTTGTCGCATGATACACATAGTGCAGTTGCCATGGCTAACATTGTCAGTTGTTTTCTCATTGTTTATATTATTATTGGTTTGTATGCCTTCTTTGAAGCCACAAAAGTACACAAAAATTCCTGCAAACGCGCAAGGTTGGGCTAAGAATTCTTTGTGCCGATGGTGCATTGTATGCGTTTTTCTAAAGAAAGATGGGGGATTTTGTTGATATTTTGCAAAAAAACACTACCTTTGTCCCGAATATACCATATTGTGTAGAAAAAGAGTTAAAAAGAGTACTAACCAATTATCCATGATAAACGTATGAAAAGACTTCAACTTTTTGCTTTATCGGTGCTGTGTGCAGTATTTGCTCACGCACAGTTTGTTGCCCCCTCAGAGGGCGTGTTCCGCATCGTCAATGTGGGCTACAATGCCGCATTGATGGAGGACTTTGTGAACAGTACACTGCATTGTACATCTAGCATTGGCGACAATGATGACTACGAGCAGTTGTGGATTCTAAAAGAATCAGGTAGCGGATACAGTTTGCAGAACGTATTCACTGGCGCTTACATCCAAACTGGAAATACCGGTACGGAGGTTAACTATTGGACCGGTTCGACACCCAAGACCTTTAACATCGTTGCAACCGATAAGGCAGATGCTTATAACATCTGGGATTCAACGTTGGGTGCACAGGGCTTGCACAGTAAGGGTGCAAACGGCAACGTGGTAAAATGGGTTGACTGCGACGCTTCACGTTGGTATCTTGCTAAGGTAGACCTCTCTGACGAGGAAATTGCAATCGCACGCGCTGAGTTCGAGCGCCTCACTGGTGGTGACAATTTGGACGACTACCAAAAGACGTTGGACGAAGTGTTTGCTGATAAGGCTTGCACCGTGCTGAGCGAGGCATATGCTGCTATGAGCGCTAAGGAAATTGAGGATGCTTTGACAGGCAAAATCCCCGAGGCATTGGTAGCAATGGCCGTAAAGGTGAAGACTGGCGAATGGGGCGAGCTCAATGAGAAGGAAAACAAGCCCGGATGGGACGACTACTACGCAAAGAAGTTCCGCATACAGATGATTGAGCCCTATAGCATCGCAGGTGAAATCACCGAATGGATTGGCCACCAAGGTCATACCAATATGGACAACCCCACTGGTGTTTATGCCAACAAGCGTCAGGTACTCTATGTTATGGTAGAAGGTGAGATTAAGGAAGGCGCCGAGCTTTGGGGTACATGGATCGTAGGTCACTCTAAGATGCCCAACTACAACAATGGCTATTCTAATGGTATCCGTCTGCACGAAGGTTTGAACCTCATTCCTCTTGGCGCTGATGGTAGTGCACTCTACATCAACTACCTCGTACATACCTATGACAAGGAGAAGAAACAGTTTACTAACAAGTTGAGCAACTATGATGACCTCAAGGTGCACATCGAGGGCGGTTACCTCAACGGTTACTATAATGCAGTGGGTGACGCACTCTATACTCCCGATAACGATGACGACTGGGTATACTATGAGGATCGTGCCAACTTGGAGAATATTACCATCCTCGGTCGCTACGAGGTGCTTCAGTTCGAGCTCAACGACGTAATGGGCGTAACGAACGATAAGGGTGAGGAAATCAACGAAAAGGGATTGGCATACTATTTCCCCGAGATGTTGCCCGCCGAAATGCCTAACAGCCCTGCATTCACAGCCCCCAACCAGCGTATCAACGCTATCGTTGAGGCTTGGGACCGTATCTTCCTCTCTGAGAAGATGACCCTCGGTGTAGCTAGCAAGGCTGAGGTTGATTCAATGAACAAACTCTTCCCCCGTTTGGATGGCAATTGGGAGAATCCTGCCGAAATCTACAACTATGACGAAACATTGTATGCGTTCTGCGATAGTATCAAGGAACGTGACGGTGACTACGGTGAATACTACAACCATCATGGTTTGGCCTATGGTACACGTTCAGGCTACATGTATGGTAGCTGGGACCACTGCGGATACCACATCAACACCACTCATAGCATTTTGGCATGCATTGCTACCGAAGCTGGCCCCACATGGGGACCTGCTCACGAGATTGGTCACCAGCACCAGGCACTCTATACCCTCAACGGTGAGATGGAGGTAACCAACAACACCTTCGCAAACATTGCCGTATGGTACATGGGTATGGGTACATCACGTGTGAATGGCACCGAGGGTAACCTTGCTCACGTATACGACAACTTCAAGGCAGGTAACTATATCTTCGGCAACAACATCTGGGCGCTCACCCAGCGCTACTATCGTTTGTGGCTCTATTATCACCGCGCTGGTAACAACACCCAGTTCTTCCCCCGCTTGTTCGAGTTGATTCGCCAAAAGCCGATGGAGCGCAGCTATGGTAGCGGTAGTGAGATGCGTCCCAATGATAAGGGCGTGGTGGAAAACACTGGCTTCCAGCTCACCAATGGTTATCGTTCATACCTCCACTTCTATCAGCTCTGTTGTGAGGCTGCTCAGGAGGACTTGACCGAATTCTTCCGTGCATATGGTTGCTTCGTGCCCGTTGATGGTGCTTTCCAGGGTGACTACACCAACTCGAAGTACTACACCACACAGAAGGAGATCGACAAGGCTATCGCCGAGGTGAAGGCTAAGGGCTATCCCGTAAACAACAAGGTGCTCTTCATCAACGACTGTACATCTGGTGTCACCTATGGTCACGACGGTAAGACACGTCGTAGCTACTGGGATGGTGAGTCTGGTGCTGGCAAGAACGCAGAGGTGGGTCTCTACACTGACTATCTCAACAATACTCCTATCTCGGGTACCTACGTATATTCATTGGTTAACCTCAAGCTCACTGTTGAGGGCGGTAAGGGTGCTGTAGGTTTCGCCGTATATAATAAGGAGGGCGAGATTCAGGCATTCTCTAACAACCATAGCTTCTACCTCAATAAGGATGTGGAAATGAAGCTCCGCACAGAAGAGTATAAATTGGTGGCCGTGAGTGCAACTGGTGAGGATGTTGAGGTTATCAACAAGGCCCTCCAAGGCACACCCGAGGAACAGCTCGCTAACTTGAAGGCTGCATTGGAGATTGCCAAGAACTATATCTCAAGAACTGACGAGACAGGTACCAAGATTGGTTATCTGCTCCCCGACTCAGTGGGGTACTATGCAGAGCTGATCGCCAAGATTGAGAACGTCATCGAAAATCAAGATACTACAGAGTATAAGTATGGTGAGTGGTTCATCACACTTGACGCTACCAATGCAGGTATCCTCGCTAACACCACCTCACGTGTGCCCCTTGTGCCCAATAGCTTCTACGCTTTGGCTACCAGCGGTAATGCCGAGCGTTACATAGGCAATGCGAATGCAGGTCTCAAGACATCTGTTGAGGAGGAGGTGACATTCGCTACACAGTGGAGATTTGTCGCTGCTGCCGAGGAGGGTACCTACTACATCCAGCATCGTGAGACAGGTAAGTACATCACGCTCGCATCGTCAGGCAAGAGAGCCAAGGCCGAGTCTACAGACGTGACAAAGGCTATCGCCTTCAGATTGGTGCAGGATGCTCCCGGTGAGTTCTACATCGAGCATGCTAAGAACGCTGACATCAGATTGTACAACAACGCAAGTGTTGGTCATCAGCTCTTTGCCGGTAAGCAGACAAGCGCTAGCGCTAAGTGGTTTGTAAGCCTGGTGGACAACATGCTCGGCATGCCTGAGTGCACCGATGAGGAGAAGCAGCCTATCTACTACCTCTTGCGCACCGATATCGAGGAGTATGCATACCACAAAGATGCTGGTCGTTATGACAAGGGCCGTCTCACAAGTGGAGCATTGGATGCAGAAAACTTCAACTACTGGTTCTACTTCGTGAAGGGTAGCGAGGAGGGTAAGTATGCCATCTACAACTACGCTACAGGTAAGCCTGTGACTGCGAAGAGCGGTGCTCTCTGGGTGAACGCCGATGCTGAGGTTGCTCCTGAGTACGCCATTGAGCTCAACACCGAGAAGAATGGCTTGACCTTCGCCGATGAGGAGGGTAAGTGGTACATCGACATGTCGAAGGGACTTGCTAAGCTGAGCGCACAGGATAGCACTGCATGGAAGTTGCAGTTGGCACGCGTCATCAGCCTCGTCAACGAGCCTCTCGCAAGCCTTACTCTTGACAAGACCAGCGCTAAGGTTTATGTAGGCGACTCAATCCAGCTTACTGTGACAACAGGTCCTGTATACGCTACCGACCACACCGTGACATGGAGCAGCAGCAATGAGTCTGTAGCTACTGTGGACGAGAAGGGTATGGTGAAGGCGCTCGCTAAGGGCTCAGCAACCATCACGGCTAAGGCTAACGATGGTAGCAACCTCGAGGCTACATGTAAGGTTACTGTAGAGTATCCCGCAGGCATCATCACCTTGGGCGCAGCTACAGTCGACATTCAGAGCAAGGGCGGCTCGATCACTATCAGCGGTCTCGTTGCCGGTACTCAGGTGAGCGTATACGACGCTGCTGGTAAGCTCGTGGCTACGGCTACTGCTACAAGCGGTACACTCAACATCGACACCAACCTCACCGAGACAGCTATCGTGAAGGTGGGCGAACAGAGCGTGAAGGTGTCGCTCAAGTAAGCAACAGAAAAATCTGACTATACCAATCGAGGGCGTGCCACAAGGTGCGCCCTCGGTGTTTATGGCCGTTTATCAGACTTTTGTGGCAAAGTGTGCCTTTTTCGAGCAATCTTTGGACGAAATATTTTCAAAATTGCGAGAAAACAGCTAAATTTGCACGCAATAATTTTCATAATTGAATAACTGTATGTCATTTGTTGCAGACAAAATCATTATGGACGGCTTGACGTTTGACGACGTTCTTCTCGTTCCTGCCTATTCAGAGGTAATCCCCGTCAATGTGTCGCTCGCGACCAAGTTTTCACGTAACATCGAACTGAAGATTCCCTTCGTGACTGCCGCTATGGATACGGTCACCGAGGCGAAGATGGCTATCGCTATTGCTCGCGAGGGTGGTATCGGTGTTATCCACAAGAACATGTCTATCGAGGAGCAGGCCCGTCAGGTGGCTATCGTGAAGCGTGCTGAGAATGGTATGATTTACGACCCCGTGACCATCAAGCCCGAGGCTACCGTGAAGGATGCACTCGACCTCATGGCTGAGTACCACATCGGTGGTATCCCCGTAGTAGACGGTGAGGGTAAACTTGTGGGTATCGTGACCAATCGTGACCTTCGTTTCGAGCGCGATCAGAACTGCAAGGTTGAGGATGTGATGACCAAAGCCCCCCTCATCACCACGCACCAACAAATCGACATGGATGCAGCTTCGGCTATCCTTCAGGAACACAAGATCGAGAAGCTCCCCGTAGTGGACAACGACGGCAAGCTCATCGGTCTCATCACCTATAAGGATATCACCAAGGCAAAGGATAAGCCCATGGCTTGTAAGGACAGCAAGGGTCGTCTGCGCGTGGCTGCAGGTGTGGGTGTGACATTTGATACACTTGACCGTATGCGTGCACTCGTTGAGGCTGGTGCCGACGCAATCGTTATCGACACTGCTCATGGTCACTCTAAGGGCGTTATTGAAAAGTTGAAAGAGGCTAAGAGAGAGTTCCCCAACATTGATATCGTGGTGGGCAACGTGGCTACCGGTGAGGCTGCCAAGATGCTCGTTGAGGCTGGTGCTGATGGCGTGAAGGTAGGTATCGGTCCTGGTAGTATCTGTACCACTCGTGTTGTTGCCGGTGTGGGTGTTCCCCAGCTCTCCGCAATCTATGATGTGGCCAAGGCGCTTAAGGGTACTGGTGTGCCTCTCATCGCTGATGGTGGCTTGCGCTACTCGGGCGACATCGTGAAGGCTATCGCTGCTGGCGGATATTGCGTAATGATCGGTTCGCTCGTGGCAGGTACCGAGGAGAGCCCCGGTGAGACTATCATCTTCAATGGCCGTAAGTTCAAGGCATACCGCGGCATGGGATCGCTCGAGGCTATGGAGAACGGCTCAAAGGATCGCTACTTCCAGGCTGGCACAAAAGACACTAAGAAGCTCGTTCCCGAGGGTATCGCTGGTCGCGTAGCTTATAAGGGCTCGCTCTACGAGGTGATCTATCAGCTCGCAGGTGGTCTCAAGGCTGGTATGGGCTACTGCGGTGCACCCACCATCGACAAACTCCACGATGCTAAGTTTGTACGTATCACCAATGCTGGTGTGCTCGAGAGCCATCCCCACGATGTGTCTATCACCAGTGAGGCTCCCAACTATAGCCGTCCGCAATAAACTGACAGACAATAATAAGAAAGAGAGGTTAACCCCTTCGGGTTAGCCTCTCTTCTTTTGTGGAGATGATGAGATATGCTTGAGATGTTGGTCTTATCAATCAATATTGTATTGATGCCAACATCTGCGCCATCTTCTCTATGCCCTCTTGTAGGGGCTTTTGCACCATGCCCTTGATGAAGGGGTTGAGTTCGGTGCGGAGCGTGAGCTTCATCTTGCTAGCCTCCTCTGCTGTGGGGAGCATCTGTACCCAAATGGTGAGGGGGAGGGGAGATGTGGTAGCCTCGAGCTTTATGCACTTGGGCTCTTCGCGTTCGATAATCTTGAAGGCGATGTCCCCTACGGGGGCTACGTTGATGCTTACGGTGTCGCGGTCAAACTTCAGATCCTTGATCTTATCTTGCGGCATACGATCCTTTACAGCCTCAAGATGAGATAAGTCAGACAGCATGTCGTAGACACGCTGCTGACTAAAGGGGATGGTCACTACTTGACTTTCAAACTGGTTCATGATGACTTATTGGTTCCAGTGTGAGGGGTCGCGACGCCAATCGTTGAGCAAGGGGAGCTCCTCCTCGGTGATGTAGCCAGTCTCGAGAGCAACTTCGAGCACGGCCTCGTAGTTGGTGAGTGTGACGAGCTCTACATTTGCATCAGCAAAAGCCTTCTCTGCTACATCGAAGCCGTAGGTGTAAGATGCTACCATGCCGATTACCTCGCAACCGTTGTTGCGGATGGCCTGCACGGCCTTGAGGCTGCTACCGCCAGTAGAAATGAGGTCCTCGACTACAACAACCTTCATGCCAGGACGGAGGTCGCCTTCGATGAGGTTCTCCAAACCGTGGTCCTTGGGTGATGAACGAACATATACGAAGGGAAGGTTGAGCAGGTCAGCAACAAGAGCACCCATGGCAATGGCGCCTGTGGCAACACCAGCGATGGCATCTACCTGGCCGAAACGCTCTTGTACGACACGTGCAAACTCAATCTTGATGAAATCGCGCAATCCAGGGTAAGAGAGTGTTTTGCGGTTGTCGCAATAGAAGGGCGACTTCCAACCCGATGCCCATGTGAAGGGATTAGAGGGTTGCAACTTGATGGCTTTGATTTTCAGCAGCTTGTCTGCATAGATTTTTTCGAGAGTCTTCATACAACTTTTCATTTTTATAAAAACATAGACAAAGATAGTACAATCTGCGAAAAGAATGTGCATAATTCGTCTTTTTCTCAAGAAAAACTATTGTTTTTGGCGGATAGGAGAAAATATTGTAACTTTGCGAGTTGAATAAAGGGAGGTGGATATAACAATCCCTTCTAGAAAAACATTGAATATATAAAGACTGACATCTATATGACCGAAAGAAGAGTAAGAGTGCGCTTTGCGCCCAGCCCTACAGGCCCCTTGCACATCGGTGGTGTGCGTACTGCCTTGTATAATTATTTGTTTGCCCGCCAGCATGGTGGTGACTTTATCTTCCGTATCGAGGATACAGACTCAAACCGTTTCGTGCCTGGTGCTGAGGAGTATATCATCGAGTCGTTCCAGTGGCTTGGCCTTGCCTTCGATGAGGGTGTAGGTGTGGGTGGTGACCATGGTCCCTACCGCCAGTCGGAGCGTCGTGATATCTATAAGAAATATGTGCAGCAACTGCTCGATGAGGGTAAGGCCTACATGGCTTTTGATACCCCCGAGGAACTCGAGGCTAAGCGTAATGAGATTGCTAACTTCCAGTACGATGCAACTACCCGTATGCAGATGCGCAACTCGCTTGCTCTGCCCAAGGAGGAGGTCGATGCATTGCTCGCCTCTGGTCATCAGTATGTAGTGCGTTTCCTTATCCAGCCTGGTTTGGAGGTACACGTCAATGATATCATCCGTGGCAACGTAGTCATCAACTCTTCGGTGCTCGATGATAAGGTGCTCTACAAGAGTGCAGACGAGCTCCCCACTTATCACCTTGCCAACATTGTGGATGACCACCTCATGGAGGTGTCACACGTCATTCGTGGCGAGGAGTGGCTCCCCTCGGCACCGCTCCACGTGTTGCTCTATCAGGCTTTCGGCTGGGAAGACACCATGCCCACCTTTGCTCACCTTCCTCTCTTGCTCAAGCCTGAGGGTAATGGTAAGCTCAGCAAGCGCGATGGTGACCGCTTGGGATTCCCTGTGTTCCCTCTCGAGTGGCACGATCCCAAGACGGGTGATGTCTCATCGGGCTATCGTGAGAAGGATTATCTCCCTGAGGCCGTAATCAACTTCCTCGCTCTGCTCGGCTGGAACCCTGGCAATGATCAGGAGAAGATGACTCTCGACGAGATGGTTCAGCTCTTCGACCTTTCACGCTGCTCAAAGGCTGGTGCACGCTTTGACTATAAGAAGCTCGTGTGGTTCAACCACGAATATATCCTCTCTAAGGACGATGCAGAGATTGCTCGCCTCTTCGAGCCTATGCTGAAAGAGAAGGGTATCAATGAGGAGTTTGACCGTATCGTCAAGGTGGTATCCCTTATGAAGGGACGTGTCAACTTTGTGCATGAGTTGTGGGACACCTGTTTCTATTTCTTCCAGTCTCCTGAGAGCTTCGATGAGAAGTCGCTCAAGAAGTGGTGGAAGGAGCCTGCCATGTCGTACACTTATGTGAGCGAATTGTGCGATTTCATAGAGCAATCTCCCGTCTTTGCGGGTGCAGACATCGAGCCTCTCATCATGGAGTGGATCGCATCGAAGGAGTGGCCCGTAGGCAAGGTGATGAACGCCTTCCGCGTGACTCTCGTAGGTGCAGCCGTAGGTCCTCACATCTTCGAACTTACCGATTTCATCGGCAAGGAAGAGACCTTGCGTCGTGCCCGTCGTGCCCTCGAGGTGTTGCCCAAAGAGTAAACTAAGACGCATGAGAAAACGTCTATTCAAAGCCATCCCTATATGTATCTATATATGTATAGGGATGTGTATTCCTGTACTACTTGGGAATAATGCTCTGGGCGATAAGGAGATGCCTGAGTCCAAGGTGGCTGCTTTGGCCGTGGTACCTGCAGTACCTGGCGAGGTCCACTTTGCTGGCGAGGTGATTAAGCTCAATCGTGCTGACTTGCGCGAACGTATGGATCGCGAGATTACTGCGTTCACCTATTCGCATCAGCTCACCTTGCTCATGATCAAGCGTGCCAATCGCTATTTCCCTATCGTGGAGCCTATCCTCAAGGAGTGTGGTGTGCCTGATGACCTCAAGTATTTGATGGTCATCGAGAGCAACCTCAGCCCCTTGGCTCGCTCAGCGGCTGGGGCGGCAGGAATGTGGCAATTCATGCAGGAGACGGGCCGCAAATATGGCCTGGAGGTGAATGTCAACATCGATGAGCGCTACAACATCGAGAAGGCTACGCGAGCCGCGTGTGCCTATCTGAAGGAGTCGTACGCCATGTATGGCGATTGGATGACCGTGGCAGCTAGCTACAATGCAGGGCAGAATGGTATCACGCGCCGTCTCGAACAGCAGGGAGTGGACAATGCCATGGACCTATGGCTTGTCGAGGAGACTTCGCGTTACATGTTCCGTATCCTCACGGCCAAGATGGTGCTTGAGGACCCCAAGGCTTATGGCTTCATGCTCAAGCGTTCGCAGTTGTACCCTTATATACCTCCCAAGACCATCATCACCACGACGAAACAGATTGATGATCTTACCGCTTTTGCTCGCCAGCATGGAGTGACGGTAGCTCAGCTCAAGGAGGAGAACCCGTGGCTGCGTGAGTACACGATGAACAATAAGTCGGGCCGTACCTATCGCTTGCGAATACCCGATGTGGAGGCACTGCACTATGACCCCAACAAGACAAAACCGCACAATCCAAACTGGACGGTCGACTAGGATTGCTGATCCAAAAGATAGGTGCTAATCCCTAAGATCTACCGAGCAGAGATGAAAAAGTAGGAGTGTGGAAGCAGTTTTTAGCTGCTTTCACACTTTTTTACATGTACCTCCTTTGCTATTGTCTACTTTTATATTAATTTTGTCCTAGTTCGTTAAATAAGAAATAAGATGAAGACTATGAAAAAGCATTTCTTGCTCACACTCGTGGCTATGGCTACTGCCTTCAACGCAGTCAATGCTCAGCAGAATACAATATTGAGCGCGCAGATATACGGCTATCAGCGCGATATGGTATACTTCGATTGTATGCAGACACCGCTCATCGCAGCTGAGTTCTACACCAACCCTGGAGAGGAGCATCTCTACAGTTTTGAGTGCGACGACCTTGTGTCAATCTCTATCAATGGACGCAACACTGTGCTCTTGCAGCCTGGTGATAGTCTTCATGTAGATATCACTTATGATGGGAAGAATGTGTCGATAGAGTATAGTGGCTCGGATCGCGCCGTAGCCAACAACCGACTGATGAAGAGTCTCGAGACGCTGAAGCGCACCTTGCGCTATAAGAATCAATTGCTTGGCTGTGTAGCCTTGGATATCAAGCCCAAGACACGCATCGACGATTCGCGAGTATTGCTCGAGAAAGCCACTGCGCTCATCGAGAAGAGTGCAGCGAGCACAGAGGCAAAGAACTATGTGGCTGCATTGGTGGACTATGATGTGTATATGTCCTTCATCGAATATCCCGTGATGTACGAGAGCGTAAGAGGACTTGCTATTGCTGAGCAGGAGATTGGTGACTATTGGGCTATTACCGAAGGCTATTCGCCTCGAACAGATGCTCAGGCATTGCGTTGCCCTGAGTTCGCAAGTTTGCTGATGAGATACTGCTTCTATATGAATGCCAAGGCGGCTCATGCAAAGGGTGAGACGTATGTCATGCCCAACATGATGGAGGATATGTATGCACAGTTGGCTGCGTTCTACGAGGGTGGCCAGCGTGATTTCGTACTCTACATTCTGTTGCGCAACTTCATCATGAACGGGCAGGAGATAGAACGCGCCGATGTGCTCTACAAGGAGTACTTGGAGAAATACAATACCAGTGAGTTTCACAAAGGTATACTGGAGATGTTGTTGCAATAACGGCTCTGCTATTCCGTACAAAGGAGAAAAATATTATGTAGCCTTTGATAAGTTTTTCTCACTTTGTGCACAATGGCATTGTCAAGAAACATAAAAAGAAGCAAACGATGAAACTATTCCGTAAGATATTAGTTGCCGCTGTGGTGCTCGTGTGTAGCACGGCCAGTGTGTTGGCGCAATCGGAGTGGAAAGACACTCCTGTGACGTTGAGGGTCAGCAATCAGCCATTGGGCAAGGTGCTCGAGATGGTGGCACAGGCTGCTGGTGCCACGATCACCCTACAGGATGTGTCGCTCTGGAATATCAATCGTCCCACGAATCTTGCCGTGAAGGACAAACCGCTGGATAAGGTGTTGGGAGAGCTCATCGGTGATCAAAATATCAAGATACGATACGAGGGCATAGGACACATTGTCGTGGAACCCGATACTCAAAACGAAGAGGCTGACAAGGTGTGGGTCAACGTCTCGGGAACAGTGCTCGACAAGGTGACAGGAGACCCCCTCATCGGTGCCACGGTGCTCATCACTGATGGTACGGGTAAGGACAAGGGTGCCCGTGGATGCATCACAGACTTTGATGGCAAGTTTAGCATACGCCTTGCCAAGAAGGAGTCGGTCAGCATATCTTACATCGGCTATGAGACTGTGTCGAAGCAGATTGTAAAGGAGGAGCATAATCTCACCTTCGAGCTGAAGCCTAGCATCGAGCTCGACGATGTCGTGGTCACTGGTATCAGCCGCCGCAACAAGAATAGCTTCACGGGTAACTACGTGGAGGTGAAGGGTGACGCTCTGCGACAGATGAGCCCCACGAACATCCTCAAAGGTCTGCAATTCTTTGACCCGAGCTTCAAGATTATCGAAAACAACAAGACTGGTTCAGACCCCAATGCGGAGCCCGACTTCCAGATCCGAGGCGACCAGTCGCTGGGGTCGAAGTCGATGAACAGCATGGACCTCATGCTCGACAACGTGTCGAGCCGTCCTAACACACCGCTCTTCGTACTCGATGGATTCGTGGTGCCCATGAGCCGCATCCTCGACCTCGACCCAGAGCGCGTGGAGAACATTACCATCCTCAAGGATGCTGCTGCCACATCGGTCTACGGCTCACGCGCAGCCAATGGCGTGGTGGTGGTGGAGACTAAGGTGGCGCCAGATGGAGACCTCTCCGTTTCGTACAATGGTACGATGACCATGCAGACTCCCGACCTGACAGACTACAACATGATGGACGCTGTCACCAAGCTCGATACCGAGTGGCGTGCCGGTTTATACAATCCGCAGAATGCAACGCACATGAATCTATATAATAGGTATAGGCGTAATATTCTCGGAGGGGTAGATACCTATTGGCTCTCTAAGCCCCTGCGTACTGCATTCCAACACCGCCACTCGGCCAGTGTGTCGGGAGGTACCGAAGTTTTCCGCTATAGTCTGGATGTGAATGCAGCCATGCAGCCTGGTGTGATGAAGGGGTCAGAGAATCAGAACCTCGGCACCAACTTTAACATGAGCTACATGAAGGAGAAATTTACTATGCGTGCCAACGTCAGTCTCTCAGAGTCGACCAGTAGCAATTCACCTTACGGCTCCTTCTCTCAGTATACTCGACTGAACCCCTACTATATCCCTGTGAATGCCGATGGCAAGCCCGAGAAGATACTCGACAACAATACCGTGAGTGGGCAGAGCACCGTCATTACCAACCCTCTCTACGATGCTACCGTGGGTATCAAGGATGGTACGAATAGCTTGAACATAACCACCAATCTCAGCCTCGAGTACATGATATTGAGGAATCTGCGCATTACCGAGCAGCTCTCCTATTCGCGTGGATTGGCAGGTACCGATCGCTTCCTCCCGGCCGACCACTCGAGCTTCGAACTCGAAGACGACCTCACACGCAAGGGTAGCTACTACAAGAGCAGTGGCGAGATGTCTTCGTGGTCGAGCAACATGGGTATCAACTACAACCTTGTATTGGGCGATCACCTCTTCAGTACGTTTGGCAACTGGACTATCAGCCAGGACCGCAATAACTACGTAAACCTTTCGGCAACGGGCTATCCTGATGTGCATATGAGCGACTTCATCTTTGGTAACAAGATGGAAACCAATATGAGCAACATCGGTAGCGAAAACATCTCTCGCTCAATCGGTCTTATCGGACAGTTCTCATACAGCTACGACAATCGTTATTCGGTGGACTTCAACCTTAGTGGTGAGGCTTCGTCGCGCTATGCCAATCATGACCTTGTGCCCTTCTGGTCGGTCGGCGGACGCTGGAATGCTCACAATGAGAAGTGGTTGCAAGGCTATCTCTCAAACCTTGTCTTCCGCGCAAGCTATGGTATCACGGGAGAGCAGAACTTCAGCCCCTCCGATGCTATTGAATACTATAGCTATGCTGAGACCATGCGCCCCTATCAGTCGTTCCCCGTGTTGGGCGCACTCCTCAGTGGACTCAACAATACCGCCTTGGGATGGGCTGAGACACACAACACCAGTGCCTCTGTAGACTTTGGCTTCTGGAAGAATCGTGTGAACGTCACCTTCAACTACTATAACAACATCACCAAGGAGCTACTTACCAACTACGACTTGGCACCCTCGACAGGTTACTCAACGATGGTGATGAATGCGGGTGAACTGCAAAACCGCGGCTTCGACGCTTCGCTCAATATCATCGCTATGCAAAACTTGCGCAAGGAGTTCTTCTGGACCATCAGTGCCAATGCCAACCGCAATCGCAACAAGATACTCAAGCTCTCAGACTACCTCAAGAAGGTCAACGAGGAGCAGATGCAATCAGCATCGGCACCTCTGCCTCAGTATCATGAGGGCGCATCGACGACGACTCTTTACGTAGTGCGCTCGCTCGGAGTTGATCCCGTGACTGGTAAGGAGGTGTATCTCAAGCGCGATGGCACCAAGACCTTCACATGGAATGCCAACGACAAGGTACCTGTGGGCGACACCAACCCCAAGATTAGTGGCACGTTGTCATCAAGCATCAACTGGAGAGACCTCTCATGCACATTAGGTTTCACCTACAAGTATGGTGGCGTAGTATATAATCAGACGCTTGTAGACAAGATTGAGAATCAGAACGTGGCATACAACCTCGACAATCGTGCAGGACAAGGCCGTTGGGAGAAGCCTGGCGACGTGACCTCTTACGTGGGATTCAGCCCCACAGGAGCTAATACTCCTGCCAGCACGCGTTTCATTATGAATGACAATGAGGTTCGCCTTGCCACCATGAGTCTCGGATATCGTTTCTCTGCAGAAGACTTCAAGGCACTCAGTAAGGCCAACATCGATGTCTTGGCTCTCAACTTCACCACCAATGACCTTGCCCGCATATCGCCCATCCGTATGGAGCGAGGCCTCGACTATCCGTTTGCGCGTTCTTATACGTTGTCTATGTCAATCATGTTTAGGTAATTTTAAGTAAGAGTTGAAATGAAAAAGATACTATACATTCTTATAGCCATGCTGACGTTCACCTCATGTGAAGGTTGGCTCGATGTAGCCCCCAATACAGATGTTCCCGCCAAGGAACTGTTCACGACCGAGAATGGATTTATGAGCTCTCTTGCAGGACTCTACATTGTGATGACCGAGGAGGATACCTATGGTAGGAATCTCACCTTCGGACTCATGGAGCAGTTGGCACAGATGTATGACAAGCTCCCCGATGGCACCTCGGACCGAAACAGTGTATACATCTACGACCGCGAGACGAGCGGAGCCTACAATACCAAGGGCGTGCTTGCCAATGTGTGGCAACAGCAATATCACACCATTGCCAATGCCAACAATCTGCTCAAATGGTGGGACATCAATGCAGCTACGGTGCTTACAAATGAGACCACCCGACAGATGATACGAGGTGAAGCTTTAGCTTTACGAGCCTTCCTTCACTTCGACTTGTTGCGCGGATGGGGGCCCATGCACTATGCTGCAAGCGAGGAGGCAAAAGAGATGAAATGTATGCCCTATCGTACCGTTGCCGACCACTCCAAGCAACCGCTATTGTCTGCCAGAGAAATAGTGGGACTCATCGTCAAGGACTTGCACGAAGCGCGTGAGTGCATGAGTTTTGAAAAGGACTTAGACTTGACCAATAATGGCCGTCAGCTTCGTTTCAACTATCATGCCATCAATGCCATGTTGGCTCGTGTATACAACTATGCAGGTGTCAAGGATAGTGCAGCCATTTATGCTCGTATGGTCATTGATGAATGCGGACTTACGCTACAGAGTGGCAACTACAACGACCCGATACTTTCGAGTGAGTTTGTCTTTGGACTCAGTGTACACGAGTTGAAAGATAACCTCTCGGAGTACTTTGCCTATGGGGATAAGATGCAGACCAAGTACTATCTGAACCTCTCAACATTGAACGCCATCTTTGAGACCGTAGGGTCGGAGAGTGAGGACATGCGAGCTCAGGGTACAGCTTTCCACCGCAACAATGAAAAGCAGTGTGCGATATCGTTAAAATACATCGATAATGATCATGAGGTGATACCCCTCATACGTCTTCCCGAGATGTATTATATTGCATGTGAAACTAGTGATGAAGGTCGTGATGCAGCTACCTATGTCAATACCGTGCGTAATAAACGAGGTATCTCTAAAGCTAAGGATGTGGCTTGCGACACTGAGGAGCAACGCATTGTAGCCCTCAATCGTGAATATCGCAAGGAGTTCTATGGAGAAGGTCAGTACTTCTGGTTCCTCAAGACTCATGGCATCACGGGAACTCTTCCTCACAATGCAGAGGTGTCGCTTGTAGAGGAGAACTTTGTCTTCCCCTTACCTGACGCTGAGGTCGAGTATGGCTGGACAGAAGGCAACGAAGAGTGATATCCTCATACGTCTTGAGTATCCTGTAAAGGGTATGGTTGCGCGGCACAATCAGAACTCATAGCCAAAGCTGAAGTAGGCTCCTAAGTGATGGTAACGGTCGTTCCAGTGCCCGCATATTGAGATAGGGCCAAGAGTCGTGTCGTAGGACAGTTGCAGTCCTATCCCCCATAGTCCTTGTCCGCTTTGAAGGTTTGACAGACTATCTGTGTTGTAGGCATAGTTGGTGATTGCTGTCAGATAGATGTCTGGGCATATTTTTTGACGTAATCCCAAGTATACGATGGTAAGGTGCTCTTTCATGAGTTCGCACCCAGTCAGTCCTGCGAAGGGTGTCTGTTGTCGTAGGTGCCTTCCAGCGAGGTAACCTCCTATGGCATTTGAGTATGTAAGTGGAATATTCTCACCGTAAAGGCTTCTTGCGTGAATGGAAGGTAATAGAGCCGTGGATCTTCCCAAGGGAATGACTGTGTAGAAGTCACCTTGCAGAGCCATGAAGTTTGAACCTTGAGTGGATTTCCCTCTCAAATGATATCCAATCTCTACATTGTACGCATACCCTCGGGTGGGGGTGTAGGCCGAGTCAAAAAGATCGTTACGCCACAAGGCATACATCGTGGTGTAAGTTTGGCGATGAGTATATGAAGTATAGTGTTGATAGCGTGTCCAGTAGCTGTCGTGACGTACTCCCAATCGCAAGTCGACATTGTACGGTAGCAGATGAGAAAGGCAAAGATTGCTTCCGAAGAAGTGATACCCGAAAGCATCTTCTCTCTTGCTGATGATATGGTCATAGGCATATGCTACGGAAAACCTTGTTTGCATACCTTTTCCTTTAGCATAGGTGATGCTCGTAGCAGCCCAAGGATGGATGCTGATTCGTGTGTTGATCCCCAGAGAAACATTCGGTGACTTGGCCACTTTTGTGTTGATGCGTAGCAGAGCAGCTGCGGCATCTTCAGAGTCGAGGCGTAACCCTATTGAGAGATGCCCTGTGGGGGCATGGGCTATGTTGTCGGTCATGGGCTCTTCTCTACGTCTCGAATGTGACATGGGCGATCGATTCGTTCTTTTAGATTGTTCTATATCGCTTACATGCTTGCTCAACTCCTCAAGCTGTCCTTTACTTTGCATTGCTGTCATGTAGCCTATATCGATGAGTTGGCGCAGGTTTATAGTGTCGAAACCCATTACAGGGAACTGTTTCACTTGAGGGCGGATTAGAATGTCTGTGTTGTCAACGTTCCTCTCGTGCAAGTCGCTGCCTAAGGTGCCTATGAGTCGCTCAAATATGGAAGCAAAAGAGTGCAACTCGCGCGGATTTATCTGAGACGAGTTGACCTCGACGCCTATGACAATATCAGCTCCCATGTCGTGAGCTACATTGACGGGATAGTTGTTTACTACACCTCCATCGACTAGCACTTGTCCCTCCTTGTATATGGGATAAAACACTCCAGGGATGGCCATGCTCGCTCTCATCGATTCGGCTAAGCGTCCTTGACGGAGCACCACCTCGTGTCCCGTGATAAGGTCTGCAGCCACGCAAGCAAATGCATGGGGGAGTGTGTCGTATGATATTGAGTCGGGGTAGTGGGAAGTCAGTTCGTTGAACTTGTCCATGAGGTTAAGCCCGTCGATGAGTCCTGGGCGTGCTAGTATCTTGGGGAAGGCCTGCAAGCTGCTCCTCCTCACCTTGATGCCAGCATCTCGATAGAGTGAGGAGTTGTCGGTGAGAACGCCCTTTTCGTAAGGTATATTAACTTGGTAGGACTTTCGTGTCATGCGTTCGGCATAGGGCTGTTGTTGGCGAGGAAGTTCGTTGCTTAGGAGTGTCTTCCAGTCTTGAATCAAGAGAAGCGAGTCCATCTCTTCAGCTGTGTAGCCTATGGAATAGAGTGCTCCAATGATAGCTCCCATGCTTGTGCCTACGACATAGTCGATAGGAATCTGCATCTCCTCGATGAGGCGTATCACTCCCACGTGGGCTGCTCCGCGAGCACCACCTCCACTTAGCACGAGGGCTATGGTAGGGCGTCTGGATATCGTGTCAGAATCTAGCGGTATAGCATGAGTGGCAGTGATGCATAGCCATGCGGTAGTAAGGGTCAGGAGGAGTCTATTCATATTTATATCTATTGCGGAGGGATAACATACGGATAATGTCAATTGTTTTTCGTACCTTTACTCCCGTTTTTTGAATAAACTTATGCTGCAGCGATTATTATATATCATTTTGTTACTAGTCTTTTCTCAGCCCGACCTCTCAGCCCAGTCGCAACAGAAGGTGGTGGAGAATCGCTTGAAGAGCTATTTTCGTACGTACGAAGCGGATAATGTCAATGTGGGAACCTGTAAGCTAGTACGTTTCAAGCTCGACCCGAAGAAGCGCACTCTCGCGATTTATGCTAATGCAAACTTTGCCTATCAGCCTTTCCGACCAGAAACGACGGAGAAGATATATAATGACTTGCGGCGTGTGCTTCCTGGTCCTATAAACTACTATAACATAACCCTGTTCGTAGGGGATAAGAGCATTGATGAACTTATACCTAATGTATATCGTAAGGATAAAGACGAAACGCGTCTATGGGGGGCAGTCCATCATCAAGGTCAGCCTTGGGTAAGCAATGTCTCTCGTCCCTATACCATTAGCGAAGGCTTGCAGGGGAGGCACCTGGCTGTTACGCCTAGCCATGGACGTTATTACAAAAATGATGAGCAGCGATGGAAGTGGCAACGTCCCTCGCTTTATTGCACTAGAGAGGACCTGCTCACACAATCCTTCGTTGTCCCCTTCCTTACTCCTATGCTCGAGAATGCAGGTGCGGTGGTCTTCAGTGCTCGTGAGCGTGATATTCAGTCCTATGATATCATTGTCGATAATGATGACTCAGATAGTGATTGTGGGTTGTATGTCGAGGAGAAGCACCGCAAGGCCCGTTGGGAGAGTGGAGCTATGGGGTTTGCCATCCCGCGAGGAGTGCTGTACCATGGAGACAATCCTTTTCGTGAGGGCACCAGTCGTATCCTGCGCACTTCGAATCACGAGAAGAGCACAGAAGGAGCTGCGTTGTGGATACCCCATATCCCCGAGCGTGGATGGTATGCAGTGTATACCACTTATCAAACCTATCCATCAAGTGTGCCCGATGCGGAATATCTCGTAGTGCATGCTGGAGGGACAACGCGAGTTAAGGTCAACCAGCAGATGGGAGGTGGCACATGGGTATACCTAGGCACTTATGAGTTTGAACAAGGTCAGCGGAGCAATCAGATGGTTATCCTCACCAATCAGAGCGAACATACAGGTGTGGTCAGCGCCGATGCTGTGCGTTTTGGTGGGGGCAGCGCTATCATTAGTCGTGGTGACAGAGATACGATCAACACAAGTCGTCTGTCACGTTACTATGAGGGGGCACGTTACTACTCTCAGTGGGCAGGCTTCCCCACGTCATGCTATGCTAATTATGATGGAGAGAAGGACTATGCAGAAGATATCAACTCCCGCTCGTTAGTGACCAATTATCTGCTTGGAGGCTCT
This sequence comes from Bacteroidaceae bacterium, assembly GCA_017555875.1. Taxonomy (GTDB): domain Bacteria; phylum Bacteroidota; class Bacteroidia; order Bacteroidales; family Bacteroidaceae; genus UBA1189. Next base: position 157,625 of record JAFZFN010000014.1, read on the forward strand.
GTGTATTGTCCTGATAGCATGGGGCTGCGTGTCCCTATAGAACTAGTCTTTGGACTACATACTGATGCGGGTATCCGTGCTGATGATACTACAGTAGGTACTCTTGGCATATACACCACAGCTCATAATAATGGTCGGCTGGGTAATGGCACACTTTCGAGGTATGCTTCGCGTGACCTGACCGATATGGTGCAAACCTACATTATGAAAGACCAAGTCTTCCTCTCCTCCGTTCAAGTAGGGAGTGCATCTACCGCTACGAAGACGGCTCCTCTCGCTCGACGCTCTATGTGGGATAAGAACTACAGCGAATCGCGTCTTCCCGAGGTGCCCTCGTGTATCATCGAGCTACTCTCTCATCAGAACTTTGCAGATATGCGCTATGCCCACGACCCTCATTTCAAGTTTGTCGTATCGCGTTCCATATATAAAGCCTTGCTTCACTATACGGCTGAGATGCATGGCAAGCGCTACACTGTGCAGCCCCTCCCTGTGAACGCATTCGCCATTGATTTTGTAGGGACAAACAAGGTACGACTCTCATGGCGACCCACAGAGGACAAGCTGGAACCATCTGCAAAGCCTGAAGGCTATGTGCTCTATACTCGAACCGATGACAAGGGATGGGACAATGGACAGCGTATAGGATCTACTGCCTGTGATATCACCCTTGAGCCAGACCATATGTACAGCTTCAAGGTGACAGCGGTCAATCGTGGTGGCGAGAGTTTTCCCTCCGAAGTGCTGGCGGCATGTGTGGTCTCAAACTCCAAGGGCAAAGTATTGGTGGTAAATGGATTCCAACGCGTCGATGCCCCTGCAGTGGTCAATACTCCAGAGCGTGCAGGCTTTGACCTTCTTGCAGACCCAGGTGTTCCTTACATCGGTACTACGGCTTATAGTGGGTTACAGTATGAGTTTGCTCGTGAAATGACAGGCTATTACGACGAAGCTCAACAGATGGGAGCTAGTGGCGAAGAGTTGTCGGCCTCCTATGTTGCAGGCAACACAATGGATTACGCCATGGTACATGGTGCCGCCATAAAGAGCGCTGGATACAGTTTTGTGTCATGCTCACGTAAGGCCTTTGAAGAGGGTGCCGTCAAGCCTCAGGGATTTGATGTCGTGGATGTCTTTACAGGCCTACAGCGCCAAACCAATAACTCAGTTATGGTACATCCCGAATATCTCTCTATCAGCTCAGTTATGTATGCCATCCTCAACCATTATGCCAAGCTGGGCGGTGCGCTGCTTTTGAGTGGCTCATACCTTGGCGAAGAGAGTCTCACTCACGCTCCCACAAAAGCTCTGCTGAGCAACGTGTTTCATGCCGAACAAGATGGCTACATAACCGAATGGAGTGAGCAAGGTATACAGGGGTTAGGGGTTACTCTCGAGATTCCTCGTTGGGTCAATCCAGAGCATTATGCTGTGACTCGTCCCGAGGTGTTTGTCCCATTGGGCGATGCTTTTACTTCACTTGTATATGAACACTCTCGTAACAGTGCTGCTGTAGCCTATAGCGGTGCTTATCGTTCCATCCTTATGGGATTTCCCTTTGAAGCCATACGCAGCAAGCAAGATCGTGATCTCGTGATGAGCTCTTGGCTCCAATTCCTTACGGGAAAATAAAAATGAGATGTGAGGGATGTATATTGAGATTTTTATGTAAGTTTGTACCTTAAAAGATTAATTATATATAAAGCTAGACAACTATGGGAAAGATGTTAGAAGGTAAGGTAGCAATCATCACGGGTGCCTCTCGAGGTATAGGACGAGCTATTGCTTTGCGTTTTGCAGCCGAAGGAGCTGCCATTGCGTTTACCCATGTCACCCCCAGCCCTGCTGCTGAGGCGACTGAACAAGAAATTGCGGCATTGGGAGTGAAGGTCAAGCGCTATGTGGCCGATGCAGCTGATTACGCAGCCACAGAGTCGCTCGTGGCCGATGTGGTGAAGGAGTTTGGACGTGTAGATATCTTGGTCAATAATGCTGGCATTACTCGCGATGGCCTTCTTATGCGTATGAGTGAGTCACAATGGAACGAGGTCATTACGGCCAATCTGAAGTCGGCCTTTAACTTCTGTCGTGTGTGTGTCCCTGTGATGATGCGCCAACGCTGTGGTAGCATTATCAATCTGTCCTCTGTTGTCGGTGTGCATGGCAATGCGGGTCAATGCAACTATGCAGCCTCGAAGGCGGGCATCATCGGCCTCACAAAGAGTATTGCAGCAGAAGTAGGTTCGCGTGGTATACGAGCCAACGTTATTGCTCCTGGATTCATCAACACCGACATGACAGGCAAGCTCAGTGAAGAACTGCGTGCCGAGTGGGCCAAGCAGATACCCTTGCGCCGTGCAGGTGAGGGCGATGACGTGGCAGGAGCAGCTTTGTTCCTAGCTTCTGACCTTGCAGCTTATGTCACAGGACAGGTGTTGCAAGTCGATGGTGGTATGGCTATGTAACAGAGTTGTTATCTGCGTTCGCGACGTACCGAGAGTGTCTGATTGCTTGATGCTGATTTTGTACGTGCAGCGCTCGTTCTTGCGGTGCGCGCAGAGGCTTTAGGCTCTGTCTTCTTCTCCGTTTTGGGCTCCGCGTTCGCTCTGGCGTTGCGCGGTGCGGCAGGGCGGGTGACAGGTCTTTTTGCGGGCTTCTGTTCTGTGACTGCGGTGGTGTCAGCCTCTTCGATGCCCCAGAGCTTATTCTCGAAGGTGACCAGCTCGTTCTCGATACGTTGCTGCTCTGCTCTCATGGCAGTGTCGGTAGGGCAATATTGGGCAAGCAATTTGTTTTGTAGGTTTGCTGTTTTATAGATTTCCCCCTCGTAGAGACTACGCACAAAGTAGTCGTCAATGCTCATGTTTGACACATTGTTGTAGCTGCTGGTCATGAGCGGAGTCATGCCGAGGTAGGGGCTCACCTCATCATAGTTGAGCCAGAACATGGGATACTTGGTTGTCTCGCTGCCGAAGTCGCCGCTCCTGTGCAACACGGGACATATCGCCGTGACGCGTGTGGCATAGGTGGCAGTGCGCTGGTCATAGAACGAACTTTCTTTGATGAAGTAGCTGAGCACCTCGCCTGAGGGGATGTCGCTGTCAGCGATGGTGATCTTGCCTCCCTTGTCTTCGTAGTAGATATAAAACTTGTCGAGCATGTCGGTCACCTTGTACTTGTTCTCTTCGGTGAATAGTTCGTTGCCATCAGAGCGGTACTCGTAAGCGGGGACCTTACCCTCGGCTACGAGGTGTATGATGAGTGTGAAGAGATTTACGCGGTCTCCCAATGGCTCCACAGGGTAGTATAGGGCGGCATTCTTCTCCTTGGTCATGTCGAGGGTGCGATAGATGTCGCGTTTCCACACCACGTCCGACGGAGCAGGCATCTGCGCAGTGTATTGTGTCTTGGCACGTTCGCTGAGCGATGTCTCTGCCTTCTTGCTGTCCTCAGCTTTGGTTTGGGTGCGTGATTTGGGCTGTGCCACCACACCTTGTGCGCAAAGTGCCAAGGCTACTATTGTAACGAGGGATTTGAGTTTCATATCTACTTTATTTACTATTTCAGTTGTCTGTAAAGCCCCTCTATAGAGGGAGGGGTTGGGGGGCTTCTTAGTTTATTATCACTTCTAATGTTGAGGGCAATTGGCGCTCTATGCCGTCGGGTCCGACAGCTTTAACGCTGGAGATATAGAAGCGCTTGCCACGAGTGAGGCGGCGGAAGGTGTTCTTCTGACGCTCCGAGAACTTGGCTCCGTTGGAGAGTTCTGGCATGGCATTGCCCATATTGTCGAAGGTTACTGTCTCGAAGCTGATGACGCGGAACCCAATGTTGAGCAATCCGTCGTCAATGGCAGCCACGATGCCATCAGCACTCATGAGGGCTTGTTTACTTAGCTTGGTACCTCCTCCTCTGTAGCGTTGGGTGACTCCTTTGTCGTCTTTGTATTCAATGAAGGGGGTGGGGTCGGGTAGCTGACGTACACGGAAGGTGTATTCTCCCATGCTCATCTGTCTGCCGCTTTGCTCAGCGCTCACTGCGATGACAACGTCTGTGCCCACCTTGCTGGGGGTGGCAATGAAGCCTCCCGCTGCAGGGCGCAGGGTGCCGTTGCCATTGGCGATGCGTGCCGATACCTTATTGTTGGGTACTCCAGGTACTGAGATGGCTATGGGGTTGTCGTATCCGGCGTAGAGCACGTTCATCATTGAGGCCGACACGGTAGCTATGGGGTCTACCACGGTGTACTTTTGTGAGAACTCGCGTCGCACGGTCTCGCCCGAGCCGTCGGTGAGTTCGAGGTATCCGTTGAGGCTGAAGTCTCCCGTGCTGTTGCAGGGCACCTCGTACCAACCATTGTCGGTTTCTACGAGTTTGTCGTTGATGTAGATGTTGGGACGTTGTGTGGTGTCCACAGCAGCCATGATGATGCGTGCACCGAAGCGGTTTCCACGAACGACGTTCTGTGAGGTGGGGATGACGTAGGCGCTCAGTTCATTGACACGTACGTCGGTGGCGTCAATGTTCACTTTGAGGTCGTGCAGGATCTCACCTTCAGCATAGCGCACATCGTTCTGAAACTTTGTGAGCAGGGTTACGGCTGCTGCTACGGGCATGTTCTCAAAGTTGTATTGTTGCCAGTTCTTTCCCGACACGAGTTCGCTTTGAGGGACCGATGTGTCGAAGTTGTTGCTTATGATTCGCTGCTGCACAGTGTCGGTAATCATTGTCACCACTTGGTCACGGTAGCGGTTGATGAGGTCGTAGAACTTCTGTCCCTCTCCTGTGACGGGTGAGAGCATGATGTAGTTGGCTGCTTCGAGGTCTTCCTTGTTCTTGATGTTGCGCACGTCGGCATCCTTTCCGTCTGCTTCCTGTACCATGCGTATTTTCAGTTCTTCGGCATAGGCACAAGCCGAGTCAGAGAGCTCCTTCACGCGTTTGGCTTTGGCATACCATTCGCCCACTTTCTCGGGGTTCTTGAGCATCTGTGCCTCGAAGTCTTGGAATAGTTCCTGATTCTGCTTCGTGGCGTTGTCGGTGCTTCGTGTGAGTCCCGAGTCTACGATGGTGAAGCCATTGAGCACGTCGGACGATACGTTGAGGGCAAGCATTGCCATCAGTACGACGTACATCAAGTTGATCATTCGCTGACGTGGCGTCAGCTTATTCTTTCCTGCGCTCATGGTGCGTTGTGTTAGGCTTCTTTGCTTGAGTTGTTGTCGGTGCGGCTGACGTTCATGTTCACGGTCATTGACTGCAACATGCGGTCGTAGACGCGGTTGAGCTCCTCTATCTGTTCAGCCATGCGGCGTGTCTGGTCATTCACGAGGTCTATGTTGCCAATCTGTGAACCGAGGCTCTTGAGATGCATCTCATAGATGGTGTTGATCGAGGTGAGGTTGCGGCTGAGGCGCTCCACTTCGTCGGCGCTTGCTTCCAGCTGTGCTGACTGGTCTGCGATGTGCTGGAACGACTCGGTGAGCGAGCGCAACTGTTCGATGTACTCCTGTGTCGCCTGCTGCAGCTCGGTGGCATCGACATTACCCTCGATGACGGGTGTGCCTGTCGAGACAGGTGTTGTTGCTGCGTTTGCTGCTGCAGCTGCGGCATTGGCTGCCGCGAGGTTGGCCATGGCGGTGAGGGCTTCGGTGTCGAGCTGAGGTGCTGAGGCGCTATGGATGGCACCGACACCATCTGCGCTTACGGGTACTGCGCTGCTGATGACTGTGCCAGCGGCTACGGGAGCGCCACCCACGATGACGGGGCCGCTTGCTGCCGTGTGTGTTGCCTCTTCCTTGGCGCTCGACTGGCGCTCAAATCCGTTGACGATGAAGGTCAGCACCTCTGTACCCATGCCGAGGAAGAGCATGAGGTCGGCTCCTTCGATGTGGGTGAGCTTGAAGAGTGCGCCCAAGATAACGACTGCGGCACCCCAGCTGTAGAGGTAGTTTAATATGGTTTGTCCCTTCTGAGTTTCCAGGAAGTCCTGAAAACGGGAAATCATGCCTTGTTTCTTTTCCATTGTGGTGTTTTATTAAGGGAGTTTAAGGGGTATCGAGGAGGATTGAGGTTTCTTTTTGTTGAACTCCTGATACCTGACTCCTGGTTCCTTTATTATTTTCTGGCTGTTCCTACATAGGAGCGTACGCAGCGGAATCCGATGTAGGAGCGTGTCTCATTCTGATATTCATAGGTACGCGAAACGGACTGGATAAACTTCTCTGGGTCTTTCCATGAGCCTCCGCGCACGGTCTTCTTCTTCATGTAGTAGGGGTCCTCCTTGGCTGCGTTGTAGAAGAGCTCGGGGTTCATGTCGCTCATCTGCAGCACTCCCGCTTCGGTGTATACGGTTGATGTCCACTCGGCCACGTTGCCAGCCATGTCGAAGAGGCCGTGGCTATTGGCAGAGTATGACCCTACCTTTGTCGTGATGAGGCTTCCGTCCTTGGTGTAGTTGCCTCGCTCGGGCTTGAAGTTGGCATAGAAGCATCCCTCGTCGCTTTTCGTGCCGTCCTGCATCCAAGGGAAGAGGGTGCCCTCTTTGCCTCGTGCGGCATATTCCCATTCGGCCTCTGTGGGCAGGCGGTAGCGCTGCACGTAGCGAGCCTGTGGGCCGAGTCCACGCAAGAGGAAGTCGGTACGCCATGCGCAGAAGGCGTTGGCCTGCTCCCAGCTCACGCCCACCACGGGGTAGTCGTTGTAGTTGGGGTGGTTAAAGTAGAGCTGCATGTACATCTCGTTGTTGGCATTGGGGAAGTCGTTCACCCAGCAAGTGGTGTCGGGGAAGATGTTGACGATGTAGGTGTTCACAAAGTCGGCTGGTCCCGAGAGTGGTCTGTTGATGGTCTCTCTCACGATGCGTCCCTCGTCGTCGATGTATGCAGTGTCTTTCGAGATCATGATGACCTCGTCGGGGTTGACCTTCATGTCGGTGTTGCGTACGCGCTTGGCAGCGTCGAGCTGGTTTTTGCGCTTGGCAGCCTGCGTGTAGTCCACGACCTCGTATCTATAGTTCATCTGGCTGGGGTCTAGCTCCATGGCGCCAGTGTAGGGGTTGCGTTTGTAGACGCTCTGTATGGCAGCAAGCTGGTCCTCAGTGGGTTTGCGCCAGGGGATGGGCTTCTTCCAGTTGAGGTAGGGTGTGATGGGCTCTCCGTACTGGTCCTCTTCGATCTTGAATGTCTCGTCGCCTCCGTAGGCGGGGTCGGCCAGTCGCTCGCGGATGATCGAGTCGCGCACCCAGTGTACGAATTGTCGGTACTCGGCATTGGTGATCTCGGTGTCGTCCATCCAGAACGACTCCACAGAAATCTCTTTGTACGGAGCGCTTGATCCCCACAGGGTATCGGTCTCCTCCTCGCCCAGCTTGAGTGAGCCGCGTGGCACGAGCACCATGCCGTAGGGTGCGGGCTCATTGAATGCTGCTGAGCGCGAACCCGTCAGTTCGCCCCCCACTGCAAGTGCCGCATTGCCTGCTCCCATGCACGAGGTCAGCAATGCTGCTGCGGACAAGCCCATAATCCATGTTTTCTTCATATTCACAATATACGTATACTTTTATGTTTGTTTCTTCCTTTTTTAAATAGGTCCACATCCATCACATAGCTCACATACAGGTCGTGACTTCCGTGGATGAGTCCCACGCCAGAGGTGAAAATCTCGTAGGCATAGCCAAACGTCACGTTGTCAATCTCTCCACCGAGCAGTATGGCCACCGATGTCATGGGGCTATAGGTGAGTCCCGCATAGTAGCGTTTCTCGTCGTAGGTGTAGGTACCTCTTACGGTGACATCGGTCCGCCATGCTTGCAGGTCGGTCATCACCTGTAGCGAGGGCTGTATCGATAATAACGGATTCTTTAGCTGAATATTGCATCCACCGCTTAAATAATAGGTGGGGTCAATCTTTATTTCGTGTGTTTCGCCCAGTTCGATGGTGGGTGCTGTGAGGTGCATCACCGAGAGTCCCACCCATCCGAGGCGGTGTGCATAGTGCAGTCCTGCCGTGATGTCGAGTCCCGTGCCGTCGACCTCCGAGGAGGGCAGTGCGGGGTCGTTGCCCTGCTCGGTCTCCACTTCAGAGCCGTCAAACTTCTGCTCCAGTGTCCCTGCGCTGATGCCCATGGCCAAGCCTCCTCCCCATAGCCTGAGACGATAGGCATATCCCGCGAAGAGGCGTTGGTTGGAGAACAGACCTATCGACTCGCTGTACAGGTTGGCGCTCACCGCTTGGTTTTTCCTCTCCGTGGGGAGCACCATGTCGGCCCCGACGAGCATCGTGGCAGGGGCATTGGTGTAGCCCGCCATCTGCATGGCATAGGTGCCGTACATGTTGAGTCGTCCGCTCAGTCCTGCCACGGCTGGGTTATAGTATCCCTGTAACGCCCAGTAGTGTGTGAAGTGGGTGTCAAACTGTGCCCGTGTCGCCATCGCGCACAGCAGGGCACACAGTGTCAGCATCGTCTTGCGTAGGTTCATCATTTGATGATAACGCGAAACTCCTCTTTTTAGTATATCTCCGAGTGGCAAAGTGCACCGTTCTCTGCCTTAGGTGGTAGAAAAAATCCCGAGCGTCTTGGTTTATTGCCCAGAAAACCGTACCTTTGCACCCGAAAACGACGAAGTGGATAGATTTGAGCAGCTTGCAACCACAGTAAAAAATGCTAAATGGACAGCCCCTCTGCGCTGTGTGCATTCTCTCTCGACTATCCCCGTTTCCTTTAATTGAGAATTGGAAAATTAAAAATTGAAAGTTAAAAGTTGGCGTCTGTTGATTGTTGACTTTTTCCTAAAAACTAAAAAAGAAATGGGATATCTATTTACATCCGAATCGGTGTCTGAGGGACACCCCGACAAAGTGGCCGATCAAATATCGGACGCTGTACTGGACAAGTTGCTGGCCTATGACCCCAACTCGAAGGTAGCTTGCGAGACATTGGTAACCACCGGACAGGTAGTCATCGCCGGTGAAGTCAAGACAAGTGCATACGTCGACCTCCAGCTCATCGCCCGCGAGGTAATCAACAAGATTGGTTACACCAAGAGCGAGTACATGTTTGAGGGCAACTCATGCGGCGTATTCTCAGCCATCCACGAGCAGAGCGCCGACATCAACCGTGGCGTTGAGCGCGAAGACCCCATGAACCAGGGTGCTGGCGACCAAGGTATGATGTTCGGTTACGCAACCAACGAGACCGAGAACTACATGCCCCTCTCACTCGACCTCGCACACAACATCCTCCAGGTGCTTGCCGACATCCGTCGCGAGGGCAAGGAGATGCTCTACCTCCGCCCCGATGCCAAGAGCCAGGTGACCATCGAGTACGACGACAATGGCCGCCCCGTGCGCATCGACACCATCGTGGTGTCTACCCAGCACGATGAGTTCATCGCCCCTGCCGATGATACCAAGGAGGCACAGCTCAAGGCCGACGAGCAGATGCTCGCCCAGATCCGCAAAGATGTCATCGAGGTCCTCATGCCCCGCGTCATTGCCGACATACACAACGAGGAGGTGCTCGCCCTCTTCAACGACGACATCACCTATCACGTCAACCCCACAGGTAAGTTCGTCATCGGTGGCCCCCACGGCGACACTGGCCTCACAGGCCGTAAGATCATCGTCGACACCTACGGTGGCAAGGGAGCCCATGGCGGTGGCGCCTTCAGCGGTAAGGACCCCTCGAAGGTGGACCGCAGTGCTGCCTATGCCGCACGTCACATCGCCAAGAATCTCGTGGCAGCAGGCGTGGCCGACGAGATGCTCGTGCAGGTATCCTACGCCATCGGTGTGGCGCGTCCCATCAACATCTATGTCGACACCTATGGCCGTAGCCGTGTGAACATGACCGACGGTGAGATTGCCAAGAAGATCGACGAGCTCTTCGACCTCCGCCCCCGCGCCATCGAGGAGCGCCTCAAGTTGCGCAACCCCATCTATGCCGAGACAGCCGCCTATGGCCACATGGGTCGCAAGCCCGAGGTGGTGACCAAGAGCTTCCGCTCACGCTACGAGGGCGACAAGGACGTCACCGTAGAGCTCTTCACCTGGGAGAAGCTCGACTACGTGGACAAGGTGCGCGAAGCCTTCGGACTTTGATATAGGCGACGAGGAGCCCACTCCTCCGCCTTACAACTCAGAAAGTGCCGGTTCCCCGATGGAATCGGCACTTTTTGCATTTCTACCCACCGATTTCCAGGTTACAAAAGTTCATAAATAGGTTGGCATTGGCATAACCAGGCATGCTTGGGTTGTGCCGAGCCAGCAAACCTTCATGTACACATATTGACATAGCTCACTAAGCAAGAAACGCTGTTTTTTTGTTATTTTTTTCAAACTTTTTCGAGGGCTTGAAAAAAAATTATCACTATAGTGAAAAAACTTTTTCAACAAAGCGAAAAAAATTTTTCTAGCCTATGAAAAATAAAATTGGAGGGCTGCAAACTGCAAAAATCGTTTATCCATTTTTTTTCAACTCCTTTCGTTTCTTCAGGCTCGGCATAACTCAAGCAAGCTTGGTTATGCCATTATGTAGACATGATGGCTCTGCCAATGCCAACCCATTTATGAACTTTTGCCACTTGTTTTTTCAGTATTTCACCTTGAAATAGTCTGCAAAGCTCAGCTCTCGAAAAAAAATAATCGCTGTTCCTCAAATGTTTATTATAAATAATTCCTGCCTTTGCGCTACGATGACAAAGAGAAATACCGACATAGCCTATTCCCTATGACACAGCGTACTCGCTTTTCTTCAAAAAGTTTTATGGCTTGTTGCTCAACAAGAAAGAAGATTAAACAATAGCGAACATAGATTTGCATTTCTTGCAGGGTTTAGTTACCTTTGCCGCACAAGAAGACAAAACATAAGTATTAACACATAAAACGAATTGCCTATGAAGTAAACCCGGACAGATGCTTTCGCGAAGGTTTGTGATGCAAAGCATTACTGCTTTCAAGGCTTAAATAAAGCCAAATAAAAATAAATCATTAACCCGAAAAGCGTTCCGTTCGTTCTTGATAAATATAGATATGGAGCTTTTGGCTCTTGTTCTCTTACTCTGAATACCGCCAATTTTCACACGTGAGAACAAGCAGACTGGAAGTTCACCCCGATTGGGTGTGGACTATTCTGTGCTTGTTACGTGTAAGGTCACTTGGCGGTAACCTAGAGTAAGGCGAGTAACGAATGGTTTCACGCCTTTTCTTTTTATTCTAGCACTTATGAAAAAGAAACTTTTTTTCTCTTTACTATTTTCACTTTTTGCTATTGTTGCATTAACCTCTTGCGAGCAAGAAGAGATTATTGCTCCTACAACCTATACCGTAGAAGCTGATTTGGATTTTATCAGAGAACTTGCCGAAGAATACAACGCAAGTTATTCAATAGAACTCCGATTCTATGAGTACAACGACAATAACGAAATGGTGGAATACAAGATTTGGAATAACCCTGTAGGTCAAAAACAATTCACTGCAACAGAATTGTCAACCAAAGTGGTAGTTTTTCTTGACACCGAGATTTCTTTAGGCGGAAAAACTCTTGACTACAGTGCATATGATGCAAAAATCCATTATCTAAAAAAGGAGGGAAACATTACCATTGTCAACAACGGTGAAACATTAGGACAAAAGTACAATCCCATTGATTGATCTCTAGGAATAAAGGTGTTATTTTATTATGCTTCTCAGAAGTGATGAATCGTCGCTTCCGTCACGGCAGATATACCCTATCCACTGTATTTGAATATCAGGGTCTGTGACCCAAGAAGAAAAAGGCATTCTTCTTACCAATACTAACTCCACAGAAGGCTTTCGAGGAATAGGTGCAGACGTGCTTCGGAGGCCTTCTGTAGTTTCTCTGGCTTTTGCGGACTTGGCGGCCCTAATGTGTGCAAAAAATTTGGTTTTCCGCTCGTTTTGCAGTACCTTCGCAGTTTGATACGAATGATAAGTAATAAAAGATAAGAAATATGGCTCTTCAATGCGGAATTGTAGGACTACCCAACGTGGGTAAGTCGACCCTCTTCAACTGTCTGTCAAATGCTAAAGCACAAGCGGCAAACTTCCCCTTCTGTACGATCGAACCCAACGTGGGCGTCATCACCGTTCCCGACGAACGCCTCAACAAGTTGGCCGAACTCATCAACCCCCAACGCATCGTGCCCACCACGGTGGAGATTGTCGACATCGCAGGACTGGTGAAGGGTGCCAGCAAGGGCGAAGGACTGGGCAACAAGTTTCTTGCCAACATACGCGAGACGGATGCCATCATCCACGTGCTGCGCTGCTTCGACGACGACAACGTGACTCACGTCGATGGCTCTGTGGACCCCGTGCGCGACAAGGAGATCATCGATGCCGAGCTGCAGATCAAGGACCTCGAGACTGTGGAGCAGCGCATCCAGCGTGTGCAGAAGCAGGCTACTACGGGTGGCGACAAGCAGGCCAAGTTGCAGTATGAGGTGCTGTGCAAGTATCGCGATGCGCTGGTGCAGGGTAAGTCGGCACGTAGCGTGACGTTCGACACCAAGGATGAGCAGAAGGCGGCCAAGGAGCTGTTCCTCCTCACCTCGAAACCTGTGCTCTATGTGTGCAACGTGGACGAGAAGAGTGCCATCAATGGTAATAAGTATGTGGAGCAGGTGCGCGAGGCCATCAAGGAGGAGAATGCCGAATTGCTCATCGTGGCAGCCCGCACCGAGGCCGACATCGCCGAGCTGGAGACCTATGAGGACCGCCAGATGTTCCTCGCCGAGGTAGGCTTGGAGGAGTCGGGTGTGGCACGCCTCATCAAGTCGGCCTATGCATTGCTCAACCTCGAGACCTACATCACTGCCGGTGTGCAGGAGGTGCGTGCATGGACCTACCACAAGGGTTGGAAGGCTCCTCAGTGTGCTGGTGTCATCCACACCGACTTTGAGAAGGGCTTCATCCGCGCCGAGGTCATCAAGTATGAGGACTACATCAAGTATGGCTCCGAGGCTGCCGTGCGCGAGGCGGGCAAGCTCTCTGTCGAGGGTAAGGAGTATGTCGTGCAGGATGGCGACATCATGCACTTTAGGTTTAACGTGTAGTCCCTCTCTGCCCTTTGTGCATCTCCCCCTCTATGGGGAGAATGGGTTAAATGAATAAAATTCTAGTTACAAAATAACCTCATCCAACTCTCCCGCGATGTCGGAGTTCTCCCCATAGAGGGGGAGTTAGAGGGGGTCTTCTTATTTGCTTATGATTTCCTGGAATCCCCCTATCGGCATCGGGCCATTGCGCTTCTACGCTCTCTTTTGGTTGTTGGGGCTGGCTGGTGCTTACTTCGTAGTACACAAGCTCTATAGAGAGCAGAAGATCAAGGAGGAGCAGTTTGAGCCTCTGTTCTTCTACTGCTTCTTCGGTATCTTGCTCGGTGCTCGCTTGGGCCACTGCATATTCTACGAGCCGCAGTACTACTTCCACGACTTTCCCCGCTTCCTCGAAATGTGGCTCCCCATCCGCTTCACTCCTGCGGGAGTGCGCCTCATCGGCTATCAGGGACTGGCTAGCCATGGCGGCACGCTGGGTCTGATGATTGCCTTGTGGCTCTATGTGCGCAAGTACAAGGTGTCCCTCTGGACGGTGCTCGACAATATTGCCATTGCCACACCGCTGACGGCTTGCTGCATCCGCCTGGGCAACCTGATGAACTCCGAGATCATCGGTCGCCCCACGGGAGGTGACTGGGGATTTGTCTTCACACAGGTCGACATGCTCCCTCGCCATCCGGCACAGCTCTATGAGGCCATTGCCTATGCCGTGTTTGGCCTCATCGGATGGGTTCTCTACAAGCGTATGCCGCGCAAGGTGGGCACGGGCTTCTTCTTCGGCTACTGCTTGACCACGATCTTTACGTTCCGCTTCTTCGTGGAGTTTTGCAAGGAGGTGCAGTCTGACTTTGAGGTGGGCATGGCGCTCGATATGGGCCAGCTCCTGAGCATCCCCTTCGTGATCCTTGGTGTATGGTGCATGGTACGTAGTTTTTCTAGGAGATAAAGTCAGAATATATTAGGAGATAAGCAGAGATAAATGGAGTTAGATGGAGATAAATGCCGAATGTCCTTTCGCGCGTAAAGGCTGTCGGCCTCTTTCTCCCTTTATCTCCAAGAAGCGAAGCGCTACCTCCCTTTATCTCCCTCAAAGAACCAATACAAACATAAGGGCGTATCCGATCGGATACGCCCTTATGTTGTGTATGCTATGGGGATTGTTAATAGACCTCTACCTTGGCAGCGGCAGCCTTGCACTTGTCGCGTAGAGCATCCATGTCACTACCATTGGGAGCATTGCACACGACAACTCCCATGCGGCGGTTTACCTTGGTGTAGGGCTTGCCGAAGATGCGGATGTCGGTGTCGGGTTCTGCGACAGCCTCCTCCACGCCACGATAGCGGGGTTGCTCCTGTGAGGCGATGGGCGAGAGGATGACAGCGCTGGCTCCCATGCGATACTGCTCAATCTCGGGGATGGGCAAGCCGAGCACGGCGCGAGCGTGGAGCTCAAACTCGTTGAGGCACTGGGTGCCTGCAAGGGTGACCATGCCTGTGTCGTGCGGACGGGGTGACAGCTCAGAGAAGTATACTCCGTTCTCATTGCTGAGGAAGAACTCCACACCCCAGATGCCAGCACCTGTGAGTGCTTCGGTGACCTTGGCTGCCATCTCCTGTGCCTCGGCCAAGTGGTCGGGACGGATGGGGGCGGGCTGGAAGCTCTCGCGGTAGTCGCCACCCTTCTGTACATGTCCGATAGGAGCGCAGAAGCGGGTGGGGCCATTCTTCTGAGTCACGGTGAGCAGGGTGATCTCGCTATCGAAGCGGATGAACTCCTCGATGATGAGCTCCTTGATGTCGCCACGGCTACCTTCGCATCCGTAGATCCATGCCTGCTCCAGTTCGTCGGCACTCTTGACGAGTGACTGTCCCTTGCCCGAAGATGACATGAGGGGTTTCACCACGCAGGGGAAGCCAATCTTGTCGGCTGCCTCGCGCAGCTCTTCCAATGACTTGGCATAGAAATATTTGGCGGTCTTGAGCCCAAGCTCCTTGGCTGCAAGGTCGCGGATGGCCTTGCGGTTCATGGTGAAGTTCACAGCCTTGGCGCTGGGGACTACCTGTATGCCCTCCTCCTCGAAGTGGTAGAGGCGCTCGGTGCGTATAGCCTCGATTTCGGGGACGATGAGGTCGGGACGATGTTTGGCCACGACAGCGTCGAGGGCATCTCCATCGAGCATGCTAAACACCTCGCACTCATCGGCCACCTGCATGGCAGGAGCGTCAGCGTAGGCATCGCAAGCGATTACATACTGGCCCAAACGCTGTGCAGCGATGACGAACTCTTTTCCCAACTCGCCCGATCCGAGCAACAAAATCTTCTTATTCATAGTTGTATCTTGAGTTTTTTGAGTTTATGAGTTTTTTTTGAGTTTCCACCTGGTCGGCAATCAGCGAACTTGCTAACTCATCGGTCATAAACTTGTTTATGACTGCGAAGATAATGCAAATTTTCGATTATGCGAAGGGGAAGGCGATATATTTTATCTCCTCCCGAGCACGCGCCGTGTCACCACCATGCTGAATAGTGCTGCGGCAAGGCAGCCGAGGGCGTTGAAGAGGAGGTCCCACCAGTCGGCAGCACGAGTGGGAGTGAGCGTCTGCTGCCCCACCTCGATGAGTCCGCTGAAGACAATGGGGGCTATGATGGCCCAAAGGATGAGGTGCACCGCACTGGACTGGGCATGGCTCCTGAAATACTCGAACCACAGCACCGTGCAGAAGCCAAAATACATGATGAAGTGTAGCACCTTGTCGATGTTGGTGACCTCATTGAGCGGTGTCTCGGGCGGATTGAAGAAGGAGAGAAACAGGATGACGCCGATGATGATGATGGATAGAGGGTATCTCTTCAGATGATTCATTGTGACAATACTATATATATGTGTTGCAAAAGTACAATTATTCAGCTACATTTGTTGCATAAATCACTTTAAAACTTTCAGAAAACAGATGTGGCGTGCTCGGTTCAACTTCTCTCGGCAAGACCTCAGGGCCATCCTCGTGATAGCCATGCTGGTCGTAGGCATCATGGCATGGCTCTGGACTGAGCCGCTGTGGCAATCCGCGAGGCCCTATGAGGCTTATGCCACCGACTCGCTGCTGCAGGTGGTGAATGAGAAGCCTCAGCGCCGGCCCAAGAGGGAGTATGCCCGCTCAAGGCCCACCAGGAGCACCTCCGCCGCAAGGACTACGCGCAGAGCCACACCCAGTGCCGCTGCTGCTCCCGATACGGTTCGTCGCGCTCATCCCTATGCCGAGTATATGCGTGCCAAGCTTGAGCCTGGCGAGCTGGTGGACCTCAACACGGCCGACACGACAGCGCTGATGAGGATTCCCGGCATAGGAGCTGTGCGGGCTAGGCGCATCGTGGCGTATCGCCAGTCGCTCGGCGGATACCACAGCATAGCCCAAGTGTACGAGGCATGTGACCTGCCCGAGGACCTGGGCGACTGGGTACACATCGGTACTCCGCAGACGATGAAGCTAAATGTCAACACGATGTCGATCACCGAGTTGAGCGCTCACCCCTACCTCAGCTACCATCAGGCACGTGCCATCGTGGAGCTACGCCGACGCGAGGGTGACATCCGTTCGCTACGCCAGTTGCTCTTCTTGGACGAGTTTGCTGAGGCTGATGCCGCCCGACTGGCTCCTTACCTCGCGTTTTGAGTAGGAGGTGCCGTGATGCATCAGCGCTTCTTGGGCTTGCGTCGTGCCCATCCCTCTTCGGTGAAGTCGGGCTCAGCCCCTCGCAATGGGCGCTCGTCGTGTTGGAAGAACTGCTTCCAGTCGTCCTTCTTCATCGGTCCGCGCTTGCTCGTGTAGCCGCGTTCCTCGCGTGAGGCCTTCTTCTTGCCCTCGTTCTTGTCGGTGCCGCGCATCTGCTCTTCCTTGCGTCGTTCGGCACGATTTTTCTTCTCGAACTGGGCGAAACCATTATCAAAACTGCCCTTTTCATCGTCGTTTCGGGGCTTTCGGCCTTTGGGCTTTTGCTCGGTCATAGGATTCTCTCCTGCCAGCTCCACCACGACGTGCTGTCCATTTACGTGGGCGTGGCTCAAGGCGCGCTGCACCACGTCGGCCTGCCGCTCGGGCACCTCGAAGAAGGAGAAGTTCTGCATCAGGTCGATGCGGCCCATCTCGATGCGCTCGTGGCGCACGTGGCGGTTCACCATGTCGATGACCTGTGCGGCATAGAAGCCGTCGCGCTTGCCGCGGTTCACGAAGAAGCGCACATAGCCCTGCTCTGCCTTGCGGGGCCCGTCGCCCTTCTCGCGGCGCTGGCGGGGTGCTCCTTCGCCTTTCACCTTGCGGCCTTCGCCTTTCTGGCCTCGTTCCACCACGGGTTCGGGCTCGGGGGCATTGCTGTAATACTCCACGAAGCGGCCAAACTCGCGTGTCACCACGCGGCGTATGATGTCCTCCTTGTCGAGCCAGTCGAGCTTGCGGTAGATGGCGGGGAGGAACTCGGCGATGTCGTCCTCCTTCACCTCGGTCTTCTCGATGTCGTCGATGACCTTCCACAGCTGCTTCTCACAGATTTCCTTGCCTGTGGGGATGGTGCCCTTGACAAATTCCTTGCCGATGACCTTCTCTATCTCGCGCATGCGGCCCTTCTCGCGCAGGTTGATGATGGCGATAGAGGTGCCTCGCTTGCCGGCACGGCCCGTGCGCCCGCTGCGGTGGGTGTAGTTCTCCGTGTCGTCGGGCAATCCGTAGTTGATGACATGGGTGAGGTCGTCCACATCGAGTCCGCGAGCCGCCACGTCGGTGGCCACGAGGAGCTGTATGCGGCGCTTGCGGAACTTCTGCATCGTGAGGTCGCGCTGCTGCTGCGAGAGCTCGCCATGCAGGGCATCGGCATTGTAGCCGTCCTGTATGAGCTTGTCGGCAATCTCCTGCGTCTCCATACGAGTGCGGCAGAAGATGATGCCGTAGATGTTGGGGTAGTAGTCGGCGATACGCTTCAGAGCCAGATACTTGTCCTTGGCGTGCACCATGTAGTACACGTGGTTCACATTCTTGGCCCCCTCGTTCTTGTTGCCGATGACAATCTCGTGCGGGTCGGTGAGGTAATGCTTGGCGATGCCTGCAATCTCCTTGCTCATCGTAGCCGAGAAGAGCAGCGTGTTGCGGTCGCGGGGCACATCCTCGAGGATGCGGTTGATGCTGTCGGTGAAGCCCATGTTGAGCATCTCGTCGGCCTCGTCGAGCACCACGTCGCGCACGGTCGAGAGGTCCACCACGCCACGCTCCATGAGGTCGATGAGTCGGCCCGGTGTGGCCACGATGATGTGCACTCCTCGCCTGACGTTGCGTATCTGGTTCTCTATGGAGGTGCCGCCATACATGGGCACCACGCGCAGACCCTCCACATATTTCGCGAAGGCGGCCAGGTCATCGGCGATCTGCAGGCACAGCTCACGCGTGGGGCTCAGGATGAGTGCCTGCGCATAGGGCAGCGTGGGGTCGGCCTTCTGGATGATGGGCAGTCCGAATGCTGCCGTCTTGCCCGTGCCCGTCTGGGCCAAGGCTATCACGTCGTTGCCATTGCCCAAGAGGTAAGGTATCACCTCCTCCTGCACTGGCATGGGGTACTCGAAGCCCAGCTCACTGATGGCTTCACATATCTCGGGCATCACGCCCAGCTCTTCAAATGTCTTCATATCCGCGTATTTGTTGACAAAGGTAGTGCAAGCCGAGAGAAAATGCAAGTTTAGACTTGCGATTTTCCGAGGCGCAGCCTACCTTCAAGCTGCGAAGCAGATTAAAGGTGCGGTTAAGCGAGTGAAAAACAAGCTTGCTTGACTTTTTCTCAGCGAGCGAGAGTTCCTAAACGACTTGTCGTAAAGGTGCGGTTAGGCGAGCGAAAAACAAGTATTCACCAAGCCTCCCCCTCATTTATGCATCATCAAATATTGCATATTCCCCAGCGAACCTCTACCTTTGTGCAACATATTATAACACACCTTTTTTATTTATGAACAACCCATCCATCACCCTCAGCGAGGCACAGCAGCAGGCCGACGAGTGGATCAAGACCTATGGCGTGCGCTACTTCAGCGAACTCACCAACATGGCCATCCTCACCGAGGAGGTGGGCGAGCTGGCCCGCGTCGTGGCCCGCACCTATGGCGAGCAGTCCTTCAAGGAGGGCGAGACACCCAACCTCGCCGAGGAGATGGCCGACGTGCTCTGGGTGCTCGTCTGCATGGCCAACCAGACGGGCGTGGACCTCACCGAAGCATGGCAACAGACCATCGAGAAGAAGACCCGCCGCGACCACACACGCCACAAGAACAATGACAAGCTGAGGTAGTCCTCTGCCGCAACACCGCTCATGGCGGGCTGCAAATCGGCGGTCACCCAGTGACGGAATCGGCGGGCGCTCTCGAGCTTCGAGCCCATGATGAGGGCGTAGAGGCCGCTCTCGTTGATGAAGACCGCGTTGGTCTTGTAGTTAGAACCAGAGACCTGAATTAGGGCGGTGGTTTTGTCCTCACCATCCACATGCAACACTCCTCGCGTGGCGCACGCGCATTATGCGCGTATCTTTGGCTCAGCGAGTTACGCTGAGCAATTAGGAATTAGGAGTTAGGAATTAGGAATTGGAAAAGGCCAAAATCTGTGTCATCTGTTCAATCTGTTGACAAAAAAAATCAACACGATGACACTGATTAAACAGATTATCAGCGTCGCTACCGCTCGCTGGCCGTCCGGAGGGATGCGAGCAGCGCGACGCATGAAATCTGTGTAATCTAGAAAGAAAAATATTAGATGAAATCCGAGTAATCTGAGTAATCTGTGGTTAGTAAAGACGTAATTATGTTAGTCTGCGCAGCGCGACGCGTCTTTGTGCGAAATCGCATATCTCTTTGTGTGCGTGGCGGTTGCGCAGAGCACTTTGCAGAACTTTGCAGAAGATTGCAGTATGTCGGGATGCCAAAAATAGATGTAGTACCTTTGCATTGTCAATCGATGACAAGCGTTTCGCTCGTTTGTGTGATCTTTGAAATTTGAAAATGAACCGTCTGGAAGGCAAGTTGCTCAAAGTGTTAATCGTGGTGCTCATCGCCTTGCTGGCACGTTCGGTGTGGTCGTGGCCTTGTGCTGCTTGGTCTTATGATGATGTAGGTGCATGTTTAAAACGGATAGGGGTAAAAAACAGAGGCAGGGCGTGTCATCGTAACGCACCCTGCATCTTATTTGTTTATTCGTTGCTTTTACACCAGCTTGCTCCAGTCGGTAAGGCGCATGTCGCCCTTCTCCATGAGTGCCTGGTGCATGCCGAAGGCGGCACGGAGGTTGTGGCACGTGTGGCCCTTGGTGGAGTGGTGCAGGTAGTCCCACAGGAGCTGGCGGTAGTCGGGGTGCGCGCAGTTCTCGATGATGGCCTTGGCACGCTCCATGGGGCTCTTGCCACGGAGGTCGGCGATGCCCTGCTCGGTGATGAGGATGTTGACACTATGCTCGTTGTGGTCCACATGCGATACCATGGGCACGATGGCGCTGATGGCACCATTCTTGGCCGTTGAGGGGCATGAGAAGATGGAGATATAGGCGTTGCGGGTGAAGTCGCCCGAGCCGCCGATGCCGTTCATCATCTTGGTGCCGCAGACGTGGGTGGAGTTCACATTGCCATAGATGTCGGCCTCGAGGGCGGTGTTCATCGAGATGAGGCCTATGCGGCGTGCCACAGCGGGGTGGTTGGATATCTCCGAGGGGCGCAGGATGAGCTTGTCCTTGAAGAAGTTGATGTCCTCGTAGATGCTCTTGAGACCCTCGTTGCTGACGCTGAGCGAGCAGGTGCTGCCAAACTTGCAGCGGCCCGAGCGGATGAGGTCGATGACGGAGTCTTGGATGACCTCGGTGTACATCTCGAAGGCGGGCACCGTGGGGTCGGCACCGAGGGCACCGAGCACGGCATTGGCCACATTACCCACACCGCTCTGCAGGGGCAGGAAGCTGGGAGGGATGATGCTGCGCTTGAGGTCGCTGATGAGGAACTGGGCCACGTTGTGACCTATCTGCAGGGTGATGGGGTCGGGGTCGGTGAAGGGGCGTGCCTCGTCGGGGAGGTTGACCTCGACGATGCCTACGATCTTGGCAGGGTCTACCTGGATGTAGGGCGCACCGATGCGGTCGCTGGGGCGGTAGACAGGGATCTCTCGGCGCAGGGGCTGGTCGAGCGGCTCGTAGATGTCGTGCAAGCCCTTGGGGGCAGTGCCGTAGGCGGTGTTGAGCTCGATGATGATCTTGTCGGCCATGCGAGCCACGGTGGGAGCGATGCCCACACCTGCTGTGAGGTATATCTTGCCACAGGGGGTCACCTCGCAGGCCTCGAGGATGGCCACGTCGACCTTGCCCAGGAAGCCATAGCGCAGGTCTTGCGCCATCTGTGAGAGGTGTATGTCGTTATAGGCAATCTCGCCTGCATTGACAGCCTTGCGGAAGTCGGCATTCGTGGTGTAGGGAGCGCGGTAGCGCAGGGCCTTGGCGCGGGTGAGGGCACCGTCGCACGAGTCGCCCGTGGAGGCGCCGGTGAAGAGACCTATCTGAAATGGACGGCCCGCAGCATGCTCTGCCTCGGCGAGGCGGGCAATCTCGGCGGTCACTGTCTTGGGGGTTCCTGCCGGTGTGAAACCACCCAGACCTACGTTGTAGCCATGCTTGACATGGCTGGCAGCTTCGGCTGCTGTGATGATATTGAAACTCATAGGTTCGCTAATTTTCACGGTTTATCGGATGGCAAAAGTAGTATATGGTAATAAGAAATGCAAATATCGGTGAGTTTTTTTTCGCTCACTTGTTTTTTCGCTCGCTTATTCGTACCTTTACCACCATAAAGACAACCAACGAAGATAAAGTTATGAAAATGTCACGCTTGATACCATGGCTATTGTGCCTGCCCATCATGTTTGCTGCCTGCGAGAAGCAGGAGCCCGAGCTCTTCGATGAGGCGAGCAACGGAGCCTATTTTGACTACGAGTACGCAGCCGACTACAACAAGACGCTCAACTTCAGCAACCACATCGTAGGGCACCCCGACACGGTGAGTATGACATTGAAGGTCAAGCTTATGGGGTATCTCGAGGATGAGGCTCGCACCCTCTCGGTGAAGACGAAGGCCATCGCAGGATATGAACTGGCAGGCGTGTCCATCGACGAGACGGTGTTTGCCAATAAAGAATATGAGAAAGACATCGAGGTCAAGGTGGCCAGACCTGAGGCCGAGGACCGCCTCTATGCTGTGTGCATCTATCTCGACAGCGACAATGGGGTAGGGGCATCGGTCAGCGGTAAGGACTCGATAAACCTCTTTGTCACCTGCGCTTATGAGCGACCCGAGGTGTGGTATAGCCACATGGACACCTACCTAGGGGGGTGGAGCAGAGAGAAGCATATCTTCCTTGCCGAGCACACGGGTGACAACCACTTCTATGACCGCCTCTTCGACAGCGCTGTGGGATTGCACCTCTTCGACTCTATCGTGGCGCTCAACGTGAGTGCTGTGAACGTACTGCTCGCCCAGGAGCCTGCTGAGGCTATCGTGCCCGACCTGCCCATCCTCAAGGAGACAGACTACCCTGCCTACATCAAGCCCTACTTCTGGGATGAGCATGAGGCGCTGCTGGGACTCTACCGAGCCAGCAAGTTCTGCCGATTTACCACCTTGCTGGGTGGCTCCAACACGAGAGACATCGCAGCCCTCTACGCCAGTGACGAAGGGCAACAGCAGATGGTCAAGCGAGCTGCGGAGTTTCACAACGACGACGTGCTCGAGATGCTCAATCTCTACTATGGCTATGCCGAACAGGGCTACACCATAGGCAAGCTTAAGCAACTCTTCTGGGTGCAGATGCGCAACGATGCCGACTATAATGTGCGCATCCCCTACTGGTGGGACGACCCCCACGGCCTCGGCACGGCCGACATCGTGAAGCACTACTTCGGTGAATATGATGCCGACAAGTACCAGTTCATGCTGAAGACAATGATGAAGGAAGATGGGGAAGAAAACTTCGTGGCAGCCTCATTGCTCCCCTTCGTGCGCAATGTCGACGCTGGCACCTATGAGTGGGACACCACCCAGCTAGGCACCAAGAACCTCGCTGGCGAGGAGCGCATCAAGGAGTGCTACCGCATCATCAAAGCCAAGAATGACAGTAATCCCCCATCGCGACGACACGATTTCCCTAAGCTAGATATTTGATAACTGAGAGCACAGAGGCGAAGGGCCTAGACCCTCCCCGACGTGCCTCCCAGCAGAACACTAAAAAATCACACATGAGAAAAGTCATGAAACATCTATCCGCATACCTCCTCGTAGCACTTGCGCTGACGAGCTGCTACCAAGACCAAGGCAACTACGACTACACCCTCGACACGATGAACGAGATACAGACCGTCACCTTCACCCCCTCTGTAGTAAAAGGTGCAGGAGGCGACATGATCGAGGTGCAGCAAGCGCTCGATAAGGACAGCTGCACACGACGCATCGAGGCAGTTGTGGAGCAATCGCTGGCAAAGACACTCGACGAACTCGACTTCTACTGGTGCCGCGCCTATGTCAATGAGCAGGGCAAGGGAGTCAGAGACACCTTGCGCACCAAGGGATACATGGAAGTCACCCTCCCCGTGGGCAAGCCCATGACGTATGACATCTTCTTGCGCATCCACGACCGCAGCACCGACCTCTCACACTACTCCTCGTTCAAACTGGTCACGCGCCCCGTGTTCAAGAACAGCCTCTTCGTGCTCCATGGAGCTGAAGGACAGCATCAGCTGGGCAACATCGAGGTCATCGGAAACGAGACCAAGATATACACCGATGTGAAGACCGTCACTCGCGACGAGAATCGCTACGAGAATGTCACGGGACTGGGCTATGCTACCTTCCTCAACATCCCCGACGACCTCTCCTATATCGGCGAGACTAGCACGCTTACACTCTATGCCGACGATGGCACCACCCGCGCCTATGACCCTCACGGCATGAAGGTGAAGTACACCGCAGAGCAGATGTTTCACACCGTGAGCGATACCTTCGCCTACCGCCGTACCGTGCAGACAGGCGACCCATCAAACTTTACCCAGTATCGCGTGGTCCTCACCGAGACGGGCGAGGTCTATGTAGGCAATCACGTGCATGCTCTCTACAGACCCGGTGTGGCCTGTGAAAACAACCCCGACGTGTTGCACCAGACCGACTATGCCATCACTGCCGCTACCATCACCCACAACCGTTTTCTCCTGTGGGATGCCCGTCACGGACGCTTCCTCTATGCATCCAAGGCTGACAACGGCTTTGCCCGCGACGAGGCAAACTCGATCAAACCCAGCTACATCTCAGCCAATCCGTTACTCGATGCCCATGTGCAGATGCAAACGCTGCTGCATAAGCCAGCCGAGATGACCGCAGTGATGGGCTATGTCAATTATCGTGACAACTATGAGCAGCAGAACACTTACTTCATCTTCCAAGACGAAGCGACGGGCAACTATTATCGCTACGAGCTCCTCAAACTCGACATCGGAGACGGGAGCAAGGCCCATCAGCGCCGCGGCGTCGACGGTGAGGCCGAGCAACCTGCAGCCTATGCCATCGTGAATGAGAAGCATCTCGAGGGACTCACCCCCACCTACGCAAGCACCATCACCTACAACTCGTGGTTCACCACATCGAACCTCTTCTTTGCCGAGGAGGGTACCGTCTACCGATACAATGTGTCCAACGGAGACCGCTATCCCATATATGTCGCTCCCGAGGGATACAAGGTGACACAGATTAAGTTTCGCGCCGAAGACAGCTCGGTCTTCAGCGACGACCTGGGGCTCCACCTCGACATCGTCCTCTATGATGGCACACACGGAGCCATTGCCGAGGTCAAGCTCACCACTGCAGCCGACATCGACGATGACTATCCCACGCTCCTCTACGACACCGACAATCAAGGCCAACGCTGGGGAGAGATACACGACATACAGTTTACCAACGACTATATATATAAGATGGTGTACTGATTGTAGGTTGCCTCCATTGAGCTGCTGAATAAATCTATCGTGTCACTCTATATATTAACGATAATAAAACAAATATGAAGAAAACAACACTATTTGCACTCATGCTTATCTGCTCGCTGGCCTCTATGGCACAGACGGGAAACACGACGATAAAGGGTAGCGTCGAGGGCATCAAAAAGGGACGCCTCTACCTGCTCACTCGAGCCTCCGAGGAGAAGACCGACACACTGGGCTACTGCGACTTTAAGCGCGGACGATTCAAACTCACTGCCACAATAGCAGAGCCCGTGGTGGCTCAGCTCGTGGTGGATGGTTTTGCTGGTGGCTTTATGCTCTTTGCCGAGCCTGCAACGGCCTACGAGGCCTGTCTCAGTGAGGGAGCCAACTTCTACATCAGAGGCGGAAAACTCAACGATAGCTACACGGCTCACATGCACGTGGCCGACTCTTTAGGACAGGTCGTAGCTGGGTTGCAGGGACGATACGACGCCCTACGCACCGCGAAGAAGTTTCGCAGTGCAAGCCAGACTAACGATTCACTACGCGTGGAGCAAGAAAAGCTGAGAGGACTGCAAACGGCTTTCCTCGATTGCAACAATGACAACATCATCATGGCCTACACGGTGTACTCAAACATCATGATGCGCGAGGCCAACCTTGGCGAAACGCGCCGTCTGTATGCCACATTGGGCGAGAGAGCCAAGGCTTCACAATATGGACGCATGATAGAGGAGCGCATCATACGCATGGCTAAAACTGAGGGAGGAGCGCAAGCACCCGACTTCACTCTGCCCGACTCTACGGGCCACCTCGTGACCATGAGCGAGGTGAAGGCAAAGGTGAAGATCATCGACTTCTGGGCATCGTGGTGCGGACCTTGCCGTCTCAACAACCCCGCCTTGCGCAAACTCTATGAGGAGTTCCATGACAAAGGACTGGAGATTATTGGCGTATCGCTCGACACGAATAAGGCCGCATGGATAAAAGCCATCGAGAAAGATGGACTCAGCTGGATAAACCTCTCGTCGCTCAAGGGGTGGCAATGTGATCTCGTGCCGCTCTACAGCATCAAGGGAATACCTGCCCTCTTCGTGCTCGATGAGAACAACAACATCATCGCCACAGGACTGAAAGGCGAGCCACTGCAACGCTTCGTAGAGGAGAGGTTGAAATGACAAAGACAAGGATGAAGGCAACACGGAGAGCTTTGTTCATGAAGTATTGACCCATAAAACAATAGCAATAATGAGAAAACTAATCACATTGGCCCTGCTGGCGATAGCAACCTGGAGCACAGCACAAGAAAGAAAGTTTGTCATCAGAGGCGAGATGAGCAGCCCCGTCCTATGCTATAGTGACGAGACCATCAAGGAGGTTCGCCTCGACCATCTCGTAGACGGACAACCCGTCGTGGTGGCTACAGTGCCCGTCGAGGATGGTAAGTTTGTCATTGAAGGCATAGCCCCCGAGACATTGGGATTGTACAATATCACTGGATTCGATAACGGCAGCATACAGGTGTTCGTCGAAGAGGGTGAAATCAAGGTGGGTCCCTTCGATGCTGCCTACCCTGTGGGAGCCAAGGTGGGAGGTACGCCTAGCAATGACATCTATCAGGCTTACCTCGACCTTAACAGCCAATGCATCAAAGAGGCCAAAGCACGCATGAAAGCCGCGCAGGCTGTTATCCCTGATGAGGTAAAAGGCGACCCTGTGAAAGAGATGGAGTATACGTCACCCACATTCTATGTCAACAACATCCACTTCAAGGTGGCCTTCATGGACTTCATCTACCAGCACCTCGACTCACCTGTGGCGCTCTACATCATCAAGTTTGCCATGATGCCCACATTCACTACTGACGTGATACAGACCTTCCTCGACGCTGTACCATACGAACTGCGGAAATTCCCTATATACAAGGAGTTGATCAACGAGGTGAGAGCTGCCAACTTGAAGGTGGGTTCAGAGGCTCCCGATATCAGTGGACTCACACCCGAGGGACAGGAGGTCACATTGTCTGACTTCAGAGGTAAGTATGTGTTCATCGACTTCTGGGCAAGCTGGTGCGCACCCTGCCGTCGTGAGATACCCCACTTGAAGGAGGCTTTAGCTTACTCGGACAACAGCGACAGACTCATCGTGCTGAGCTACTCTATCGACAGCAAGCGGGCCGACTGGGTGAACTGTATCGCCAAGAACCAACTTACTCACAAGAACTGGGTACACATCTCTACACTAAAGGGGTGGAACAGCGAGGGTGCACAGCTCTTCAGTGTCAAAGGAGTACCCTTCACCGCACTCATTGATCCCGAAGGCAACGTCGTGGCATTCGGACTCAGAGGCGAAGAGATGGTAAAGAGACTCAAGAACATCGTAGACGGAAAGGAATAACCCACAATAAAAATCGACACACCTATGCGCAACAAGATAATAACAGCAATCGCAGCAATTGCCTGCACCATGGCGATGAATGCACAAGAGACCTGCGTCATCAATGGCCACATCGACAATTGCAAGCTGGCCGATGGCAAGAAGATAAAGGAGGTATATCTTACCTACACCAATGAGTTTGGCCATGTCGCTACTGTGGCCAAAGCTAAGGTGAAGAAGGGAAACTATACTCTTAAATGCGAACTTGCATCAGATGCTCCCGTCGAACGATACACCATAAGTGGATTTGGCGAAGGGCAGGGCATAAGCCTTTTTGTGGAACCAGGTGAGGTGATTGTGAGCACAGAGACTGCCACACAACCTGAACAGAGTACCATAGCGGGCACACCCACTAACGACACCTATGCAGCCTACGAGAGCATTGCCGTCGATGCACAGAAAGAAGTGGAGCGACAACTGGCAGAACTGGTAGCACTTCATGGTGAGGCGTGGCTCGAAAGCCCTGAAGGCAAGCAGGAAGCAAAGCGCATCAAGGCTAAGGAGAGCATCAAGAGTGAAGCCGAAGCACTGCGTTTCCTCATCGACCACAATGCTTCGCCCATGACACCTTGGGTCGTAGAGCATTCACTATTCCCCAAACTCAGTGCTGCCTATGCCGAACAGATGACCAAGGCCATGGCTACATCGCTGCATAATCACCCCTACTACCACTCATTGCGCAATGCCATGCTGGCCAGCACACTGAAGGTGGGCAGTGAGGCTCCTGATGCTACATTGATGCTTCATGACGGCGAATCTCGTCATCTCAGTGACTATCGTGGCAAGCACGTGATACTCAATTTCTGGAGCGACGAAGAACAGGCTGCAGCGATGATGGCGGAGCTGAAGAATGTCTATGAGATAACCCGCGAAAAGGGCGATGAGTTTGTCATTATCAGCGTATCGCTTGAGAATGATAAGAATGTAGTGGCTGCTGCAGTGAACCACCTCGGCGTAGACCTGGAAGGATGGATACATTCTTGTGATGGTGCGGGTGTGAGCTCTCCTACAGCTAAGCGCTACAATGTAGACAAGACGCCACGTATCATCCTCATCGAACCTGAAGGACATGCCGTATCGCTTGATATGGAGATAGACGAACTCGGCATGCGTGTTGAGCAAATCCTTTCGGGCGATCTCTATTATCTGGATATGGAGAAATAGTAGGCTCTTCAGAGACTCAGTTAAGTTAACAATACAGGCCTTCAAACTTAAAGTTTGAGGGCCTGTATTATATGCTTAAGAATATCATTGAATAATGCTCTTCTCTTGATATTCGTTGAGTGTGGTTATCAATTGCTATTGATCTTGTGAGTTGCGCAATCAGCAATGCCATCAGGTCATCACTTCTTCAACTCGGGATAACTGATACGAGCATGATACATGGTGCGCAACTTCTCCTTGAACACTGCCTTGATGTCTGATATGTCCTTGAATGTGATGGGGCACGCAGCATAGTTTCCTTCTGAAACTTGGCCATCTATGATGCGATCTACGAGGTTGGCAATCTTCTCCTCGGTGTACTCGGGTAAGCTGCGTGAGGCAGCCTCCACAGCATCAGCCATCATGAGAATCGCTGTCTCCATAGAGTGTGGTGCCGGACCAGGATAGGTGAAGAGGCTCTCGTCGACCTCTTCGCCTGGATGCTCATTTTTGTATGATATATAGAAATACTTGGCCTTGCTGCATCCATGGTGGGTGCGGATGAAGTCCTTGATAGCCTCGGGCAAATGATGTTTCTCTGCTAAGCGAAGTCCGGCATTCACATGATTGATGATAATCTGTGCGCTCTTCTCATAGGGAAGACAAGCATGCGGATTGGTAGTGCCTTGATTCTCCGTGAAGAATATGGGATTCTCGATCTTTCCTATGTCGTGATACATCGCTCCTGTGCGGACCAAGAGGCTGCTGGCACCAATCTTGTTGGCTGCAGCTGCTGCAAGATTGGATACTTGGATGGAGTGCTGGAAGGTGCCTGGGGCCTCCTCAGAGAGTTGGCGCAAGAGCTTGATGTTGAAGTTGGAAAGCTCCATTAACGTCACGTCAGAGGTGAAGCGGAACAGCTTTTCATAAAGCAACATCAGGGGATAGGTGAAGAGCAACAACACTCCATTGAGTAAGAAATGTGCAAAGATACCCCGATTGAAGGCTATGAGCGAACTCTTATTGATGAGTTCGTAGCCAAAATAGACGAAGCAGTAGGACAAGATTGCTACTAATGCTACACGGAATATCTGTGAACGCTCGGTGAGCTCAGTAAGTGAGTATATGGCAGCTATGCCGGCTGTGAGTTGTAACAGAACAAACACGAAGGGGTCGGGGACGAAAATCGAACACACCAAAGTAATCACCAGATGAGTCATAAAAGCGGTGCGAGCATCAAGAAAGACACTCACCATGACTGGCGCCATGGCAAAGGGAATAATCATCAGCGCACCTCCATTTGTCACAATTCCCGCCGCTGCAAGGGGGAATATTACTAGCTGTGTGGCCAAGAAAAGCAGTTTGTTGCGTTCATACAGATAGCTGCGGCGATAGTTGATGAGGTACATCACAAATGCGCCAATGAGTAGAACTACAAGCAGGACTTGTCCGATGAGCGTCATCTGTATGCCTTGCTCATCGATGCGTTTGTTGAGTTCGTTGCGATACGACACCAAGGCCTGGTAAATCTCCTCATCCACCATCTCTCCACTACCTATAATCTTTTGTCCCTTGAGGACTACACCACTATTGGGAGATATTGCATTGAGGGCTTCGCGTCGTGCTGCTTCCGACTTGATAGCATCGTAACGTATGTTGGGGACAATGTAGTCGTTGAGGTTACTGTTTCGCAGAGCATAACGCCCCCAATGGGTGGTGTCGATGGACATAAGGCTCTCGTAGGCTTGCTGCACGGTGTATAGCTCCTCCACCTTGAAGGGCTTGGCTCGATGCTGTTCGATGAGCATGATAGTGCCTATGCTGTCGGCATTGAGGCGGGACAGGTCGTTGCTGCTGATAATGCCATTGCTGTATATCTTCTGCAATTGGTCCGTGATCTTCTGCTGCAATCTAGTGCTGACGATATAGTGCAACTCACGGTTATAGAAGGCCGAGAATGAGTCCACAGCGGCTACGCCTATAGCATACTCCTTTGCGTAATAGGGGCGTTGGGCTGCCAATACCTGTGCTCGCTCACGCTCCAACGCGTCTTCGCTCTTGGTAACGGCAAAGTCGAATGGGGCCGTCAGTTGTTCATAACGCCAAGGTTTACCTTCTGTAAAATCAATATTGACAGCTTTTTCGCGAGGAAGGAAAAAGCTGATTGTTGTCACAACAGCAACAAATACTGTTGCAATGAATAGACGCTGTTTGGTGGCAGGTTTCATAGGCTATATGCTTGCAGTCAGATATGATGGTGCAAGGTACAAAAAAACTTTGAATGCTCCTAACTAATCTCGCAATAAAAAATCTTAATCAGGTAGGTACCATTTTATCCGAGGGATTACTCTTCCGAGGATGTTGATGGAGAATTGACGTTCACATCGACCGATTCGGGCAGTATTTCGCTTGACTGTTCATCCACTGCGGTCGTCTCTTTGGGTGTGGTGTCTGCAGCCGTCAGTCTGGCCTCGTGTTGAGCGACAGCGTTCTTGTATAGTTCGCTCTTTTTGCGGATATGTCGTAAGGCTTCCTTAGCTGCCAATTGCTGGCTCTCCTTCTTGGAGTATCCGAAGCCTATACCAAACTCGAGCCCTTCGATGCAGACTCTAGTGCGAAATGTTGGGCTATTAGTGCCGACGGTGTTTTCTCCCACCAATTCAAAGTCTACCTTGTATTGTGTTTTCTGACTCCACTCTATGAGTTTACTTTTATGATTGTCATCCTCCTTGGACACCTTGTCAAGGTTGATATATTTCCCCATTAGCTGTTTGTCGAAGAAACGATAACAGTGGGAATAACCACGATCGAGGTATATGGCTCCCACGAAAGCTTCGAAGGCGTTGCCCGAGATGAAGCTGTTGTGAGTGCGATTGATGTGGGTTGACTGTACCAGTTCCACCAATCCGGTCTCTTTGGCCAATCGGTTGAGGCTGCTGCGCTGCACAATCTTGCTACGCATGGAGGTGAGGAATCCCTCCTTTTTCTTAGGGAAATAGTGGTAGAGTATGTCGCTCACCACGGTTTCGATAACAGCGTCTCCAAGATATTCGAGGCGTTCGTTGTCCTTCTTTTGATCTTGAGGACGATGGTGGTTGAGCGAACGATGCATCAGTGCCTCTCGGTATATCTCTATATTCCGTGGATAGAATCCCATGATGCGTCGCAAACTGCGTGCAAGGCCTTTGTCGGGACACGCAAGATAGTGGAGGAAATCTGTAAGTCTGCTTAGTGGCACAATAGGTAGGTATTAACAGTATAACAACAAAAAAGCCGTGTAATCGGAAAACTCCGATTACTACGACTTTTTATTTTATGATACTATCTGTGTATCGTAATTACTTCGCGTTGTTAGCGATGTAGTCGATAGCATCCTGTACGGTAGAGATGTTCTCAACCTGGTCATCGGGAATTGACATGCCAAACTCCTTCTCCAACTCCATGATTAACTCTACTGTATCCAAAGAATCTGCGCCGAGGTCGTTAGTGAAACTTGCATTGGGGGTTACCTCTGACTCGTCTACGCCAAGCTTATCAACGATAATAGCTTTTACTCTTGCTTCAATTTCTGACATAATAGTAATGTTTTAAATGAATAAATATACTTAAAGCGATGCAAAGGAAATAAACTTTCTCTTTCTCTCCAAATATTTTGTCACTTTTCGCCACAAAACAGACGTTTTTTGGTCACTGGGACGAATAGAAGAGGTAATAGGTAAGGAAAACGGCACTACCTTTAGCTCTTCCAGAACAGCAGTTGAGCTGTGCTTCGGAAAACAACGATTAAATATTCGTGTTGTTTCGCTCGGCTTGCACTTATTTTAAGCCAATTCTTGCAGGTCGAAGGTAGGCTGAATCTCAGAAAACTGCAAAAACATTTGCATTTTCGCTCAGTTTACACTACCTTTGCACCCGCAAATGCAAAAATATCAATTTTTTAATTTTTAAACCTATGTATTTAAACGCTGAGAAAAAGCAAGAAATCTTTGGACAGTACGGAAAGTCTAACACTGACACTGGCTCACCCGAAGCTCAGGTGGCATTGTTTTCATACCGTATTTCCCACTTGACGGAGCACTTGAAAAAGAACCGTAAAGATTATAGTACAGCAAGAGCATTGACCAAGTTGGTAGGTAAGCGTCGCGCCCTCCTCGACTACTTGAAGGATCGTGACATCGAGCGTTACCGCGCTATCGTTAAGGCTCTCGGATTGCGTAAGTAATCCTCTACTAAAACGAGAAAAGATAGAAGGCTACACATTTGTGTGGCCTTCTATCTTTTTTTTGTATATCCCTACTATGGTTGTATATCCCCATTACAATATAATAAGGTGTAATCTGTCAGAATGGATGTTACTCCCATTCTACCCACCAGTTGGGTTCACCAGGTTTGCGGATAGGTTTCCCTATGTGAACTCCTACCTTGGTTATTCCCTTGAGGGGTGAGCGGTCGAGTTGATGAGTGAGAACAATCGTGGCGGGTAGCGTGTCGCAGAAAGCAAGGTTACCTAGTGGTAGGAGGTAGTCACACCGATTTCCTATCCCTTGCTTCGAGTCGCATGCCGTGAGATCAAAGTTGCTCTGCTCATGATAAAGCGATATCGAGTCTTGCTTGATGGTCACATCGAGGGCGATGTTTGCATATTCATATCCTTCGGTAAGAAGCAGTAGTGCGACACCATGTTTCTCGCACGTCCCTAGAGGCGGGACGACATAGCTGATTGTGTCGGTAGATGTCCATCCCTCTTGTCCGACCGAGACGAAGCCGAGATGGTGCGTCTCGGAGAGACACCCGCACAACATTGCCATCAGGATGACCACGAGCATCTTCCGCGTTGGCTGCAGCGCTTTATCCTTGTTTTTCATTGTTTCCTGACGGGCGTTTAGGATCTCTGTTGGGGTTACCACCTTTGCCGGCAGGCTTTTTCTTCTTTTTCTTCTTCTTGGCGCTATCAAAGCGAGTCACGCTATCTTGGTCGAGCAAGT
Organism: Bacteroidaceae bacterium; assembly: GCA_017555875.1. GTDB lineage: Bacteria > Bacteroidota > Bacteroidia > Bacteroidales > Bacteroidaceae > UBA1189. Next base: position 191,292 of record JAFZFN010000014.1, read on the forward strand.
CTACTCGTTTGGGCTCACGCTGCACGTTGTCACCATCGAGAGATTCAGGCTTGACTCCCTTCTTATTGAGGCCAATAACCTCAAATGCTCGTTTGGTGCTGATCGTGATAAGGTTGGCTGCAAAGTTTTTGTCTGTAGAGTAGGTGATCGCCTGTGCAAGTATGTCGGACTTGAAGTGATAGTACGTGTTGTCCATCGTCTCCAATGTAATATCTCGCGCAGGGAACCGCTTCATGGCCTCCACATAGACATCTACCTCATAGTTCATGCAGCATTTCAGCTTGGCGCACTGTCCTGCCAGCTTCTGCGGATTCATGGAGATGTCCTGGAAACGTGCTGCTCCTGTCGACACGGAATTGAAGCTTGTCATCCAAGTGGCACAGCAGAGCTCACGTCCGCAGGGACCGATGCCCCCGATGCGTCCTGCTTCTTGGCGTGCGCCAATCTGCTTCATCTCGATGCGCACCTTAAACACCTCTGCCAGCACCTTGATGAGCTGGCGAAAGTCGACACGTCCGTCAGCGATGTAGTAGAAAATGGCTTTATTGCCATCGCCCTGATATTCCACGTCGCCAATTTTCATGTTTAGCCCAAGGTCTTTGGCGATTTGTCGCGAACGTATCATTGTGTCTTGCTCCTTGGCCTTGGCTTCATAGAATTTTTCCATGTCCACCTCGCGTGCCTTGCGATATACTCGTCGCACCTCTGCGTCGCTCTTGATGCGTGCCTTCTTCATTTGCAGCAATACGAGGCTTCCCGTGAGGGTCACAGTGCCTATGTCATGTCCAGGGCTGGCCTCTACCGCCACTATATCATCCTTCTCGAGAGGGATCTTGTTGCTATTGAGGTAGTATCCCTTACGAGTATTCTTGAACTGCACCTCTACGTAATCGGTCTCGTCGATATTGCCTGGGACATCTGCCAACCAGTCGAAGACGTTGAGTTGCTTATCTTGTCGGCCACATCCTTTGCAGCTGATGCCGTCGCAGCCGTTGGTCTTGTATTCGCTCATACTGAGTTGTTGTATTTAGTTTGTTTCAGAGTTTGTGGAGTCTGGAGTTTTTTTGTCTTAACCGATTCTTGAAGAGACTCGTTACGACCAGTAACTCACTACCAGAAACTCTCCTTCTATTGTTTCAATAACATAATCATTTTCAGTGCCAGATCAAAGAACACCATCTTGGCATTGACGTTCTGCTCGATGTGGCGTTGTGCCTCGCTCAGCTCCTCCATGATGCCAAAGATGTTCTTCTCGTTCACAAAGGGGGCAAAGCGTGAGGTAAAGGTGGCTTCATCTGTGTTCATGTAGTTTATCTCGGGACGACGGAAATTGCAGATGAAGCTCTCTCGTATCATGCGCTGGCTATAAGCCAAAAATTCTTTCTGTGGCTCGCGTCCCATCGCTGCCACTGAGTCTGCCCATTGTCGCATGCCTTTGAGGTCACGTGCATAGGATTTCCTCATGAGCGTCATGAAGAGCTCGATATGTTCTTTCGCTCTGCTGCCCAGATGTATTGTCTCCAGTGCTTTCAGCCAGCTTCCTGCTGACACGTGTGCTATCTGTCGCGCATCGGTGTCGGCGAGACCATACTTGCTGGTCAATGCGTTGGCTATGGTGTCCTCCTCTATGGGGCGTAGCATCAGATGCTGCACGCGGCTCTGTATCGTGGGTAAGAGTTGGTCGGGGTTCTCCGACACGAGTAAGAAGACGGTCTGCGTGGGCGGCTCCTCGATGATCTTAAGCAGCTTGTTTGAGCATTCGGCATTCATCTTTTCGGCCATCCAGATGATCATCACTTTGTATCCACCTTCGCTCGATTTGAGTGTGAGCTTGCGGATGATCTCTTGGCTCTGCGAAGTATAGATAAGTCCTTGCTGGTTCTCTGCTCCAATGTATGCCATCCATTGGTTGAGGTTCATATATGCATTTTCCTCCACTGCCTGGCGCCACTTGTCAATGAAGCCATCGCTAGACGGATGCTGCTCTTTCTTGTATATAGGGAATGCGAAGTGGAGGTCTGGGTGTGCCAGTTTGTCAAATTTCTTACACGAGGGACACTGCCCGCATGCATCTCCTCCATTGCGGTGTGTGCAGCAGAGATAGCGTGCATAGGCTATGGCGAGGGCCAGCTTGCCTGTCCCCTCTGGTCCGCAGATGAGTTGGGCATGCGGGATGCGTCCTTCGGCTACAGCCGAACGCATTGCCTCTATTGTGCTGTCTTGTCCTATGATGTCTCTGAAATACATTTTTGCTCCTTTATCCCATGTTACCACAAAGGTATGGCTTTTCCCTGAATTCTACAAATCTACTCCTAAAATTCTATTTGTGTACGAAAAAACACGACGTAGTCTATTGCTAATGTAAAAGAAAAATATGTATCTTCGCACATATATTCTATAAAAGCGACTACTATGGAAGCGACGAAAGAGAGACAGGGAGAGATACGCGCCGAGTACATCCGCCGCATTGAGATAGAGGCTCTATGGGGCCGCAAGCATATCGTGTGGGACCTACGCCGCGATGTAAATATACTGAGCGGAGTGAATGGTATCGGTAAGTCGACCATACTGAACCGCACTGCAGCTCAGCTCAATAGCTTGATGGGCGGTGTAGACATCAAGCAAAAGGAACTGGAGGGTGTCAAGATGACCTTCTACCCCGAGGAGGCCACGACGATACATTTCGACGTGATACGCAGCTTTGACCGTCCTCTCTTCCATAGCAATCTGGCCGAGAAGATGGCCGACAAGAATGTCAAGACCGAGCTCGACTGGCAGCTGTATCAGCTGCAGCGACGCTATCTCGACTATCAGGTAAATATCGGCAACCGTATCATCGAGCTACTCTCGATAGGTGATGAGGAGAGCCACCGCAAGGCAGCTGAGGTGTCGGCTCCCAAGCGTAGGTTCCAGGACCTTGCAGACGAGCTCTTCGGAGAGACGGGTAAGCGCATCATACGTTCGAAGAACGAGATCGTGTTCTCTCAAGATGGCGATGAGCTACTTCCCTACCGCTTGTCGAGTGGCGAGAAGCAGATATTGGTCATCCTCCTTACCGTGCTGGTGCAGGACAAGCAGCCCTGTGTGCTCCTCATGGATGAGCCGGAGGTGTCGCTCCACATCGAGTGGCAGCAGCGTATCATCGGCATCATACGTGAGATGAACCCCAACGCACAGATCATACTCACCACCCACTCGCCTGCCGTCGTCATGGGAGGATGGATGGATGCGGTGACAGAGGTGACGGACATTACGATTGACTAATCAATTCTGAATTGTGAATTGTGAATTATGAATTGCCATCCGGATGGCAAACTTCCAATTTTCAACTTCCAACTTTTAACTTACGCTCCTTGGCTAAACGACTGACACAAAACATCACTTCGCTCTACATTGAGGCAGCAAACAGTTTGCGCCCTAAGAGTGCCCGTAAGCGTATTGTCGCCTACGTGGAGAGCTACGATGATGTGTCGTTCTGGAGCCATCTGTTGAGCGAATACAACTGTGATAAGTATTACTTCCAAGTGATGCTCCCCTCCAACACGTCGCTCGCCAAGGGAAAGAAGGTGGCGATGATGAACGACCTCGGCTTGGGGCTGGGCGGACACATGATAGCCTGTGTCGATAGTGACTACGACTACCTCCTACAAGGCGCCACCAGTACCTCGCGGCGCATCATCGAGAGCCCCTTTGTGCTTCACACCTATGCTTATGCCATAGAGAACTACCAGTGCTATGCAGGCAGCCTCCATGGGGTGTGCGTACAGAGCACGCTCAACGATAAGGCAATGATTGACTTCGAGGCCTTCTTCCGCCTCTATTCGCAGATTATCTATCCGCTCTTCGTGTGGAACATATGGTTTTACCGCAAGCGCGAACTTTCTACCTTCTCCATGCAGGACTTCTGCCGTGTGGTGCGGCTCGATCCCGTGAGCGTACCTCACCCCGAGGACGCCTTGGAGCAGCTGCGCATCCGAGTAGAGAAGAAGCGCGGATGGCTATCTCGACGCTATCCTCACGCGCTGCCCGAGCTCGAGGTCATGACGCCCGAGCTGGAGCGACTGGGAGTGACGCCCGACAACACTTATCTCTTCATTCAAGGGCATCACTTGAAGGAAAATGTGGTGATGAAGTTGCTTAGCCCCGTCTGTGTACGTCTACGCCGTGAGCGTGAGAGCGAGATACACCACTTGGCATGCCACGCACAGCAGTATCGCAATGAGCTCACAGCCTACCATCGCAGCCTGCAGACCATCGAGGCAGTGTTGCGTAAGAATACCGAATACGAGGAGGCGCCCACCTATGCCATGATCAAGCGAGATGTGGAGCGACTGATGGCTTTGATTTCTGATGTGCGAAGTTGTTGATTCTCAACCTTTGACTTCATCGAAGTTTGGGCGCACGAACTTTCAACTTTCAATTTTCAACTTTCAATTCTCAATTCTCAATTCTCTCTCACCTATAGATAAGTGTTGAGAGGTGGTCGCGTTCGAAGAGTTCGTTGGCAATGTCCCATAGCTCCTTGGCCGTGAGCGACTCTATGCGGCGATACATCGCCTCGGCCCCTTCGTACTCACCATAGTGCAGATAGGTCTTGGCCATGCCGAGGGCGGCATTCTCAAAGTTGTCTGCAGCGACTCCCACTTGCCCTATGATTTGCTTCTTGGCAGCCGACAGTTGTAGCGTCGTGAGTGGCGCCTGGCGCAGTCGGTCGAGCTCCTTCATCGTCAGCTCCACACAGCGGTCCATCTCTGCCGTGTCTGTACCGAAGTAGATGTTAAAGGCTGCCGTGTCGGTATAGTTCACCACGTTACTCTCCACATTATATACCAGTCCCGTGTGTTCGCGCAGTGCGAGGTTGAGCCTGCTGTTCATCCCTGGTCCGCCGAGCATGTTGCTCAGCAGATAGAGACCCGTGCGGCGCTTGTCACCAGAGGGGTACCCCACGCCTCCCATCATGACATGTGTCTGATGTGTACGTCGATGGAGCACCACCTGTTGCGGCACATAGGGCGATGGTGCCGTACGTCCTGTGTTGACGTTGCCTGCGGCGATGTCTGCGGTGAGTCGCTCGGCCCACATCGTGATGCGGCCGAAGGGGATGTTGCCATAGACAAACAGCACAGCATTGGCGGGATGATAGTATCGGTCGGCAAACCGACGCGCATTGTCTGAGGTGAAGCGCTTGATATGTCGCGGTGTGCCTAGGATGTTGTGTCCTAGGGCATGATCTTTGAAAAGCATGTCCTCGAAGTCGTCGAAGATGAGTTCGGCTGGGCTATCCTCGTAGCAGTCTATCTCCTCGAGGATGACCCCACGCTCCTTGTCCATCTCGTGTTGCGGGTAGGTGCTGCGGAAGACGATGTCGGTGAGTAGCTCCAGTGCTCGTGCAAAGTCCTTCTTGAGGAATGCCGAGTAGACGACCGTCTCCTCCTTATTGGTGAAGGCGTTAAGGTCGCCCCCTACATTCTCCATGCGGTTGAGGATGTGCCATGCCCGTCTCCGTGTGGTACCCTTGAAGAGCATGTGCTCCACAAAGTGTGCCAGCCCATACTCCTCGGGGCGTTCGTCGCGTGTGCCGGCATCGATGGCATATCCGCAGTAGACTACCGATGTGGGCGAGGGGTGGTGTATGATGCGCAGCCCATTGGGGAGGGTTGCCGTGGTGTGTAGTGCCTTCATGCCTATCGCTGTTGCTGTTGCTGTTGTTGCCGCTTCTTCTCCTCGCGCTCGGCATTCTTCGACTTGCGCTCCTTGGTCACCGACTTCTGCTTCTTTATCTCCTCAGGCTTCTGGCGATGGAGAGGCACTGCCTTGGGGTCCCACTCCTGCGTGTAGTCCCAGTTCTCGCGTGTCTCTATCTTGCCTGGGAGGTAGTACACCGCTTCGGCTGCCTGCTTGGTCTCATAGAGTCCCGTGTCCCACAGTCCGTTGCCGTTGCTGTCGTCGAAGAGACGCACGTAGTAGGTCCCCGGCTTGAGGAAGTAGAAGTCCGCCTGTCCCCGCTCCACGCGTTGCTGCCTGAGCACCTTCTCATCGCTGCCGAGCAGCTGCACCACGTAGCTGGGCTTGGCGTCGCTCACCGTGAGGTAGAGCGTACTGTACTGGTCGAGCGACTTGAACTTCAGCTTCGTCTCCTGTGCCTTGGTGTGCAATCCATAGAGTCCCGTGAAGGCTGCTGAGTCGATGGCCAACCGATACTCCTCCTCGGGGCGCCACTCTGCCAGCAGCTCATAGCCCATCAGCTGCCCCTCCCTGAGGCGGAAGATGTGCGGCTCGGCCACCCACGTGGTGTCCACTTTCTTATAGAGGTGTATCGAGGTGTCGCTATAGTGCACGATGGGTTCGGCAAAGTCAATCCACACATTGCTGTTGAGGTCCATGCTGGTGCTTCCCTTTATCTTGATGCCCAGGTACTTTGTCTTTGGCTTCGTCGGGGGTATGGTGTCGCCGCGTCTGAGCTGCTTCTCGCGCTCCTTCTCCGCCTCGCGCAGCTTCTTCTCCTCCTCTTGCAGGATCTTGGCTCGTGTCTTCTTCGGGACGAGACGCAGCGTGTCGGTACGCGGCACCAGTAGGCCCGCCGTGTCGGTATACTCATAGGTGAGCGCCAGGGCAAGCGTGTCTTGGTAATAGACCATCGTGTCCCTCATCCAATAGGTGATGCTGTCGTGGTCGGCACTCGTCTGCACGATGTAGGCCCCCTCCTCGGGGAAGTTGAGCGGCACCATCGTCGGCAAGCTGTCGGCCCCGAGCGAGAAGAATATCGAGAAGCGGTGCAGCTCGGGTCTCTCAGCCTTGACGAGGTAGCGCTGCGTGGGTGCTTCGGTGAAGGCCATCAGCACGAGGTCGTCGGGGAGGTAGTGGGTGCGTGGCACGGTGCGTATGGTGTCTATCGTGAGCGAGTCCACCCATGTCGTGTCCTGATGCATGCGCACCTCGGTGTAGGGCACCACGAGCGAGTCGAGGAAGGCCACCATCTCGTTCTTCTGGTCGAACGCATAGTTCTGGTTGGCATCCTGCAGCGCATAAGCCCTGTAGGTGCCCGGTGCTATGCCACAGATGGTAAATCGCCCATCGGCATCGGTGCGTGACACGCGGTCGAAGGGCTTCGTCACGAAGGCCGAGTCGGCAAGGTCGCTGTGCAGCCCCACCAAGATGCCCTTCACGGGCTCCAGATTGGCCGCGTTGAGCACTGTCCCCGACACGGCCAGCGTGTCTATCTGCTCGCCCGTGGAGAAGAGGAAGGCAAAGTTGCCAAGGGGGTTGCCCTCGTTGTAGTCCACGATGGCGTCGCTGAAGTCGATGCTATAGGTCGTGTTGGCCTTGAGCGTATCGTCCATCTGCACCACGATCTTCTTCCCGTTCGTCTTGATGATGGGCTGCGTCATCTGTGGGGGCGAGATGACCACCTTCTCGGCAGCCTTCTCTATCTTGATGAACTCGTCAAACTCGAGGGTGACGCGCTTGTCTGTGACGCCCAGCGCTCGGGGCTCGGGGTCGCTGCCGAGGAAGACGGGAGGCGTCTCGTCGAAGGGGCCCCCGTCGGGCGAGCCTATCGATGCGCAGGCCGCGATGAGCGATGCCACCGCACCTACGATGATGAACTTCTTTATCTTTGTCTGCATCTCTTGTTACCTATTCTTCTTATTCTTTGCTGCAAAATTAGTCTAAAAAATCGGTTATGAGAAAATAATATACGTTATCGAGAGAAAAAAGTTCGTGTATCCATTTGCAAACATGGTGTGGTAGTGATCATGGCGCACCCATGGCATGACAAAGCGTGAGAGCAGCCGCTTGCCACTCTCACGCTTCCTTATGTTATATGCTTAGAGGTCAATCCCACAAGTTGCCCCATGTGCCGCGACGGCCAGTGGCGTCAGGGGTGCTGGGAGTATCGCCCAGCTCCGTGTCGACGGAGGAGCCAGTCATCATCATTATATCCAGTTCTATGTCGAGCACTTCGAGTTCTGGTTTCAAATATTCGTTCTTCATTGTCTGTCAGCTATTAGAATACACGTTTAACACCATTTATAATATATACACCCTTGGTGGGGTTATCCACGCGACGGCCCAGGAGGTCAAAGATTAATTCTGAATTCTGATCTTTGAATTCTGGGGTATCAATTCCCGTAGCGTCATCTTCCTCGCCGTCCTCGCCGATGATGCGCATGCGTATGGCATTGCCTTGCGCAGCGTTCAAGTTGTTACGGCTATCCACCTTGAGATAGAAGCGGAAGGCACCGAGCGAAGCGCCCTCAGCCACAGGCTGCCACACACCACCACTCAAGGCATAGTAGCCCTCGCCCTGGGGCAACTCCTCAGAAGACAGCTGGCTGTAAGTGCCTGTGAAGGTAAACTTGTCGCGAACAGATGAGCAGTCGATGGAGTTCTCCTCTGTGGCATACAGCGTAGCATCAGTCACTGTGATGGTCTTCTCACCCGCCTCTCTTGCACGTATCAGGTAGGGGTAGTTGGCTTCGAGCACACCACTCTTTACCTTGAAGGCCTCTATCACCGTCTCGTCCTTCACGCCATCATCATTGCGGTCATATTGACGCACATCGTTGAGGTCGGCCACCTCGAAGTCGGCAAGGAACTCTTCGGTCACGGGAATCTCGAAGGGTACATAGAGGGCTTGCCAGTTGGTGTTGTTGAAGGTGCGGGTGTATCTAATCCTATCGAATGAAATAGCTTCATCTTGACTAAATGAGGTTCCAGCATCTATTAGATGTATTCCTATTTGCTTGTATACAGCAACAAACTCCACATCGTACGCTGGTACCGTCTCGAGCAAATTAGTCCACTCTACGAAAGCATAATATTCTTTTTCCGGAGCCTCAGGAGCCACAATTGTTGTTCCATAGGCAAGTGACTCAGATGAAACGATTTCGCCATTGGCTTTGAATGTAATGGTGTATTTGTTTGGAGTGAACTTTGCATATACTGTTATATTCTCATTTGGCATATTTGAAGGTAGAGTTTCCCATCCGTTAAATGTATATCCCTCTTTCTGTGGAGATTCTATAGCAGGAATCTGGTTGTTGGGTTCTAAAGATTCAACATGATATACTTCGTTGTCAACAATATAGGTGATAGTGTACGTTTCATTGATAGCCTTACCATTTATATGAATATTCAGTGTTGCTGCACTTGCTATCGCTGACTTAAAGTATGCATGGTATGGTTTTAAAATGAGATTAGTTACATTGTTCTGCAACTTATTATTCTGTGTATTAATATCATAATAGTAACCATCACCTACGGAGCAGTCAACAATTTGACTTGCATACGAACCTATGGTCTTCCAAGCAGCAACTCTGGGGGTATTAATTTCAGAAGAAATTGTTGTCTCTCCTCCTGTAATCTCTGTTGAATACTTACCTGGACGTAAGGTATAAAGATAGGGAGTGTTAGCCTGAGGATCAGAGACTTCACTGAAATTAAGGACATCACCATCTACTGAGGTAAGTTCATAGAAAGCAAAGTTTTCCAAACTCTCGGCATTAGGAACAAATGGAAGAATAATGGTTTCGTATTTTCCTGGAGTTAGGTTACGATTGTATGTAATGTCTGTGTATTTATTACTTATTGAAGTATCTAAATCCTTATTGGATTCATCGTTGATGATTAAATGCATCTTGGCTTTTGAGTCCAAACTGAGATTAGATAAGTCTATATTTTTATGGAAATACACATCAAGATTAGAACAATATTTAAAAGCATTATCACCGATACTCTCAACCGATTCTGGTATAACTATTTTCTTTGAATAATAACAGAAGTAAAAGGCTTCTTTTCCTATTGTTGTTACGGAACTAGGAATGTTGATTTCCGTAATGCTGGAATTCGCAAAAGCACGATCTCCTATTGTTGTTACGGAATTAGGAATGTTGATTTCTTTTAATTCACTACCACTAAAAGCCTCTTCTCCAATTGTTGTTACCGTGTTGGGTATTATAGTACCCAAACAACTTGCAATTAATGTGTTGGATTTTGTCTCAATTATTGCATTGCAATTGTTTCGTGAATCATAATATTCATTCTCTTCAGATACAACAATAGACGAAAGTTTGTTGCAATATTCGAAAACACCATTTCCAATTGATGTCACGCTATTAGGAATAATTACGGATTCAAGAGCATGACAGCCAGAAAAGGCACTACCACCAATTTCTGTTACTCCCTCTGGGATTTTTACGGATTCTAAAGATTCACAAGAGAAAAAAGCATAACTACCAATTGATGTTACGCTATTGGGAATGGATACAGATTTAAGAGTCACACACACACCAAAAGCACTACTACCAATTACTGTTACTCCCTCTGGGATTTTTACAGATTCTAGAGATTTACAACCTTCAAAAGCATAACTACCAATTGATGTTACTCCCTCTGGGATTTTTACGGATTCTAAAGATTCACAAGAGTAAAAAGCATTATTACCAATTGATGTTACGCCATTGGGAATGGTTATTGTCTTTAGAGAGCTACACTTGTAAAACGTAGAATTCTCAATAGTCTTCACCCCTTCGGGAATGGTGATTTCCTCCAAATTTGTGCACTCCTTAAATGCATATGATCCAATACTTGTCACACTTTTTGGTATAGAAATGAACTTGAGATTATCACAGTAAATAAATGCATTACCCCCGATTTTGGTAACTTCATCACCAATAACAACCTTGGAGAAATTTGCATTTCTAAATATACCATAACTGTCATATGGAATATTGCAATAAACATTCAATTCACCACTACATCCACTAAATACAACATCACCAATTGTCGTTACACTTTTGGGAATAGTTATCGATTCCATCTTAGCGCATTCCATAAATGCACGACTTTTTATAGAAGTTACACTTGATGGAATTGTTATTGTCGTAAGACCGCTACCATAAAAGGCATATTCACCAATAGTCGTGATACTTTCTGGAACGACAACAGTTGTCAAATTTGAACAATGCATCAACATTTCGGAACTAATGGTGGTGATGCCATCTGGAATTGTAAATGAAGAGAATGCAGTACATCTAGCAAAAGCACTGGCACCAATAGAAACAATTCCTTTGGGGAATTCTATGTTCGTGAGTGCTGTATGCTCGTAAAAAGCATAACTACCAACAGTAGTGACACCATCCTCAATTTTTACAGACACAATAGAAGCTTTATAACTATCCCAAGGTGCTTTTTGTGAAGACGAGGTAGAGTAATTCGCCATCTCTCCTGTTCCGCTAATTTTTAATAAGCCAGTGTGGTATAGTCGCCAGCTTAGATTTTCTCCACATGCCCCAGAGGCAATTACATTTTCCACTACTATGTTGGAAATTTCTCCAAAATCACCACCTTCATCGTCGCTAGAGTCCTTTGTATATTTAACTAAAAGCCTGTGTGCGCCACTGCTAAGTGTATGACTTATAGAACCATTGTATTCACCGCTTTTTGTTAAAACTATTTTACTATCCAAAGTAACAGTTAGCTTATCAGCAGATTCACTACTTACAAGCCAATCGTAAGACAATATGGCATTGCCATTGGTATAAAAAGTGTAAAGTTTAGAACTGGTACTACTGTTGCTTTTGTTAGTAGATTTCCATGAAGGGAAGCAAAGCATTTCGGAACTCTCGACGGCTTTAACATTCACATTTGAAATCTTTGCACAATCCTGTCCTTCTTTGTCACTGCTATCTTTAGTGTACTTTACCTCAAGTGTGTGTTCACCTGGCGCAAGCGATGCTGCATGAGTTCCATTTTTCTCACCACTGTCTGTTAAAATAGTTACACCGTCTAATAGAATAATCAACTTATCACCGCCAGATTCACTACTCACCATCCAATCAAAAGAAATAAGCGCATTTACCGTATTACTAAAAATATATTTATTGGAACTTGTGCTGCCATTGCTTTTGTTTGTTGATTCCCAGTCATCTAATATTGAATAACCAGAAGAAATTGTCATATTAGGAGCAACCTTTACATTCGAGATTTTACAACCATCATCACCATCACTTCCAGCTTCATCCTTAGTATATGTTACAGTAAGAGTATGTTCACCTTCTGAGAGCTCTTGTGAGAATGTTCCATTGTTTTTGCCACTTTTAGTAAGGATATTGATTCCATCAAGATTGATGACCATTATGTCAAAGTATTCCTCACAGCTAACAGACCAGTCAAATGATAAAATCGTATTACCTACTGTTGTAAAGGTATACGTATTTGAACTTGAACTGCTATGATTTGTAGACGGAGACGACCATGCGTCAAACGTTTGAGTTGCTGCATACAACTGGTTAGCGCAACATAATAAGACGGCTAATGTTGCCATCATTTTAGTTAGTTTGTTCATGCTTTTAATGTTTTTGTTTTATAATAGAAAAATTAGAATTTAAATGTTGACTAGATATTCGTTTTATCAGACACTACTCCCTACTTTGGATTCAGAATTTAATTTCACCATCATATTGCATACCTGAATTAGTTTTTTGTAACCTCCGCTTGCTCCGCCGTAATGCTACACAATAGTACTGCTATCGTAGTCAGCCAAAGTTTAATTGTTTTCATAAAGGTTGAATAAAAAGTTATTAATAAAATATCCATACATTTTCGCCTACCACTCTCCCAGCTTCAGCATTAAAAGTTAATACTTCAGTTATGGATATAAAAAAAGACGTGGGAGAAACTTCCTTGCTTATCCCAGTCATCAGGCCTTCGCATTGCCTTTCCATCGAGATAAGCAACTCAGCCAGCCCACGCCATCGCGTATTATAAAAAAGGTATACCATTAATGTCCCTTGTTGTAGGGTACACCAATTGATATACGGGTATAATACACCCAGCATGGACGCTTCGTTGCGGTATCTTCAGATGGAATCAAGTTTGCGAAGTTTGATGACTCGAAGATAACGTTCAGAAAACGTCCTTTTCCTGCTCTTCGGTGAGGCTCGGTGTGGGCGCGAGGTCCACGGTGAGCGATGCACTCTCAGAGCACGAAATCCAATATGTCTTGACCCACCCATCCCGGAGGCTGGCTGAATCGATGCAAAGGTAAAGATTTATTTTGAATTACATCGTAAGGATGAGTGTTTTTTGTAACAAACTCGTTTTATGTGCGAAAACGAAGGCTCCTTTCGCTCGGATGTGCGGATGTGTGGTTCTTAACCACGAATTTCCACCAATCTTCACAAACATAGTTCGCTGGCAGATAGGGGAAAGCTAAATTTCATCGACGTAAGTAGAGAAAAACTACGGTTTCCTTTGTTTTTCACCTTGCAATCATTACTTTTGCAATGACTAACCATATGAATGGAGGCTTGCCTATGAAATCAAAAACAGAAATACTGCATCTGCTCAGCCAGTACAAACCTACGGCAGTAGGCAAGTATGGGGTGACTCGCATCGGCATCTTTGGCTCTGCGGCACGTGGTGAGCAGCGTGAGGGGAGCGATATCGATGTGGTATACGAGGGTGAGCCCAACCTCCTGCTTCGTTCGCGCATGAAGACTGAGCTGGAGGCTCTCTTCGGTTGCCGTGTCGATGTGGTGCGCTACCGCAAGCAACTTGTAGGCACTATCTTTGGGAAAGAGATTCAACAAGACTTGATACTGGTATGAATATCACTGAACGGATATATCAATTGCTTGAGCGAATAGAAGATTCCATTCTGCTCATACAAAGCCAGATGGGGCGAATCACTCGTCCCGAGGATTTTGTGTATAGCCAAGATGGCATGTTCACGCTAAGCGGAGTCTGCATGCAGTTGATATTCATCGGGGAGAGTGTCAAGGTCATCGATGCCAAAGACAATACTTATCTTTCCAAATATCCCGATATTCCCTGGACAGCTATCATGGGGTTGCGCGACATCATTGCGCACGAATATCATCGAGTCGATGAAGAGGAAATCTATGCCGTTGTAGTAAATGACCTTCCGACTCTCCTTGAGCAAGTACGGTTAATGAAACTCGACTTACAATCCATCTGAAAAGAAATTCTCCCTTACATCACAAAAGCTTTTGTGGTGTTGTGATGAAGAAAACTTGCCGATAAGAGGACATCAAGGGCTACCTGATGGACACCTGCCTCACGGCACAGGACAACTACAAGGCTTTGCTGGACTATTTCAGGGTGAAATACTGAAAAACCCGGTGGTAAAAGTTCATAAATGGGTTGGCATTGGCAGAGCCAAGCGTACTTGAGTTATGCCGAGCCTGAAGATACGAAAGGAGTTGAAGAAAATGGATAAACGAATTTTGCAGTTTGCAGCCCTCCAAATTTATTTATCATAGGCTTGATAAATTTTTTTCGCTTTGTTGAAAAAGTTTTTTCACTATAGTGATAATTTTTTTTCAAGCCCTCGAAAAAGTTTGAAAAACGTTACAATATGTTGGAATAGTGGCTATTAGCTATGCATCGATGGCGTATTTTCCTTTGCGCTCCTCTTCTTTGCTGCAACACCTGGTCTCAGCTCTGCCAAAGCCAACCCATTTATGAACTTTTGTAACCTGAAAATCGACGGTTGGGAATGCAAAAAATGCCGATTTCATCGAGGAAATAGGTGTCGTCGCAACCGACGCTCTTTTCGCGTCGGCGCTGAGAAAAGTTCAAATGAATTTGACTTTTCGCTCACTTATTCGTACCTTTAATCTGCTTCGCAGCTTTTAGGTACTCACGTTCGCTGAGAAAAGTTCAAATGAATTTGACTTTTCGCTCACTTATTCGTACCTTTGTATGTCAAAAAGAGCAATACAGAGAAATGGCAAAAGGAAAACTGGCAAAGTTTGCCGACATGGCAGCGTATCCGCATGTGTTTGAGTACCCCCACTCGGTGGCCGAGCAGGTGCCCTTCGAGATGCGCGGCAAGTGGCGCGAAGAGTTCTTCAAGAACGACAACCCCATCGTCTTGGAGCTGGGCTGCGGACGCGGTGAGTACACCGTGGGGCTGGGACGCATGTATCCCGACAAGAACTTCATCGGGGTGGACATCAAGGGGGCACGCATGTGGACGGGGGCTACCGACTCGCTGCGCGAGGGCATGACGAATGTGGCCTTCCTGCGCACAAACATTGAGATCATCGACCGCTTCTTCGCCGAGGGCGAGGTGGACGAGATATGGATCACCTTCCCCGACCCGCAGATGAAGAAGGCCACGAAGCGACTCACCTCTACGTGGTTTCTCCGTCGCTACGCCTCGTTCCTCAAGGCAGACGGCATCATACACCTCAAGACGGACAGTAACTTCCTCTACACCTACACCGATGCGTTGGTGAAGGTGAACAACCTCCCCACAGAGGTGAATAATAGTGATATCTATGGTAGCAGCGAAGAATTCAGAATTCAAAATTCAGAACTTAATATCCGCACCTATTACGAGCAGCAGTGGCTCGACCGAGGACTGAGCATCAAGTACCTCAAGTTCCGCCTCATCCCCGAGCAGGAGCTGCAGGAGCCCGATATCGAGATTGAGCTCGACGACTACCGTAGCTACAACCGCAGTAAGCGTAGCGGATTGCAGACAAGCAAGTGATAATAATTCTGAATTTTGAATTATGAATTATCTGCCAGCCAGACGATTCAGAATTCAGAATTCATCATTCAGAATTCTAAGACATGAACTTATATCCCAAACTCATCCACGATGCACTGGCTACAGTGCGCTACCCCGGTACGGGCAAGAACCTCATCGAGGCCGAGATGGTGGAGGATGACCTCCGCATCGACGGCCAGAAGGTGTCGTTCTCACTCATCTTCGAGAAGCCTACCGACCCCTTCATGAAGTCAATCCTCAAGGCCGCTGAGGCCGCCATCAAGCGCGATGCCGGTGCCGAGGTGGAGGTGACCATCAATGTCAAGACCATCCAGCAGGCACGCCCCGAGGTGGAGAAGCTGTTGCCGCAAGTGAAGAACATCATCGCCGTGTCGTCGGGCAAGGGCGGAGTGGGCAAGAGCACCGTGGCGGCCAACCTCGCCGTGGCACTCGCCCAGCAGGGCTACAAGGTGGGCCTGCTCGATGCCGACATCTTCGGGCCCTCGATGCCCAAGATGTTTCAGGTAGAGGATGCACGCCCCTATGCCGAGCGCATCGACGGGCGCGACCTCATCATCCCCATCGAGAGCTATGGCGTGAAGCTGCTCTCCATCGGTTTCTTCGTAGACCCCGCCCAAGCGACCATCTGGCGTGGCGGCATGGCGAGCAACGCCCTCAAGCAGCTCATCGGTGATGCGGCATGGGGCGAGCTCGACTACTTCCTCATCGACCTGCCTCCTGGCACGAGCGACATACATCTCACCACCTTCCAGACAGTAGCCATCACGGGTGCCGTCATCGTGAGCACACCGCAGGAGGTGGCGCTGGCCGATGCACGCAAGGGTATCGACATGTTTACCAACGACAAGGTGAACGTGCCCATCCTCGGATTGGTGGAGAACATGGCGTGGTTTACCCCTGCCGAGCTGCCCGAGAACAGGTACTACATCTTCGGCCGTGAGGGCTGCAAGCGCCTCGCCGAGGAGATGGGCGTGCCCCTCCTGGGACAGATCCCCGTGGTGCAGAGCATCTGTGAGGGTGGCGACAATGGTCGCCCCGTAGCCATCGATGAGGACACGGTGACGGGCCAAGCCTTCCGTGCGCTGGCCGAGGCGGTGGTGGAGCAGGTGGCCGTGCGCAATGCTACACAGGAGGCAACGCGAATCGTGAAGACGAAGTAGCACGATACGTTGATAGACGATAACAATCAAGAGGGGGACGGCATTTCGCTGTCCCCCTCTCTTATTAATAACTCCCTTTATCTCTCAAGATAATCACTTCAGCCAATCCTCGAAGTACTGTGTGATGCGCTCGTGCAGGTGCACACTCTTGTGCCCCATCATGTTGTGCCCCTCGCCAGGGTAGGCGAAGAAGTCGGGTTGTGTGCCTGCCTTGATGCACTCCTCGATGAACATGAGGCAGTGTTGAGGCACCACGGTGGGGTCATTGTAGCCAGTGATGATCTGCAGCTTGCCCTTGAGGTTCTTGGCCTTGGGGAGCAGCGAGGTCTCGGCATAGCCCTCGGGGTTGGCCGCAGGGGAGTCCATGTAACGCTCGCCATACATCACCTCGTACCACTTCCAGTCGATGACGGGACCGCCCGCTACGCCCACCTTGAACACGTCGGGATAGTTGGTCATGAGCGAGATGGTCATGAAGCCGCCAAAGCTCCAGCCGTGCACACCGATGCGGTCGGCATCTACGTAGGGCAGGCTCTTGAGGTAGTCGACACCACACATCTGGTCGCGCATCTCCTCCTGGCCGAGGCGGCGGAAGGTGGCCTGCTCGAAGGCCTTGCCACGATTCTCGCTACCGCGGTTGTCGAGGATGAAGATGATGTAGCCCTTCTGTGCCATGTAGGTCTCCCATGAGCGGCTGGCATAGTTCCAGCGGGCATCTACGTTGTGGGCGTGGGGGCCACCATATACATATACTACGGTGGGGTACTGCTTTGTCTCGTCAAAGTCGGCTGGCTTCACCATGCGCCAGTAGAGGTCGGTGGTGCCGTCGGCTGCCTTGAGGGTGCCGCAGGTGAACTGGGGTATCTTGTAGCCCTCCCAAGGGTTGGGCGACTCATAGTAGGCGGTATGCTTGCGTGTCTTCACGTCGGCAATCTCGATGTTGCGGGGTATGGTGGGCGTCTGGTAGTTGTCGGCGATGTGGTGTCCGCTGCCGCTCAGGCTGGGTGAGTGCCATCCCTCGCCATTGTCGAGCAGGGTGCGCTTACCTGTGGCTACGCTCACCTCCCAGGTGTTGCACTGGATGGGGCTGCACTCGTTGCTGCTGATGATGATGCTCTTGCGTGAGGGGCAGAAGCCTACGAGGTTGAGCACCACCCATTCGCCTCGGGTGAGCTGCTTCAGCTCATTGCCCTTGGTGTCGAAGAGGTAGAGGTGGTTGTAGCCGTCCTTCTGGCTCTGCAGGATAAACTTCGTGTCGTCCCAGGGGAGGAACTCGATGGGGTGGAAGGGCTCCACATACTTCCTGTCGATCTCGCGGTAGAGCTCGGCGAGGCGGTCGCCCGTGGTGGCGTCGTAACTCACGAGGCGGCAGTCGTTCTGCTCGCGATTGAGTTCAAAGATGTAGATGGTCTTCGAGTCGGGGCTCCATGCCACGTTGGTGAAGTAGCGGTCCTCGGGGTCGCCTGCCTTGAGGTAGAGGGTCTTGTTGGTCGCCACGTCATAGACACCTATGGTCACCTCATGCGAGAGCTCTCCGGCCATGGGGTACTTGTCGGGTTCGTGGGTGGCGATGTGGCCGAAGAGGTTCACCTGTGGGTAGTCGGTCACCATGCTCTGATCCATGCGGTAGAAGGCGAGGCGCATGCCGTCGGGGCTCCAGAAGAGTCCGCTATGGATGCCAAACTCGTCGCGGTGTACGCTGCGGCCATAGACAATCTCGCGAGAGCCGTCCGTGGTGAGCTGTATGTCCTCCTTGCCGAAGTCAGCAGGGCGCACGTAGAGCTGGTCGCCACTGACGTAGGCGGTGTTGCGCGACGTGGTGTTGAAGCTGCTGGCTTGGCGCTCATCGGCGCTGCTCTGGTGCCACACCTGCTTCTTCTGCTCGAAGTCGATGAGGCAGCGCTCGCCACCAAATTGGAGCAACACTAACGGTTGGTCACCATAGGGGAAGCGGGCATTGTAGAGGGCGTGGAGTGGGGCTTGGTCAGGAGTGGCCTCGAGCCACTTGTTCACGTCGTCGACGGTGAAGAGCACGGTCTCTTTGCCCGTCTTCTTGTCCACCAAGTAGCACTCATTCAACTCGATGCGCACCAGCTGGTCACCCCACCACGTGAGCCTGCGGTTGCCGGGGATCATGTTGTAGTAATTGGTGCCGCCAAAGTTGAGGTCTTCCAGTGTAAACTCTTTCATTTCTGTTACTTCTTGTGCTTGTGTCTGAGGTGTGCCGAGCGTCAGCAGGGCTGCTGCCACGACACCAATGAGGCTTTTACTGTTCATGTGGGTGTTTCCTTTTTTATATAAGTCCCACAAATTTCATAGAATTCGTTGACTTGGCCAAATAAAATGGGGTAAAAGTCTGCCCGTTTGCACTTTTTTGCACAAAACACTTGTAAATCTCAAACAATCCCCTTACCTTTGCACCATCAATCACCGCCAGTGTCGGTGTTTGTGTCGGGCTTTTAGCTCAGTTGGTTAGAGCAACAGACTCATAATCTGGAGGTCCTAGGTTCAAGCCCTAGATGGCCCACCGACAGGAGAGAGTACCTTTTGAGGTGCTCTCTCCTTTTTTGTTAAAATGATATCACGTAATGGCTCAAAAATGCTGCATCGGAGAGCAAAATGGGGGTAAAAATGCAAATAATTGCTTCAGAAATCGTTAGTTGAGAAAAAAAGTCCTATATTTGCACCTTCGTTGAAAATTGTGCCCAGACTGCAGAGGCCGAAGCATGGTATTTTAACAAGGTATAAATACAACAACAAGATAAAATAACTAACAAGATGCAAAACAAAGGATTTGTAAAAGTAATTGCGGTATTGCTCACTGTAGTGTGCGCATTTTACCTCTCCTTCAGTTTTGTGACTCGCCATCATGAGAAGAAGGCGGCACAGTATGCTGGAGGCGAATCGGTGTACATCGATTCTGTGATGAACAAGAAGGTATACCTCGGTGTATACACCTTCAAGCAAGCCCGTGAGATGGGTATCGGCCTCGGCCTCGACCTCAAGGGTGGTATGAACGTAATCCTCGAGGTGTCGGTGCCCGACGTAGTGAAGGCACTTGCCGATCACAAGACCGACGAGGCGTTCAACAACGCTGTAGCCATCGCTAGCAAGCAGGCTGCAAGCAGCAACAACGACTTCATCACCTTATTTATTAAGGAGTACAAGAACCAGAAGCCCGACGGCACACTTGCCGAGCTCTTCGCTACACAGCAGCTCAAGGACAAGGTGAACACCAAGAGCACCGACGCTGAGGTGGAGGCCGTGGTACGCGCCGAGGTAGACGCTGCCATCGCCAACTCATTCAACGTGCTCCGCACCCGTATCGACCGTTTCGGTGTGGCTCAGCCCAACATCCAGGAACTCGAGGGTAGCATGGGTCGCATCATGGTCGAGCTCCCCGGTGTGAAGGAGCCCGAGCGTGTGAGAAAGTTGCTTCAGGGTTCGGCCAACCTCGAGTTCTGGGAGACCTATACCTCTGCTGAGGTAGCCCCCTTCCTCGCTGCTGCCGATGCCAAGCTGCGCGACATCATCGCTATCGAGAACCCCGAGACTGCTGAGGCTCCCGCTGAAGAGACTGCTGAGGTTGCTGCCGAGGAGGAGAGCGTAGACCTCTCTGCACTCACCGGCGAGAATGCCGAGGATGCTGTAGACGCTGTTACCGAGGCTAAGGCCAAGAGAGAGAATCCCTTGCTCTCAGTGCTTCAGGTGATGCAGAACCAAGGTTGCGTAGTGGGCTATGCTCACAGCCGCGATCTCAAGCAGATTGATGAGTACCTCGCTCGCGAAGAGGTGAAGGCACTGCTCCCCCGCGACCTCAAGCTCATGTGGGGTGTGAAGGCTATCGACGAGGATGGTAAGATCTTCGAACTCTATGCTATCAAGTCTACTCAGCGCAACGGCCGTGCTCCGCTTGAGGGTGACGTTATCGTGTCTGCTACTGATGACTACGACCAGAATGGTCGCCCCAGCGTGTCGATGACCATGAACTCTGATGGTGCACGTCGCTGGGCTCAGCTCACCAAGCAGAACATCGGTAAGCCCATCGCTATCGCTCTTGACGGCTACATCTATAGCGCTCCTAACGTGATGAACGAGATTACTGGCGGTCAGTCACAGATCACCGGTCAGTTCTCTCAGGAGGACACCAAGGACTTGGCCAACGTATTGAAGTCAGGTAAGATGCCCGCTCCTGCCAAGATTGTTCAGGAGGACATCGTAGGTCCCTCACTCGGTCAGAAGTCTATCGAGCAGGGTATCATCTCTTTCATCGTAGCCTTCATCGTATTGATGATTTATATGTGCGTAATGTATGGCTTCATCCCCGGCATGGTAGCTAACGGAGCGCTCATCCTCAACTTCTTCTTCACACTCGGTATCTTGGCTTCGTTCCAGGCAGCCCTCACCCTCTCAGGTATTGCCGGTATGGTGTTGACCCTCGGTATGGCTGTGGATGCCAACGTGCTCATCTACGAGCGCACTAAGGAGGAACTTCGTGCAGGCAAGACCGTGAAGCAGGCTCTCACCGATGGTTACAAGAATGCATTCTCAGCCATCTTCGACTCTAACATCACCTCTATCATCACTGGTATCATTCTCTTCAACTTCGGTACAGGTCCTATCCGTGGCTTCGCTACCACATTGATCATCGGTATCGTTTGCTCATTCTTTACCGCTGTGTTCATGACACGTCTCGTGTACGAGTGGCGTCTGAACAAGGAGAAGTGGACCAACCTCACCTTCACTACTAACCTTTCTAAGAACCTCATGCGCAACTCTAACATCAACTTCATGGGTTCTGCAAAGGTTTCGTTCGCCGTGTTTGGTGCAGCTCTCGTGCTCAGCGTAGCTATGCTCGGCATTCGTGGTTTGAGCTCAAGCATCGACTTCACTGGTGGTCGCAACTTCACCGTTAAGTTCGAGCAGAAGGTTGAGCCCGAGCAGATCCGCGAGGTATTGGCCGACAAGATTGGAGACGATGCATCTGTATCAGTTATCGCTCTCGGTGGCGATGGTCAGACCGTACGTATCAGCACCAACTACCGCATTGATGATGACGCTCAGGATATCGATGCAGAGATCGAGATGTTCCTCTACGAGGCCTTCAAGGGCGCTAACCTCGTGAGCAGTGACCTCACCTACGACACCTTCATCGACCGCGACAACCACGAGGGTGGCTCTATCATCTCTTCGCAGAAGGTAGGTCCCAGCATGGCTTCTGATATTCTCCGTGGTGCTATCTGGTCAGTGATCCTCGCATGGGCTGCCATCTTCATCTACATCCTCGTGCGTTTCCGCAACGTGGCTTATAGCTTAGGTTCAGTGATTGCACTGGTTGTCGACGTAGTCCTCATCATGGGTACCTACTCACTCCTCAGCGGTGTGTTGCCCTTCTCTATGGACGTAGACCAGACCTTCATCGGTGCCATCCTTACCGCTATCGGTTACTCTATCAATGACAAGGTGGTTATCTTCGACCGCATCCGCGAGTTCTTCGGTCTCTATCCCAAGCGCGACAAGGGTCAGCTCTTCAACGACTCGCTCAACACCACCCTCGCTCGTACCATCAACACTTCAGTCAGCACCCTCGTGGTACTGCTCTGTATCTTCTTCCTTGGTGGCGAGAGCATCCGTAGCTTCTCATTCGCTATGATCCTCGGTGTGGTATACGGTACCTGTTCATCACTCTTCCTTGCCGCTCCCTTGGCATACCGCGTGATGTACAAGAAGGACGTGAAGGCTGCTGCTAAGGCATAAGAGTTTGATTAGTGGAACAAAATCAATTCTCTCTGTAGAGGGGAGGGGGCAAGCGCTCCCTCCCCTCTCTCATTGTATATAGTAGAGATATAAATGGGGTGAGACGATAGCGTGAGGAGTTTTCCGCGAATGAATGGTGCAATTGTAACAAAATGCTGGACAATATTCCGTAAATTTTGCTTACATTTGCAATGTAACTTTCGATTTTATCGTTGATACCCATGTCCTGCTTTGTTGATGTCATATTGCCCCTTCCCTTATCCGGTAGCTTTACCTATCGGTTGGCTCCTTCTTATGAGGCCGAGGTGAAGGTGGGGAGTAGGGTGGTGGTACAGTTTGGTGCCAAGCGCTACTATACGGCTATCGTAGTGAGCAAGCATGGCGATCAGCCGCGGGGTGACTATGAGGTGAAGGAGGTGGTCGAGGTGCTCGACGCACAGCCCATCGTTACGCACGTGCAGCTGAAGCTATGGCAGTGGATAGCAGATTACTATATGTGCTCGGTTGGCGATGTATATAAGGCGGCATTGCCCTCAGGACTGAAGATGGAGAGTGAGACGATAATCGAGCTCAACACGGCATGGGTCGCCTCTGCTCCCCTCAAGGAGCGCGAGCAGGCATTGCTTGATGCGCTCGGGCTCAATCCTAAGCAGCGTGTGCAGCAGTTGCTTGCGAAGTGTGACATGAAGGGGGGAATGCATGTCGTCAAATCGCTGCTCGACAAGGGAGCAATCTCGATAGATGAGGCTTTGCGTGAGGGTTACAAGCCGAAGAGTGAGGTGCATGTGCGCATCGCTGAGGCTTATCGTTCTGAGGAGGCACTAGGCGAAGCGCTGCAATCACTGCACCGTGCATTGAAGCAGCATCAGTTATTGCTCAAAATCATCGAATTGGCCGAGTGTGAAGCACCCGACTATACTGTGAAGAAAGAACTAGCGCGTAGCATCCTCCTCAAGGAGTGCGGCATGGCAGCAGCGGTGCTGAATGGGCTTATCGCAAAGGGCATCGTGGAGACCTATGTCGTGGAGGTAGGGCGACTGGCATGCACAGAAGGAGCTGGAGATGCAATCTTGTCTCCACTGAGCGAGCAGCAGCAACGAGCATTCGATGAGATAAAGGAGGACTGGAAGATTCACGATGTATGTCTGCTCCATGGAGTCACCTCGAGCGGCAAGACGGAGGTCTATATACACCTCATCAAGGAGCAGCTCGAGCGGGGACGCCAAGCCCTGTTCTTGCTCCCCGAGATTGCGCTCACGCAGCAGATGACTGAGCGCCTGCGGAGTGCCTTTGGCAACCGGCTGGGGGTGTATCATTCGAAGTTCTCAGATGCTGAGCGCGTGGAGATATGGAACCGCCAGCTATCTGACACGCCTTACGACGTGATACTCGGTGTGCGCTCGTCGGTGTTTCTCCCCTTCAGGGACCTTGGTTTGGTGATTGTGGACGAGGAACATGAGACCACCTATAAACAACAGGACCCCGCACCTCGCTACCATGCACGTAGCGTGGCGGTGATGTTGGCGGCGTACCATAAGGCCAAGACGTTGCTTGGGACAGCTACGCCGTCTGTGGAGAGCTACTATAACGCTCAGTGTGGTAAGTATGGCTTGGTACAGATGTCCGAGCGCTTCGGGCAGGTGCAGCTCCCGAGGGTCGAGGTTGTCGACCTCAAAGAGGAGTATCGCAAGAAGCGGATGTATGGACCTTTCTCTACACCGTTGTATGACGCCATGCGTCGTGCGCTGGATGAAGGCCATCAAGCGATCCTCTTTCAGAACCGTCGCGGCTATGCACCGATGCTCGAGTGTGCTGCCTGCGGGTGGGTACCTAAGTGTGACCGCTGTGACGTGAGCCTGACATATCATCGCAACATGCACCAACTGGAGTGTCACTACTGTGGCAATGTGTATAGCGTGCCTGTCAAGTGCCCTAAGTGTGGCACTCAGTCGCTTGGCAAGCGGGGTATGGGTACGGAGCGTATTGAGGAGGAGGTGCAACGATGCTTCCCCACGGCACGTGTGGCGAGATTAGACCTTGACACGACACGCACGAAGAATGCGTATGATAGGATACTCTCTGATTTCCAAGAGGGCCGCACTGATGTGCTCATAGGCACGCAGATGGTGTCCAAGGGGTTGGACTTTGATAATGTCCATGTGGTGGGCATCATGAATGCCGACTCGATGCTCAACTTCCCCGACTTTCGTTCCTTTGAGCGCTCCTATCAGCTCATGGCTCAGGTGGCAGGTCGCGCAGGACGACGGGGACAGCAGGGATTGGTCATTTTGCAAACAAAAGGAGTGGACCTTCCCGTGATAAGGCAGGTGGTGGCCAACGACTATGAGGGGCTCTATGCGGACCAGACGGCAGAGAGGCAGCTCTTTAGGTATCCGCCTTTCTGTAGACTCATCTATGTCTATGTGAAGGGACGTGATGAGACGGAAGTCGTGCATGCTGCAGAGGCCATGGCCCAGAGCATGCGCTCCTACTTCGCTGACCGGGTGTTGGGACCTGAGGCTCCTGCTGTGGCGCGTGTACATGCGCTATACATCCGTAAGATCATGCTCAAGGCTGAGCCGACATTGGGCGTGGCGCGTGTGAGACAATGCTTAACAGAGATACAGCAGTCACTTGCGGGGCAAGGACTGCTGCAGAAGGTGATGGTCTACTATGATGTAGATCCCTATTGACGATAATTTTCTCCTAAACTTTTCTTATTAGAAGTGCTTGACCTCTTCGCCTACGATGTCGCTGAGCAGGAGGTTGGCCATTCGGCTCGTCCCAATGCGGAAGAGGGTGTTGGTGAGCCACTCCTTACCGAGGACCTCCTTGACAATGGTGTAGTACGTAAGGGCATCGTGTACGCTGTTGATGCCTCCTGCGGGCTTGAAGCCTACCTTGCGTCCCGTCTGCTCGTGATAGGCCTTGATGGCTTGGCACATCACGTAGGCTGCTTCGGGTGTTGCGGCAGGATTTTGCTTGCCAGTAGAGGTCTTGATGAAGTCGGCTCCGCTATACATGGCGAGGATAGAGGCTTTCCATATGTTTGCAGCGCTATTCAGCGCTCCAGTTTCGAGGATGACTTTCAGGGGACGGTCGCCGCAGATGGACTTGAGCTCCTCGATCTCGTCGCACATGCCTTCGTAGTCGCCGCTGAGAAACTTACCCACGGGGATGACGATGTCGATCTCTGTGGCTCCGTCGGCGAGGGCAAGCGCAGTCTCGGCAACCTTCACCTCGGTGAAGGTCTGTGATGAGGGGAAGCCGCCCGACACGCAGGCGACGTTGACAGCCTCGACCTCGAGCGACTGGCTCACAATCTTGGCAAAGCAGGGGTATACACATAGGGCGGCAACGTTCTTGAGGTCGGGATATTGCTCTTCAAATGCGTTGACACGTTCGGTGAACTTCAACACGCTCTCCTCGCTGTCCTCGGTCTTGAGCGTGGTGAGGTCGATGCAGTTGAAGAGGAGTTTCTTTACCTCGGGTGTGTCGTTCTCGGCCACGTATCTCTCTATGATTTGGGCTGTGCGTGAGCGGACTTGCTCATCGGTGAAGGGGGTGGGGTAGAGTGCAAGAGCGTCGTTGTACTTGCTGCTCTCTTCATGATCGTGATAATGTTCCATAAGATTGTGGTGTATTGTGTTTCTTGTTGTTTTACTCTATCTTTTCAGTTTGTAGCGGCTCCCGGCCAGTGGGCGCACCACGTTGCGTAGCTCCAGTTCGAAGAGCAGGGCGCTGATGCGGTGTACGGCAAGTCGGGTGTCGATGACGAGCGTGTTGATGGTGGCTCCATCGGGATACCTCTCTATGGCTTGTACGATGCAGCTCTCCTCCTCACTGAGTTCGGGGAAGAGCGTTTGCTGTGTTGCCTTGGGCTTTTTATCTTGTGCTGTCTCCCACATCATGGCTTCGATGAACTCTTCGGCTGAGGTGATTAGCGCTGCTTGGTTGTGACGGATGAGGCGGTGGCATCCTGCCGAGGCAAGGTCGGTGGTGCGGCCAGGGAAGGCGAAGCAGTCGCGCCCATAGCTATTAGCAATGTTGGCGGTGACTAGTGCTCCTCCTTTTGCTGCCGACTCCACGACGATGGTGGCATCTGCCATACCTGCTACGATGCGGTTGCGCTGGAGGAAGTTGCTACGCTCTGGCTCGGTGTGACTCATATACTCGGTGAGCAATCCTCCGCATGTGGTCATCTGTGCGGCAGTGTTGCGGTGTGCGGCAGGGTAGATACGGTCGAGACCATGTGCAAGTACTCCTACCGTGGGCAGTCCCTCCTTGATGGCGGCACGATGGGCACAGATATCGATTCCATAGGCTAGTCCGCTGACGATGAGCATGTCGGGGAACATTGCAGAGAGGTCGCGTACGAAGTTTTCGCATAGATCGCGTCCGTAGTCGGTACATTTGCGTGTGCCCACGATGCTTATCACTCGTCGGGGGTTAAGCGTGGTGCTCCCTCGATAAAAGAGTAGGGTGGGCGCATCGTCACACTCGCGTAAGCGTGTGGGGTAGCCCTCATCGTGATACCCAAGGCAGGTGATGTTGTGTCGCTCGATAAACTCTATCTCTCTCTCTGCGCGTTGAAGGGCAGAGGGACAGTCCAGTGCCTTGACGAGCGTGGGCTGCACTCCAGGGATTATCGACGGCAGTTCAGTACGGTGCTCAAAGAGGGTCGTGGCACTCCCGACCTGCTCGAGTAACCGCTTGGCTGTGATGCTTCCTACACCAGGGATATGTTGCAGGGCGATGAGATTCAATAGCTCTGTTCTGTCCATGCTGGATGATTATTGGTTGTCGAGATGACCTTCGAGGATGTTGTCGTAAGGGGTTGTTCGTGTGAGTTTCCCTTCGTGTACGCATACACTCTCTACGGTACCCTTGAGGCAGACTTTGTCGTCGGCGAGGCGTATGATCTCTTGATGAAACACATACTTGATGCCTTCGCGAGTGACGCGGAGCTGTGAGCGAAACTCATCACGGCTACGTAGGGGCGACTTGTAGTTGAGCGTTACCTTGGAGATGACGAAATCATATCCCGCATGGCTCATGTCGGCAAAGCTGAGGCCGATGGAGAGGAGAAACTCGTGGCGGGTGTGCTCTAGGTAGTGCTGATAGTTGGCGTTGTTGACGATGCCTTGTAGATCGCACTCATAGTCGCGTACCTTCATGAGCAGTTCGTAGGTGTATTCTTTCATTGCGTTGTGGGCGGCTGTGTCCTGTGGAAACGTAGTCTCTATCTATTGAAAAAGGTGGGAATCTATGCAGTCCCCACCCTTTTCTGATTATTTTGCTTTTTTATTTAGAGGTTAAGGAGCGCAGCAGCAAACTTCTTGAACTCCATGTCCTTCTTAGCTCTCTCCACGATGCTGGGGTCGAGTTTTGCAGCCTTTACCAAATTCTCGGCTACCATGGCCGCATTGTTGGTGCGTGCACCTACGATGGCCTTGAGGTAATAGGTGTATGCGTCGGGAGCCTCCACAGCCTCGAGGGTGCTCTTCGCTGCGGTGTACTGCTCTGCCATGATCTGTGCGAGGGCTGCTGCATTGCTCTTGGTGTCTTCGAGCACGCTTGCTGCGCGACTATATTGACCCTGTGCGATGTAGAGGTTACCCAATGCAGCCACGTTGGCCTCAGAGTCGGTACCCTTCACGAGGTAGTTCTCGGCATCGGCCACGTTGCCCTCGATGAGGGCGATCATGCCCAAGTTGGTATTTACCTCAGCGGCTGATGCATTGAGGCGTGCAGCCTTGTTCAAGTAATCCTTGGCAGTAGCGTAGTCGGCAGCCTTGATAGCCAGCTCTGCAAGGTTATTGTATGCACGGTAGTCGTTGGGGTAGAGGTCGACAGTCTTCTTGTAGATGTCTGCCTTCTCTGCAGCGTTCTCTACGAGTGTGGCGCTGTAGAGGAGCTCCTCGACGCTGAGCACAGAAGCCTCTTCCTTCACCGCTGCGAGGATCTCGTCGTCAGAGCGACCGATGAGCTGGTAGTTCAAGGTGAGGCGTGCACGACGCAACTGGGGGAGAATTTCGTCAGCCAGTTCGCTATACACGGTAGAGATGTTCTTGATCTCACGCTCACGCGCCTCGGGCTCGGTGTACATAGAGAGCACGCGCAAGATGAGGTCCTTGTCGGGGATGTTTGAGCCTGCTACCAACTCCTGGAAGCCTTCCCAGTCCTCGGCGGTGTACTTGGTGTCTACGTTGGCTTCCATCTTTTCCTTCTTGAGGAGTGCGTTGACGTGACGCTCTGCATTCTGCTCACGCTGTGTGGCAAGACGGTCGTTGAGGTCTACGGCACCATCGGGCGAAGCGTAGGCAGAGACTTCGATGTTTTCGATCACCTTGTTCTCTACATCGGTGTTCACATCCTTCAGTGTAGCGGCAAACTCCTTCATTTGATCAGAGTTGAGCTCGCTCCAGCGAAGGTTGGTCTGCTGGATGAGGAACATGATGTTGGCCTGCTGAGCCTGCTTGATGACGCGCTGGAAAGCATCTGCTGCGTTTGCGGGTTCTGTAGATGCTGCGGTCTGTGCATACAGCTCTGCTGTAGCTAGTACGCCATCGGCCACCTTCACGGCGGGCAATGCTTTTACCTTGTTTTTGATCTTAGCTGTAAACTCGATGTAGAGCTCTGACTTTGCCATCTCGGGAACGTAGTCGAAGGTGCTCTTCATGGTGAAGTTACCACCTGTAGCGTAAGAGATGACCTGGTTGTTGCCCTCTACCTTCTCTCCGATGAAGGTGTATGTTTCACCTTCTACTTTGCCATCCTCCCATCTCAGTACGGGGGTAGCAGTGATGACAGCCTTCTTGTGGAAGAACTTTGCGGGGAATGTACCTGATACGGTTACGGGAACTTCGCCATTAACGGCTTCGAGGACTTGGGGTGTCACCGCAAAGTAGTTGGGCGACATCTCTCCGAGTTTGTTGCTGCATGAGCAGAGTGTGAGCAAAGCAGCAACAATGATTGTCAGTTGATTTTTTTTCATCGTGTGAGTAATACAAATATAATTAGGTTTCGTTTATGATGCAAAGTTAGTTAACTTTTAGTGATTTGTCGCAATGCGTGGATGTTTTTTCCCCTTAAAAGGAGTTAAAAGTCCTATTACGAAATGTCGAGATTACAAATGGCGCTCAGGGTAGAGGTCATTCCACCATTTGGCGTCGCCTTGGAGGTAGCGTGCAAACCATGCCATGATGGTGTTGTGCCACAGTACACGCTTGTCATAGTCGGCCACGAAGTGGTCTTCTCCCTCCACCTGAATGAACTCGACGGTCTTGCCCAAGATCTTCAGCGCGTTGAAGAGCTGTATGCTCTCGCCCATCGGCACGTTGGTGTCTACAGTGCCATGCAGTAGTAGTAGCGGTGTGTTTATCTTGTCGGCATTGAAGAGCGAGCCCTGCTTG
Source organism: Bacteroidaceae bacterium (assembly GCA_017555875.1). GTDB lineage: Bacteria > Bacteroidota > Bacteroidia > Bacteroidales > Bacteroidaceae > UBA1189. The sequence continues at coordinate 221,168 of JAFZFN010000014.1, forward strand.
GTGAAGAGGTCGGGATTCTGCCAGGGGTAGCTGTCGGCAGCGGCTATGGCATTGTAGCTGTAGCCCCAGTACCCCTCGCCCCAGTAGCTGGTGACGTTGCTGATGCCGGCATGTGACACGGCAGCTGCAAAGATGTCGGTCTGGGTCTGCAGGTATTGGGTCATGAAACCTCCGTATGAAGCTCCGAGGCAGCCGATGCGCTCGGCATCTACGTAGGGGTGCTCCTCGCAGAACTTCTTAGTGCCTTCGATGATGTCATCTGCTGTGCGCTTGCCCCAGGCGTTGACGTGGCGTGCGGCAAACTCTTGTCCATAGCCGAGCGTACCGCTAGGCTGTACGACGTAGACTACATAGTCGCGTGAGGCGAAGAGCTGGGCGCAGTAGGGATTGCTGATGCCCTTGACGGTGGGTGTCGTACCACCATAGTAATATACGATGAGTGGGTATTTCTTCTGGGGGTCAAAGGCGGGAGGCAGACAGTACTTGCCATGGATGAGGGTGCCGTCCGAAGCGGTGAAGTTCCACTCGTGTGTCTCGCCCAGCTCCATCTCGTCGAGGATAGGTTTCATGGGGTCTGCGATGAGGCGCGAGCTCTTTTTCTTCATGTCGTAGAGGTAGGCTACACCGGCTGTGTGGTCGTCCTGGCCGTAGTAGGCTGCTGTGGCTGCACTCTGCGAGGGAAGCGAGAATCGTTGGATGACCGATACCTCCAAGGGTAGCATCTCGAAGCTCTTCTTCGTGGTGTTGTATCGGTAGATGTTCACCTCATCCTTGTCGTCGGTGGTGAAGTAGATGTGCTTGTCAGCCACGTTCCACTGGAGGAAGTTGACCGAGGGGTCAAAGTCCTTGGTTATGGGAGTTACCTCACGTGTGGCAAGGTCCATGATGTAGGCCTGCTTGTCATAGTCGTTGGCGATGGGGTGACTGCCACAGTCCTTGCCGATGCCGTCAAATGACTCTGCGCTGCCGAAGAAGATGGCCTGCTTGCCATCGGGGGAGTATTTGGCGCTGTTCACGAATCCGCTTTCGTAGACGAGCGTGTCTATCTCGTAGGTGTTGAGGTCGAGCTGATAGATAGATGTGCTGCCAAAGGGGCGTACGGTGACATTCTCGGCGTAGGTGCTGAAGAGGATCTTCTGTCCGTCCTTGCTGATGTCGTTGAGGCTTGTAGAACGCTTGCCGTAGGTGAGGCGCTCTGTGGTGCCCTTCTTGATGTCATACTTGGCGAGGAAGCTACGTCCGCGGAATCCGGGGATGCGGTCGCGGGGTGTCACCACACGCTTCAGCGGACCCTGCTCGGCCTGCCCTCTCTCGCTGGGGTAGTAGATAAGGTAGTCCTCGGTGGGTGCCCATGTGAATCCGTCAGCGGGAATCTCTGTCAGCAGCACCTCTTCGGTGAGCGTAGCGGGGTCGAGGAGGATGATGTTGTTGCCCGTAGCCGCCGTAGCGGTGTAGTAGAGCTTGTCGCTCTTGGGCATCCAGCGCATGCCGTCCTTGGCATTGGCAAGGATGATCTTGCCGGTCTTGGTCTCAGAGAGTTGTGCATACACGTGCTGGCGTCCCTTGCTATAGTTGTTCCAGTAGCGTGTGAGCAGATACTTGCCGCTGGGTGAGATGGCCACGTCAATGACGCGGTTGCCATATACGGTATTGTCCAGTGTGAAGCGCTTCTTGATGTCGTTTCCTACGAAGACGTTTACCCCTTCGTAGTCCTTGTCGGCCACCACCTCGCACTTAAAGGCTGGTGCAGCCTTATCGTCCTTGTGGGCGAGCAGCTTGATAGTGATCTCGTAGTTGCGTTCGGGCTCGAGGCGCAGAGCGATGTTTTGTCCAGCGTTTACGTTGAGGCTGTCATCGGCATGCTCTTTCTTTGACTTCGATACGCCGTTCACATAGGCCTCCCATCTCACGGGTGAGGTTACCTTGAGCATACCCTTCATGAATCGGTCGGCACGTATCTGTGTGCTCACCACGTAGATGAGGTGCTCATCTTCAGCCTTGCTCAGTGTCACGAATCCCGTCGTGTCGGCCTTCATGGTCTGGGTGCTGAAGTTCTCTTGGTTGAGCCCGATGGCTGTTGCCAGCAGGTTCTTGGTCTCGTACTTGCGGCCTTCGTTGTTGATGCTGTCCGAGAGGATTGGTGTACGCAGCGTCACGGCGTCGCGCACTTGGTAGCTCTCGATTACCTGAGCTTGTGTGCCCATTGTCAGTGCCACAAGGGTGGCGGTGAGGATGTCTCTTCTTCTCATTGTATACAGATTTTTTTTGTGATTGTCAATCGTCTGTCGTGTCTCTTTCTTTGAAAGAGAGCACAAAGTTAACACTAATTGCTGATAAATGCAACGGTTATGCCGTGGGAGTTGGGGCGACGCCTATTTATCGCTGCTCCTTGTCCTTCCACGTAGGGTAGGGGTGGCGACTGATGTAGGCGTTGTAGTAGTGTTTGTCACCCGTCACTTCGCGTCCTAGATAGGGAGGAGTGATGTAGGCCTCGTCTACGTCACCGAGCTCGATTTCGGCGAGCACCAATCCCTCGTTCTCTCCATGAAATTCGTCGATTTCAACGGTGTGTTTTCCATTTTTTACGAGGTAGCGTGTCTTCTCTATTCGCTCTCCACAGAGGGTAAACAGGGCTCGTGCGTCGTCGAGCGTGATCTCCTTCTCCCACTCAAATCGGCTGATGCCGTCAGCCGATGGTCCCTTGATGGTGAGGTATCCCTTGTCGCCACGTGTCCTGACGCGGACGGTGTGCCCGTGTCCGCTACAAATGTAGCCCTGCAGGATGTGGTCATACGCATAGGCCAGTGTGCGGTAACTGTCGTCGTTGACGAGAAATTTGCGTTCGATTTCTTTCATCGTTTGAGGTGTTTTCGTTGCGAAAGTAGTAAAAAAAAGTAAGTTGTATGGGATAATCTTGGTGATTTCTCTGTTTTTTTATACTTTTACGCTCCGAATCGAAGTCGATAGGTATGGATAATGGTATGAAACAGATATTGGTGCTCAACGGCCCTAACCTCAACTTGCTCGGCAGACGCGAGCCAGACATCTATGGCGACGCCTCTATGGAGGGTTGCCTTGCTACCTTGCAGGAGCGTTTTCCTGAGGTGCATCTCCACTACTATCAGTCCAATGTCGAGGGTGAGCTCATCAACAAGCTCCACGAGGTGGGCTTCATCTATGATGGCATCGTGTTCAATGCCGGTGCCTACACCCATACCTCGGTGGCGCTGCACGATGCCATCAAGGCCATCGAGACCCCTGTCGTGGAGGTCCACATCTCCAATGTCTATCAGCGCGAGACCTATCGCCACACCTCGCTCATCACTGGCGCTTGCGTCGGGGTGATTGGTGGGTTTGGCATGGATTCATACCGATTGGCTATCGAAGCAATTTTGGCATTATGACGCATCACGAAGCGATAGAGACATACATCTTGCAACACATGGACGAGGAGAGCGACTATCTCAAGTCGCTCTACCGTCAGGCACACCTCAAGCTCATCAATCCTCGCATGACATCGGGGCATCTGCAGGGTCGCCTGCTCAAGATGTTGGTGCAACTGGCTCGTCCGCAGCGTGTGCTCGAGATAGGCACCTTTGCGGGCTACTCGGCCCTCTGCATGGCCGAGGGCTTGGGCGACGGAGCTGTGCTACACACCTACGAGATTGACGATGAATTGGAGGATTTTACGCGTCCGTGGATCGAAGGCTCCCCCCATGGCGACAAGGTGTGCTTCCACATCGGCAATGCCCTTGAGGAGGTGCCTCAGCTGGGCGAGGTCTTCGACTTTGTCTTCATGGATGGCGACAAGCGTCAGTACATGGAGTACTACGAGATGATACTCCAGCACACCTCGCCCGGAGCGCTTATCCTTGCCGACAACACCCTCTGGGACGGCCATGTGGTGGACAAGGCCTACCTCAATGACCGCCAGACGGTGGCTATCAATGCGTTCAATGCCTTCGTGGCTGCTGACAAGCGAGTCGAGAAACTCATCCTTCCCCTCAGGGATGGACTGACAATGATAAGAAAAAAGTGACCTCCCCCGATCAGAAGGTCATAGAATAGTAAACAAATGGTAAAATCGATAAATCGTAATATACATAGATGGAATCAACAAGACAAAGCAAGATTGCTCGCCTCATCCAGAAGGAGCTGAGCGAGATATTCCTCCTGCAGGCCAAGTCGATGAGTGGCGTGCTCGTGTCGGTGACCTCGGTAAGCGTGAGCCCCGACCTCAGCATCGCCCGTGCTCGCATCAGCGTGTTCCCCTCGGAGCGCGGACAGGAGATCGTGAAGAACCTCACGGCCAACATGCGCTCCATACGCTACGAGCTGGGTGGACGCCTGCGTCACCAGCTGCGCATCATCCCCGAGCTCAAGTTCTTCGTGGACGACTCGCTCGACTACCTTGAGCGCATCGATGAGCTGCTGAAATAAAAGTATCGTGGACTGTGCCCTCTACATAGCTCGTCGTTACCTCTTCTCGCAGAAGTCGCACAACGCTATCAACATCATCTCTGCCATCTCGGTATGTGGTGTGGCGCTGGCCACGCTGGCCTTGGTGTGTACGCTTTCTGTGTTCAACGGGTTTCACGACCTCATATCGAGCTTCTTCACCCACTTTGACCCCGACCTCAAGGTCGAGGCCGTCAGAGGTAAGACCTTTGCGCCCGATTCGGCCACCCTTGCCCGGCTCCGTGCCCTGCCTGAGGTCGAGGTGGTGAGCCTCACCCTCGAGGACAATGCCATGGCCCAGTACAAGGGGCAGCAGGTGATGGTGACCATCAAGGGTGTGGACGATGACTTTCAGGCACTGACACACATCGATGAGATTCTCTACGGCAACCCCGAGTTTAAGCTCTACGATGCCGTGGCCGACTATGGCGTGCTAGGCATACAGCTCATGTACATTCTCGGGACAGGATTTGATCCCTATGACCCCGTGGAGGTGTATGCCCCGCGGCGAGGAGCCAAGGTCAACCTCTCCAATCCCATGGCAAGCTTCCGTCGCCAGCCGCTCTACCTTGCCGGCAACGTGCTCAACATCAACGATGCTCGCTACGCATCGAGCTACATCGTCACCTCGCTCGACTATGCCCGCAGGCTGTTCGACTACGACTCCGAGGTGTCTGCCATCGAGCTGCGTCTCACGCCCAAGGCCCGTGTCGCAAAGACCCAGCAGAGCATAGCGGCCATCATGGGTGAGGGCTACACGGTGCATGACCGCTACGAGCAGCAGGCAGCTACGTTCAAGGTGGTCAAGATAGAGAAGTTTGTTACTTACCTCTTCCTCTGCTTCATCCTCATGGTGGCGTGCTTCAACATCATCAGCTCAGTGTCGATGCTCATCCTCGACAAGCAAGCCAATGCCGACACCCTGCGCAGCCTCGGGGCCACCGACGGCTTCGTGGCTCGCATCTTCATCTACGAGGGCAACCTCATTGCGCTGCTCGGCGCACTTGTGGGGCTAGTCTTGGGTGTGGTGCTCTGTCTGCTCCAGCAGGAGTTTGGACTCATCGGCCTAGGTGGCGACGGACAGTTTGTGGTCGATGCCTATCCCGTGAGGGTCAAGCTCACCGACCTGCTTCTCGTGCTGGTGTCTGTCGTGGCCGTGAGCGCCATCTCGGTGTGGATGCCTATCAAAGTACTCAACAAATATTTTCTGAACCGATAATCTATGCGTAAATACTTCCTAGCGATATTGTCACTCCTGCTTGTGCTCCCCAACCTTGCGCAGACGCGCACGGACAGCCTTGCCGTGGAGTCCCCCTTCAAGGCGGGAGAGCTGATCATGCCCCTGTCGCTCATCGGGGCGGGCACGCTGGGCTTCGTAGAGCCGCTCAGGAGCTCTCGTGTCGAGCTGCGCGACTTCTTGAACGATTGGCGAGGAGCCCATCGCACTGAGGTGGATGATCACTTGCAATATGTGCCGCTTGGTGCAGTCTATGGTCTCAGCCTACTCGGTGCCGAGGCCAAGCACAGCTACATGGACCGCACCCTGGAGCTGGCCACCGCCTACGTCGCCGTGGGTGTCATCGTCAATGGCATCAAGTACACCGTGCGTGCACCCCGTCCCGATGGCTCGGCCTACAACTCCTTCCCCTCGGGCCATACCGCCACCACCTTCATGGGAGCCGAGCTCGTGCGCATCGAGTATGGCGACGAGCATCCCTGGCTCGCTGCCGGAGCCTATACCCTGGCCACTGCCGTGGGCGTGCTGCGCGTCTACAACGATCGCCACTGGTTCACCGACGTGTTTGCCGGTGCAGGTGTGGGCATCCTGAGTGCCCGCATAGGCTATTGGCTGCTCCCCTACACCCGGCAAGTGATGCATCGCCTCACGGGGTGGGATGTCTTCGTAGCCCCAGCCGCATCGCCCGAGGGGGCCAGTCTTAATGCCGTTATCCGATTTTGATGTCTTCGTTCACGTTCAAGCAGTTTGCCATCAGTCAGGACCGCTGCGCCATGAAGGTCGGCACCGATGGAGTCCTACTCGGGGCATGGGCCCGCGTGGCGCACTGTCGTCGTGTGCTTGATATCGGCACAGGCACAGGCCTCGTGGCCCTCATGGCCGCCCAGCGTAGCCGGGCCCATATCGTAGCCATCGACCTCGATGCCGATGCCGTGGCTCAAGCTACAGCTAACGTAGCCGCATCGCCCTGGCCTGCCCGCATACAAGTGATGGAGGTCGATGCAAGAGAGATTGATCATTCTGATGTCTCAATTCAGAATTCTGAATCAACACATCCGGAGGCCAATTCAGAATTCAGAATTCATAATTCAGAATTCCTCTTCGACGCCATCCTCTGCAATCCGCCCTTCTTTGAGAACGCCCTCAAGAGCCCCGATGCAGCACGCACCATGGCTCGCCACACCGACACCCTCAGCTTCGACGAGCTCGCTCGCAGTGCCGCCCGCCTGCTCTCTCCCGAGGGCGAGTTGTCGGTCATCATCCCCTACGACCGTGCTCACGACATGACGGTGAGCGCCGCCTGCCAAGGTCTCTTTGCTACGCGCCAGACCATCGTCATTCCCGTCGAGGGAGGCAAGCCCAAGCGCATGCTCATGGCCTTCAGCCGCGAGGGGCAGCCACACCGTGTCGAGACGCTCTGCATACACGATGCACAGCGCCGCCCCACGGCCGACTACGTCAGCCTCGTCAGCGACTTCTATCTCAAGATGTAGCGCCGCATCGCGCAGAATCATTTCGCGGCATGTCATACCTCTGAGTAAAGAACTGTTTTAAGGGATGGTAATGCTATTCGGCGCTCAGTAAAAAAATACAAGCATTTTCTCTACTTTCACTCGTTGAGATTTGGTATTTCGTTCGCTTATACCTACCTTTAATCTGCTTCGCACTTTGAAGGTACTCACGCTCACTGAGAAATAACCAAAAAAATTTGGTGTTTCGTTCGCTTATACGTACCTTTAGTCTGCTTCGCAGCTTGAAGGTACTCCCACTCGCAGAGAAATATCAAAGTAAACTTTGTATTTCGCTCGTTTATTCGTACCTTTGTCGCCAGTTAACGGCTTCCAGGCCTCTACAAAGGCTTGGATTTACGGGAATCCGGTGTGAATCCGGGACAGTACCTGCTGCTGTAAGTCCCTTAGCAACTGTGTGTTTATTGCACTCTTTAGCCACTGACTTCATTGTTGGGAAGGCGCAATAAACGGGATAAGTCAGAAGACCGGCCGTGACAAATAAAAAGTATTCTTGACGCAGGTCTACGGAAAGAATCGAATGGACGGACATGGGTTTTCACATATCCACGATTATTGGCAAGGAAGAGGCATGGATAGCATGAGGAGTACTCTGCTGTATCTTCCAACACGCGACGATAGATGGCCCATCGTATAGTTTGTCATTTGTGAGTTGACATGTATACCTGTGTATCAAGCATACTGAAAAAGATGGCTTGATAGATAATGGTGTATATATGTATAAGACACGACAACATGTGATACGGTGCGCCGCGATGCTCTTGCTTGCGGCACAAGTGATGACTGCCAGTGCCCAACTGTCGCTCGACAGCATACAGGCTCTTGATGAGGTGACAATCACCTCCAGACAACCCTCTCTCACTATGGCTACATCGCAGACCTTGCAGGGTGAGGAGCTACAAGCACTGAGCAACACATCGGTGGCTGATGCGCTGAAGTATTTTGCTGGTGTGCAGATCAAGGATTATGGTGGACTGGGCGGACTGAAAACCGTCAACGTGCGTTCGCTCGGTGCGCAACATGTGGGTATCTATGTGGATGGTATACGCATCACCAATGCCCAGAACGGCACGGTGGATTTAGGTAAGTTCTCCCTGTCGACGATGGAGAACGTATCGCTCTACAACGCAAATAAGCTCGACCATTGCCAGTCGGCCTCTGAGTATGCATCGGGGGCTACCGTGTATCTACGTACACGAAGACCCACAAAGGATTCGTTGTCAGTACAGTTGCGTAGAGCCTCGTTTACCACCTATATGGCGAAGGCTAATGTCCAGTTTGAGAGAAAGGGATGGAGCGGCTTCATCGATGGTGAGTGGACCGACTCGCGTGGCGACTACCCCTTCCGCTACCACTCGGAGTATGAAGACACCGTAGGGCATCGTGCCAACAGTGACATCCGCTACGGACGCATCGAAGGAGCCCTGTTCAAGGGTGGTTTCGCATCTCATATTTATTATTATGACAGTGAGCGTGGTTGCCCGGGCGGCATCGTGAGGCGGTTGAGCGACAAGTATGTCAATGTGGGACGCGAGTGGGACCGCGACTTCTTCGTGCAAGCGTCGTATCAGGCACAGTTCATGCATCACCACCACGTGAAGGTGAATGCCAAGTACACCAACGAGTATCTACGCTACTGCACCGACTATCCCGAGAATCATAACACAGCCCGCGTAGACAACCATTACTATCAACAAGATGGCTACGGAGCACTATGCTATGCCTATACCCCGTGGTCGTGGCTATCGCTCTCGGCAAGCTACGACGTGCGCTATAGCAAGCTGGCCGCCGACCTGAAGAAGTTTGACGACGTGTTCCGTCTCGACCAGAAGCAGGTGGTGGCGGCACAGGCCAACTGGCAGGGCCTGCAGGTGGCAGCTTCGTTGCTACACCAGCATTATCGCGACAAGACCTTTGCGCATGTGGGTGCGGCCGACCCGTTGGATCGCTGGACACCAGCTATCTCGGGTGCCTACACGCTGGGCGGACTTACATTTCGCACATGGTACAAGAAGATCTTCCGTGCCCCCACACTCAACGACCTCTACTACACGCAGGTGGGCAACCGCAACCTGAAGCCCGAATATACCAAGCAGTTCAACCTTGGATTAGAATACCATCTTGACACGCCGCACTGGAACGTCTCAGCCCAAGCCGATGCCTATCAGAACAAGATTGAGAACCGCATCGTATGTCTCCCCCTGAAAGGCACCTACACCTGGACGATGATGAACTACGGCTACACCTTCTGCCGAGGGCTCAATGCTACGGCACAAGGGCGTTACCACACGGATGACTGGCAGTTCTCACTACTCACCTCACTGACCTGGCAACGCGATGTAAACCGCACCGACCCCGACGATGAGGACACCTACGACAAGCCCATCTGCTACTCGCCCACACTCTCATCAGGAGTCACCGCTATCGTTGGCTGGCACAATCTGCAACTCTCTACCGCCTACCTCTATGTGGGCGAACGCATGTGGAGCTATGCCGACCCTGAAGATATACTCAAGCCCTATCACAACATCGACATGAAGCTCACCTACTCGCACCTCATGGGTAAGACGCATTGGAGCCTCTGCCTCGAGGTGTGCGACCTGCTCGATGAGCAGTACGAACACATCCCGCGCTATCCTATGCCCGGTCGTAATTATAAGCTAACACTCTCATTCGGATTATGAAAAAGTTTATCCTTCTCCTCCTCTGCTCCATCGCTACGAGCCTGCATGCTCAGGAGCGCATCATCCTGCTGAACGAAGGCAACTGGCAGGCCGATAATGGCAAGATCTCCTACTTTGAAGATGGTGAGATAGTCAGCAACCAGTGGTTCAGAGATATCAACAAGCGCAAACTTGGTGATACGCCCAACGACATCATTCAGATAAATAGTAACCTCATTGCCATAACGGTCAATTGGAGCAATATCATCCAATTCATCTCGCCCGACGGAAAACGCATTGCCGAGACGGAAGATGTGCCCAACAACCGTAAACTCGCCACCGATGGCAGGTATGTATATGTGACCTCCTACGGTCATGAGTGTGGCACCATCCATGGCTACGAAATGTTTACAAGGGGTTACGTTGCCAAGATTGACGTGCAAACCTTCAAGGTCGTTGCCACCTGTGAGGTAGGGTACGAGCCTGAGGGTATAGCCTATTACAATGGGCACCTCTTCATTGCCAATACGGGTGGCTATGCCTTTCAGGAGGACCACGAATATGAGACTACCGTAAGCATCATCGACGCCGAAACCATGCAATTGGTGCGCAATGTCGACACTGGCCAGATCAACCTCTATGGCAAGTTGTCGCAGTCGGGTCAGTACCTGTGTATCAACTCTCCGGGCGACTATTACGACATACCTGCCGCTACGGTCATCTTTGATTGCGAAGGCGCTCTTCATGGCGACGACGATTGCTTTGTTGTATTGGAGTATGCCTCTACCTATAACTGTACGATGCTCGACGGCAACTTTATTGCTATCGGGTCACGATTCTCCTATTACACCAATGAATATACATTCAACTATGTTGTCATCGACCCTCACGAGGTGATGCTTACCGACGGAGGAGGTGGTGTGGATGAGTCGCTACCTGGCACGATGCTCGAAGACCTGAAGGCCTTAGGCATGCCCTATGGCGTATACGTCAACCCCTATACCGGATATATGTATGCCACCGATGCAGGTTCCTTTGCCGCGGCAGGTGCCTTGGTGCAATGGTCGCCCGAGGGCACCTTCCTGGGCAGACATAAGGTGTACATCAATCCGGCACACTTCCTGGCTCTCCCACCCGATGGGGTAGACTTTGCTGGCATAGAACAAGTAACCGATAAAGACAAGCCTACAAGCACTGATGAAGTGTATGACTTGCGAGGCGTGCGTATAGCACCCGCCGAAGGGTTCTATATTCAGGATGGAAAGAAGATATACAAACATTAAACAATTCCCTATTACTTAAAATTAAAAGAGATGAAAAAGTTAGTCTTATGTTTGGCTGCAATGATTGCATGCTGTATGAGTATACAGGCAGCCAATGTAAATGTTACTGTGAAAATGAATTCCACCTCGCCGTGGATGACTCTTGTCGACAAGGCAACAGGCGACGCCGTGTCAGTGGGCGACATCGACGGACAGGTCTACACCTTCGATGCTCCGCATGGCACCTACGTGCTCACAGCCTACGCCAAGGATAGCACGACGATCAATGGTACTATCGAACTCAAAGTCAGCGAAGATAGCATACACCAGGATTTCATTGTCCTCACCAATACCGTATACGCTACGAACAAGCACGAGGACAAGACCAATTGGGAAGCCGACAAGGACTATACCATCACCGTAGACGTATCTACCCGCGAGGGCGATAGATTGATGGTAACATTGGGCAACAGCACCACCGCAGGCCGCAAGACCTTCCTGGCCCTGAATGGTAACAGCTATTACGTATCGCTCATCCCCAACGAGGCGCACCAGGCCGAGGGATATATGACCAGCGACCGCAGTGGCACCCTGACGGGAGGTATCACCGTGAGTGGCGCTATCCCCATGGGTGGCGACTACATCGTGACCCTGCCTGCCGATGCCGAGGTCTTCATCGGTAAAAAGTTTAGCCACTTCACCAACTTCACCAAGGTAGAGCCCTCAAAGACCGAGGTGGAGGGCAATAGCAAGAAGGTATATTACCGCCTGGCCGACAATCAGGTCTACAACTTCCGCACATGGAAGGCCGGCGGCCTTACCCAAGGCGGATACTTCACGATGGACATTGATGGTGGAGAAAACTCATACCTGAAGTTCACTGACAGCCACTACGAGGCTTTTGGCCCCAAGTCCATCAAGCACGATGTAAACTGGAACGGAGGCTACGAGACAGGTAATATCCTTGTCAACATCAACGAGCGCGGACACCTGCAACTGAAGGTAGGCGACACATACGACGCCCTGCCCATGCGCTCATGGCAGTTGACCGACACGCAGACCGCCAACTACTTCTTCGAGCCCGACTTCCACTACACCATCATCGACCTCGACGGCAACCCCAGCACCGGTGTCATCGAGATTGACAATGCACACCCCACCACCGAGCCATGGTCTGCCATCAAGGCCGTAGGCAAGGGAGCCGCCATCGTGTTGGTGACCTACGATGCCATAGCACTGAACTACTACAAATACAATGCTAAGGCCGACTCACTCACCAAGACCAACTTCATGGGTGGCGAGTACTGGGGCGCTATATGGCCCGAAAATACCGCAGCCTATGTCGTTACCGTTGGCGACGATGCCACAGCCATGCAGCCCAATATGTTTATCAACGAGGCTTACAACGAGGGAGCCTTGAAGACCGCTGGTAAGTACGTCGATGCAGAGCACGATGTGTTCTATTATCTCGACACCGAGGAGGGCGCTACCTACACCTTTACTCCCGAGGGCGTCGACCATATCGAGATAGCCTACCCCACCATCGGTGAGCAGATGGCCACCTACCACGGCTTCGCCACCGAGGGCGTGCGCAAGAACGTCGACGGCTCATACACCCTATTGCTCAAGGAGGGCCGACAGATCATCAAGCTCACCGATGCCCAAGGCAACTCCATCTATCAGGTGCTGACAGCCAAGCCTTGCCATCGCGAGATTACCAATGTAAGCCGCGAGGGAAGCGCCGTCTTCCAGCCTGGCGACAAGGTCAAGATTCAGTATAGCGGACTCCACCACCCCGCCAACAAGTTGGCAGGTATATACAACATGTCGGCCTATGTCACCTACAACAACATCCCCAACGGTTCGTCACTCATCCTCGGTGCAGGCCAGTACACCTTCGGTTCGGTACCCTCAGCACAGGCCGTAACCATCGATATCCCTGCCGACTATGACACCTCGGCATCAGACACGCTCGTCATGGACGAGGGCGTCATCCAGGTCAATGGCTTCGGCGACCCCATCGGTGCACACCGCGCGATAAACAAGAACCTCGGTCGCTCACCCAACTTCACCGCCATTGCCCACAAGACCTACTTCGGTCAGTTGCCCGATGTGCGCATCCCCGTCACAGCAGTCAAGCGCTTCACCCTCAACCTGCAGGCCAATGTAGATAGTGTCGAGTACACCATCACCATGGAGGGCGACACCTTGCATCCCAATGCCGACGGCCTATATAGCCCCACCTATGGCACCTATATCATCAAGGCCACCAAGCCCGGCTACCGTTGCTTCCGCACCGAGCTGACCTTGACCGAAGGTGACGAGGACGAGCAGACCTGCCTCGTCGAGATGGTCGAGGCAGGTGCAAACGGATGGGATGGCACTACACTCACCGAGCCCGAGCTCAAGGACGGCGTATACCAGATCAGCAACGGTGCCGAACTGGCATGGTTTGCCGCTAAGGTCAACGGTGGCGACTACAAGATTGCAGGAAAGCTGACAAGTGACATCGACCTCTGCGCCTTCGAATGGACACCCATCGGAGGTAGCAAATCGAGCACCGCTTACCAAGGTACCTTCGAAGGTGACGGACACACCATCGATGGCCTCTACATCAACAACGCCAACACCTATCAGGCACTTTTCGGTTACATCAAGGATAGCCATATCAGCGGCATCACCGTGGATGGTGAGGTTAGCGCCAAGCAGTATGTAGCAGGTGTAGTAGCCTATATGGGTACCAAGACCTACGTAGACCGCTGCGCCAACAAGGCCAACATCACCGGTACATCTACCTACGTGGGTGGTGTCACAGGCTCCGTATCACAAGCCACCTCACAGCTCACCAACGCATACAACCTTGGCAACATCAAGGGTACAACCAACTGCGCAGGTGTAGCAGGATATAACCACAAGAGTGCAGTCATTGAGAACGCATTCAGTCTCGGCGAAGTTACAGGTAACAAAGTGTCTGCTTGTATCGGTGGCACTACAACGAAAGATTACACCAAGAACATCTTTGCCACCAAGGAGTACGACTACTTTGAGGGTCAGACCACCGTTACAGACAGTCTGATGGCATCGGGCGAGGTAGCCTACCTCCTTGGCGAAGCCTTCGGACAGCATATCGGTACCGACCTCCACCCCGTGCTCGGAGGCGCACAGGTATACAAGGTAACCTACACCACCAGCCTCTCCGTAGAGGCCGACTCACTCTACACCAACGGCACACTACCCCAGCAGGATGAGATGACTGGTGCTCATCTTGTATGGAAGAGCTCACCCGATGGCGACGTGCTGACCGAGGTCACTGCCGACAACACACTCTTTGCAGAGTATCACTACGTCATCACATTCCTTGTCGATGGTGAAGCCATCCAGGCTGATACCCTCGCCTATGGGGCAACCATCGTAGCTCCCGAGGCTCCTGAGAAGGAGGGCCACACCTTCAGCGGATGGGGCGAAGTAGCAGAGACCGTACCTGCAAGTGATGTAATCTACGAGGGTAGCTATACTGCAAACTCATACCTCTTGACCTACGTGGTAGATGGTGAAACTGTACAGGCAGACTCTGTAGTATATGGCACTGCAATCACAGCACTTGCCGAGCCCACTAAGGAGGGTCACACCTTCAGCGGATGGGGCGAGATACCTGCAACTATGCCTGCCAAGGATGTTACAATCAGTGGCGCATTCATCATCAATAAGTACCTTGTAACCTTCAAGATTGGCGATGAGGTAATTGCTTCTGATTCTCTTGAGTATGGCGCTACAATCGTCGCTCCCAAGGCTCCCGAGAAGGAGGGCCACACTTTCAATGGATGGGGCGAGGTCGAAGAGACTGTACCTGCAGGTGATGTAACCTATGAGGGTAGCTATACCGTAAACGTATACCACGTATACTACTACGTAGGCGAAGAGCTGGTACATACCGCTGAAGTAGCGTATGGCGAGGCTATCCCCGAGTATGTATACGAACCTACAGAGGAGGGTTACACCTTCTTGGGTTGGATTGGTGATACATACGAAACCATGCCTGCACACGACGTGACTTATAATGCAAACATTGATACTGGTATAGCTCACTCAACACTCAACACTCAATACTCAACCGTCTACGACCTCTCAGGCCGCAAGGTGCTCGACACCGAAAACCTGAAGGGTGGTATCTATATCATCGATGGACGTAAAGTAATCATTAAGTAAACTCTTTTTTCTACTATTTGCCAATAGTGTGCCGCCCTGCTTTCGGGAATCCGAAGCAGGGCGGTATTTTTTTACGGATTACTTTACTTGCCTTTGATACCAACGATAGCAGCTATCGAAAAAACCGTGAACAGATGCTTTTCCGGAGCTGTAGGGGGAAGTACCTTTGCAGCGTTTTTCGCAACACCTAAATATTATGTGTAGAAATATGTTTGTTTGGTACATTGTTATTGCTCTCTTCACTGTTGTGCTGTTGTTCCGTATCATCGAAAAGGTACGCAAGCAATGCAACGAGGGAAATAGCAAAGAAAAGATCGCTGACATCAGCAAAGCTACAAATGGTGAGGACTATGGTTACGACGACTTCGATGATGAACTGTGACCCTTCGCCCGAAGCCAATGAAGTGAAAAACTTCTTGGCAGAGTATGCAGCTATACTGCTGGGATGTGGAGCTACATGCATCCGCATCGAGAAAAACCTGCGGCGTATGGCCGAGGCTTTTGGTATGTATGTGGGCACGACTATTATGCCCACATACATACTACTCTCTATCCGCACCCGAAACGAAGCATTCTCGTACTGCAGCATAGAACGGCCGAAGAAGGGGGGCATAAATTTCAATCTCAATACCCAACTGAGCAAGTTGAGTTGGGAGGTTGCCGATGGCAAACTGACATTCTGTGAGGCTCGGCAACGATTGGATGAGATAGCTCATTCACCACATGCCAACCGCTGGGTGGTGCTATTGCTTGTAGCATTGGCCAATGCCTCGTTCTGCCGATTGTTCGGTGGCGATGGGAAATCTATGGCAGTGGTCTTCGTGGCTACATTATGCGGTTTTCTACTTAGGCAGGAGATGCTAAGGCATAGCATAGACTTAAGGTTTGTGGTTTTCTGCAGTGCTTTCCTGTCATCGGTCATCGGCGCTACAGGGCATATCTTTGACTGGGGGGCAACCCCCGATGTCGCTTTGGCTACGAGTGTGCTATACCTGATACCAGGCGTCCCCTATATCAATGCCGTGAGCGATATGCTCGATGGGCACTATATCTGCTCGTTCAGCCGATTCATGAATGCCGTTATCCTCACCTTCTGTCTCTCGTTGGGATTATGCTGTGGACTGTTGGTCATGGAGCAGAGTTGGTTTTAAGATATGACAGAATAATTCGTACGACATATGACCATAGGATTTATACAAGATGCTTTATTTTCAGCGATTGCTGCTATCGGTTTTGCCAGTATCAGCAATCCCCCTCGGGCAATCTATGGAAGTTGCGCCTTGACAGCTGCCATAGGACACTCGTGCCGATACCTGTTGATGAGCGATGCCTGGTGTGGCATGCATATTATCCCTGCAAGCACCATAGCTGCATTTCTTATCGGTACACTGGCCGTGTTGTTGGCTCCGCGTATCAAGTGTCCTGCCGAGGCATGCTTCTCTCCTGCACTGCTGCCGATGATTCCAGGTGTCTATGCCTATCGCACGGTCAAGGCATTGTTGCTCTGTCTTTTTCAACACGAAGAGGTGGCGTTCAACCATTATCTCTACTTGTTGATGTCAAACGGACTCACCTGCATGTTTATCATTCTGGGCATGGTCGTAGGAGCCACCATACCCATGTTTCTGTTCAAAAAGATTTCTTTCCAAGCCACTCGATAAGCTTTATTCACTAACTTTGCAGACAATATGGAACTCAGACAACTCAAGTACTTCGTAAAGGCCGCCGAACTACTCAATTTCTCCGAAGCAGCCAAGGCGCTGTATGTCACACAAAGCACGCTCTCGCAGCAAATACGGCAGTTGGAACAGGAAATGGGGGGACAGCTCTTCCAACGCAACAGCCATATGGTAATGCTTACCGAATCAGGTCAGGAACTATTGCCTTTGGCACAGCATACCCTGCACTCCGCCGACTCATGTCAGGAGCGAATGAACGACCTGCAACAACTACTCGTGGGTACACTCAACATAGGCGTGACCTTCACCTTCAGCCCTATGCTGACAGAGACCCTGCTCGCCTTTATGAAGCGTTATCCGAAGGTGAGGCTTAATATCTACTATAAGCCGATGGAAGAACTTATGGAAATGCTCGAAAAGCATGAGGTAGACTTTGTGCTCGCCTTCAAACCGACCCTGCGCTATCAGGGCGTAGAGTCACATTCCCTTTTCAATAACCATCTGGCAGCTATTGTGCACGAGCACCATCCCATTGCACAAAAAGAGAAAATCACGCTTGCCGAGATAGAACGGTACGACATAGCCTTACCTGCCAAAGGCCTACAAGCACGCAATGCATTCGAACAGGTGGTGGCCAACTATAGCCCTTACTTTCGCATTAGGGTCGAACTGAACGAGGTGCACATACTGCTCAAACTCATCAAGCAGAGCGAGTTGGTGACCATTCTTGCCGAAGCCACCATCCACAACGAACGGGGGGTGAAAGCCATCCCCATCGATGTACCCGAAAACGAGATGGAAGGCTGCGTACATATACTGAAAGATGCCTATCGCAAGCACTCTGCCCAAGAATTTATCCGTATGTTGAGCGAGTCGAATGCCATACGCGAGCGCATCAACAAGTGGATGGAGTAGCTCATTTGAATATCAACACATCCGCAAGGTCGAGCCCTGCGCGGCGTGCTTCGTCGTGGTTCATCAGGTCGTAGTACCAAGTGGGGATGTGTAGGTGTGTGCCGAGGGTGCGGTTCATCTCCACGGTGCGGGCGTACCAGTCCGTCAGGGCATCGGCATCGGGGTACACCTCTACCTCGTAGCCGAGGAGTGGAGGATTTATTAAAACCTTATAACTTATGACAAACAAAGAACTTATGACACGCCTCACTATGCTGGAGCGTGAGGTGGCACTATTGCGCTGCCGAGTGGAAAAAAATTGAAGGGGAGATTTCCCCGATGGGGAAAATCAACGATGACGTTGACGTTGACGAAAACCGTTACCCCCTCCGTTCCGTTTCGCAAAGCTCCACTTCACTCGTCCCCCTTACCCCCTCCCCCTGCGGGGACTCCCCCTTAAAGAGGGAGAATGCAGGACAATGCTCTCTGGATAGTTCTATCGCGGAAGTGGCAAATCAAAAAGAATTGTCGCCCTTTAAGGGGGACGAGCGAAGGAACGAAGAGACAGAGCGGAGGGGGTATGACATCGCGAAACCCAAGTTAAC